>JBGAGX010000003.1:0-205798 GCA_044226515.1 Flavobacteriales bacterium | reverse complement strand
CATGGAGCGACGTGGGACCGCAGGTGCTGTCGTCCGGCTGGGGCAGGATGCGGATGGGGCGCATGAAAGCCCAAAGGTCACGGCCTTCGCGCCCGCGTGCGACGCGCAGGCCGCCCCCGGCATCCACCGCGGGGTGTGGACAGCTACAGGCCTGCCATACGCCGCCACAGGCGGTCGAGGGTGCCTGCGCCCACGGCGATCACCAGGGGCATCAGGGGCACCAGGTAGCGCATGCGGCACACCACCAGCATGTGGCTGGCGCAGAACACGAGCACCAGCGCGGCGAGCAGCAGGGCGGGCGCACCGCCCTTCCGCAGGCCGGACAGGAAGAGTGCGAGGAGCACCACCTGCATCACCAGCATGGCGGAGTCCACGGGCTTCCAGCGTTCGCCGTAGGCCTGCACCACGCCGTAGTTCGTCCACAGCGGTACAGCGCGCCACATGGAGAGCTTGAGGTAATCCATCGGATGGGCCTTCACGGCGGCGTTGCCTTCGGACCTGTACACGGCGTCCACCTCGGCCTCGTTCTCCGTTCCGGTGAGCTCCGCGTGGCGGGCCAGGGCTGCGCGCGTCACGGGTTCCGCTTCGTCGGCGGCGATGTAGCGGTACAGGGGTTCCGTGCCCAGTTGGTGGTTGTGGCGCAACAGGTTGTAGCCGGTGAGCGTGCTGCCCACCACCCAGCGACCGAACACCGCGTGGTTGCGCAGGGTCCATGGGGCCATCAGGGCGATGAAGGTGATGCCGTACACCACGGCGTGCTTCAAGCGTGCTAGCAGGTCATGGCCGCGCAGGGGCCACAGCAGGGCGAGGCCGAAGGGGAGGGCCAGCCCCATCAGGGCCGTGCGGCTCAAGGCGGCCACGCCGAGCGCCGCGCCCGCGAGCACCCAGCGCATCGTGCCGCCCTGCTTACGGGCATGCAGAAAGGCGAGCGTGGCCCCGGCGCAACCCAGGCAGGCGAGCATGTCGCCGCCCACCTGCGGCAGCACCTGGATCACGGGCAGGTAGCAGGCCCAGAGGAGCGCGGCGAAGAGCCCCGCCCGCTCGCTGGCCAGCCGGCGCGCCAACCGGTGCACCAGCACCACCGTGACCAGGAACACGAGCACCTGGAAGAGGGCCACGGTCATGAGCGAGCGATGCAGGCCGGCGAGCGCCGCGCACACCAGCACAGGCAGTGGCTCGCGCATGGCGCTGAGGTCGTTGCCCGGACCGCAGGATGGGAAGTACAAGGGCAGGCACGACCGGAACCCGTGACCATCGAGCACGCTCAGCGCCACCGGCCACCAGTTGTCGGTCTGGTCGTCCTGGAGCGAAGGCGGGTTGGTGATGAGGCGGGCGGAGGCGAGCAGCAGGGCCAGGAGCACGATGGCGCCGAGGCTGCGGTGCGGGGCGGCCAGGATGAGCCGGTCCACGCGTTGGAGCAGGTTGCGCATGCGGAACAAGGGGTCCGCGTCCAAGGTAGGTCACATGGGCGGACCCGCGGGGGGCGCGCCGACCAGCCAGCTCTCCCGGGGCCTGAAGAGGCGCGGCACCTCGCGTGCGCCATCGAACCAGAGCAGATTGTCCGGGTTGCAGGTGCTGTGCAGCAGGAAGCGTCCATCGGGCGTGGCGTACAGCTTCACCACGATGGGCGATGGTCTGGACCGGTCCTGCACCTCCAGCTCCGCCACCTCGGGCAGTTGGTCGGCACTGACGCCCATCGCCACGAAATGCGCATCGCTCTTCGAGAGGCTCATGGCGTACTTCTCCACCCGCGCGGTGTCGCACGAACCACCGTCGAGCCGCCATTCACCGTTCACGCGTTCCAGCGTGTAGTCGTTGCCGGGAAAGCGGAAGTGCAGCCGCGACCAATTGCGCGAATCGCCGTCCACCACGGTGCGGGGCCGCCATTCGTCCACCTTCATCTCGGTGGCCATGCTCAGCTTGCCGTCCACCGCGTACACTTCCTGCTCGCCGGGCACGTTCACGTGCGACCAGGGGCCTTTGGGGCTGAAGGTGCTCGCGCCCACCAGCAGCTCGCGCCGGTCGCCGTCGGCGAGCTCGATCTCCAGGTGCTCGCAAAGCGTGTCGGAAAGGTCGTAACGGTCCTTCACCAGGTCCATGGTGCCCACCTGCCGTTTCACCCGCAGGCCGCCCAGCGGACCCAGCACATCGAGCACGGCATCGCGCTCCACCCGGAAGGTGTCGGTGCCGGCGGTCAGCCGCCACAGCCCACCGTCGCGGAAGAAGCGCATCGGGGTGCGGCCCTTGCGCGCGGAACTGATGGTGAAGGCCCGCACCTGGGCGGTGTCCAGCTCCATCACCACATCGTGGAAGGTGCGCTCCTTGGCGCGCATCCCGAAGCGGTCGCCCACGAACCAGAGGAGGGCCATGACGAGCACCACGGCGACGAGCGCCTTCATCCTTACGTTACCGAACATGGTGGGGCTGCATGCGTTGTTCGCGCTGCTTTCGGCGCCAGCGCAGGCGGAAGAGACCGAAGAGGAGGACCAGGGCGATGGGCGCCAGGCTCACGCCCCACTTCAGCGCGGCCCGGTAAGCGTCGCTCAAGGGATCGAGCGGGCGGAAATGCACACCCTTGTTTCGCAGCTCGATCAAGCCTGTGCTGTCGGTCACCCAATCCACCGCGTTCACCACCACGTTCACGTTGTCGGGGTTGATGGCCGTGGGTTGGGCCCCACCGGCGTTCAAGGGGAAGGTGCTGTTGGAGAAGACCACCATGCGCGCGGGGTTCCCCGGAGAAAGGCGGCCTTCCAATGCCACACCCACCGTTTGCGGGCCTGCGCTGAGCTCGGCATCGTTCCACTGGTGCTGGATGTCGATCACGTGCGGCGCATCGAGCAGGCCGCTCCGTGCGCTCGTGCGGAGCAGGGGCGTGCAACGTACCGCGGTGGTGTCCCCCATGAAGGTGATGGGCGTGCAGAACTGCATGAGCACAGCGTCAAGGCCGGCGGAGATCGGATGCTTGTCGAAGCTGGTGATCAAGGGGAAGTAGGGGAAGGCCACGGGCACCGGCACCGTGAACATGCCGCGCTGCTGCAGCACCTGCACCTGCCCGCAGTTGGCGTCCACCACGGCCTGCGGCGCGAAGCGCAAACCCTTGCCCGCGAGCCAGGTCTCCAGGGCGTTGTTCCGCACGTCGATCACCGGCGACCGGCCGAGGTCGCTGGTCACCTTGGAGTAGGCGATCACCAGGCCGCGGCCCTTGCCCAGGTATTCCTCCAGGCGGAGCAGGTGGCCCGGTGGGATGGAATCCGTCGGGTCGATCCAGAGCAACGCGGAGAAACGGTCGTGGATGGGGAAGGAGTCGTAGATGGCCATCGGCTCCACACCGTACAGCACGCTCAACGAGCGCTCGAGCTGGGGCATGCGGTCGAAGCCGGGCTCACCGTGGCCCATGACCAGGCCCACCACCGGCTTGTCCTTGAAGCTTACGCGCTTCATGGCCGAGCTCAGCTCCCACTCCAGCGCGCTCTCGGGCTGCAACAGGGGGATGGTGGCGCTCTGTTCGCCCATGCGCACCACCGCGCCCATGTAGGCCTTCACCTGCTCGGCCTTGTCCTTTTCGCGGGTGTTCACCAGCACCCAGCTCACGCCGTCCTCCTGGGCCTGCCGCTCCAAGCTGTCGGCCCGGCCCGGGTCCACGAATTCGAACTGCACGTTGCCGTGGCTGCGTTCGGCGTATTCCACCAGCAGGTCCTTCAGCTCCTCGCGCACCAGCGCCAGGTCAGGCCGCAGGTCCTCGGTGAAGTAGGCCGTCACGGTCACCGACTCGGGCAGCTTGTCGAGCATGTCCACCGTGGCGCGGCTCAGCGTGAAGCGCTTGTCGCCGGTGAGGTCGAGCCGGAGGTGCGCAGAGCGGGAGATGGCGTTCGCCAGCACCACGGCCGCAACGAGCAGCAGCACGAACGCGAGGGCCTTGGTGCGCGTTCTCATGGGCGTCGGAACAGCCGCTTGGCCAGGTTGATCTCCGCGAGCACCAAGGCCAGCACCAGGATGCTGAGGAAGTAGACGAGGTCGCGGCTGTCCACCACCCCGCGCGACATGCTCTCGAAATGGTCGGCCGTGCTCAGGAACTGGACCAGCTCACCGGTGGGCCCGAGCAGGTTCGATGGCACCACGGCGAACACCACGTGGAAGACCAGGATGATGAGCATGCCGATGAGGAAGGCCTCGATCTGGTTGCGGGAGAAGCTGCTGGCCAGGATGCCGATGGCCACGTAGGCCGCGCTCATGCAGAACAGGGCGAGGTAGCCGCAGATGGCCGCACCGTGGTCCAAGGGACCGATGGAGGCCACCACGGCGTAGTAGGGCAGGGTGCACAGCAGGGCGATGACGATGAGCAGCAGGCTGGAAAGGAACTTGCCCATCACCACCTGCCAGTCGGTGACCGAGCGGGTGAGCAGCAGGTCGAGGGTGCCGCTCCGCCGTTCCTCGGCGAGGCTGCGCATGGTGAGGGCGGGGATGAAGACGAAGAGCGTCCAATAGGCGCTTTGGAAGAAGGGCGTGAGGTCGGCCTGGCCGTTCACGAACACGTCAGGGTACCAGGCGCCGTACCACCAGGTGAAGAAGCCCCACGCACCCAGGAACACGGTGAGCAGGATGTAGGCCATGGCGCCGTCGAAGAACGAGGCGAGGTCACGGCGGGCGATGATCCAGCTCTTGCGCATCAGGCGAGGGTGAGTTCGCGGAACACGTCCTCCAGGCGGGTCTCATCGCGCACCAGGCCGGTGAGCGTCCATCCGTTGCGCACGCAGAGCTGGAAGACCGCCCGTTCCACCACGGCGCCGGGCGCCAGACGGAGCACCACCTCGTGCGGCCCGCTGCCGGGGATCGCGTCGTCCACGCCGTCCAGCCCCCGCAGGGCCTCCAGCACCGTGGTCCGCTCGGCATCCTCCACGGTGGCGCGCAACACGCCACTGCCCTGGGCGCGGCCGCGCAGTTCGGCAGGACCTCCATCGGCCACGATGCGGCCCCTGTCGATGATGAGGATGCGGTCGCAGGTGGCCTCCACCTCGGGCAGGATGTGCGTGCTGAAGATGACGGTCTTGGCGCGTCCCAGCTCCTTGATGAGCTCGCGGATCTCCACGATCTGGTTGGGGTCGAGGCCGGTGGTGGGCTCGTCGAGGATGAGCACCTCGGGGTCGTGCACCATGGCCTGGGCGAGCCCCACGCGCTGGCGGTAGCCCTTGCTGAGCTCACCCACGCGCTTGTGCTTCTCGCGTTCGAGGCCGCAGGCCTCCACCATGGCGGAGAGGCGGTCGTTGATGCGGTCGGCGGGAACGCCCTGGATACGGGCCGTGAAGCGCAGCAGGTCGAGCACGGGCATGTCCTCGTACAGGGGGTTGCTTTCGGGCAGATAACCGATCATCCGGCGCACGGCCTCGGGCTCGCGCTCCACATCGCGGCCTCCCACGGTGATGCGCCCGCCATCCGCGGCGGTGAGCCCGCAGATCAGCTTCATGGTGGTGGTCTTGCCGGCCCCGTTCGGGCCCAGGAAACCGAGCACCTCGCCGGCGCGCACGGTGAAGCTGATCGCGTCCACGGCGGTCTGTGCACCGTAGCGCTTGGTCAGGTCCTCGATGCGGATCTCCATGGCCGATGGCTTCGCCGAAGGTACCGGACCCGCACCCGGGGCGCCGGTGCGCGGTGTGAAGAACTGTTAAGCCTTGGTGCGTTCGCTCTGCCCCTTGCCCTCGCGGATCATCTCCAGGGCCTGTGCGATGCGCCGCTTGCGGGTCTCCTCGCGCTTGGCATCGGCCACCCACTCGGCGTACTCCTTCTTGTGGCCGTATGTGAAGGCCTCCCAGTTCGCCCACGCGGTGGGGTCCTTGCGCAGCACCGATTCAAGCTCCTCCGGCACCACCAGCGCCTTGCGCGGGCCACGCGCATCGGTCACCTTGGTGCCCTTGGCGTTCAGGGCGATGGCCTTCTTCACCAGGTCGGAGAAGGCGGCCTCGTTGATGCCCTCGCCCTCACGGATCTTGTAGGCCCGCATGCCCTTTTCGTCGCCCTTGGCCTGCGGCTCGAAGAGCTTCTTCGGGTCCTTGATGAGCCCGCCCTTGTGGAACCACACGCTCACGAACTCCTTGAAGGCGCCCATGCCCACCATGATGCCGTTGTGGTCGAAGTGGGGCTTGTCCCAGCGCCAGGTCTCCTCGATGTTGGGGTCGGCCTGGTGGATGAGCTGGCGCAACCGCACAAGGATGCGGCGCTTCCACTCGTCCTGTTCGGCGATGAAGGTGTTGATCTGTTCCTGGGGGAGCATGGTCGGTCCGTCTGAGGGCGCAAGTTTACTTCCGGGCGTCCTTGCTGAGCTGAATGAGCACCGGAACGGCGCCGTCGCCGTCGAAGCCGCCGGCCCCCAAGGTGGCGATGGTGCCGGCACCAAGGCGCCAGATGGAGGAGGGGTGCAGGCATCCTCCCGGGCCTTCGGTGAGCACCGCGCGCGCTTTCTCCGTGCCGTCGGGCTTGAACTCGAACAGGATGGCGTCCTTGCAGCCGGTGATGGTGGCAAGCTCCTCCTTGGCCTTGCGCTTCTCGGAGTTGCCCAGGTCGTCGTTCAGGAAGATGAAGAGCTGATCGTCGAACCCGGTGGTGATCAGGCGGCCCGGCCTGTCGTTCTCGTACGACATGCTGCGGTCGATCTGGCGGTACCACTTCAGGTCGCCGGCGGGGCCCAGCTCCATCACGTGCAGGTCCCAATCGTCCCAGCTGGTCTTGGGCTTCTTCGCTCCGCTCAGGTCGCTCACCATCACGGTGACCAGCGCGCTGCCACGGGCCACCAGGTAGGCCCCTCCGTCGCGTTTGGGCACCACCCGGTCGATCACGATGTCGTTCTGCAGGCGCTCCTCCTTGCGGGTCTTCACCATCACCTCCTGCTTCACCAGCTCGTTGGTCTTCCAGTTCCCCCACTTCAGCTCGTTGCCCGAGAGCGTATTGAAGTACAGGCCCACGGTCTCGTTGCGGTTGAACTCGTTGGTGCCATAGGCACCGGCCACGATCACGTCGCCGTTCCCCTTGAGCGCGAAGGTGGCGTCGATGGCCTGGTCGGCGCCGGGCAGGTCGATGGGCACCACGCGCTGGCCGGCACTGTCGAGCTTGTAGAGCGCGAGCGAATACCCCAGCTCACCCTTGGTCTTGGGGGCAGGGTCGGACACGTTCTTGATCAGGTACCACACCGCCCCGGCCTTGTCCACCTGGGTGTCGAGGATCCGCACCTCACGGGCGGCGGCATCGGTCTGCAGGGTCCAGTTCCACAGGGGCTTGAGGTCCTTGTCGAGCACCATGGCGTACACCGGGCAGCCCGCGCTGCGGGTGGTGGTGTTGGGCGTGAGCTGCAGCAGCAGCTTGGTGCTGTCGGCGTTCACGAGCGTGTTGAAGCCCACGTGGACGTTGGCCTGGAAGTACTCCGGTCCCTTGCCGAGCCGGTCGTAGCGGATCTCGGTGATGAGCTGGGCGCCCTTACCGGTCAAGCTGCGGGGGCTCAGCGCCTGCTGCAGGATCAGCAGCACGTTGCGCTCCGGGTCGGGCTTGCTGGCGATGAGGCGGAACTGCTTGTTGAAGTGCTCGATGGTCTCCAGCGTCACCGGACCTTCGCCCCACACGATCTTGGGCTTGTCGTTCTTGATCGGGGCCATGGTCTCCGCGGCATAGGCCCACAACGACCAGTCGGTCTGCACCTGGCTGAGCCCGCCCAGCGCCGCTTTGCCGCCCTTGGTGCGCAGCACCACCACCGAACCGGCATCACCCTTCACGATCTTGGTGACGCCCAGCTCCTTGCCGGCTTTGTTCTCGGCTTCCTCCACCACCTTCACGCGCACCTTGCTCTCCTGGGCGAGGGTGGGCAGGGCAACGGCGAGTGCGGTGGGGATGAGCAGGGTTCGGGTGAGGTTCCGGAGGTGCATGGTGGTGTGAAGGTTCCGCGAAGGGGACGTGAAAATAGAGGTCGTCAGGGGATCGGCCGTTCCAAGGACCGCGCCGATCAGGCCCGCTCGATCACGGTGGCGTAGCCTTGCCCCACCCCGATGCACATGGTGCACAGGGCGTAGCGCTTGTTGCGGTCGTGGAGCTCCAAGGCGGCGGTCTGCAACAGCCGCGCTCCGCTCATGCCCAAGGGATGGCCCAGGGCGATGGCGCCGCCGTTGGGGTTGATGCGCGGGTCGTCGTCAGCCAGACCGAGGTCACGGGTGCAGCTGAGCACCTGCGCGGCGAAGGCCTCGTTGAGCTCGATCACGTCCAGCTGGTCCAGGGTGAGCCCGGCGCGCTTCAGGGCGAGGTTGGTGGCGCCCACCGGGCCGATGCCCATGATCCGGGGTTCCACACCCACCACGGCGCTGCTCACGATGCGGGCCAGGGGCTTCAGGCCATGCGCCTTCAGACCGGCCTCGCTCGCCACGAGCACGGCCGCCGCACCATCGTTGAGGCCGCTGGCGTTGCCGGCGGTCACCGAGCCGTCCTTCCGGAAGGCGGGCTTCAGTGCGGCGAGCCCTTCGATCGTGGTCTTCGGCTTCACGAACTCGTCCTGGGCGAAACGCACAGGGTCGCCCTTGCGCTGGGGGATGTCCACCGGGGCGATCTCGCGCGCCAGCCGACCGCTGGCCTGAGCGGCCGCGGCCTTCTGCTGGCTCCACAGGGCGAAGCGGTCCTGCGCCTCGCGGGTGATGGCGTGCGTCTCCAGCAGGTTCTCGGCGGTCTCGCCCATGGCGTCCACGCCGTGGCGCTCCTTCATGCGCGGGTTCACGAAGCGCCAGCCGAAGCTGCTGTCGAACATCTGCGCATCGCGGCCGTAGGGCGTGCTGGTCTTGCTGATCACCCAGGGCCCACGGGTCATGTGCTCCATCCCGCCGGCGATGAGCACATCGCCGTGCCCCGCGGCGATGGCGCGGCCCGCGTTCACCACGGCGCCCATGCCCGAGGCGCAGAGGCGGTTCACCGTTTCGCCAGGCACGCTCACCGGAAGGCCGGCCAGCAGCAGGGCCATGCGCGCCACGTTGCGGTTGTCCTCGCCGGCCTGGTTGGCACAGCCCAGGATCACGTCCTCTACGGCGGCCGGGTCCAGACCGGGGTTGCGGTCCAGCAGGGCCTTCAGCACATGGGCCGCAAGGTCGTCGGCCCGCACAGGGGCCAGGCTGCCGCCGAAGGAGCCGATGGGGGTGCGGACGGCGTCGACGAGGTAGGCTGCGTTCATCTCAGGGGTTCGATGGCGCTTCGGGGAACCAGGGCTTGCCGGTGCGGTACACCGTGCCCTTGAAGAGGGCCACCTGCTTGCCGTGCGCGTCGTTGATGGTGATGTAGTAGATGCCGATGCTCCGGCTCAGGCTCTTCTCCTCGCTGGTGGCGGTGAGCACGTCACCGGCCTTCACGGGGCGCGTGTGGCTGATGGAGGTCTCCACGCTCACGCATTGGATGCCATGGGCGTTGGAGGCGAAGGCCAGGCAGCTGTCGGCGAGGGAATAGGTGATGCCGCCGTGGGCGATGGCGAAGCCGTTCAGCATCTCCTCGCGCACGGTCATGCGCAACTGGCACAGGCCGGGAAGCACAAGCACCCGCTCGATCCCCAGCCAGATGCTGAAGGGGTCATGGTCGTACATGCGGGCCACGACCTTTTCGGCCAGTTGCTGTGGGCTCATGGGCGGCGAAGGTAGGGGAGCCTCACGCCCCGGCGAAGAGCTCCTTGGCCAGCACCCCTTCGTGCTCCAACAGCCACTTCTTGCGCCAGATGCCGCCGGCATAACCGCTCAGCAGGCCGTTCTTGCCCACCACGCGGTGGCACGGCACCAGGATCAGCAGCGGGTTGTCGCCGCAGGCCGTACCGGCCGACCGGGCGTTGCCCCCCACGGTGGCCGCGAGCTGCTCGTAGGTGATGGCCTTGCCGTACGCCACGCCGCTGAGCTGGTCCCACACGGCCTTCCGGTAGGCCGAGCCCACCTGGTACAAGGGCAGGTCGAACTTCCTCCGGCGGCCCGCGAAGTAGGCCTTCAGCTGTTCCTGGGCCTCCTTCAGCATCTTCGGTGCACGGCCACCGTGCCCGCGGCCCAGCGCGTCGAACGAGACCCGCGTGATGCGCTCGCCGTCGCACTCGATGTACACCTTGCCGATGGGGCTGGGAACGGAGGCCACGTACATCGGTCCGAAAAGTTCAGGTGCGGTGTTCAACGAGCGCGTTCGCATGCCAACTTGCGCGGAAGGAACCCGAATGTAAGCACCCATGGCCTGGTTCACCGACGACTTCAACCGCTTCTTCAAGGACCTCGCGAAGCACAACCACAAGGAATGGTTCGATGCCAACCGCAAGCGCTACGAAACGAGCGTGAAGCAGCCGTTCCACGCCTTCGTGCTGGAGATCATCCGCCGGGTGCATGTGGCGGACAAGCGGGTGCACATCGAGCCCAAGGACGCGATCTTCCGCATCAACCGCGACATCCGCTTCAGCACCGACAAGACCCCGTACAAGCTGCACTGCGCGGCCCTGGTGTCACCTGAAGGGCGCAAGGACCATGGCGTTCCGGGGATCTACTTCCAGCTCGGGCCGGAGCATGTGGCCATCTACGGAGGCCGCTACATGCCCGAGCGTGACGAGGTGCAGCGCATCCGCGAGCGCATCGCCGGCGACCTGAAGCGCTTCCGCAAGCTCCACGAGGCGCCCGATTTCGTGCGGCTCTTCGGTGCCATGCAGGGGGATCGCAACAAGGTGATCCCCGCGGAGCTGAAGGCCGCCGCCGCCAAGGAACCGGTGATCTACAACAAGCAGTTCTACTACGGCCACGAACTGCCCGCGAAGTTGGTCACCGACCCGAAGCTCGCCGACATCGTGCTGGAGCACTACCACGCCATGCGGCCCATGAACGAATTCCTGCTCGGCAAGGGGTAGAAAAGCGGAAGGCGCCACCCTTTCGGGCAGCGCCTTCCTGCTTTCACCGAAAGCGCTTCACTGGGCCCGGCCCATGAGCTTCACGTCCACTTCGATGTCGTCGCTGAGCACGGCATCCTTGGAACCGCTGCTCCACACCAGGCCGTACTTCTGGCGGTTGAACACCAGCTTGCCGGTGGCGCTGAGGGTGCCGTCGGCGTTCGGGGTGAGCACGATGTCGGTCACCTTCTCGCTGTTGGTCTTGCCGCGCACGGTGAGGTCGGCGGTGGCGGTGTTGCCCTCCACGCCGGTGATCTTCAGCGAAGCGGTGGGGAAGCTGTCCACGGCGAAGAAGTCGGCGCTTTGCAGGTGGCCGATCAGCTTGTCCTTCGTGTAGTCCTTGTTGTAGGTGCTGTCCAGCGGCGCGATGGCCTTGAGGTCCACCACGAATTCACCACCGGCGAGCAGGGGACCCTTCGCCACGATCGTGCCGCTCTGCAGGCCCACGGTGCCGAAGTGGCTCTTCACGCCCAGCATCACACCCTTCCAGGTGAGCGTGCTGGCGGAAGCATCCACCATGTAGGTCTTTTCGGCCGAGGCGGCGGCGGCGATGCTGTCCTGGATGGCCTTCTCGCGCGCGGCTTGCTGTTCGGCCTCGCTCGGGCCGCAGGCCACGAGCAGCGTGGCGCCAAGGGCCACGATGGTCAGTTCGGTCTTCATGTTCGTTGAGGGTGAGGTTGGTTTCGGGGCGCAAAGCAAACAAGAAAAACAGTTCCATGGAAAATAATATCCAGCGGAACAGGGGAACATGGCGATGGACGATCGGTTCAAGCCGTAAGGAGGCGCCCACCGGCCCGCGTCAGGCGGCGCAGCAGGGGACTTGGGCGGTAGCGATCATCCCCGTACTCGGCCTGGAGGCCTTCGAGCACGGCCAGCCAATGCGCGGCCCCCTTCTCATCCGCCCAGGCGAGCAGACCCTTCGGGTAGTTCACGCCCTTGGTCATGGCCAGGTCGATGTCGGTGGCCGAGGCGACCTGCAGGAAGAGCGCGTCGGCGGCCTCGTTGATGAGCATGGCGAGCACGCGTTCCACGATGCGCTCGGCGAGCCGGGCGTCGGTGGAAGGGGCGCCCGTGCCGGTCGGTCGGCCTTCCGCATCGTAGGCGTAGTACCCGCGGCCGGTCTTGCGCCCGAACCAGCCGGCCTCCACCACGCGCTGCTGGGTGAAGCTCGGCTTGTACCGCGGATCGTAGAAGAAGCTCTCCCACACGGTGCGCGTCACGGTGAAGTTGATGTCGTTGCCGATGAGGTCCATGAGCTCGAAGGGACCCATGCGGAAACCGCCCGCCGTGCGCAGGGCATGGTCGATGGTGGCCATGTCCGCCACGCCTTCCTCGAAGATCCGGATGCTCTCGCCGTAGAAGGGACGGGCCACCCGGTTCACGATGAAGCCGGGGGTGTCCTTGCAGGTCACGGCCACCTTGCCCCAATCGGTCATCAGCTCGCGGGCGGCGTCGGTCACACGCGGGTCGGTGGCCACACCGGGCACCACCTCCACCAGGGGCATCAGGGGGGCCGGGTTGAAGAAGTGCAGGCCCACCACACGGCCGGGGCGCGTGCAGCCAGCGGCGATGGCGGTGATGCTGAGGCTGCTGGTGTTGCTGGCGAGCACCGCGTCGGGGGAGAGCAGGGCATCCAGCTCGCCGAACACCTTGCGCTTCACGCCAAGGTCCTCCACGATGGCCTCGATCACCAGGCCGCACCCGGCGAGGGCCTTCAGGTCGGTGGCCGGGGTGATGCGGGCGGCGGTACGTGCCGCCACCTCGGGGGTGAGCTTGCCTTTCTCCGCGAGCTTGTCCAGGGTGCGCTTCAGGCCGGCGATCGCCTTCTCCACGGCCTCGGCCCGGGTGTCGAACAACAGGGTGGGGTGCCCGGCCTGGGCCGCCACCTGCGCGATGCCACTGCCCATGGTGCCGGCGCCGATCACGCCAACGGTCATCTTCTCGGTCATGCTCGATCTGCCAGGGGTGTTGGACCGCCAGCGCGCCAAAGATCGGTCCCGCATCGGCACGTCCGGCCGTGTTCCTTTCGTGTGCTCCCGAAGATGTTTGTGCTATAATTCGAATTCATTAATAGGCTGTTAGACAGCTATATGAATCAGATCGCTTGAATGATCGAATTGACCTATGGAAGGGCTGGAATGAAGAAAGCCTCCCGGGTGGGGAGGCTTCATTCTTGATCGATCGAGCGGCGGTTCAGCTGCCCTTGGTGAAGCTGGCCAGTTCCTTGTCACCGTTCATCAGCTTCAACAGACCGTCCTGGATCTTGAAGGTCCGGGCCTCCCGCAGGGCGCCCATGAACGCATCCTCGGTCTTCTGGGTGGCCTCGCAGAACTTCTTCGTGCTGGCCACGCCGGGGAAGCCGATGCTGGAGCCGTCCAGTTCGACCTTGCCCATGATGTTGTTGCAGCCACCGAAACCCGAGAGGGACTTGTCCG
Organism: Flavobacteriales bacterium; assembly: GCA_044226515.1. Taxonomy (GTDB): domain Bacteria; phylum Bacteroidota; class Bacteroidia; order Flavobacteriales_F; family PHOS-HE28; genus PHOS-HE28. The sequence goes on along the minus strand of JBGAGX010000003.1, from coordinate 192,454 downwards.
CGGCCATCTGCAGCCAGGGCATGTCCATGCCTGCGGGCATCTGCACCGCCTGACCGGCGATGTCCTTGAGCATCCACTTGGTGCCGATCACGTCCATGGCGCCCGACCTGTCGGAGCATTTGCCCGCCGTCAGCATCAGGCCGAGGGCCAGGGCGAAGAGGGGGAGTTTCATACCGCTCAGTTGTTGAGCATCACCGGCATCACCAGCATCAGGATGTCCTCACCCACTTCCCCGGCCTCACCGGGCAGCAGGATGCCGGCGCGGTTGGGGGCGCTCATCTCCAGCACCACGTGCTCACAGGCCAGGTTGTTCAGCATGTCCATGAGGAAGCGGCTGTTGAAGCCGATCGTCATGTCCTCGCCCTCGTAGGTGCAGGTGAGTTTCTCGCTCGCCTCGTTGCTGAAGTCCAGGTCCTCGGCGCTAACCGTGAGCTGGCTGCCGTTGATGGTGAGCCGCACCTGGTGCGTGGTCTTGTTGGAGAAGATGGCCACGCGGCGGATGGAGCTCAGGAACGACTGGCGGTCGATGGTGAGCTTGTTGGGGTTCTTCTTGGGGATGACCGCCTCGTAGTTGGGGTACTTGCCATCGATGAGGCGGCACACCAGCACGGTGTTGTCGAAGGTGAAGGAGGCGTTGTTCTCGTTGTAGGCCACGCTCACCTCGGCGTTGCTGCTGCCCAGGCTGTTCTTCAACAGGTTCAGCGGCTTCTTGGGCACGATGAAGCTGGCCGGGCGGTCGGCCTTCACGTCGGTGCGCTTGTAGCGCACGAGCTTGTGGGCGTCCGTGGCCACGAAGTTCACGCTGTCCTCGCCGAGCTCGAAGAAGATCCCGCTCATCACGGGGCGCAGGTCGTCGTTGCCGGTGGCGAAGATGCTCTTGTTGATGGCGGTGGCCAGCGTGCCGCCGGGCAGGGCGAAGGTGCTGGGGTTCTCCAGCACGGGGCTCTTGGGGAACTCCGAGCCGTTGAAGCCGGTCATCTTGTACTTGCCCTGGTCGCTGATCAGCTCCACACCGTGGTGCTTGCCGTCGATGCTGAAGGTGAGCGGCTGCTCGGGGAAGGCCTTCAGGGTGTCGAGCAGCAGGCGGGCCGGAATGGCCACGCTGCCCTTGTCCTTGGCCTCCACCGGCATGGTGGCGGTGATGGTGGTCTCCAGATCGCTGGCCGTCACGGTGAGCTGCTTGCCGTCGATCTCGAACAGGAAGTTGTCGAGGATGGGGAGGGTGTTGCTGCTGGCGAGCACCCCCTGGAGCGTTTGCAGCTGCTTCAACAGGGCCGTGCTGGACACAATGAACTTCATCGTTGCGGTCTTATCCTTGGTTGCTACCGTTTCCATCTCAGTCTCGTCGCCAGGGCGTTTTCCGGCGCGCCCAAAGATAGCGGGGCCCTCAGGGGCGTTCCGGGCCACTTATCAACACGGGAACGCCCTTTTCAACACGGCCGGCCGCACCCTCAGCGCGCCATCAGGTAGGGGATGGGCAGGGTGATGCGATCGAAGAGGTGGCGCTGCACCACCACCAGGCAGGTGTCGTCGAGAAGGGCCCACTCGCGCGAGGTGTCCACGGTCAACAGGTTGCCCTCCAGGTCGCGCTCGTTCTTGTACGGTGTCTTGCCCCAGAAGGGGATCCGGCGCGTGCTGCCATCGTCCGTGGTGATCGCCAGCACCGCCGCGGGCGGGCTCGCCAGCACCGAGTCGCGCTGGGCCTTGCCGATCTGCCGTTCGAACATCTCGAAGTGCTGGTCGCGCAGCTCGCGGAAGAGGTCCTTCACCGCCCCGCTGTCCAGGGCCACCTGCACGTTGTCGTGCGTGAAGAGCTTCAGGTCGTTGCCGCCGCTGTAGGTCACGGTCCAGCCTTCGGCGGGACGGGTAGGGGTGGTGAGCGACACCTTGCGGATGCGCGTGAGGTCGGGGTTGTCGAGGACCACGGTGCTCCGCCAGTCGTCGAGCGTGGTGTGGAAACGGGTGCTCAGGAAGCCGGTGAAGCCGCTCATGCCCATCACGAAGGGCACGCTGCTCTTGCCCTCGCCGGGCACCTCCAGCAGCATGTACGTGCCGTAGTGGTCCTGCGTGGCGTGTCCCACGTACCAGATCTTGGCGGGCACCGCGTTGCCGGTGTAGATCTCCACCTTCCGGGCCGTGCTGCTCATCACCTTCAGCACGTTGGCCTCGGCGGCCTTGGGCACCGGACTACGCACCTCCGCCCGCAGGAAGGTCTTCAGCAACAGCTGCACGTTCTTCGGGTTGGCGGGCAGCCCGTTCACGGTCCAGGTGCCGGGGCCGGTGCGCTTCAGGTCCACCGTGCGGCCCTGCATGTCGGCGATGAAGATGCGGTCCACCGCGCTGGTGTCGGCCACGCGGAAGTCGGTGAGCGGACCGGCAAGGGTGCTGCCGGTGTTGCCGCGCCACAGCCACCAGGCCACCAGGCCCAGGGCCAGCAGGAGCAGGAGGGGGATCAGGCGTTTCATGCGGCGGTGGCGTAGCGACGACGGCGGAGGAGGTGGAAGGCCAGGCCCGCGGCCAGGCTCAGCAGCACCGGGATCACCAGGTTGATGGCCTGCCAGCGTGTGCGCTCGTCCTCCACCCTGGCGGTATCGAGCGTGCGCAGGGTGATGGCCCGCGAGCGGATGCTGATGAGGCCCTGGTCGTCGAGCAGGTAGTTGAGGGCGTTCACGAAGAGCTCGCGGTTGCCGTACACCTTGGTGCCGGCGTAGCGGTCGAAGCCGAGCGGGTAGTACATGCCCTTCTGCGGGTCCACCCGGTTGGCGATGGCGTCGCCGTCGCTCACCACCACCATGGCGGTGGTGCGGCTCCACGCGCGGTAGGCCACCTGCGGGTCGGCCACGAAGGGCTCGGGCAGCTTGTCGGCGAAGGCGCTGCGGTAGCGGCCTTCGCTGAGCACGGCCAGCGGCAGGTCGGGGGTCCTGCTGCGCTCGAAGGGCGGCGGGTTGTCCACGATGCCCAGGCTGATGCGGGCGGGGTTCTTCAGCACCCAGGTGTAGGGCGAGCTGGTGAGCAGGATGGTCTTGCGGGCGCTGTCGGTGCCGATGGTGTCGATGCTGCTGGGGAAGCGCAGGTGCACCGGGTCGATGTTGTTGACGATGGGGTGGGCGCTGCGCGGGATCACGATGGGCTCGTAGGGGAAGGGGAAGCGCTCCAGCTTGCGCTGATTTCCGTAGGGCGTGGTGTAGAGCTCGATGGGCGCGCACTGCTGGTCGAGCACCAGGTCGGTGTTGATGCGCACCCCGTAGGCGAAGAGCAGGTCGTCCAACCGCAGGTCGTACGGGGTGGCGATGCTGAACTGCTTCTCGCGGAGGCTGTCCAGGTGGGCGTTCATGGCGTCCACGCACCAGAGCACCTTGCCGCCGTTCATCACGAACTGGTCGATCACGTAGAGGTCGCGGTCGCTGAAGGCGCTGTCGGGCCTGGCGATGATGAGGGCCTCATAGCGGTTGGCGCGGTAGCGACCGCCTTCCACCTTGTCGCTCAGCGCGTCGATGCGGTCGTCGATGCGCACACGGCTCACGGTGTACTGTTCGCCCAGCACGTTCGCGATGTCCTGCACCAGGGGCGGTGCCAGTTCGCCGTGACCCTCCAGGAAGGCGATGCGGGGCTTGAAGGTGCTGGTGACCTGCCGGATGGCGCTGCTGAGCTCGTACTCCAGGTTGTTGATGGAGCGGTTCACCATGTCCGCATCGGGCTGCCGCAGCTGGGTCTTCAGCAGTTGCAGGGGGAGGGCCTTGCCCTTGTAGCTCAGCACCGCACCGGGGAACACGATGAGCTCGCGCTGGCCGCCCTTCTCCTTCACGCGGATGCTGCTGTACTGCAGCCCTTGCTCGGTGAGCGCGCGGTACACCTCGGTGCGCGTCTTCTCGTCGGGGCTGGCGCTGGGGTCCACGAACGCGTATTGCAGCAGGTCGGGGTTCAGCACGCGCATCTCGTCGAGCAGCTCGCGGGTGGCCTGCTCCAGGCGCTTGAGGTCGGCCGGCAGCTCGCCGTGCAGGTACACCTTCACGAAGACCACATCATCCAGCTTGCCCACCAGCTCCTTGGTGGCGGGGGTGAGGGTGTAGCGCTGCTCGCTGGTGAGGTCGGCGCGTAGGCGGACGAACGAGGTGATGAAGAGCACCAGTGCCACGATGCCCAGCCCCACGAGGAGGTCGAGCAGGTCCTTGCCGCGGTTGGAGCGTCCCTTCCTCATCTCACCACTTCCGGCTTTGGAGCACCGTTCGCGTGAGCAGCACGAACACCGCGGTCACGCCCAGGAAATAGGCCACATCGCGCAGGTCGATCACCCCGCGGCTCATGCTGCGGTAGTGGTCCTCCATGCCCACGGCCTTGATCGGCCCTTCCAGCGCGCCCAGCAGGTCGAAGCTGGCCACCAGCCCGAAGCCCTGGTACAGCACGAAGCAGAGGAACACGGCGATGAGGAAGGCCACGATCTGGCTCTCGGTGATGGCCGAGGCGAAAAGGCCGATGCCCGTGAAGCAGCCCGCCAGGAAGAGCAGGCCCAGGTAGGATCCCCAGGTGCCACCGCTGTCCACATTGCCCACCGGCACGGCCAGTTGCTTCACGCTCCAGTAGTACACCAGTGTGGGGATCAGCGCCACCACCACCAGCACCAGGCTGGCGGCGTACTTGGCGAGCACCAGCTGCAGCTCGGTGAGGGGGCGGGTGAGCAGGAGCTCCAGGGTGCCGGTGCGCTTCTCCTCGCTGAAGCTGCGCATGGTGACCGCGGGCACCAGGAACAGGAAGACCCACGGGGCGATGCCGAACAGGGGGGCCAGGTCGGCGTAACCCAGGTCGAGGATGTTGTCGGGGAACACCCACAGGAACAGGCCCGTGATCAGCAGGAAGACCACGATGACGATGTGGCCGATCAGGCTGCCCAGGAAGCCCCGGACCTCTTTCGCGATGAGGGCGCGCATTTCGGGGCGCCAAGATAACCGGACCTGTAACCGCGGAAGCGCCGGTGCTCAAGGGATATCAACCGCGGTCGACGCACCGCTCCACCCTTGCACCGCTCCACCTTCTAACCGCTGCTCCCACCCCAGGTGCTCAGAACTCGATCGTGGTCTTGTGCTTCTTCGACGGCTTCTTGGGGATCTTCGTGGCGTTGGTGTTGCAGTAGTTCTTCACGATGAAGCCGGCGTCCTTGTCCCCAAGCTTGGCGCTCACTTTCCAATCGGCGCAGGCGAGGTCCTTGTTCTCCAGCTGGTACTGGCAGTCGCCTCGGTAGTAGTAGGCCTCGGCCTTTCCTTCCAGGTCCTGCTCGATCACCTGGGAGAAGCGCTCGATCGCTTCCGCGTAGCGCTTCGTTTCGTACAGCAGAACGGCCGAGCTCATCAGGGCGCCGGGGATGGCGGGTTTCAGCCGCAGGGCCTCTTCCATGTCGCCCAGCCCGTCCTCCTCCTGGAAGAGCTCGCCCTTGGCCACGCCGCGCAGGAAGAGGGCGTCGGCGTGGTCCTTCCTGAGCTTCACCGCGCGGTCGGCGTCCTTCAAGGCCCCATCGGTGTCCTGCCCCATGTACTTGGCGCAGGCGCTGTTGTACCACGCATCGGCATCCTTGGGGTCGAGGGCCAGTGCCTTTTCGCAGTCGCGCAGCGCCCCCTTCAGGTTCCCCTCGCTGATGCGGAGGGCGCTGCGGCTCACGTACAGCCGTGGGTCGTTGGGGTCGAGGTCCTCGGCCTTGTTGTAGTCGGCGAGCGCCTCGGGCATCTCCTTGCGGCGTTGGTGCGCATCGCCACGGGTCTTCCAGGCCTTCGCCAGCTGCGGGTCGATGCCGATGGCGCGGTCGGCGTGCACCAGGGCGCTATCGCTCCGGTCCTGGGCCAGGAAGTCGCGGGCCAGGGCCAACTCGGCCTCGGCGCCGCCTTGGGCCAGGAGGGCGATGGGGAGCACGAACGGGAGCAGGGGGAGCAGGGTCCTCATGGGCGTGGCAGGGTGCAAGCACCGGACCGATCACCCGGCCGCGTCCAACATGTGGTCGCGGTCCAGGCTCCAGGCCTCGGCAGGTTCGGCGAACATACGCTTTACCACAGGCCATACGGAAGCGAAGACCTCGCTGTTGCGGTACGCCTCCAGGTCGTTCGACGAACGCCACACGCTGTACGTCATGAACACCCGTGGATCCTGCCGATCGTGCAACAATTGCAGGTGCCTGCAACCGGGAAAGGCGATGATCCGGTGCCTCCAGCCCTCGAATAGCGCCTGGAATACGGGCACCTCCTCCGGCCGGAAGGTCATGCGGACGATGCGCACCATCATGCGGGAACGGCGACAGGCCGGGCGGTGAGCACGAGCTCCACGCGCACCGGGTCGTTCACATGCAGGCCCAGAAGGCCCGAGGCGCCGCCGCCCATGCCCTCCACGCCCTTGTTCACGGCGATGGTCAGGTGGCCGCTGCTGCCGAAGAAGGCCAGCCGTTCGCCCTGCGGCACATCGGCGTACTGGCGGCTCACCGACACGATATCGTGCGCCGAGCGGCCGAAGGTGATGCGGAAGGGCTGCCCCTTCACCAGCTCGTTGAACTGTCCGCGCACGATGTTGGTGACCACGTTGCCGTAGGAGTCCACGTAGATCACCTGGCCGCGGATGCTCAGGTTGTCGGCCGCCGGCCGGAAGCCCATCATCTCGCGGATGTTCACGGTCTTGCGGCCGATCACTTCGGGTGTGCCGCCCTGCAGCAGGAAAGCGGCGGCCCGAACGAACACGTTCTTCAGCGGGAAGGTGGCGTGGTCCTCCTCCAGCTTCATCGTTAGCTCGAAGGCCTCATGCGGCCGGCCGTCGAAGAGGAGCGGGAAGATGCCGTTGTCGGCACCGATGAAGTAGTGACCGTCGTGGCGCACCACCAGGTGGGGGGTGTTGCCGGTGGCCTCTGGGTTCACGCCGATCAGGTGCACCGTGCCCCGGGGGAATTCCGGGTAGGCGTGGCGCAGCACGAAGGCGGTCTGCGCGTTGTCGAACGGCGTGATGCTGTGGCTGATGTCCACGATCCGCACATCGGGCACCTGGCTGTACAGGGCGCCTTTCACCACGGCCACGTAATGGTCCTTCAGGCCCATGTCCGTGGTGAGGGTGACGATGTTCATGCGCGGTAGGGACAGCGAAGAAAACCGTTCGCCCTACCTTCGGCCTGCCGGAACGCACACTGTCGATCAACACCGGCGCGTTCATAATTCGAGACCCAGCGGCGTGAGCGAACACTCGATCCCGATCAGCGACGTGGACCCCGTGGAGGTGCTCGGCGCGAACGACCAGAACCTGCGGATCATCCGCAACCTGTATCCCAAGCTCAGCCTCATCGCCCGCGGCGATGTGCTCAAGGTGATCGGTACCGAGGAGGACATCGCGGTGTTCGCCGAGCGTTTCGAGCAGCTCGTGCAGCACGTGGCCCGGTACAACGACCTGCCGCGCAAGGTGCTCGACGACATCATGGGGCAGGGCAACCCCGGCGAGGCACCCGAGGAGGGCGACGTGCTCGTGCACGGCAACGCCGGCCTGCGCGTGAAGGCCCGCACCCGCAACCAGCAGCGCCTGGTGGAGGCGGTGGCCACGCACGACATGGTCTTCGCCATCGGTCCGGCCGGCACCGGCAAGACCTACACCGCCGTCGCACTGGCCGTGAAGGCCCTGCGCGACCGACAGGTGCGGCGCATCATCCTCACGCGTCCGGCCGTGGAGGCGGGGGAGAGCCTAGGCTTCCTGCCCGGCGACCTGCGCGAGAAGCTCGACCCCTACCTGCAGCCGCTCTACGACGCGCTCAAGGACATGATCCCCGCGCAGCGGCTGGCCGAGCACCTGGAGAACGGCGTGATCCAGATCGCCCCGCTCGCCTTCATGCGCGGCCGCACACTCGACCACGCCTTCGTGATCCTCGACGAGGCCCAGAACGCCACGCTGCCCCAGCTGAAGATGTTCCTCACCCGCATGGGCCGCAACGCCAAGTTCGTGATCACCGGCGATGTGACCCAGGTGGACCTGCCCGACCGGCAGCGCAGCGGCCTGGTGCCCACCGTGCAGAAGCTGCGCGGCGTGGACGGCATCAGCATCATCGAGCTCGATGAGAAGGACGTGATCCGCCACGAGCTGGTGACGCGCGTGCTCACCGCCTTCAAGGAGTTCGACCCGCCTGCGCCGGAAGCACCGGTATCCCCCGCCCCATGACCCCCATGACCCTTCCCGCCACGCTCACGCGCTCCGAACTGAAGCTGCCCGGCGTCACCAAGGTGTACCACGGCAAGGTGCGCGACGTGTACACCCTGGCCGACGGCCGCATGGTGATGGTGGCCAGCGACCGCATCAGCGCCTTCGACGTGATCCTGCCGCGCGGCATCCCCCACAAGGGCCAGGTGCTGAGCCAGGTGAGCTGGCACATGCTGCAGGCCACCGCGGCCAAGGTGCCCAACTGGACCATCGCCATGCCCGACCCCCAGGTGATCGTGGGCCACGCCTGCGACCCCGTGAAGGTGGAGATGGTGGTGCGCGGCTACCTCAGCGGCCACGCCTGGCGCCAGTACAAGGCCGGTCACCGCGTGCTCTGCGGGGCGGCCATGCCCGATCGCCTGCGCGAGAACGACCGCTTCCCCGAGCCCATCATCACGCCCAGCACCAAGGCCGACGAGGGGCACGACGAGGACATCACGCCCAACGAGATCCTGCAGCGCGGCCTTTGCACCCCGGCGGAGTGGGACACCATGAAGCAGTACGCCCTTACGCTCTTCGCCGAGGGCACGCGCATCGCCCGGGAACGCGGCCTCATCCTGGTGGACACCAAGTACGAGTTCGGCCGCCGCAATGGCGGGATCATCGTGATCGACGAGATCCACACGCCCGACAGCTCACGCTATTTCCACCTGGAGGGCTATGCCGAACGGCAGGAGCGGGGCGAGGCGCAGAAGCAGCTCAGCAAGGAGTTCGTGCGCGAATGGCTCATGGCCAACGGCTTCATGGGCAAGGAGGGCCAGCAGGTGCCGCACATGGACGATGACTTCGTCCGCACCGTGAGCGAGCGCTACATCGAGCTGTACGAGAAGATCACGGGGCAGACCTTCGTGCCGGCCGATACCACCGACATCACCGGCCGGATCCAGCGGGCGGTGGAGGGGTACTTGAAGGGGTAGGGCTATTCCTTCCCCACCCGCGCCTGCAGCTCCACCAGCAGGGTGCCGAGCATGGCGCCCTTGTACTCGTCGGTGTTGCCGGCGATGGCGGTCTTCAGGCGCTTGATCCCCGCCAGCACGCCCTTGTCGTTGAGGAACTCGTTGTGCTCGAGCACGGTGAGGCACTCGAAGCACTCCTCGGCATCGCCCTCCACGGCCACGGCCACCAGCTGTTCCACCTGGTCGCGTACATCGAGCCCGGCGTTCCAGAAGGTGGCGAGGATGGTGCGGCGCACGGGGCGCAGGGCCGGTTCCTCCAGCGCCTTCATCAGCTCGGGCACGGCGTCCTTCACCTTGATCTGGTAGAGCATGTCGGTGATGCGCTGCTGCACCTTGTGGTCGGTGCTGCGGGCCAGCGCGTGCAGCAGGGGCATGATCGCGCGGGCATCGCCCTGCTGGTCCACGGTGGCCAGGGCGCGTAAGAGTTGCGCGTCATCGGCGTGCAGCAACGACTCGAAGGCCTTGTCCAGGCCGCTTTTCTTGGTGGAGGACATGAGCGGCAAAAGTAGCCGAACGCCCACTCCTTCGCGACCATCCCGCTCCGCGCCCTCCGCGGCTCGGCGCCTCTGCGTTCCTCCGACGGTCAGAACTTCATGTACAACCGCCGGTTCGGCTTGCGGCGGAACTTATAGCTCACCTCGAAGCAGAAATAGCTGAAGTAGTCGGGCATGCCGGGATTGCCGCGGCGGCTGGTCACCGTGCCGATGGTGCCATCGGTGCCCCAACCCGTGGGATCGCTGATGTAGCGTGCCAGGTATTGCGAGGCGCTGTCGCCCGAGTACACCACGCCGAGCTCGTTGTAGGTCACGTACCGCTGGCTCACATTGTCGAGGTAGTCGGTGGCGAAGGTGTAATAGGCGAACTCCGCGCCCACGCTCAGCTTCTTGGTCACCATGTAGCGGATGCCCATGCCGAAGGGGATGCCCACATGCCAGGGGCTCGGCCGGTCCACCACGGTGCCTTCCCGGTTCGGAACGCCTTCCACCACCCAGCTGTACAGGTCGGTCTCGTACTTGCCGTCCTGTTCGATCACATTGCCGTAGCCTGCTTCGCGGGGTGCATCGCGGATGGTGCCGTCGTCCCAGAAGTAGTAGCGGTTGTCAAGGCTCTGGTCACCGCGGAAAAGGTCGCCCTTCGGACGGCCGTAGAACACGCCGATGCCGGTGTAGAAGTAGAGGAAGAAGCGTTGCTGGAAGAGCGGCTTGAAGGGCTCGCGGTAGGCGTTGAGCACCACATGCGCGCTGAGGCCGTAGAGGTCCGTGCGGAAGTTGAGCCCGCGCTTGAAGTTCTTGAGCTCCGTGCCGCTCATGCCGCCCGTAGGCTCCACCTCGTTGTAGCCGAGACGGTGCCAGCTGAATCGGCCCTCCACGGTGAGCGAACGGGTGACGTACCCGCGCGGGTTGTTGAGGAAGTCGCGCACCGTGAGGCATACGCCGGGGCGGATGCTGTTCCACTGGATCGGGCTGTCCCAGTTGCCCAGGTCGCCGTAGTACTGGGTCACGCCCGTGGCCAGGCCGATCTCCAGGTTCCGCTGGGCGAGCAGGGGAAGCGGAAGGGCCGCCAGGGTGAGCAGGAGGGTGCGAAGGGACATCCGAAGGGACAGGGCTCCACCAAGTTACGGGGATAAGACGCTACCGCGCCACAGGGTTGCCCGCCGGGCCGGTCAGCGTTCGCCGAAAATGGCGGTGCCGATGCGCACCAGGGTGCTGCCCCCGGCGATGGCCAGGTCGGCGTCGCCGCTCATGCCCATGCTCAGCACATCGAACTGTCCGGTGGGAAGGACGTTCATGGCGCGCACCGCATCGAACAGGCGCTTGAGCCCGGCGAACTCGCCCCGCACCTGGTCCCGGTCGTCGGTGTTGGTGGCCATGCCCATGAGCCCCCGCACGCGCACATGCTGCAGGTCCTTCCAGGGCCAGGTGGTCACCGCGGTAAGCAGTTCCGCCGGCGAGAGGCCATGCTTGGTCTCCTCCTGCGCGATGTGGACCTGCAAGAGGATGTCGACCGTGCCTCCGATGGCCGCTGCCCGTTTCTCCACCTCCTCCACCAGCCGAAGGTCCTCCACCCCGTGGATCAGGTGCACCACGGGCACCACGTGCTTCACGTTGCTGCGCTGCAGATGCCCGATGAAGTGCCAATGGATGTCCGCCGGCAGTAGGGGCGCCTTCTCGCGCAGCTCCTGGGGGTAGTTCTCGCCGAAGTGGCGCTGCCCCAGGTCGTACAGGGCTTGGATCTCGGCCACGCTGCGCGTCTTGCTCACGGCCACCAGGGTGACCGCGGCGGGCAGGCCGGCCTTGACGGCCGTGTAGCGTTCGGCAAGGGTTCGCGCGGCCATCGAGGTGATGTTCACACTTCCTCGAGGGAGTACACCACCAGGCCGCTGCGCATCTTCGGCTCGATGTAGGTGCTCTTGGGCGGCATGGTGCCACCGGTGTCGGCCACGGCCTTCAGCTCCTCGAAGTCCACCGGTTGCAGGTGGAAGGCGGCCTGCATGGCGCCGCTGTCCACGAGCTGTTCCAGTTCGGTGATGCCGTGCGTACCGGGGATGAAGCGGATGTGCGGGTCGGTGCGCAGGTCGCGGATGCCCAGGATCGGGCCGAGCACGAGCTCGCTCAGGCGGGCGGGATCGAGCTGTTCCGCGGGTGTGGCCGAGGCGGGAGGGGCGGGCAGGTGCAGGGCGTGCCAGCCGAGGGTGGTGCGCACGCACACCACGCCGTGCGTGGTGCCGGGCCCCTCGACACGCTCCACGCGGCCCACCTTGCGCAGCGCATCGATGAAGCCTTCCGGGCTCAGTCCGTTCAGCGTGGTCACCGCCCGGTCGAAGTTGAAGATGTGCAGGTGCGTGTGCGGCAGGATGTAGGCCAGGCACCAGGCCTTCGGGTCCACGTCCGTGGCGCCGGTGGCCTCGGCCAGGCGCGCGCTGCTGGCCAGGCGGTGGTGGCCGTCGGCGATGTAGAGCGCGGGATAGGTGGAGAAGAGGTCCTGCATCGAATCGGTCCAGGCCCTGTCGCGCACGGCCCAGAACCGGTGCCGAACGCCATCGCTGGTGGTGAACTCGCTGTCGGGCACCTCGGCGGTCACCGGCCGCAGCAGCAGCTCCATCCGCCCATCGTCCGGTGCGGCCAGCAGCACGGGTTCGGCGTTCATGCCGGTGGCACGCAGGTACTCCTTGAACAGGTTCTCGCGGTTGGTGAGCGTCTGCTCGTGCTTCTTGATGAGGCCCGCGCGGTAGTCGGCCACGCTCACCCCGGCGATGATGCCGAGGGAGGCCACGCCGCGGTTGGTCTGCTCGTACACGTAGAGGTGCGGCTGCTGGTCGCGCTCCAGGTAGCCGAGGTCGCAGAAGGCGCGGAACTTCACCCGCACCCGCGTATGGCGCTCGTGGCGCGGCAGGTGCGCATCACCCCACCCGTCGGGGTGGATCACATGCAGGAAGGTGTATGGGTTGCCGTCGAGCTTGCCGCGCAGCTGCTCGTGGGTGTAGGAGACATAGCTGCGGCTGCCCACGCGATGGGCCTTGCCGGGGGGCGGTCGCCAGGCGCGGAACGGACGCAGCAGGATCATGGCCTCAGGAGCTCACCTGTACGCTGTCGCGCCAGTTGATGATGAGGTCGGCGAGCTCGGCGCCCACCCGGCCCTGGGCCTCGGCGGTGGCCGCGCCGATGTGCGGGCTCAGGCTCAGCTTCGGCTCGCGCAGCAGGTCCTCGCGCGGCTCGGGCTCGTTGGTGAACACGTCGAGCGCGGCCCCCTTCACGCGGCCCTCCTTCAAGGCGGCAAGGAGCGCGTCCTCGTCCACGCTGCCGCCGCGCGCGGTGTTCACGATCACCACACCGGGCTTCACCCGGGCCAGTTCGCCCGCGCCGAGCACCGGGCTGCCGTCCTTCTGGGCCGGCACATGCAGGCTGATCGCGTCGGCCTGCTCGAGCAGCTCGTCCAGGGTCACCATCTTCACGCCCACCCGCACCGTCTGCCCGCCGATCTCCAGCTCGATGGCCTCGGCCGTGGCGCGGTTGTCCACGTAGATCACGCGCATGCCGCAGCCCAGCGCATAGCGGGCCGTCCACTGGCCGATGCGGCCGAAGCCGATGATGCCGAGGGTCTTGCCGCGCACCTCGCTGCCTTTCTCGTAGGCCTTCTTCAGCTCCTTGAACTTCGTTCGGCCGTCGATCGGCATGTGGCGGTTGCTCTCGTGCAGGTTGCGCAGGAGACCGAACAGGTGGCTCATCACCAGCTCCGCCACCGAGATGGAGGAGGAGGCCGGTGTGTTGACCACGGGGATGCCCCTGGCCTGGGCATGGGCCACATCGATGTTGTCCAGTCCCACACCGCCACGCCCGATGAGCTTCAGCCCGGGGCAGGCGTCGAGCAGGTCCTTGCGCACCTTGGTGGCGCTGCGCACGAGCAGCACATCCACCTTCTCCGCGTTCAGGAAGTCATGCAGCCGGTCCTGGGGTACATGGTCGGTGGTGACGGTGAATCCCTCCTCCGTGAGCCGCGCCTTCGCTGCGGCGTCGATGCCATCGTTCGCGTGGATCCGCATGGTCCTTGGTCCGTTGTTCAGGTGTCAGCCGTTCTTCTTCGCGAAATGCTCCATCACGTCCACCAGGGCCTGGACGCTCTCGATCGGGAGCGCGTTGTACATGCTGGCGCGGTAGCCGCCCACGCTGCGGTGGCCGCGGATGCCGCTGATGCCGGCTTCCTTCCACAGGGCGTCGAACGCGGGCTCCTGCGCGGGGTCCCCGAGCACGAAGGTGGCGTTCATCACGCTGCGGTCCTCCACCGCGGTGGTGCCCTTGAACACCGGGCTCAACCGGTCGATGGCGTCGTAGAGCAGCTTCGCCTTCGCGGCGTTGCGCTGCTCCATCGCGGCCACGCCGCCCATGCGCTTCATCCACTCCAGGGTGAGCATGCTCACGTACACGGCGTACACCGGCGGGGTGTTGTACATGCTCTCCTTGGCGCCGTGGTTCTTCAGGTCGAGCATGGGGCTGAGCTTGCGTCCCGTGTGGCCGAGGCGCTCGGGGTCGAACAGGTACACCGTGGCGCCCGCGGGGCCCATGTTCTTCTGCGCGCCACCGTAGATGAGCGCGAAGTCGGCCACGTTCACCGGCCGGCTGAAGATGTCGCTGCTCATGTCGCAGATCAGCGGCGCCGCGCTCCGGGGCATCTGCTTGTACTGCGTGCCGAAGATGGTGTTGTTGCTGGTGAAGTGGAAGTAGTCGGCATCGACCGGGACCTCGAAGCCCTTGGGGATGTAGCTGAAGTTCCGGTCCTCGCTGCTGGCCACCACCACGGTGTCGCCGATCAGCTTGCTCTCCTTGATGGCGCGCGTGGCCCATTCGCCGGTGTTCACGTAGGCGCTCCTGCCGCCCACCTTCATGTAGTTCATCGGCACCATGTGGAAGCCGAGGCTGGCCCCGCCGCCCAGGAACACCACCTGGTAGTGGTCGGGCGCACCGAGCAGCTCCTTCACCAAGGCCTGCGCCTTGGCCATCACGGCCTCGAAGGGCTTGCTGCGGTGGCTGATCTCCAGGATGCTGAGGCCGCTGCCCTCGAAGTCGAGCACCGCCTGGGCGGCCTGTTCGAAGACCTCGCGGGGCAGGATGCAGGGGCCGGCGCTGTAGTTGTGGACCTTGTTCAGGGTGGCCGTGGTCATGGCTGGGTGCGTTGAAGTGGCCGCAAAGGTAGAAGGCAGGCCCACGGCATGGGGAGGACTTCCGCGGGATATGAAGGGAGCGCGGTGGAAACCACCAGCGCTCAATCGGCCTGCACCAGCCCGCGGATGGTGGCCAGGTGGTGGTCGTCGTGCTCGGCCAGGAAGAGGCACATGTCCATCGGGCGCATGCGGCGCTCCAGGCAGGGATGCAGGGCGTAGTGGCGCAGCGCAGCGGCGGGAAGCGCGGCGATGTGGCGCACCAGGTCGTTGCGGTTCAGGCGGAACTCCTCGAGCACGTCGCCGAGCGCCCGATACCGGGTCGACTCCACGTACGGGCCCTGGTCCGACAGGTCGATGGGGGTGAGGCGCTCACTGAGGCACCGCCAGTCCTCGACCCGCACACGCATGCGCTCCTGCATCACCAGCAGGTGGCCCAGGTGCTCAAGCACGCTCCACTTGCCGCTCACCCGCAGCTGGATGCGCTCGGGCGGCACGCCGCGCAGCAGGCCCGTCAACCGGTTCGAGGTGCCCAGGAGGCGTTCCAGCAGCACGGGCATCTCCTCGGTCGGGCGACCGAAAGCCAGTTCGCGTTGGGACCAGGGGGCCACACCGTTCGCCAT
The DNA here is from genome assembly GCA_044226515.1 of Flavobacteriales bacterium. Classification (GTDB taxonomy): domain Bacteria; phylum Bacteroidota; class Bacteroidia; order Flavobacteriales_F; family PHOS-HE28; genus PHOS-HE28. Next base: position 177,020 of record JBGAGX010000003.1, on the reverse strand, counting down.
GCGCACAAGGTAGCGGCTCCAGGCTCCCCGTTCGTCAACGGCCCTTCGGCGGCGCGTTCCAGGGCTTGCTGAGGTCCAGGTCGCGGGCGTCCACGTCGCGCTGGAAGACCCAATGCCCCTTGTCCCACACATAGGCGTCGTAGCTCAGGTCAGGACCGAGGAAGGCGGCCTGCCCGGCCAGGTCGTCGCGGGAAGGGCTTAGGTGATCGAGCACGATGCGGCTGCCACGGGCGTCCCACTTCAAGCTCATGGAGGCCTGGAACGAATACCCGAACACCTCGCGCTGGCGCTTCGATCGGCCTTCACCGAACAGCGGCGCGCCGAAGCGGGGCACACCACCCTTGAAGCTGAGCACCTCGATCACCTTCCGGGTCTCCACGGTGCTGTAGCCTTTCCAGCCGAGCAGCGTGTAGTACTGCTTGCCCCCGCTGGTGGTGGGGACCACCTCGTAGTACAGCGCACCGTACCAGTTCTCCGGCGAGAGCTCCACGGTTGTCGGGGAACCGATGCGCGGGGTCATGTCCCGCAGTTCATAGAGCACCCGTCGACGCTTGTCGCGCACCAGCAGCAGGCCTTCATAGCCATGGTGCCCGTCGGTGTACGGGATGTTCCAGGTGATCAGGCGGAAGTGACCATCGGGCGCGTCCACCCGGCTGATGCGCAGGTCGCTCAGGTCGGCCGTGAAGGCATCGTCCGCCTCCAGGATCGTGCGCAGCTCACGCTTCAGCACCAGGCTGAGGCTGTCCCGCACAGGATCGGCAGAGGCCTTCATCAGCGCGGCGAGGTGGGCGTTCACACGCTCATGCGCGTTCTGCGCCGCGCAGAGGGAGCACAAGGTGAGACCGACGAGGATCGCGGATGTGCGCATGCGACTGGCCAACGACAGCTATCGTGCCGAAAGTACGTGATGGAGTGGCGGGTCTTGAGTGTCGAGTGGCGCGTGGATGACAGCAGGTCATTTCACCCGCCACTCGCGACTCGTCACTCCATACTAGAGGTGCATGAACTCCTTCTTCGCCAGGAGCTGCTCCTTGCTTTCGCGATGGTCGGGGTCGTCCACGCAGCAGTCAACCGGGCATACGGCCGCGCATTGGGGCTCGTCGTGGAAGCCGGTGCATTCGGTGCACTTGTCGGTGACGATGTAGTACACGTCCATGGCCTTGGGCTGCTGGGCGGAATCGGCGTCGAGCACCGTGCCCATCGGGGTGGTCTGCTGCCCGTGCAGGGCGGTGCCGTCGCTCAGCCGCCACTCCGCACCACCTTCGTAGATGGCGTTGTTGGGGCACTCGGGCTCGCAGGCACCGCAGTTGATGCACTCGTCGGTGATCATGATGGCCATGGCAGCAGGGGCTATTTTCGCGCCGCGAATATAGACCGTGAACACAGCTGATGCCCGTGATGTTCGTGCCGTGCCGCCCCTGGCGCAGCGCGTGGCCGCCTTCGTGCAACTGGGCGGGCTGTTCCGCCTGTTCGCCGGCGGGGCGCCCTGGCCGGGCCATGGGTGCGGGCTTGCCGAGGCGGAGTACACCGCCTTCGACGACCTGGTACGGCGGGCCCACCTGCGCAACGGCTGGGCCACGGAGGAGAACGTGCGGCATGCCCTCGGGGGGCTCGCACACCTGCTGGAGGAGAAGGCGCTGCACGACTGGCTCACCGCCTATGCCGACCTCGATGCACCGCGCACGCCGCGCACCGTGGGCCTGATCCTCGCGGGCAACATCCCCCTGGTCGGCTTCCACGATGTGCTCTGCGTGGTGCTCAGCGGGCACCGGGCGCGGATCAAGTGCAGCAGCGATGACCCGGAGCTCATCCCGGCGGCCATCGGCATCCTGGAGCATTTCGCACCCGGCATCGCCCAGCAGGCCGTGGTCTCCACCGACAAGCTCACCGGCATCGACGCCCTCATCGCCACCGGCTCCACCAACACCGCGCGCTACTTCGAGCACTACTTCGGCCACCTGCCGCGCATCGTCCGCAAGGGTCGGGTGAGCGTGGCCGTACTGGACGGCATGGAGACAGCGGAGGAGCTGGCCGCCCTTGGCGAGGACATCTTCCGCTACTTCGGCCTGGGCTGCCGCAACGTGAGCAAGCTGTACGTGCCGCGCGACTTCGACCTCGATCGCCTTTTCGGGGCGATCTTCCCGTGGAAGGACATCGTGCACCACAAGAAGTACGCGAACAACTACGAGTACCACCGGGCCCTCTGGATGCTGGACCGCGCACCCTTCCTGGAGAACGGGTTCGCCCTGCTGAAGGAGGACACGGCCCTGGCCAGCCCGGTTTCGGCGGTGTACTACGAGCGGTACGATGACCGGGCTGCGGTGGAATCCGCACTGGCCGGACAGGCCGATCACGTCCAATGCATCGTGGGCCACGGGCACCTGCCCTTCGGCCAGGCCCAGCGCCCCGGTCCGGGTGAGTACGCGGACGGAGTGGACACCCTGCGCTTCCTGCTCGACCTGCGCTGACGCCTACGGCACGAACTCGTAGCAGCCCAGGTCGGGCGAGGGGTCCCGCGGCATGTTGTCCAGGTCCTCGAACACGCCCGTGCCCGCCAGGCCCTTGTCCACCGCGAAGGCGTTGAGGCTGCCCAGGTGGTAATCCCCGTCGGAGGTGTTGACGAATCCGGGCGATTGGTTCCGCCACAAGTGCATGGGGTCGGGGAAGTGCGCAAGGTCGCTGGTGCTCTGGTCGGTGCGCACCATGCAGTAGTTGAAGGTGTAATCGGCCGCGTTGCCGGCATCGAGATCGATCTCGAACTCATTGGTGTTGTAGCCCTCGATGATGGTGTTGCGGAAGGTGCTGGTGAAGATCTCGCGCACCTGCAGCACATTGTTCACCAGGTCCTCGTAGGTGTTGGTCATGATGAAGGCCGGCGTGTTGCGCACGCTGCCGCCCACGCTCCAGTAGTTGGCGATGGTGGTGAAGTTGAAGTCGTACTGCCCGCCACCGGTCAGGGCCACGTTGTACTGGCCGCAGTCGGCGATGAGGCTGTTGGTGCAGGTGACGCGGTAGTTGCGGCTCAGGATCCCCGCGGCGGAACAGTCGCGGATGCTCACCTTGTCCAGGATGAGCTTCGCCTCGCTGGTGGCGGCGTTCGGGTAGCCGGGGAAGTTCTCGCATTGGATGCCCACCAGCGCATTGCGGATGTCGACGTTCCGGAACACGTTGTCCTCGCCGTTGGCGCCGTCGTTGATCCAGATGCGTTCCCACTGCCCGGGCACGTCCTGGTACGCGGGCTCCAGCCGGTCGCCTTGGAAGGTGATCCGGTCATCGGGCGTGCCCAGGGCCTGGATACGCCCGAACCGGTAGACCCAAAGGCCGCCGCCACCGTGCACATACACCCGTACCCCGGGGTCGATGAGCAGGGTGCTGCACGAATCCACCACCGCATACCCATAGATCACGTAGGGCTTGTCGTTGGGCCAGGTGACGGTCTCGCAGATGGTGTTGCCGTTGTCGTCCTCACCGGCGATGATGCTGTAGGCGGGAAGCCCCTGGATGAAATGGTCCGGCCGGTAGAAGTGGGCGTCCTGTCCCCAGGCGGTGAGCAGCACCTGCTGCTGGCTGCCGTTGGTGTTGAAGAGGATGTGGTCCTCGATGATGAAGGGGGTGTTCACCCCGCCCGGCCCCAGGGTGGCCTCCACGAAGATGAAGATGCTGTCCTCGCCCAGGATCTCCACATCGTCGAAGCTCAGCCCGCTGGCCCCGTCCACGTTGATGCGGAAGGGGGAGGGGGAGCCGCCCTCCAGGGCGATGTCGACCTTCACGGCGTTCTTCGCCGGGTTCCGCACCACCAGGTACTTGGTGGTGGTGCCCACCGTGGTGAAGACCGTGTCGAACATCACGGTGTCGCGGCTGAAGTCGAGGCTCACCGCATCGCCGGTGAACTCCAGGTCCTTGCGGCACCCCGAGGCGAACAGGGCGGCCAGCACCGCGACGGAGAGTAGGAGGGTAAGGGGGCGCAAGGCCTGCAAAGATGGCGGTTCCGGCCTAGGATACGCAGGTGATCGCCGGATCATTGCCCGGGAAGGGATCGGGTCTCGAAGAAAGGTGCTATATTCGCGGCCCGAAATCGCTTCGTCATGAAAAAGGGCATCCACCCCGAGAACTACCGCACCGTGGTCTTCAAGGACATGAGCAATGAGCACATGTTCCTGGGCAAGAGCTGCGCCAACACGAAGGACTCCGTGAAGTGGGAGGACGGCAATGAGTACCCGCTCATCAAGCTGGACATCAGCAACACCTCGCACCCGTTCTACACCGGCAAGATGATGCTGATCGACACCGCCGGTCGCGTGGACAAGTTCAACAAGCGCTACGCCCGCCACACCGGCAAGTAAGCGTAGCCCTTACCAGCGTTGGGAGCCCCTGCCTTGGCGGGGGCTTCCGCTTTTCCGGATGTCAGGAGGTGCGGCCCCGTTGGGCCCGGCGGGCGCCCTGCAGCCCGCTCACGTCGATCACGCTGCGCTCGGTCACGGCGAAGCAGCGGTCGAGCGGGGCCGGCTCCACCACATGCAGGCCGGTGGCGGTGCCGAAGGCCGGCACCACGCCCCGTTCAGCCCCGAACCAGAAGCAGGGCAGCCGCAGGTGCTGGCGCCCCAGGCCCTCCAGGTGCACACCGGGGTGCAGGTGGCCGGCCAGGGTATAGTGCCCGGGAACGAGGCGGGGCTCGTGGGTGAGCGCGAAGGGGCCCTCCAGCAGCACCTCGTCGTGGAGCTTCAGTCCCGCCTCCAGGTAACGCCGGTCGGCGAGCACGTCGTGGTTGCCCAGCACCAGGTGCACCTCGCAGGGCACCCGCTCCAGCCAGAGCTGAAAGAGGTCCCAGCTGCTGTTGTAGGCGCTGTGGAACAGGTCGCCGAGCACCACCACCCGGTCCGCACCGTACTCCCGGATCAGCCAGCCGAGCCGGTCCAGCAGCTGGTCGTCGTGCACGTCGGGGAGCGGAAGGCCGGCCTTGCGGAAGTGCGCCGCCTTGCCCAGGTGGGCGTCGCTCAGCAAGAGCCAGCGCATGCGTGGCCAATACAGCGCACGGTAGGGGCTCAGCACCATCCGTTCACCCGCAAGGTCGATCTCCGCCGTGAGCATGAGCCCAAGGTAGCGCGGGCCGACCATGGCAGGCAAGTGCCACGGCTCAAGGCATCACCACCACGCGCTGCACATGCACCACCGTGCCGGCCCGCAGCACGCTCACGGTGCACAGGCCCGGGGCTTGGTCGATCCTCAGGTCCTGAACGGCGGAACGCGCTCCGGTCTCGAGCACCAGGCGACCCGTGGCATCGAGCAGCCGTACGGCATCGCCCGGCCGCAGCCCGCGGATGGACAGCGGTTCACCCGTCGCCACCGGAACGGGCCCGATGAGGACGCCCGCATCGGACGGTTCCGCCACCGCGGTCGAAATGCCGAAGATGTCCGCATAGGCCTGGGCGTACTCGTCGGCCGCGGCGCAGGTGCTCACCGCGTCCCAATTGATGCTCCAGGTCATCAACCCGCGCAGGGTGGGGTAGGTGGCCACACGTTGGTAGCTGCCCGGCTGCGGACCCGCGCCGCGCAGGTAGTCCACGGCCTGCCCCAGCACGGCAGGCGAAACGTAGCCGCCACCGGCCGCGAGCGGACAGGCGGGCAGGCCGATGGCCACCTTCTCCGGCGGCAGCGGCGCGAAGAAGCCGCCGCCCGTGGTGAAGCCCTGCAGCAGTGCCTCGGTCTGGCTCACGATGAAGTCGGCCGTGCCCTGGGTGTAGATGCCACCGTCGATGCCGTATAGGCTGCCGCTGTTGTACAACTGCACCTGCAGGATGTCCAGCCGGTTCCGCAGTGCATCGATGACCGGCAGGTACGCGCCCCAGATGCCGCCGTACGCGCTCATGCCGCCCTGTACGTAGGCGGTCTCCGGGGCCATGGTCAGCATCATCGGCACGCCGTTCGCGGCCTCGTACTGGTCGGCGATGCTGTTCACCGCGTCGATCAGGCGGGTGATGCGGGCATCGGTGGGGTTGGCGATGGTGCCGCCGCTGATGGCCACCGACGCGCCCTCCAGGTCGATGTCGATGCCGTCGAAGCCGTAAGTGTCGAGGATGCCCAGCATGCTGCTCACGAACTGGTCGCGCTCGGCATCGCTGTCCAAATGCACCGTGGCGTTGGCACCGCCGATGCTGATCAGGACCTTCTTCCCCTGGGCCTGCAGTGCGGCCACATCGGCGATGAAGGTGGCGGGCGCGGTCTCGGCCGGGGCGAACACCATGTCGGACGTGCTGCCCGCCGCAGGTACGGCGAAGCTCACCTCGATCACCGTGTAGCGCGGGTCCACCTGGCTAAGCTCCAGATAGGGCACGTTGCCGTCGTTCCAGTTGTGCCAGTAGCCCACCAGGTCGGGGCCTTGGGCGTGGACGTTGATGCAGAGGCTGAGGGCGGTCAGCAGGGCGGGGGGACGCATGCGGATGGCGATCGGTGCAGCCCGAAGATGCGGGGTCAGCGGCGAACGGCAGGGACGGGGTTCGGCGATCCTTGGGGGGCTGAGCGGGCGGCGCGTGCTCCCTACAGGCGGTGGTCATTCAAGTGTTGAACGCCGGCGCGAGGCCCTGCGAGCGATTGCGTTCAACGTTCTGTGTATGGTGCGTATCCCGCAGGGGATGCACTATACACTTTGTTAGCTGCTGGTGTTAATCAATTTCTTTAGCGTAAAACTTGTAAGTCAAATTAACAGGAATCCCAAATTGCGATTTTGCTTCATTGAAATCATTTTCATTTTGATAACGATGCACTATGTAGCTGTCGTTTCTTGTATCTATGATTACATAAATAGTAATGTCTTTGTCAGGCTTTAAATCGTCAAAGTCAATGGTGTGAGGTTGTTTGTTTTTGCAGGGATGCTGTTTTGCGATAATAAAGTCATCATAGTCCCCAATTGCAAAAACTTGATGACGAACTATAACGTTTTCCGGATCCCAAATACCATCGCCATTTTTGCTATAGGAAATCCAGGAGTCATCATCCCATCTAGCGCTGTAAACATTGTTTACTATTTCTCCTCCTGATTCATTTGCGCCAAAGTAACAGCTGGTTAATAAGAAACAAGAGAGTACGGCAAAAGTTACTTTCATAATAACTTTTCTAGTCATAGTTTGTGAGCTTGCAGCTAACGTTGGGTATACGAAGATCTTCGTTTATCGCCGGAAGTATCGGCTGTGGAGGATCTTCGTGCTATCGGTCAATTGGGGTTGGTTTTACGAAGGTTTTGACGAAGATGTCGTCAAGGTGTGTCCAAGTTGTCCATGGGGTTCACGATGCCTTGCAGGTAGCGGGTGCTCACATCCGCCGTCGCTGAAGCTATGGCGGACACGTGGGTGTAGCTCTCTCTTTGTTCTCCGTAGCCTTGGCGAAGGTATCTTACTGCTGGCGTGCCCCAACAGGGCCTGAATGTAGCGAAGGTGGGTGCCTTGCTCCAAGGGGTGGGTGGTCCGGCGTACGGCGGATGGCGCAGTGGCCGATGCTTCACAAGTGACCGGAAAGGGCCGCGTGGAAGTACGATGGCGGGCGTGCCCGTTCATGAGATTCCTAAAGTACAACTTTAAAAACCTCAAAACAGCCCAGAGTCTTAAGCCCGCTCCAACCACGCCGCCAGCTCCATCGCTTTCACGCCATGGGCAAGGCTTTCCGGCGTTCGCCGGTCGCCCTTCCGGTGCAGGATGAAGCAACGTGCGGGGCGGGCGAGCCTGCGCTTTTCTTCGAAGGCCTTGGTGAGCTGTGCCAATGCGGCGGCCATGCCGGGCACGGGTGTGCGCGAGGCCTTGCACTCGATCATGTCCACCCCGCCGTTGGGCGTGGGCACCAGGAAGTCCACCTCCAGCCCCTGCTGGTCGCGGAAGTGGTAGAGCGCGCGGCGCTGGCCGCTGTTCACCTGCCGCTTGATGAGCTCGGCGGCCACGAAGCCCTCCCACAGGGCGCCCAGGAAGGGCGAGCGCTCCAGCTCGTCCGCCGTGGTGATGCCCAGCAGGTGGCAGGCCAGCCCGCTGTCGGCGTAGTACACCTTGGGCGACTTGATGAGGCGCTTGCCCAGGTTCTCGTAGAAGGGCGGCACGATGAGCAGCTGCTGGGTGGTCTCCAGCACGCCCAGCCACTGGTTGATGGTGGGCACGCTCACGCCCAACGGAGCGGCCAGCTCGGTGCGGTTGAGCACCTGCCCGTGCCGGGTGGCCAGTAGGGCCATGAAGCGCCGGAAGGTGGCCAGATCGCGCACGTTGGTCACGGCGCGCACATCACGCTCCAGGTAGGTCTGCACGTAGCTGCTGAACCACAGCCCCGCACCCTTGGGCCGCGCTATGGCCTCGGGGTAGCCGCCGTGCAGCAGGCCCACGCGCGGCGATTCCGTGATGGACAAGGGGTACAGCTGCAGCACGGCCGCGCGCCCCGCCATCGATTCGGTGACACCGCCCATGAGCGCGGCCTCCTGCGAGCCGGTGAGGAACCACTGACCCGTGCGCCGTGGGTTTTGGTCGATGCGGGAGCGTACGTAGGAGAAGAGCTCGGGCACGTTCTGCACCTCGTCGAGGATCGCGGGCAGCTTCAGCTCATCGAGGAAGCCCTGCGGGTCGGCGCGCATGCGGGCGATCACGTCGGGGTCCTCCAGCAGGGTATATGAGGCCTTGGGAAAGAGCTTCCGCAGCAGCACGGTCTTGCCCGCGCGGCGCGGACCCGTGAGCACCACGGCGGGGAAGGAGCGGGAGGCCTTCAACAGGACGTTCCCAAGGTCGCGGTCGGTGTAGCGCATGTTTGAGAATCCTAAAGTACAACTTTAGAAAACTCAAAACCAGCGAAGCGGCCCCGAGGGGACGTTCACGCCTTCTCCAACCGCTCCGTCATCTTCCGGATCCTATCTTCCAACTGCTCGCTGGTGAGCTTCTCGCGCAGGCGGTCCACGAGGATGGGGAAGGCGAAGGGCGTGAACCGGCCCGGGTCCTTCAGCACGATGCGCTGGCGCTGGATGCGCTCCAAGGCTTCGCGCATGCGCGGCAGTTCCATCTGCACATCGAAAGCCTCGTCGTAGGCCTGGCGCAGCAGCAGGTGGTCGGGCTCGTGCTCGCGGAACACATCGAAGAAGAGGCCGCTGTTGGCGCGCATGTGGCGCTCCTTCAGCGGACGCCCGGGCATGCCCTTGAACACGAGCCCCGCGATGCTGGCGATGTCGCGGAACTTGCGCTTGGCCATTTCGGTGGCGTTGAGGCTGCGCTGCAGGTCGCTCAGCAGGTCCTGCGGACTGAACAGGTCGTTGTCCAGCGCCTCCTCGATGGGGATGGGCTGGTCGCTGAGCAGCTCGAAGCCGTAGTCGTTCATGGCGATGCTGAAGGTGATGGGCTTCAGCAGGCTCATGCGGAAGGCGAGGAGCGAGCCCATGGCCTCGTGCACCAAACGCCCCTCGAAGGGGTAGATCACCACGTGGTGCCCCTCGCGGCTCTCGAAGCGCTCGATCAGCAGCTCGTCCTCGCTGGGTACGATGCTCGTTTCGCGCTGGCGCTCCAGGATGGGCTGCACGGCGGCCATCTCCACGTTGCTTCCGGGATCGGTGAGCTGCGCGCGCAGCACCTTGGCCATGTAGCTGCTCAGGGGCATGCGGCCGCCCTGCCAGCTGGGGATCTTGCCCTTCTGCTCGCGGCTCTTGCGCACCTGCGCCACCAGCCCCTGCACACGCACGAATTCCAGGCTGCGCCCCGCGAACCAGAACACGTCGCCGGGCTTCAGCTGGTTGATGAACCATTCCTCCACCGTGCCGATACGCCCGCCGCCGATCAACTTCACCGCGTAGCTCTCGCTGCCCACGATGGTGCCGATGCTGAGCTTGTGGCGCAGCGCGATGCGGCGGTCGTGTACGCGGACCATGCCGTCCTCATCCACCACGGCCTTGCGGAACTCCTCGTAGGCCGTGAGGCTCTTTCCTCCCGTGGTGATGAAGGTGAGCAGCCAGTCCCATTCCTCGGGCGTGATGTCCTGGAAGCACCAGGTCGATCGCACTTCGTCGTAGAGCGCGGCGGGGTAGAAGCCGTCGCTCACGGCCAGGGTCACCAGGTATTGCGCCAGCACATCGAAGCAGCGGAACAACGGCTGGCGCGCCTCGATGCTCCCTTCCTCGGCGGCCTGGCGCAGTGCGGAGGCCTCCACCAGCTCCAGCGCGTGCGTGGGCAGGAACCAGATGCGGCTCACGGCATCCGGGCGGTGCCCGCTGCGCCCGGCGCGTTGCACGAAGCGCGCCACGCCCTTGGGTCCGCCCACCTGCACCACGGTCTCCACCGGACGGAAGTCAACGCCCAGGTCCAGGCTGCTGGTGCACACCACGGCCTTCAGCCGCCCTTCGTCCAGCGCCTTCTCCACCCATTCGCGCACGTCGCGGTCCAGACTGCCGTGGTGCAGGGCGATCGTGCCCGCCAGCTCCGGCGCGATGTCGAGCAGATGATGGTACCAGATCTCGCTCTGCGCGCGGGTGTTGGTGAAGATCAGCGTGCTGGTGCTCTGCTCGATGATCGGCAGCAGGCGATGCGCCAGCTTCAGGCCCAGGTGCCCGGCCCAGGGGTAGCGCTCCACTTCTTCGGGGATGATGCTGCGGACCTCAATGGGTTTCTTGATGGTGCTGCGCACAAGCACCGGCGGAACAGCTGATCGCTTGTCATTTGACACTTGACCCTTGCGACTTGACGCTTGCACGCCCATCAGCACATCCCGCGCCTCCTCCAGGTTCCCGATCGTCGCGCTGATGCCCCAGATGCCCAGCTGCGGGCGCAAGGCCTTCAGGCGGCTCAGGGCCAGCTCCACCTGCACGCCGCGCTTGCTGCCCAACAGCTCGTGCCACTCGTCGGCGATGAACCAGTCGAGGTGCTTGAAAAGCTCCGCGTAACCTTTGGTGGCCAGCAGCACGTGCAGGCTTTCGGGTGTGGTGACGAGCAGCTGGGGCAGCGCCTTTTTCTGCGCCGCGCGCTCCTTGGTGCTGGTGTCGCCCGTGCGTACGCCCACCTTCCAGTCCAGGCCCACGCCATCACACATGCGTTGTGCGCTCTCCGCGATCTCGCCGGCCAGCGCGCGCAGGGGCGTGATCCAGATGGCGCGCAGTCCTTTGGGATCGTCGTGCCGGGCGCCTGAGCCTGTCGAAGGCCCCGGCATCGCGGGGTCAGCCTTTACGCGTCTTCGGCTCATGGCCGGAGTGACAAGCGCGTGATTCACCACACCACCCCAGACCGCATAGGTCTTGCCGGTGCCGGTGGGTGCGTTCAGCAAGCCACTGCGCCCTTCAGCCATGTGGGCCCACACCTCCCGCTGGAAGGGCTGCGGGCTCCAGCCTTGGGCGATGAACCACGCATCGAGCGGCGCCGAGCCAGCCATTATCTGATCGTCTGATCGTCTGATCATCTGATCATCGCTTTCAGGTCGTCGAGCGTGTTCGCCTCCTCGGCCTTCTTGTCCCTGCGCCACCGCGCGATGCGCGGAAAACGCACCGCCACGCCGCTCTTATGCCGCGTGCTGGCGCTGATGCCCTCGAACGCGACCTCGAACACCAGTTCGGGAACGACTTGTCGAACCGGACCGAAGCGCTCCACCGTGTTCTTCTTCACGAAGGCGTCCACCTCCAGCATCTCCGCATCGGTGAGGCCACTGTAGGCCTTGGCAAAGGTGACCAGCTGTCCTTCATGCCACAGCCCGAAGGTGTGGTCGGTGTAGAGGTCGGCGCGGCGGCCGTGGCCCTGCATGCTGAAGGTGAGCACCGCGTCGATGCTCAGCGGATCCACCTTCCACTTCCACCAATCACCGCGGCGACGGCCCACCTCATACGCACTGGTGAGCCGCTTCAACATCAGTCCCTCGATGCTCGCTGTGCGGGCCTGTTCACGATGGGCCACGACCTCCTCCCACGAAGTGAAGGACAGGGTGGGCGAGAGGGTGAGCACCGGATGTGCGGCCGTGGAGACGATCTCCTCCAGCAGCGCACGCCGTTCGCTGAGCGGCCGCTGGCGGATGTCCTCGCCCGCATGCTCCATCAGGTCGTAGGCCATGAAGACCACGGGCACATCGGCCAGCAGCTTCTTCCCCACGCTCTTGCGCCCGATGCGCTTCTGCAGCTCGGCGAAGGGGAGGGGCGCACGGTCCTTCCACGCAAGGATCTCGCCATCGAGCACGGTGCCGGATGGCAGGGCCCTGCCCAACGCCTCGAGCTCCGGGTACTTGTCCGTCACCAATTCCTCGCCGCGGCTCCACACGTAAGGCTTTCCGCCGCGCACGATCAGCTGCCCACGTATCCCGTCCCACTTGTGCTCGGCCTGCCATTCGCGCGGGTCGCCCAGGGGCAGCAGGTCCTCCAGCCCGGCCCCGGCGGCCATCCCCTCGGGTCCCTCGATGCCGTAGGCCAGGTAGAAGGGATAGGGTCGGCTGTGGTCGTCGCCTTCGTTGGCACCGAGCACCAGGTCGTGGAAGGTGGTGCTGTGCGGGCTCCAGTCGCCCATTAGCCGGTGCGCAAGGGTGTCCTCGTCAACGCCGGTGGCCTTGCTCAGACCCTTCACCATCACCTTCTGGCTCACCCCGATGCGGAAGCCGCCGGTGATGATCTTGTTGAACACGAAGAGCTCCATGCCTTCCATCCCGGCCCACGCAGCTTTCACGCGGACGGCCTTCTCCTCCTCGGGCAGGTCCTTCAGTGCCTCCACGTACCGCACCCAATCCGTCAGGCTCTTCATCACGGGCCCTTCGAGCTTCGCGATGTGCGTCACGGTCTCGGCGAAGTCGCCCACCACGTGGTAGCTGGCCTCGAAGAGCCAGTCGGGGATGCCGCTGACCTGCGCGGCCCATTGGCGCAGCTTGGTGCTGGTCACCGGGCGTTTCGGTCGTCGCCCGCTGAGCAGCGCGATCACCCATAGCTTGTCGGCATCGTCCGCTTCGCGGAAATACGAGGCAAGCGCCTCCACCTTGGCGCTGGTGGCCGTGGTGGAATCCAGTGCATCGAACAACGCGGCCTCCCGGTTCATGGCGTTGGCGTTTCGGGTCGACCCTCCCGGCTCAAGGCCGGGATGACCGGGTCGACGCTACGGGTGCCATCGGGTACGTCGGCGACCTGTTCGGAACCTCCTTCACCTGCGAACTCGGTCGATTCCGCGGTCGCGTCGTACCCGACGCTCCGCAGGTACTGGCTGAACAGGTCCGTGTACCCGTGGGTGGCGATCACGCGTTCGGCGCCGCTCTCCTTCACGGCCAGCAGCAGCGCGTCCCAGTCGGCGTGGTCGCTCAGCACGAAGCCGCGTTCGATGCTGCTGCGCCGTCGCCAGCCGCGCAGTTGCATCCAGCCGCTCGCCATGGCCGTGCTGAAGGGCTTCATGCGGTTGGTCCACGGAGTGTCCAAGGCCGAGCCCGGCGTGATCACGAGCGCGTTGCGGAAGCGCTCCTTTGGTGTGTCCTTCGTGATGTGCTCCCACGGCGGCAGCTCCAGCCCGCAGTCCAGCAGCACCGAGTTCATGTTGGCCACGGCGCCGTGCACCAGGATGGGGCCGATGCTCCGGTCCACGCCGGTCATCACGCGCTGGGCCTTGCCCAAGCTGTATGCGCTGATCACCGAGCACACCCCCTTATCCGCATTGCCCCGCCACCACCCGTTGATCTCGGCGAACACCTCCTTCGGCTCCTTCCAGCGGTAGATGGGCAGCCCGAAAGTGCATTCGGTGATGAGCGTGTGGCAGCGAACCGGCTCGAAGGCGTCGCTGATGCCATCAGCGTGACGCTTGTGGTCGCCAGTGGCCACCCACACTTCGCCTTGGTGTTCCACGCGCACTTGCATGCTGCCAGGGATGTGGCCGGCCGGATGGAGCGAGAACTTCACCCCGTTGATGGTTCCGCTCTGCCCAGGCTGCAGGGTATCGATGCGCAGGTCATCCCCCAGCCGCGCGTGCATCAGGGCCTTGGTCACGGGGGATGCCAAGTAGCTTCGGCTGCCGCGTCGGGCGTGGTCGCTGTGCGCATGGGTGATGATGGCGCGGTCCACCGGACGCCAGGGGTCGATGTACACATCGGCCTGCGCGCACCAGATGCCGTGCGGGGTGAAGGAGAGCAAGGGAGGCATCGATCGTCGAACAAGCCGTCAGGCCGTGATGTTCCAAGTTCGGTACGGGACCGCCCGGGTGCAACAGAAAAAGGTCTTTCCCTACCTTGGGCGTGAAAGCTCATTCCGACCGCACCCATGCCTGTAGCCGTCGCCGAGAAGCTCTGCCTTGAATGCGGGGAGCCGATCAAAGGGCGAACCGACAAGAAATTCTGTTCGGACGCCTGCCGCAACATCTACCATTATCACGCGAACAATGCGCCCATCAACTATGTGCGCAACGTGGTGAACATCCTGAAGCGGAACCGGCGCGTACTGAGCGAACTGAACGACGGTCCTGAGGGGACCAAGAAGGTGCACCGGGACAAGCTGGTGGAGCGGGGATACAACTTCCTGTACCACACCAACACGTATCGCACCAAGGCCGGTAATACCTACGTGTTCTGTTTCGAACACGGCTACCTCGAGCTCAATGAGAACTGGTTCACGCTCGTGCGGCGTGACGAATACCTGGAAAGGTCCGGGGATGTGAAGAGCGACTGAGACGGCTCAGCAGCCCGCCCAGATCAGCAGGATGACCGCCGCAAAGCACATCAGGGCCAGGACGACAGGACCGCCGATCTCGTTCTGTTCCGCTTCCTCGGGAAAGTGCCCTTCGTGATGATGCTCAGCCATGGTCGTTCGGATGATGCGGCAAATATATCCGCCTCGCCCGAAGACGGTGCCAGGTCGTTCGGGTGTCACCAACAAGAGGCGGTGGATGCCGTCGGAAAGGTCGCTGCTCAGTTCATGCTGAACGTGGGCTGACGCAGGACCATCCGGGCGATCACGTTCGACTCGTTCACCCGCATACGCCGTACGATGGCGTTCACCTGCTCGTCCAGCTCACGGTCGCTCAACTTGCTCAGGTCCTTGTACACCGGCAGGCTGTTCCGGCTCTTGAGGATCAAGGCTATTTTGTAGGCGCGTGACATGGCGTTCCAGAGGATAGACGCGGTGCCGCCTCCAATGGATGCCTGTGCCTGGGGCGGATCGGACGGACGGTGGGAACCAGCTGACGAACGGTGGTGTCCGGGTGAAGGAACGGTACGGGTAGGGGCGGGAGGGCTTGGTCGGGCATGGTCCGACATGGTCCGGTCGGGGTGAGAGGATCGACCTCCCTGCGGTCGGTCCTTCCGTTTTTGGGAGGCCTCATACCAGAGCCCTGGACGCTGCTGCGCATCGTCGAGCTTTTTCACGCCCACCCTCGCTCAAGCTCCGCTTGGCTCGGTCGGGCATGAAAAAGCCCCGGTGACTTCGTCACCAGGGCTTGGTCTGGTCGGGGTGAGAGGATTCGAACCTCCGACCTCGTCGTCCCGAACGACGCGCGCTAACCGGGCTGCGCTACACCCCGAACGGTGGGCCTTGCATCGCTGCAAGGGCCGCAAATATAGAAGAGTTGTTCGAGCGGGCGACCTAGGCGTCGAACTTGTAGCCGATGCCTTTCACGGTGCGGATACGGTCCTCGCCGATCTTCTCGCGCAGCTTGCGGATATGCACATCGATGGTGCGCTCGCCCACGAAAAGGTCGCTGCCCCAGATGTGCGAATAGATCTCGTCGCGCTTGAACACCTTGCCGGGCTTGCTCATGAGGAGGACGAGCAGTTCGAACTCCTTCTTGGGAAGCTGAAGCTCTTCCTTGCCCTTGTAGACCAATACCCGTTCCAGGTCCACCTTGATGCCGTTCGCCTCGAGCACCTGGCCTTCGACCCGTTCGCCGGTGGAACGCTTCAACAGGGCCTTCACCTTGCTTACGAACACCTTGGGACGCACCGGCTTGGTGATGTAGTCATCGGCACCGGCATCAAAGCCCGCGATCTGGCTGTAGTCCTCGCCCCGCGCGGTCAGGAACGTGATGAGCGTGTGCTTGAACTCGGGCAGGTTGCGCAAGGTGGTGCACACCTCCACACCGTCCATGCCCGGCATCATGATGTCCAGCACGATGAGATCGGGGCGCTCGGCCTTCGCCATCTTCACCGCATCCTTGCCGTTGCTCGCCACCAGCACCTTCAGCCCTTCGCGCTCCAGGTTATACCGGAGCAGCTCTAGGATGTCCGGTTCGTCATCCACGAGCAACACCTTCTGTACAGCACCGCCGGCCATGATTTCCTCGATCTTCGGCTGCAAAGCAATTCGGGGTTGAAGTGGTGGTGGTTAAGCGACGGTCAAAGTTAGGTTAAGCCGCTACCGGGGGGATCCCCGTCGATCGATCGCTCCGGATTACATTCGCCCCTTGAAAAGCGGGAGTAGCTCAGTTGGTAGAGCATCAGCTTCCCAAGCTGAGGGTCGCGGGTTCGAGTCCCGTTTCCCGCTCAAAGGCCCCGGAATGGTTCCGGGGCCTTGCTGTTGGTCCTGGCCTTAACAAATTACAACACAGGCCCTCGAACGAACCGACGACCCGTGCGTTGTGGAACTACATGTTCATCCCCCGATCGCACACGACCCCGCTGGTCCTGTTCCTGGCCTCGGCCCTGCAGGCCTGCACGGGCAGCACCCCGTCCGAAACCCCCGTTACCATGTCCACAGGATCGCCCCCTCAGGAAGTCTCCGCCCTTGACACCGCCACCTTCGGCGCCGGTTGCTTCTGGTGCGTGGAGGCGGTGTTCAGTGAGATGAAAGGCGTTGTCTCCGTGACCTCGGGCTATGCCGGTGGTCACGTGGCGGATCCCTCCTACAAGCTCGTCTGCACCGGTACCACAGGGCATGCCGAGGTGGCGCGCATCGTGTTCGACCCCAAGGTGGTCACCTTCGATGAGCTGCTGGAGGTGTTCTGGCAGACGCACGATCCCACCACCCTGAACAGGCAAGGCGCCGATGTGGGCACGCAGTACCGCTCGGTGATCTTCTACCACAACGAGGAACAGCGGGCCAAGGCCGAGCACTACAAGGCCGAGCTCGATCGCAGCGGGGCCTTCCAAGCCCCGATCGTAACGGAGATCTCGCCGTTGCCGACCTTCTATCCGGCGGAGGACTATCACCAGAACTACTACGCGGAGAACCCCGAGCAGGGGTATTGCCAGTACGTGATCCGACCCAAGATGGACAAGTTCCGCAAGGCCTTCGCGTCGAAGTTGAAGCGCTGAGCGCGTGTGGCACGGGGCTTGTCCCGCGGGCGGCACCGAACCACCAGCGCGTGGTACCTTGCGCGCCATAGTCAAGCCCATGCGATCCATCCCTTTCGCCATCCTTCTCGCGCTCGCAGCCCCGGCCTTCGCCCAGGACACCACATGGAACTACGTCCGGAACGGCAGCTTCGAGCAGGTCACCAAGACACCGTACACGTTCGATCAGCTCTCCCTCGCCGAGGGGTGGAAGAACGTGACGATCGGGCTGTCCGAGGTGTTCGATAGCACGGCCACGGTGAAGACGGTGGGGCTGCCGGTGAACGAGTACGGCACGGTGAAGCCGACCCACGGACAGCGGTGCGCCGGGTTCTTCGCCTGGAAGGACGACATGCGTCGCAATTGGGACGGCGGTGCCGAAGACCCCTTCACGAAGGGATGGAGCGCCTACTCGGAGTACATGATGATCGAACTGAGCGAGCCGCTCAAGGCCGATCGCACCTACCGCATCAGCATGGATGTGATGCTGGCCGCGAACAGCGACCGCGCCGTTTCCAGCATCGGTGCCTATTGCTCTCCGGTGCCGCTCCGCTACGAACACAGGCGCTTCCTGGAGGAGAAGGCCCAGGTGGCCACCGAGGACATCCTGGCCGAGCGGGGGAAGTGGGTGCGGATCCAAGGCACCTTCGTCGCTGATGGGGGTGAGCGCTACTTCATCGTGGGGGTGTATCCTTACGTGGGGTGGGACTCGAAGAAGATGGTGGAAGGCTACGACAACCAGTACGCCTATTACTACGTCGACAACATCGCCCTCAAGGTCGCTCCACCCGAAGAGTGAACCACGGTGCCTGCGTGGATCGCCAGGGCATCGGTATCTGTTCTTGCTCGTTCTGGGGTAGGATAGGGGACGGATCGTTTTCTTTAGGTCCGGATGTGAGCCATCCGAGCCGTGATCCTTACCAACCAACCTACCATGAAGCACTTTCACACCTTGCCGATCGCCATGGGCCTGCTGAGCGGGCTGGGGCTGTCGGCGCAGACCGCCGGTCCGAACCTGGTGACCAATCCGGGGTTCGAGGACCACTCCAGGACCGTCACCACCTGGGACCAGCTGGAGCGGGCCACGGGCTGGAGCAACGCGAACGCCGGTTCGTGCGACATTTTCACCGACGCGGCCTGCGCCAACACCGTGGGGATCCCTGCCAATGGGGTGGGAACGAACGCCGCCGCCGCCGAAGGCAAGTATTTCGCGGGGTTCATGGCCTTCAAGGAGGACCTTCGACCGAACTGGGGCCGCGTTCTTGATGGTCGCGAGGATCCTCTACAGCCCTCGTCGCAGAGCTACAGTGAGTACATGCAGCATGAGCTGAGCGCCGCGCTCACGGCCGGGCAGGAGTATGACATCGTCATCAAGGTGCGCCTCTCCTCGGGAAGCGACCGGGCCGTCTCGGGCATCGGTGCGTACTGCTCTCCCGCACCCTTGCATTACCTGCACCGCCACTTCATTGATGAGAAGGCCCAGGTGGTATCGAAGGGCGTGGTGAACGACAAGCAGAACTGGATCGAGGTCAAGGGTTCGTTCGTGGCCGATGGCACCGAGCGTGTCATCGTGATCGGCGCTTTTCCGGCGGCCGGCATGGAACACACCAAGGCCATCGAAGGGGCTGACAATCAATATGCCTACTACTACGTGGACGGGGTGAGCCTCACCATCCATCCGGAGCCCGATACCGATGGTGACGGTGTGATCGACAAGGAGGACAAGTGCCCGCAGGACAAGGGGCTTGCCAACCTGGGCGGCTGCCCGGACGCCGACGGCGATGGTGTGACGGACAAGATGGACGCCTGCCCCCAACTGGCCGGACCCGCCGACAAGCAAGGGTGCCCAGACAGCGATGGGGACGGGATCACCGACAACCTGGACAAGTGCCCCAAGGTGCCGGGGGTGGCCAGCATGCGCGGGTGTCCGGAGGTGAGCGAGAAGACGAAGAAGCTCTTCGAACGCGCGCTCACCGGCATTCAGTTCGAAACGGGAAAGAGCACGATCAAGAAGGTGAGCTTCCCCATCCTCGACCAGGTGGTCACCGTGATGAACGAGAACCCCAGCTACAACCTGGAGGTGAACGGCCACACCGATAGCCAGGGCGATGATGCGGCGAACCTGAAGCTCTCGCAGGAGCGTGCGGCCGCCGTGGAGAAGTACCTGGAGGACAAGGGTATCGCCGGCAACCGGATCAGCTCGCAGGGCTTCGGGGAGACCGTGCCTGTTGCGGACAACAACACGGCCGCCGGCCGTGCGAAGAACCGCCGGGTGGAGTTCAAGGTGAACTACATGGAGTAAGCGTGTTTCAACATCATGGAGAGGGGCCTTTCGGGGCCCCTTTTCCGTTCACGTGACGGCGGTCACGTAGGCCGCTTCATCCCTGTTCCACCTTTGCGTCATGGAATGGAAGCATACCCGCCTGTACAGCATCCTCAACTTCAGGTGCCCGTACTGCCACGAAGGTGAGTTCTTCGTGTCGCATCCATACGACCTGAAGCATGCGGGTGACCTGCACAAGGAGTGCAACGTGTGCCACCGGCGGTACAGCATCGAGCCGGGGTTCTTCTACGGGGCCATGTACGCGGCCTACGCGTTGGCCGTGGCTTGGAGCGTCACCTTGTACGTGGCCATCGCCGTGCTCTGGCCTGCAGCCTCCATCCTGGCGCAATTCCTCACGATCACGATAGGCCTGCTGGTGATGGGCCCCCTGCTCTATGCCCTCAGCAAGATCGTCTGGGCCAACCTGTTCTTCGGCTATCGCGGTGTGGCCCCCACGCCGCAGGAGCTTGAAAAGCGGAACGCCCAGGCCATACAGGCCTGATCACTGCCCGTCCATCGGCCCCGGGTCGAATTCCATGGCCTGGATGATGAAGCGGTAGGGGAGTTTCTTGGAGTAACCGCCGATGTCGGTGAAGCCGCAGGGTTCCAGTTCGTCCATCACCTGTTCCAAAGGCACGCGCAGGTCCATGGGCGGCCCCATGGGGGTCTGCTCCTGGAGGAAATCCACGATGATCAGCTGGCCTTTCGGGGCCAATCCGGCCTTCACTGCGGAGAAGAACGGGACGCGGTCCTGGATGGTCAGGAAGGGCTTGGTGCACAAGGCCCGGTCCACTTCGCCCACCAACAGGCCGGGGTTGCCTTCGGTGGTGGTGCGCACGATCAGCTTGTCAGGCCCGTACCCCTTCTCCTTCGCCTTCGCCTCCAAGGCCTGAAGGGCGGCCGGGTCGGTGTCGATGGCCACGACCTTGGCGCCCGCCTCCAGCAGTTTCAGGGTGTAATACCCATCCCCTGCGAAAAGGTCGGCCACCACGCGCCCCTGCACGCCGCCCATCACGGCGAAGAGGCTGTCCGTGGCGTGCCAATCGGGCGCGGCGGCCGTCGCCCCTGACCCGCTGGAGCCCGAACCCTGTGCAGGCCGGTCGGTGGTTGGGTTGGACGGGCCCGTGCAGCCCAGCGCGAGGAGACCGAAGGCGAGAAGTGGAGCGGCGATGCGGCGCATGGCGGAGATGGATGGGCCGCGAAAATAAGCGGGGCTGGGCCCCGGACCCCACCCTGGCCCGTGGTGAACGGTGCGCGCCTAATTTCGCGCCGTGGCCACCATCGGAGAGGAGCTCGTCAGCAGCTTCGAGAGCGAACAGCAGAAGGCGGTGCTGAACATCCTGTTCACCGCGAACTGGTTCCGCAACGGACAGACGCTGCTGCTCGCCCCGTACGGCATCAGCATCCAGCAGTACAACATCCTGCGCATCCTGCGCGGCGCCAAGGGTGAGAAGGTGAACATGCACACCGTGAAGGCGCGCATGATCGACCGCGCCCCGAACGCCACCCGTCTCAGCGACAAGTTGCTCGCGAAGGGCCTCGTGGAGCGCGAGCGCTGTGAGGAGGACCGGCGCGTGGTCTACATCCGCATCACCGCCAAGGGCCTGGAACTGCTGGAGCAGGTGAACGATGCGATGCGCGCCCATTGGAGCGAGGTGCACGCCCGGCTGAGCGAGGCGGACGCACGCGTAGTGAACAAGGCCTTGGACGGCCTCCGCGGTTGACCTATTTCGCCGGTGTCGGGGCCGGGATGTCCTGCGACCAGAGGACCTTCCCGGAGGCATCATGCAGGGCCATGCTGAGCACGCGGGCCTGTTTCGGGCCGTGGAACCGCAGCGTGGCGAAGTTGCGTTGCTCCACCACGGTGCCCGGTACGGCGAGGTCGTTGACCTCCTTGGGGGCGTGCACGCTGGAGGTGAGGGGCGAGGTGGTGAGGTCGTACACCACGTTCCCGCCGGGCAGTTCCAGCTTGCTCAGCACGGCATGGTGGCGGTCGCCGGTGAGGAACACCACGCCCGTGATGCCTTCCTTGTCGATGCGGTCCAGCAGTTCCTGGCGCTCCTTGGGGAAGGTGGCGTAGTTCTCGAACACGGCGGCCGTGTTGAGCACCTGGCCGCCCACGCACACCACCTTGAAGGTCGCATCGCTGTACTTCAACATCTGGATCAGGCGATCGAGCTGCGCTTTTCCGAGGTAGGCCGGTTCCAAGGTCACCACGTCGGGCGGTACGCGGAAACTCCTGTTGTCCATCAGGAAGAAGTCCACGTCCCCGTAGCTGAAGGCGGTGCCGTTGCCACCCACGCCGGGGAAGCCGTGCGTGGGGTTGGCCCAGAACAGGTCGAAGGCCTCGTGGCTCAGCCCGGCGTTGATCCAGCTGCCGTCGCAATCGTTGGGGCCGAAGTCGTGGTCGTCCCAGATGGCATAGTGCTGCGTGCTGCGCAGCAGGTGCTGCAGTTCGGGCAGGGCGCGGGTGTGGGTGTAGCGGTGCAGGTACCCCGGCCAGGTCCCCCAATCAGGCTCGCGCAGGTACACGTTGTCGCCCAACCAGAGCATGAGGTCGGGCTTCGCATCGGCGATGCTGTTGAAGATGCCGTACTCACCACCGTAGGGCTTGCCCGGCCGGTCGTAGGCGGGCTCGTTCACGTAGGTGCAGCTGCCCGCGGCCACGGTGATATCGGGCGGGTCGCCGCGGAACTTCCACAGCGGCTGTGTATGGAACCAGAGCGGTTCGCCCACGTCCACCACCTTGCCGTCAAGGAGCACCCGGTAGCCATAGATGCGACCGGGCACCACCCGGTCAACCACGAATTCCAGGGCGTGCGCCTTGGCCGCCTCGCTGCTGAGCACGTCGGTCCGCAGTAGGCTGTCGGGCCTCTCCTTCACCCAATACTCCAACTGGGCACGGCAGGGACCGGTGCATTGCAGCCATATCGAAGCGCCCAGCATGTCCACATGGCCGGGCATGGGGCCGATGATCGGGGACTGGGCCTGAACGGCAAGGGTCCAGCAGACCAGGGCGGGAAAGAGAACGCGGAGCATGATGCCAAGGTAGGCACCCTGCTCCGCGTCGTGGTGATCGGCGATCAGCGCTTGAACCAGCGCAGGATGCCGCCGCCTTCCTTCTTGTCCGGGCCCTTGCCCTTCCGTTGCTCGTCGCGTTGCTCCTCGGCGAAGAGCTCGCGGGTGAGCTTGTCGTAGTCGGGCTTCGCCGGCTGTTCGCGCCGCTCCTGCGGGCGGTCGTTTCGCTGGCCGTGCTGGGGCGGGGGCCACGCTGTCCTTGCTGCGGGCGTCCATCGTTGCGGCGTTGGCCTTCCTGGCGGGGGCGCTCATCGCGGCGGGGTTGGCGGTCGTTGCGCTGCTGTTGGGGCTTGCGGTCGCCTTGCTGCGGGCGACCTTCACGGCGTTGCTGGCCTTGCGGACGATCGCCGCGCTGACCATCCCGGGCGGGGCGTTGCCCACGGCCCGGACCGCGCGGCTGGCGGGGTTCGCGCACCTCGGGCTCGGCCTTCTTCGGTCCGCCCACCATCACGTACGGGTGTTCGGCAACGACCGGGATATCGCGCTTGATGAGCCGCGTGATGTCGCGCAGGAAGGCCTTCTCCTCGTGATCGCAGAAGCTCAGCGCCTTGCCCGAAGCTCCGGCACGGCCCGTGCGACCGATGCGGTGCACGTAGGTCTCGGGGATGTTCGGGATGTCGAAGTTGATCACGTGGGTGAGGCCGTCGATGTCGATGCCGCGCGCGGCGATGTCGGTGGCCACGAGCGCGCGCAGCTTCCCGTCCTTGAAGTTCTTCAGGGCGTTCTGGCGGGCCGTCTGGCTCTTGTTGCCGTGGATGGCCTCGGCCGCGAAGCCGGCCTGGGTGAGCACCTTGGCCACCTTGTTGGCGCCGTGCTTGGTGCGGGTGAAGATGAGCGCCTCCCGGATGGCATCGCCCTGCAGCAGGTGCAGCAGCAGCTTGTTCTTGTCCGTGCGGTCCACGAAGAACAGGTGCTGGTCGATCGTCTCGGCGGTGCTGCTCACGGGCGCCACCTCCACCTTGATGGGGTCGGTGAGGATGCTGTTCGCGAGCTTGGCGATCTCGGGCGGCATGGTGGCGCTGAAGAAGAGCGTCTGCCGCTTCCGGGGCAGCTTGGCGATCACCTTCTTCACGTCGTGGATGAAGCCCATGTCGAGCATGCGGTCGGCCTCATCGAGCACGAAGACGTCGAGGTCGTTGAGGTGCACGTAGCCCTGGCCCATGAGGTCGAGCAGGCGGCCGGGGGTGGCGATCACGGTGTCCACCCCGCGCTGCAGCGCGTCGGTCTGGGGCTTCTGGCCCACGCCGCCGAAGATCACGGTGTGCTTCAGCTTCAGGTGGCGGCCATAGGCGGCGAAGCTCTCGCCGATCTGGATGGCGAGCTCGCGGGTGGGGGTGAGGATGAGCACCTTGATGGGGCGCTTGCCGCCCTGCGCACCGATGCCGCGCTCGTGCAGCTCCTGCAGGATGGGGATGGCGAAGGCGGCGGTCTTGCCGGTTCCGGTCTGCGCGCAGCCCAGCAGGTCGCGGCCCTTCACCAGGTGCGGGATGGCCTGCGCCTGGATGGGGGTGGGGTGGGTGTAACCTTCTTCGTGAAGGGCCTTCAGGATGGGCTCGATGAGCCCCAGGTCGTTGAACGTGGTCCGTTCCATGGTACAGGTCGCCGGGTCCCGGGCGATGCGGGTGTAGGTTCGGCATGCACAGGCCATTGTCCCTGCGCACACCTTGTTCAGGTGTTCTGATCGCCCCTTCGATCCGGTCCGGCGTCCAATGATCCGCTGGAAGATGGCGCCTGGACAATTCGGACATCGGCTTCGGCCGATACGGAGAGCTGGGCGCTCGGGGCACGTCCACTTATCAGCGGACGGCCGCAAAGGTAGGTGAATTCACAGCACGGCCTCCTCGTCCACGCGAAAGAGGTATCGGCCCTCTTCGAAGACCCACGTCAGGAGGCGATGCTTGCGACCCTCGCCGGCGAGCATGTGCACATACACCCGTGAGCCGTCGGTGGAGCGCGCGGCGCTGCAATAGGGCAGGATGCGCTGCAGGTCATCATCCCAGTCGCAGAACCGGTCCGCCCGCAGGCCGCTCACGCTTGCATCGGGGATCGCCAGCAGCGAGTCGTCCACCACTACGGCGAGCTGAAGGTCTTGCGTCTCGGACCGGCGCAGCTCCACGTGCACATCGGCACCTTCCAGCACGGCCTGCGAGCCGGAGCAGGCGCGTAGCGGCACCTCGGTCAGCCGCACATCGGGCAGCGCACCCTCGAGCTCGGGATAGGCCCCGAGCGCGGCGATCTCGGCGTGCAGCAGGCTGTCGTGGACATCGGCCAGGGTGAGCTGGTGCTGGAGCGATGCGCGGCCGATGAAAGGGGCACCGGCGGTCAGGAATGCCGCGAAGAGCAAGCGGCAGGAGAGGGGGATCATGGTGCGGGGTGCAGGTGGCCCCGTGGATGTGGAACGCGGAACGACGGCCGTTCAGTGCGTGGCCAGCTTGGCCACCAAGGCCTGGGTCATCGGGGCGGCGTCGACACCGTACGCGTTCACCAGGATGCCCTTGAAGCGCCCGTCCCTGGAACTGATGGCGTACACGATGCTCTGGTCCTCCGGGTCGCTGTTCCCCTCGAACCGGTGGAACTCATCGATCTCGAACTCATGCGGGTCGAGGTTGATGCCCCGCGCATCGCACACCAAGCAATGACCGCCCAACGCCAGGTCGTCGGTGTACCCACGGCGCTGCAGGTCGTTCACGGCTTCCGAAAGGGTGGAGTAGGCGGGCATGGCGTGAAGATAGCCCGGGGCGCAAGTAAAAGCCCCGCCGATGTCACCATCAGCGGGGCTCCTTGTCGTTCGTTCGAGATCAGCCTTTGGCGGCCTTGTTGGCCTCGAGCATCTCCTTGATGCCGCCCACGCTGCTGAGCACGCCGGTGGCCTCGTAGGGCATGTAGATCACCTTGTTGTTCTGGCCGCTGGTCATCTCCTTCAGCGTTTCCAGGTACTTCATGGCGATGAGGTAGTTGGTGGGGTCGGCTTTGGCGCCCTTGATCGCGTCGGTCACCAGGCGGATGGCCTCGGCCTCGCCCTGGGCGCGGCGGATGCGGCTTTGGGCATCGCCCTCGGCCTCCAGGATCTGGCTCTGCTTCTGGCCTTCGGCCGTGGTGATCTGCGACTGCTGGATGCCTTCGGCCTGCAGCACGGCGGCGCGCTTGCTGCCCTCGGCGTCGATGATCTGGGCCCGGCGGTCGCGCTCGGCACGCATCTGCTTCTCCATGGCCTCGCGGATGTCGCGCGGCGGGTTGATGTCCTGCAGCTCCACGCGGTTCACCTTCACGCCCCACTTGTTGCTGGCCTCGTCCAGGATGGTGCGCAGCTTCATGTTGATGGTGTCGCGGCTGGTGAGGCACTCGTCCAGGTCGAGCTCGCCGATCACGTTGCGGAGCGTGGTCTGCGTGAGCTTCTCGATGGCCAGGGGCAGGTTCTCGATCTCGTACATGGCCTTCACGGGGTCCATCACCTGGAAGTAGAGCAGCGCGTTGATCTCGGTCATCACGTTGTCCTTGGTGATCACGTTCTGGCGGGGGAAGTCGTACACGGTCTCGCGCAGGTCGATGCGCTCCTTCTTCACGAACTGCACGTACTTGTTGCCATCGGGCAGGTCGCGCGTGAAGCGGAACACGATCTCGCGGGGCTTGTCCACGATGGGGATGATGACGTTGATGCCCGCGGTGAGGGTCTTGTGGTACTTGCCCAGGCGTTCGATCACCATGGACTCGCTCTGCTGCACGATGCGAAGGCCCTTGGCCACGATGAAGACGATGAACAGGGCGAATAACAGGAGGACGATGGTTCCGGCGCTCATGGTTGGTGATCGGGGTGTTGGTTCGGAAGGAAGACGGCTTCAGGCGTCGATGGGGCGTACGATGAGGGTGTTGCTGTCCACGCGCACAACCTCCACCAGGTCGCCCACGCGCAGCAGGCGGTCGCTGGTGCACTCCGCGCGCCAGTCGTCGCCGGCGGCGCTCACACGGCCCAGGCGCAGGCCCGGTTCGAAATCCTGGGTCACGCGGCCACGCTGGCCCACGAGGGCGTCCACGTTGGTCTTCACATCGGGACCGTTCCACATGCGTTTCATGAGCAGCGGCCGGATGGTGAAGAAGGCCACGAGGGAAAAGGCCGAGAAGGCGATGAGCTGGGCGCTGGCACCGAGGCCCAGCGCTGCGGCAAGGCTACCGCCCACGCACCCGATGCCCAGGCACAGCAGAAAGAAGCCGGGCACGAAGATCTCGGCGATCATGAGCACCAGGGCCGCGCCGGCCCACCAATACCACTGGAAGAATTCCATGTTCTCGCGTTGTGCGGTGTGAAGATAGACGGGTGCGGCCGAAGGGCTGGGCGGGAAGGGGATGAGCGGTCGGTGGGCCGGATGAAGGCCGCCCGGGGTGTCCGCTGCCGTTCCGCTATTTTCGACCGCTCATGCTGCAACGGATCCTGTCCATGCTCCGCTCGAGCGATGGACGAGACAGCCTGCTCACCTACGCCGCCGAGGGCCTTGCCATGGTGGGCATGGTGCTGGCCTATCGCCTCGCCGCGCAGGATGGCCGCGACGCGCTCGACCAATATGTGGTGGTGCGCCGCACGGTGTCCTTCATCTATCCGCTGCTGCTGATGGGCGCGGTGGTGGGGATCACCCGCTTCGTGGCCATGAAGAGCCGGCCCGAGGAGCAGCGCCGCTACCTGGTGGCCGCCCTGGGCTGGGTGCTCCCGCTCTCCGCGGCCACCGTGGCCATCGGCCTTCTCTTCCCGGAGCAACTTTCGTGGCTCGTGTTCGGCTCCGCCGAGCAGCACGCCCTCATCCCGCCCCTTGCGCTGATGACGGCCACCGTTTCGCTGTACGGACTGGGCTACGCGTTCCTTCGCGGTCAGCGCCATCTTGTGCGGGCGAACGCGGTGCAGGTGCTGGTGCTGGCCGTTTCCCCGTGCGTGTCCTTCCTGCTGCTCGATGACCTCGTGCTCATCTGTTGGGCCACGGGGTTCAGCTGGCTGGTCCTCGCGCTCCTCGCCCTGGCCCCCGCACTGCTGCAGCCCGCGGTGGGCAGCGCCCGGCGTGAACGCGGTGAACTGCTCCGCTATGGGGTGCCCCGTGTGCCCGGCGACCTCGCCTTCGGGGCGCTGCTCACCATACCGGTTTACGTGGTGGCCCGCACCCACGGGCTCTCGGCCAGCGGCGAGATCGGCTTCGGCACCACGCTGTTGAACCTCGCGGCGGCCGTGTTCTCGCCGCTCGCCCTGGTGCTCTTGCCCGCGAGCGCTTCCCAGCTCGCTTCGGGCGATCATGCCGGGCTCAGCCGCCGCATCGGCACGATCATGCGGCTCACTTTGCTCGCCAGCGCCGGCATGACCCTGCTGTTCGAGCTGCTCGCCGACCCCCTGCTGCACCTCTACCTCGGCGAGACCTACGCGGACTACGTGACCATGAGCCGCATCGTGTTCCTGGGCGCGCTGCCCTTCGGCCTGTTCGTTGGGCTGCGCAGCGTGCTCGACGCGTTCTACCACACGCCGCGCAACGGGTTGAACCTCACCTACGCCTTCCTCATCCTCATGGCCGGCAGCCTGGTGCACTTCGCGGTGCCCACCCCGGTGAGCTTCGTGGCCTGGGTGCTGGTGGCGGCGCTCAGCTACCTGGGTCTGGCCACCTGGCGCGATGTGCGGTTCGTGGACGCCGAGCTGCTCCGCCTTTCCGAACGGAAGGCCGGCGACATCCGGGTGCTGGTGGTGATCCCGGCCCCGGAAGGCAGCGGCGCCTATCCCTTCGCCTACAAGCAGACCGATGCCTTCGCGCGCGACCATGGGGCCACCGTCACCTACTTCCACCTGGAGAGCCGGTCGTCGATCGCCCGCCTCTGGGCTTCGCGTCGCCGCATGAAGGCCCGCCTGAAGAGCGACCGACCGGACGTGGTGCTGGCCTACTACGGATCGGTCTCGGGCCTCTTCACCGTGCTTTCCAGCTCCATCCCCGTGGTGGTGTACTTCCTGGGCTCCGACCTTAACCGCACCCCCGCCGATGGCCGGTGGCGGGACCTGATCGGCCGCATGTTCTCGCAGGCCGCGGCCTTTTTCGCCGGTGGTATCGTGTGCGTGAGCGAAGGCCTGCGCGATCAGCTCTGGTGGCGCACCAGCGACGCCAGGGTGATCCCGGCCGGTGTGGACGCACGGCATTTCACGCCCATGCCGAAGCACGAATGCCGCGCGCAACTGGGCTGGCCGGCCGAAGGGCGCGTGATCCTCTTCAACGGGAACAATCCGGCGGTGAAGCGGCTCGACCTGGCCGAGCAGGCGATGGAGCTGGTGCGGCGTGAGCTTCCCGATGCGCGGCTCGAGGTGCTCCAGGGCGGCATCCCGCACGACCGCATGCCGCTGCTGATGAACGCGGCGGATGCCCTGCTCCTTTGCAGTGATTCGGAGGGCAGCCCCGGCATGGTGAAGGAGGCCATGGCCTGTGGCCTTCCGGTGGTGTGCAACGACGTGGGCGATACGGCCCATCGCCTGCGGGGCGTCCTCCCCGGGGCCGTGGTGGCGCAGGATGCCCGCGCGCTGGCCGATGCCCTGCTCGCCACGCTGCGCGACGGGCGGCGCAGCAATGGCAGGGAGCTGCTCGCCGCGAACGGCTGCGATGCCGCCGCGACGAACAAGGCCCTGGTCGATCATCTCCGCAGCTTGATGATCCACGCATGAGCCCCGTCGTCAGCGGATATCTCCTGCTCCTTACCATCACGCTGGCGTTCGGATGGGCGGTGCGGCGCGTCCATCGGCGCACGGTCGATCCCGGCGTGCTCGTCGGGGCCGTCATCCTGTACGTGTGGACATTGGCCGGTGCCTGGTTCTTCATCGGTGATGCGGCCACGGGCTTCCATGGCCATCGCATCGGGTTGGCGTACTACTACCTCATGGAGAAGATGTTCCCGTTCGAGCTGGACGGGGACTATGTGAAGGCGCTCGCGCTCTACGGTGTTTTCCTGCTGGCGGTGCTGCTGGCGCTCGATGGAAGCACGCGCAAGCTGGACCGCACCACGCGGCCCGCTCCCGTGCGCATCGACCTGCGGGCATTGCTCGTGCTCGGAGCGTTGGCCATGGTGGCGTCCGCCGTGCTCGTGTGGCCGCAACTGAACGATGCGGTGGCCACGGGCCGTTCGTTCTACCAAGTGCTGCGGGCCACGCCCGGCCGCTGGGGCACATTGCACAACGTGGCGAACGGCATCGCTTCGTTCTGCCTGCTCTTCGGCCAGGTGGTGGTGATCGCATCGAACGCAGGTTCCGGACCCTTCCGTGGCAGGGTGAGCTGGACCCGATGGGGCTTTCCCATCATGGTGGGCCTGCTATGCCTCTACCTGTCGGTGATCGGCGACCGGCATTCCCTGCTCACCATGGCCATCGCGGCGGTGCTCTTCCTATGGTCCGTGCTCGGTGCCGGTGCCCTGCGGCGTGGCCTTCCATTGTGGATCACCCTGGGCGTGGCCCTCCTGGTGGGCGGCCAGCTGCGCGGCTTCACGGTGAACGAGCTGCGCACCTTGAAGAAGGAGGAGGTGAAGGACGAAGGACCGTTCCGGCTACCGGCCATCGCGCACGTGCCGCGTCACCCTGAAGGGACCCTGCGGCGTGTGGGCGGCGCCGTGCTGAACAACGAGCTCTTCGCCGCGCATTTCTCCCTCTATGGGATCCTGCGGATGAACGTGCGGCCCGAACCGTTCGTGAGCTTCCGCTACCTGGCCTCGAGCGCGGTGCCGGCGGCGCTGGGCGCGCCCCGCCCGAAGAACGCGTACGACGTGTACGCCGAAGGCGCGCGGCTGACCCCGGGGCAGGGTTATACGATCCACCATGCCGCCGCGTGGTACCTCAACTTCGGTTTGATCGGGCCCTTGCTCGGCGGACTGTTGCTCGGGTTGGTGTGGGGGTGGACCCTGCGCGTGGCCCAAGGCGGCAGGAAGGGCCGTGGTGCGCTGGTGATGTTGCCCTTCCTCTTCGTGGCCTTCCTGCCCCAGGTGCTGCGGAACGGTCCGGAGGCGTACCGGACCCTGCTGCTGGAGGGCTTCCTCATCCCCATGGTGCTCGTTG
Source organism: Flavobacteriales bacterium (assembly GCA_044226515.1). GTDB lineage: Bacteria > Bacteroidota > Bacteroidia > Flavobacteriales_F > PHOS-HE28 > PHOS-HE28. The sequence continues at coordinate 146,370 of JBGAGX010000003.1, read as the reverse complement.
GGGCGGCCATCCTGTTCGCCCGTTGGAGGAACACCGAGGCGACATGAACCGTACGGCTGCGCTGCGCGAACTGCCTCCCCTTCCCGCCGAGCCGCGCGTGGTGGTCGTCATTCCCTGCCGCAATGAACGCGACCACATCGGTCGTTGCCTGGAGAGCCTTGTCGATTCCGACATGCCCAAGGAGCGCATCGCCGTGCGCGTGTGCGATGGCATGAGCGACGATGGCACACGCGACGTGGTGGCGTCCTTCTCGGCGAAGCACCCGTGGATCGCCCTCGTCGACAACCCGCACCGCACCACGCCGCACGCCTTGAACATCGGCCTGCGGATGGGAGGCTACGACGTGGCCATCATCCTTGGTGCACATTCCACCGTGGCCCCCGACATGGTGCGCCGCAATGTGGAGGTGCTTGCCGCCGACCGTACCGCGGGCTGTGCCGGAGGCATCATCGAGAACGTCTACGACAATGCGATGGCCCGGCGGATCGGCGCGGCCATGGGCCATCCCTTCGGCGTGGGCAACGCCCATTTCCGCACCGGACGAAAGGCGGGTCCTGTGGACACCGTCGCGTTCGGAGCCTACCGGAAGGAGGTCTTCGACGCGGTGGGGTATTTCGATGAGGAGCTGGTGCGCAACCAGGACGATGAGTTCAACTACCGGGTGACCCGCGCCGGCCTGCGCATCGTGCTCGATCCGACCATCCGTTCCCAGTACTACGTGCGCTCCAGCCTTTCCCGGCTCTTCAGGCAGTACGACCAGTACGGCTACTGGAAGGTGTACGTGAACCGCAAGCACCGGGTGGTGACCACGTGGAGGCAGGTGGTGCCCGCTCTGTGGACCTTGTTCCTGATCGCAGCCCCGCTCGCTCTTGCACGACCGGCGCTGCGCCTCGCCTGGCTCGCCGGCTTCGGCCTGTACCTGGTGGTGGCGCTCATCTCGTCCATGATGGCGGCGGCGCGGCCGCGTGATGTGGGGGGGGTGTTCGTGGCCTTTCTCACGTTGCATGTGGCCTACGGCATCGGTTACCTCAAGGGTGTGGTCCACTTGGTGATGCTGCGTGGCCGGCCGGGCGAACGGAGCCGAGCGCTCACCCGCGGGGCCGCGGAGGAGGAAGGGACGCAGCCGGGGCGCAGCCTGTTCGCGGCACATGGGCCTTGGGCCGGCACCCTCCTGGCACTGCTGGCGCTTGGCATGTCGCTATGGACCGCCGCGGTGCCTGCCTTGCTCGTGGCCGCGGGTATCGCCTTGGTCGTTCACCACGCCCCGGCGAAAGGCCCCCGGAGCTCTCCCGCGCCTGGCAGCGTGCTGCTTTGGTCCCTCGCGCTCTATGCGCTCTACCTGCTGGGACTGCTCTGGAGCACGGACATGGGCTACGCCTGGTTCGACCTGGGCATCAAGGCTTCCATGGGGCTGGTGCCACTGGTCCTGTGGGTGGTGCCCGATCGCTCACGCGTGGGCGGGCGCACCCTGCTGAGCGCCTTCGTGGGTGGTGCGGTGCTGGCGACGGTGGTCTGCCTTGTGGTGGCGGGTGTGCGCACGGTCGCCGACGTGCTGCCGGGCGGCCCTGGTTTCTGGTCGGGCCATTGGATCGCATCGCGGTTCAGCTTGTTCATGCACCCGAGCTATTACGCGATGCACCTGTGCCTGGCCCTCGCGGTGGTGCTGCTGCGCGAGCACCGTCCGGGTGATCGCGGTTACCGCCTCGCCACACCCTTCCTGCTCGTGGTGGGCATCCTCTTCAGCGGTTCCAAGGCAGGGTGGGGCGCCCTCGTGCTCCTCTACCTCGTGCTGCTGGTGGTGCGCTGGCGTACGCCGCAGCGCAGGGTCATGCTGCTGGCCGGCCTTGTCGGGATCTCCGTCTTCGCGATGTCCGTACAGGTCTCGCCCTTCATGCGCGAGAAGGTCGATCAGCTCATCGCGGTTCAACGCAACGGGCCGCCGGCACCCAACGCCACCGGCAGCAGCGAGGTGCGGCAGCTCACCTGGCAGGCGGCCGGCGAACTGTTGCGGGAGCACTGGCTGCTGGGCACGGGTACCGGGGACGTGAAGAACGAACTGGTGGATCGCTACGCCGCCAAAGGGTATGAGGAACCGCTGGCCCGCCGCCTGAACGCGCACAGCCAGTTGCTGCAGACACCGCTCACGCTCGGCGTGCTGGGCGGCGTGTTGATCGCCATGCTGCTGCTCCTGCCCATGCTCGTCTCGCTGCGGGAACGGGACACGGTGGGTGCCCTCTTCATCGCCTTGCTGCTCCTCAACTGGAGCGTTGAGTCGATGCTGGAGGTGCAGGCCGGCGTGGTGTTCCTTGCCGTGGTGGGGCTGCTGCTCGCCTTGCGTGGCCCACGGGATGCGAACGTCGCACCCCGCCTGGTGCTGCTCACGCAGTATTTCCCGCCCGAGACCGGTGCGCCGCAGAACCGCCTGCACGCCATCGCCACAGCCCTGGCCGCCCAAGGGGTGGAGGTGACCGTGCTCACCGGAATGCCCAACTACCCCGAGATGGTGGTGCATGAGGGCTACCGGGGTGCCGTGTACCGTTGCGAGCGGATGGACGGGCTTGAGGTGCGTCGTGCCTGGCTGCACGCGAGCACGGGCAAGGGATTGCTGGCCCGGCTCTCCAACTACTTCTCCTTCGTGTTCTCGGCCTTGTGGGTGGGGCTGTGCGAGCTACGCCGGTCGGACCTGCTGCTGGTGGAGTCCCCGCCGCTTTTCCTCGGTATCACGGCCATGGGACTGGCACGGGCGAAAGGCGCCGCGCTCATCTTCAACGTGAGCGACCTGTGGCCGGAAAGTGCGGTGCAGCTGGGTCTTGTGCGGAACCGCGCCTTGATCGCGGCCAGCACCGTGTTGGAGGAGAGCTGCTACCGTCGCAGCGCCCTCATCACCGGGCAGACGAAGGGCATCGTGAACGACATCGCGCGGCGGATGCCCGGCAAGCAGGTGCGCTGGGTCCCCAACGGTGTCGACCTGCCGGCGATCGCCAAGGTACCCGCCACGCCGGGCATGCGCGAAGCGCTGGGCATCCCCCGGGAGGCGGTGGTGTGCACCTATGCAGGCATCATCGGCCACGCGCAGGGGCTTGGGACGATCGCACAGGCCGCGGAGCAACTGGTCGATACCAACGTCCTCTTCCTGCTCGTGGGCGAAGGACCGGTGAAGGCCGGGCTGCAGGCCATGGTGAACGACAAGGGGCTGCGCAACGTCCGCTTTCTGGAACGCATGCCCCGTGCCCGCGTGCTGGGCCTGGTGCAGGAGAGCGACGCCGTGGTGGTACCCCTGCGCCGCAACGACCTCTTCAAGGGGGCCATCCCCAGCAAGATCTTCGAGGCCCTCGCCCTTGGAAGGCCACTGCTGCTGGGTGTGGACGGCGAGGCGCGCGACCTCTTCATCCGGGAGGGTGATTGCGGGCTGTACTTCGAGCCCGAGGACCCCAGTGCGCTGGCCTTGGCCGTGCGGCGGTACATCGCCGACCCCGCATTGCGCGCGCGGCACGGTGAGAACGGCGCGCGGTACGTCCGGGAGCACTTCGATCGCGCAGTGATCAGCCGTGCCCTGTGGAGCGACCTGCAGCAGGTGCTCCAGCGGCGGGCGGGGCGGGGCTAATTTCGCCGCCCATGATCCCCTTCAGCCCGCCCCGCATCGACGAGCGCACGATCGCCGAGGTCACCGCCGCGCTTCGTTCAGGCTGGATCACCACCGGGCCCCGCACCAAGGAGTTCGAGAAGCGCCTCGCCGCGTACTGCGGTGTGGAGCAGGTGATCGCGCTGAACGCGTGGACCAATGCCTGCGAGCTGGTGCTGCGCTGGTTCGGCATCGGGCCTGGCGACGAGGTGCTGGTGCCCGCCTACACCTACTGCGCCACGGCCAACATCGTGCTCCACGTGGGCGCGAGGCCCGTGATGGTGGACGTGAAGGACGACCTCACCATGGACCTCGAGGCCGCCCGGAAGCTGGTGACCCCGGCCACCAAGTGCATCATGCCGGTGGACATCGGAGGGTTGCCGGCGGACCAGCCCGGGGCCATGCAGCTCGCCCATGAGATGCGTGCGCACTTCCATCCCGAGGGCGACGTGCAGCAGCAGCTCGGCCGGATGCTGGTGCTGAGCGATGCGGCCCATTCCTTCGGGGCCCGTATCGGCGGCCGAAGGGTGGGGGCCATCGCCGACATCACCGGCTTCAGCTTTCACGCGGTGAAGAACCTGACCACCGCCGAAGGCGGTGCGCTGGCGCTTAACCTGCCCGCCCCCTTCGACAACGCGGCGCTCTACCGGCACTTCAACGTGATGAGCCTGCACGGGCAGAGCAAGGACGCCCTGAGCAAGATGCAGGCCGGCGCCTGGCGTTACGATGTGACCATGGCCGGATGGAAGTGCAACATGACCGATCTGCAGGCGGCCATCGGCCTGGTGGAGCTCGATCGGTACGACAGCGAGACCCTGCCGCGGCGCAAGGCGATCTGCGAGCGCTACAACGCGGCGTTCGGGAACGATCGCCGGTACCAGGTGCCGCTCTTCGCCGATGCGGAACGTGAAGGTTCATACCACCTGTACATGCTCCGCCTCAACGAGGCCTCCGAGGCGCAGCGCGATGCCGTCATCGCCGCGATCGCCCGCCGCGAGGTGAGCGTGAACGTGCATTTCATCCCCATGCCCATGCTCACCGTGTACCGCGAACTGGGCTACCGCATCGCCGACTTTCCGAACGCCTACCGGCACTACAGCCGCGAGATCAGCCTGCCGGTGTACTACGACCTCACCGACGCGCAGGTCGACACGGTGGTGCGAGCCGTCAACGAGGCCGTCGCCGAGGTGCTCGGCTGAACCATGCTGATCAAGCGCGCCTTCGACCTGGTGTTCGCCCTGGTGGCCCTGGCGGTGCTGCTGCCCGTCCTGCTGGTCTTCGCCCTGGCCGTGGCGCTCACTTCGCCGGGTGGGGCCTTCTTCCGGCAGGTGCGGGTGGGGCGGAACGGACGTGCGTTCAGGCTGCTGAAGTTCCGGAGCATGCGCCCCGATAGCGAGGCCAAGGGTCAGCTCACCATCGGCGGCCGGGATCCACGGATCACCTCGGTGGGCTATTTCCTGCGGAAGACCAAGCTTGATGAACTGCCGCAGCTGGTGAACGTGCTCGTGGGCGACATGAGCATCGTAGGCCCCCGCCCGGAGGTGCCGCGCTACGTGGCGCTGTACACGCCCGAGCAGCGCCAGGTCCTGAGCGTTCGCCCCGGCATCACGGGCATGGCCAGCATGGACTACGTGGACGAGAACGAGCTGCTCGCGCGTTCCACCGATCCGGAGCGCACCTACATCGAGGAGGTGATGCCGGCGAAGATCGCGCTCGACCTGCGGTACGTGCGGGAGCGCAGCTTCTGGCTCGACCTGCGGATCATCGCCTCCACCATCCAGCTCATCTTCCGGCGCTGAAGCACGAAGGCCCCCCGCAGGTGCGGAGGGCCTTCGTCATTCGTTCGGGGGTCCGTTCAGCGGGCCACCACCACGCGGAAGCTGCGCACCTTGCCGGCGGCATCGCGCAGTTCGAAGAGGTAGGCGCCGTTGGACAGGTCGCCCACGCTCATGTCCACCTTGCGGTCGGTACCCAGTTGCAGGCGCTGGGCGCTCACCTCGCGACCCATCGCGTCGCGCACGATCAGCGTGCCGGTGCCGCTCATGCCGGCCACGTCAAGCCACACGCGGTCGGTTGCGGGGTTCGGGTAGGCGTTCACGGTCTGCATGGCGGCCGTCTCGTTCACGCTCACGTCGAAGTTGCCCATCAGCACGCCCACGGCGGAGGTCACGTCCGTGCCGAAGCCGAGGCCGTACCAGGTGCCGTCGTTGCTGATCGGGCTCACCGGCTGGTCGTCGTAGGTGATGTTCTCGTCGTAGTCGTACGTGTCGTCATAACCCAGGTACACCGTGGTGCTGTACGTGGTCACACAGAACAGGTAGCGCGTGTTGTCCTGCAGCATCACCGGGTCGAAGAAGGGGATGTAGATGCGCTCGTTGGGGAGGTCGGCATTGTAGGTGTACTCGCCGCTGCCCACCGGGGTAAGGCTGTTGAAGCCGAAGTTGGCATCGCTGATCCCGGTGAAGACGTCGTCCCACTGGTAGGCAGTGGTCTCCAGGTACTCCCCTTCGAGGGTTCCGCCGGTGGCGGCCACCGCGGAGGTGTAAAGGCCCATGGCGGCCATGCGGCTGGCGTTGGCGTCCATGAAGCTCAGGCAGCTGGTGAAGCTGGTGGTGGAGGTGCTCGGACGGTAGTGGGGTCCCGGCGTCGGCAGCCCGGTCACTTCATCGACCACACCGTACGCGAGCACGGAATCGACCACGAACGCCGAGGAGAAGGCGTTGTCCCCCGGATACTCATCGGTCGCACCCATGTTGATCTGGTAGTCCAAGGTGTAGTAACCGTCCCAGCTGCCCGGTGTGAACTCCGGCATGGTGAAGAAGGAGCTGTCACCGGAGATGATGTCCACGGCCGTGGCCGTCTCGGTGTACAGGGCGGTGCCGTTCTGCGAGATCGTGGCGGTCACGCTCACACCGGTCTGGTCATTGTTCCCGTAGTTATGCACCCAGCAGGCCGGACGTACCGAGAACTCGGTGCCATCGTTGCTCACCAACTTCGGGCGGCCGGTGGACTTCGCCATCTGGATGTCCGGCTTGTAGAAACCGAGGTCCTCGTCGTACAGGCCCTGCTTGTTGCCCAGGAAGATCACCACGTTCCCAGCCTCGATCTCGGGTCGCAGGAGCGCACCGTCCGCATCGGAGATCATGGCCACGGGGATGGTGACATCGGCGCCATAGGTGCCGGCGCCCATGCCCACGGGCGGGCCGGGGATGTTGTTGATGATCACCACGGCCACGGCACCGGCGTTCTGGCACATCAGCGCTTTCAGGCTGAAGTTGCAGGAGCCACGGTACACGACCGCGATCTTTCCGGTCACCTGGGCCACGTTCACCACCGTGTCGCAGGCCAGGGAATCGGCGGCGGTGTCATCGAAGGCGAAGACCGCCGTGTCCAGCACGGCATTGGCCGGGATCAACAGGTCCGGGCAGCCCCAGCCCGATCCTTGGGCGGGATAGGTGAAAGCGTAGTTGCCTTGCAGTGCCGACGGCGCCTCCACGGAGAAGACCACCTGGGCCTGCACGGTGGCCATGGCCAGGATGGCCGTCAGCGTAGCGTATAGTTTTTTCATCGTGTTAGGGTTGTATGGTTTGGAGCGGGTCCTAAAGTTATCGGCTCCAACGATCCGCACCACACCCGGTGACCAGGACCGGCTTGGAACCGACCAGTGCCTATTCCGGATCGCCCAGGAGACCGCGGAGCCGCTTGAGCTCCGAAGCGCGTTCCGGATCGCCGGAACGTTCGTAGCTGTGCACCAGATTGTTCAACTGGCGACGCACAATGTCGATGTTGGAGCAGGGCTGGTAGAACGATTCGCGGGCATCGATGTCGAGCTTCCGCAGGAAGTCATCGATCTCGTTCCGCCCCAGGATGTCACCCTGGCTGAAGGCGTTCACATAGAAAAGCACGTTCTGCCTGCCCTCAGCGGCCCCCAGGCTGTCCTCATCGAGGTAGGCGAGCACGAAGTGGTTCGGCAGGTTCACCCCGCGGAGCGGCAGGCCCAGCTCCTCGGCCAGCACCTGGTAGAGGATGGAGAGCGACAGCGGATTGCCCGTGCGCGAATCCATCACCTCGTTGATGTACGAGTTCTGCGGGGCGTGGTAGTTCTTCTTGTTCCCCCTGAACCCATGCACCTGGAAGAAGATGTGGTTGAACACCCGCACCTTCTCGAAGGCCGTGAGGCTGTCGTTCAGCTCCAGCCAGATGTCCTGCCGGATGGAGGAGAGCCTGGAGCGGAAACGATGCTCGTCCAGGTCGGGATAGCGGTAGCGGCACACCAGCAGGGCGCCCTCCAACAGGTCCTCGCCGCCGCCGGCATGCCAGGCCTTCAGCCGGGTGTGCACGTCCTCCACATGGATGGTGTGGAGCAGGTCCTCGATGCGGTTGCGGTAAAGATCGCCGAGCTCGTCGGTCTCCCAGGCGCGTTCCAGTACGGGCACCACCGGTACGCCGATGGCGATCAGCCGTTCGCGCACCTGCTGGTAGATGCCTTCATCGGGATCGTCGATCAGGTTGATCAGGGCACGGATCTCGTTCTCGCTCATCACCGGGGCGCAGGCTGGGGGCGCATGGCTAAGGTCGAAGCGCACCCGTTCGGCGCACGCCGGGGTGGCGCGTTCTTTCCACCAGCCCGCTGTTGATGGTGGCGGAACGGCTCAGGCCAGCAGGCGCTCCAGCACCATCGCGATCATGCGCTCCACCGTGGCGTGGTGGTCCTCGCTGTACTCGTTGCGCGAGCGGTTGGCCACCACCGCGCACACCGTGCAAGGTCGATGGCCCAGGAGCCCCGCGAGGCCGTAAAGCGCGCTGGTCTCCATCTCGTAGTTGGTGATCCGGAGGTCGCCGTGCCGGAAGGCGCTGAACCGCTCGTTAAGCCCGCCCACGCTGGGCACCGCCCGGAGCTGCCGGCCTTGCGGGCCATAGAATCCACCGGCCGTGACCGTGATGCCCACGTGCTGCCCGTTGCCGAGCAGCTCCACCAGCCCCTTGTCGCCGGTGCCGACGTAAGGAACGGGCAGGATGTCCGGCCATTCCGTTTGCGCGAGCAGTTCCTGCAAAAGGCGCAGTTCGGCGTCGTCCTGCTCGTTGGCGTAATAGTGCAGCACGTTGTCGAGGCCTACGCCGTAGGCCGAGACCACCAGCTCGTTCACCGGGATATCGGGCTGCAGGGCACCGCAGGTGCCCAGCCGAACCAGACGGAGGGCGGTGTGCTGTTCCTTGGGCCGGCGTTGGGCCAGGTCGATGTTCACCAGGGCGTCCAGCTCGCTCAGCACGATGTCGATGTTGTCGGTGCCGATCCCCGTGGAGAGCACGGTGATGCGGTGCCCGTTCCAGGTACCGGTGTGCACGATGAACTCCCGGTTCCGGGACCGGTGCTCGACCGTGTCGAAGTGGGCGCTGACCTGGTCCACGCGCCCGGGGTCGCCCACCAGGAGCACGGTCCCGGCCAGGTGCTCCGGCCTGATGGCCAGGTGGTACACCGATCCATCCGGATTGATCACGAGCTCGCTCTCGGCGAGGTGCTCGTTGGAAGGGGTGAGGGTGATGGCCCGCATGGTGGTCAGGCGTCGTTCTCCATGAGGCGGGCCAGGGCCCGCCGCCAGGCATCGGGCACGGCGATGCTGCCGCCGGCCTCGTAATCGAAGCACACCATCACGCTGCGGCCCTGGGTGCAGAGCTTGCGACCGTCGGCCTTCTTCACGAAGAGCGCGTAGCTCAGGTCGAAGCTCTTGTTGCCCACGTTGCTGCACCAGGTCTCCACCTCCACAGGGTCGCTCAGGTGCACCGGTTGCCGGTAGTCCACCTCGTTGCGGGCCAGGATCAGGCCGTGTTTCCGCCAGTCGTGCTCCTTCTCGATGAACTGCCGCAGGAAGTCCATCCGCGCGAGCTCGAAGTAGGACAGGTACACCGAGTTGTGCACATGGTGCGCCATGTCGATGTCGTTGAATCGGACCTGGATCGTGGTCTTGGTACGCATGCCGCGCAGGGCTGTAACGGGAGGAGAAGCGGGTGTCGGGCGACGCAGGAGGCCGGTCCTGTGGCGGTCGCTCAGGAGATCGGGTTCAGGATCACGGAGAACACCGTGATGCTGTTGGGGTCACGGTCGTAGAACAGCTTGTCCAGGGCCTCCAGCACGTTCTTCGCGCGGAAGTAGGAGGTCTGCAATGTATTCTCGCCCTTGGCGCTCCACTGCACGGTGTAACTGCTCGTGCGCTCCTTGTAGGAGTGCACGTACTCCAGCATGTTGCGCAGGGCGTCGAGCTTGTCGCTGCCCTCCACCGCGTGGAAGAGGAAGCTCTGGTTGTGCCGCGGGTTGATGGTGATGAGGTAGAGCTTGCCCCGGTTGGCGCCCTGCTCCTCGAAGTTGAACACCAGGCTGTCGGGGCCCACGCCGATGTGGTCGCTGATCTCCTTCTGCAGCCTGGCGATCTCCAGGTTCCTGTCCCGCGTCATCGTCCGTTCGTTGTTGGTCAAGCCTGCTTCGGCGCGCCGTCGGCAGGGGCATCGAAGGTAGCATAGACCGAGTTCTGGCTCCGGTACTCGGGGATGAGGTGCTTCAGGGCGCGCACACAACCGCCATCATCGCCTTGCGCAGCGGCGTGTTGCAGTTGCGCCAGCCCATCCGCCACCGCCGCCGGGTCAGACGTGCGCACCTTGCCGATGAGGATGCGCGGGTGGTGCGTGGGCAGCGTGTCCTCCTGGGAGGCGAGGAGTTCCTCGTAGAGCTTCTCCCCGGGACGGAGGCCCGTGTACTGGATCTCGATGTCGCGACCGGGCTCCTTGCCGCTGAGGCGGATCATGCGGTCGGCCAGGTCGGCGATGCGCACGGGCCGGCCCATGTCGAACACGTAGATCTCGCCGCCCCGCCCCATGGTCGCCGCCTCCAGAACGAGCCGGCACGCCTCCGGGATGGTCATGAAGAAGCGCGTCACCTCCGGGTGGGTCACCGTGACCGGCCCGCCCTCGGCGATCTGCCGGCGGAACAAGGGGATCACCGAGCCGTTGCTGCCCAGCACGTTGCCGAAGCGCGTGGTGACGAAGCGCGTTGCGGCCGCCTCCGGCGAGGCCGCCAGGGCCTGAACCAATACCTCGGCGGCGCGCTTGCTCGCGCCCATCACGCTGGTGGGGTTCACGGCCTTGTCGGTGCTGATGAGCACGAACTGCCGCACACCGTGCCTCACGCTCTGCCCGGCCACGATGCGCGTGCCGCCCACGTTGGTGCGGATGGCCTGGTGGGGCTGCGCCTCCATCAACGGCACATGCTTGTAGGCCGCGGCATGGAACACCACCTCGGGGCGCTCGCGCTGGAACAGGGAGCTCATGAACGCTTCGTCGCGCACATCGCCGATGCAGGGCGCGAAGCCCTTCGTTCCGCGGTTCAGCAGTTCCATCTCCAGGTCGTAGAGCGCGCTCTCCGCCAGGTCGAGCATCACCACACGGGCCGCGCCCAGGCCGATCAGCTGCCGCACGATCTCGCTGCCGATGCTTCCCGCCGCGCCGGTGACCAGCACGCGCCGCCCGGCGAACTGCTCCCGCACCTCGGCATCGTCCAGGCGGATCACCGGCCGGCCGAGCAGGTCCTCGATACGGACCTCGCGGATCTGGCCGGAGCTCAGTTGACCGTTGATCCAGTCGCTCACCGGGGGCACGCTCAGGACCTGCACCCGGGCGGCCATGCACGCGTCCACCACCTGGCGGCGGTGCTCGGGGTCGGGGTGCTGGATGGCGATGATCACCTGGTCCACCGCTCCGTCGGCGAGCAGGCGCGGCAGGTTGCTGGTGGGGGAGATGAGCACCCCCTCGAGGCGCTTGCCGGCCTTGCGCGGATCATCGTCCACGAAGCCCTCCACCTTGTACCGCGCCGAACCTTCGCGCTCCAACGTGCGCTTGGTGATGAGGCCTGCCTCGCCGGCGCCGTGGATCACCACGCGCACCGTGTCCTTGCCGGAGCCCCGGGCGCGCAGGTACAGCAGCTTCACGGCGATGCGGCTGGCGATGAGCAGGATCGCCGTGGCCATGAAGTCGATGATGATGACCGAGAAGGGCAGGAAGAAGACGCGGGTGAAGAGGTGGAAGCGCGCGACGTTCAGCAGGACGAAGACCAGCGAGCCGCCGAGCACGGTGAGGAAGAGGCGCTTCGCGTCGTCGGTGCCGGTGTGGCGCACCATGCCGCGGTAGGTGCCGGCGAGCACGAAGGAGAGCAGGCGCACCGCGAAGAACCAGGGCAGCACCGGCAGCAGCAGGTCCACCTCGAAGCCGGGCACGCTGAAGTTGAAGCGGAGCTGGTACGCCGCGGTGAGCGCGATCCCGCACAAGGCCAGGTCGATCAGCAGGATCACCCAGCGGGGAACGGAGCGCGATGCGGCCATGGGAGCGGAGGCCGAAGATAGCGGGAGGGTCCGCCTTCAACGGCGGAAGGACCCCGAGGGGTCCTTCCGCAATGTGTCGGTGGGCGACCGTTGCCGCCCGCGCAACAAGGGCTTACTTCAACTTGCTCACGATGGCCTTGAAGGCTTCCGCATCGTGGTAGGCGATCTCGGCCAGGGCCTTGCGGTCCAGGTCGATGTTGTTCGTCTTCAGCTTGTTCATCAGCACGCTGTAGCTCATGCCGTGCATGCGGGCCGCGGCGTTGATCCGCTGGATCCACAGGCTGCGGAAGTCGCGCTTCTTGAGGCGACGCCCGTCCCACGCGTGGGAGAGGCCTTTCTCCACGGTGTTCTTGGCGACGGTCCACACGTTCTTGCGGCGACCGAAGTTCCCTTTGGCCAGCTTCAGCACCTTTTTACGGCGGGCGCGGCTGGCGACCTTGTTCTTACTACGAGGCATTGTTCGCTTGGTTTTCGGGCGTGAGCGTCAGCGCGGTGGCTGGTCTTTGGGGCTGCACGTCCTGGTTAACGCTACCTGTTCTACCCGGTGCGATGGGTCTTACTTCAGAAGATCGAGAATGGCCTTCTCGTCGCGCTTGTGCACCACGGCCATCTTGGCGAGGTTGCGCTTGCGCTTCTTGTGCTTCTTGGTAAGGATGTGATTGTGGAACGCGTGCTTGCGTTTCACCTTGCCGGTGCCGGTCAGCTTGAACCGCTTCTTGGCGCCGGACTTGGTCTTCATCTTCGGCATGGCCTCTCTGCTTTGACTGTTGACTGTCCTTGGTTATTCGGGTTGAACGGAAAGGGAGGTCGGTGCGGGCACCGCCTTACTTCTTCTTTTTCGGGATCAGGAACATGATCATGCGCTTGCCCTCGAGCTTGGGCATGCTCTCCACCAGTCCAACGTCCTCCAGGTCCTGGGCGAACTTCAACAAGAGGATCTCGCCCCGCTCCTTGAACACGATGGTGCGACCCTTGAAGAACACGAAGGCCTTCACCTTGTGCCCCTCGGTGAGGAAGGCCCGCGCGTGCTTGAGCTTGAAGTTGACATCGTGCTCGTCGGTGTTCGGGCCGAAGCGGATCTCCTTCACCTCCACGGTGCTCTGCTTCGCCTTGATCTCCTTCTGCTTCTTCTTGAGGTCGTAGAGGAACTTCTTGTAGTCCACGATCCGGCACACGGGCGGATCGGCCGTGGCGCTGATCTCCACCAGGTCAAGGCTCATGTCCTGCGCCATGCGCAGCGCTTGCTCGAAGGGGTACACGCCCTGTTCCACACCTTCGCCCACCACGCGCACGGTGTGCACGCCGCGGATCTTCTCGTTGATGCGGTGCGGATCCTCCTTGATCACACGCCCGCGGAAGGGGCGACGGGGACCGGAGAAACCACCCCCGCCAGGAGGGCGGGAGCCAGGAGGACGGTTGAAGGGAGGACCTGCCACGTAGGGGTATTTGGGTTCTTGCGTCGTTCGTTCAGGAGCGCTGCAACTGCTGCTCGATGCGTGCCTTCACCAGTTCGCTGAACCGGTCCGGCGTCATGGCGCCCAGGTCGCCCTGGCCATGCTCACGCACCGCGACAGTACCTGCCTCGGCCTCCTTCTCCCCGATGATGAGCATGAACGGGATCTTGGCCAGTTCCGCATCGCGGATCTTGCGGCCGATCTTTTCGTTCCGTTCGTCAACGGAGGCGCGAATATCGGATTCTTTGAGCAATTCGAGCATCTTCCGGCTCTGATCCAAGTACTTGTCGCTCAGCGGAAGCACGATGGCCTGCTCGGGGGTGAGCCACAGGGGGAAGTTGCCAGCGGTATGTTCGATGAGCACGGCCACGAAACGCTCCAGGCTGCCGAAGGGCGCCCGGTGGATCATCACGGGGCGGTGGCGGGCGTTGTCGCTGCCCACGTACTCCAGCTCGAAGCGCTCGGGCAGGTTGTAGTCCACCTGGATGGTGCCCAGCTGCCACTTGCGGCCCAGGGCGTCCTTCACCATGAAGTCGAGCTTGGGACCATAGAACGCCGCCTCACCGTATTCCACCACGGTCTTCAGCCCCTTCTCGGCGGCCGCGTCGATGATGGCCTGCTCGGCCTTGGTCCAGTTCTCGTCCGAACCGATGTACTTGGCCCGGTCCTCCTTGTCGCGCAGGCTGATCTGGGCCTCGTAATCCTTCAGGTCGAGGGCCTTGAACACCAGCAGCACCAGGTCGATCACCTTCATGAACTCCTCCTTCACCTGGTCGGGGCGGCAGAAAAGGTGGGCATCGTCCTGCGTGAAGCCGCGCACCCGCGTTAGGCCGTGCAGCTCGCCGCTCTGCTCGTAGCGGTACACCGTGCCGAACTCCGCCAGGCGGATGGGCAGGTCCTTGTAGCTGCGCGGACGGCTCTTGTAGATCTCGCAGTGGTGCGGGCAGTTCATGGGCTTCAGGAAGAACTCCTCGCCCTCGTGCGGCGTGCGGATCGGCTGGAAGCTGTCCTTGCCGTACTTCTCGTAGTGGCCGCTGGTGACGTACAGGTCCTTGTGCGCGATGTGCGGGGTGGCCACCTGCTCGTAGCCGCTCTTCTCCTGCGCGGCCTTCATGAAGTTGACCAGGCGCTCGCGCAGCGCGGTGCCCTTGGGCAGCCACAGGGGCAGGCCCGGGCCCACCTTCTCGCTGAAGGTGAACAGGTCGAGCTCCTTGCCCAGCTTGCGGTGGTCGCGCTTCTTCGCCTCCTCCAGCAGCACCAGGTACTCATCGAGCTCCTTCTGCTTGGGGAAGGTGATGGCGTACAGGCGGGTGAGCTGCTTGCGCTTCTCGTCACCGCGCCAGTAGGCCCCGGCCACGCTCATCACCTTGGCGGCCTTGATGAACGAGGTGTCGGGGATGTGCGGCCCGCGGCACAGGTCGGTGAAGTTGCCCTGTGTGTAGAAGGTGATCTCGCCGTCGTTCAGACCCTCCAAGAGCTCCAGCTTGTACGCGTCGCCCTTCTCGGTGAAGTAGGCGATGGCGTCGGCCTTGCTCACTTCCTTGCGCTCGTACTTGCTCTTCTTGGCCGCCAGCTCCTTCATCTTGGCCTCGATGGCCTCGAAATCGCCTTCGCCGATGGTGCGGTCGCCAAGGTCGATGTCGTAATAGAAGCCGTTCTCGATGGGTGGGCCGATGCCGAACTTGGTGCCGGGGTAAAGGGCCTCCACGGCCTCCGCCAACAGGTGCGCGCTGCTGTGCCACAGGGTGGCCTTGCCGTCGGCGTCGTTCCAGGTGAGCAGCTGCAGGGTGCAATCGCCCGGTAGCGGACGGTCGGCATCGCGCACTTCGCCGTTCACCTTGGCGGAGAGCACGTTGCGCGCGAGGCCTTCACTGATGCTGCGGGCCACGTCCATGGCGCTTACGCCGTGGTCGTAGCTCCGGACGGAACCGTCCGGGAGGGTCACTTGGATCTTCATGGTCGTGTTCGCTGCCCTACGAGCGGCAGGCGAAAGGGGCCGCGAAAGTAGTGCTTTCGGAGCCACCGGACGCATGGGCCTCAGGGGATATCAAGAGGCCTGTGTGCGCGACCGCGTGAACGGTTCAGTCGCAGGCCTGCACCACCAGGGCGCCCATGGAGTCGTCGCCCAGGGCTTTGGCCCTCAGGGCATCGCCGCAGGCGTCGCTCCGGTGCCCTGCGGCGGCATGGGCGTAGGCCCGCGCGGCATAGGCGTTCACCTGCCTGGGGTCGAGTTGGATGGCGGCGGTGAGGTCCTCGATGGCCCCCTGCTGATCGCCCATGCGGCTGCGGATGATGCCCCGGTCGCATAGGGCCCGCGCATCCCCGGGCGACAAGGCGATGAGCCGGTCATAGGCCTTCAGTGCGGCGGCATCGTCATCGGCCATGGCGCAGGCCACGCCCAGGCTGAAGAGGGCATGCACGGCGATGGGGCCGTTGCCATGCGCGCGCAGCAGGGCGTCCAGCTCCTGTCGGGCCTCGGGATAATAAGCGTTGGCGATCAAGGCCTCGGCATGGCCCAGGCGGGTGTCGGGGTCGGCGGCATCCAGGGCCAGGGCGCGGTCCAGGTCGGAGAGCGCGCCATCGGCCTGGCCGAGGTTCTGCTGGGTGATGCCTCGGAAGTACCAGGCCTTTGCGTTCGCGGGGTCTGCCACCACGGCTTCGGTGAGCAGCGTGAACGCGTCCTCGTAGCGTGCCGCGCGGAAGGCGGCGACGCCGCTCTGGAACGGGTCCTCGGTGGGGTCGACGGGTGAGGCCAGCGTGCTCTGAACGAACACCGCAAGGCCCATCAGAAGAGTGGTGATGTGCTTCATGGCGGGGCTTGTACGCCCCGCGCATCACCAGGGTTGCGAAGGGTTCACGCCGCCTCCCGTCCAGCGTTGGCGAGGGATCGTGCGCGCGGCACCGCACCGAACGCCGTCCACGCGAGCACCGCGAGCGCGGTCCAGCTGAAGAGCTTGTAATGGTCGAACACCTCCAGGAAGGTGCCGGCCACGAGGTAGGCATTCAGGCCCAGGGCAAGCAGCACAAGAGCCCAGGTGCGCGGACGAGGCCGGGCGAGCTCGCCGGCGCACAGGTAGAGCACTGCCGGGGCCAGCAGGAACATGGAATAGTGTTGCTGATGGGGGAAAACGAGGCAGACGGAGCCCATGAGGAAGGCCACTTCCCGGGCGCGGTGCACCTCATCCACCGGAGCGGCGAACACCGGCCGGCCCAGGCACCACCACATGCCCAAGGCCATCAACGCGCGGGCCGTCCACACCAGAGCACCGATCACCGCGGGAGGGGCCACGGCCAGCGTGCGCGGAAGGTCCACCGGGTGGTCGTTGGAATGGGGCTGGCCCAGGTATGCGCTGAAAAGACCGCCGAAGGCGATGAAGTCGGGCTCCTCGTTGTCAAGGGTGTGGCGGGCACCGCCAGGGTCGATCAGCTGCCAGCGCTCCTGCAGGAGCGCGGTCCCCTGGCCGTTGGGGACCAGGGGGAGCGGGGCCAGCACCCACACCGCCAGCCACACCGGGAGCCAGGCCAGGGTGCGCCATTGTGCGCGGTACACCAGGTAGGGCACCACCACCAAGGGCAGCAGCTTCAGGTCGATGCCGAAGGCGAGGAGCAGGGCCGCCGGCACGGGACGGTCGTGCTGCGCCAGACGGATGCCCTCCAGGCCGATCCAACAGAGCAGGAGCGTGGTCTGCCCGGCGTTGAGGTTGTCGCGCACCGCCTGCAGCAGCATGAGCGCCGCGAGGCCTTCGATGAGGCGCCGCCGTTGCAACGGAAGCCGGTCCAGACCCAGCCAGTGGCCCGTGATCACCAGGCAGCGCCAGCCGGCGGCCAGCATGGCGAGGCTCCACAGGAGCTTGGCCACCACCACCGGCACCCAGGTCAAGGGCACCACCAGCAGGGCGAAGGCCAGGCTGTAGAAGTAGGCGTAGTCCTGGTTGTAAAGGGTGCGGTAGATGTCGCCCCCGGCGAGCAGGTCGCGTGAAGCGGCCAGGAAGATGTCGAGGTCGTTGCGGTTGCCGAGCGCGAGCACCGCGGTCACCAGCTGGAACACGAGCACGGCCAGGAGCAGCAGCTCCGCCTTCGACGGCCGCGTTCCGAACATGCCGCCAAGTAAGGCAATTCAGCCGCTGCGGGCAGCTGTACCGCTTACTTGCAATAGATGAGGACGAGGTCGTCCACGCGCTGTTCGCCGAGTTCCTTCGCGCGTTGCGCATCGCCGCAGGCCTCGGCCCTGTGATCGGCGTGCACCTGGGCGATGGCGCGCGCCGCGTAGGCCTGCGCCATGCCGGGTTCGAGCTTCAACGCTTCGGTCAGATCGGCCACGGCACCATGCGCATCACCGGCCTCGCTGCGCGCCAGGCCCCGGTCGTACCAGGCATGGGCGTCGGCGGGTGCGAGCACCACCAGACGGTCATAGGCGGTCAGTGCACCCTGGGCGTCGTTGTCGGCCATGCAGGCACTGCCCAGGCTGAACAAGGCGTGCACGGTGATGGGACTGTCGGGGTAGGTGGCGATCACCTGCTCCAGGTCCGCACGGGCCTCGGAAGCACGGCCACCGGCGATGAGCAGATCGGCCCGGCGAAGGCGGGCATGGGTATCCTGTGGTCGCAGGGCCAGCGCGCGGTCCATGTCGCTCAGGGCGCCTTCGGAACGTCCCAAGGCCTGCTGGGCCTCCCCGCGGTGGTACCAGGCCTTGGCATGTTCAGGATGGGCGCTCACCTCACCGGTGAGCAGGTCGAAGGCCTCCTGGTAGCGTTGCGCGCGCAGCGCTGCAAGCCCCTGCTGGTAGGGCGAGCAGGTGGAGTTCGCCGGGGCGGCCAACGCGAGCTCCTGGGCCGTGGCGGAAAGGAGCGAAAGACCCAGAACGATGGTGAGCAGCTGCTTCATGGCGACCGTTGTACGCGCTTTGCCGACACCGGGTTCCCTCGAACGATCGGCCGGTCATGGTGGAAAAATGATGGAACACCAGGTCGAGGCGTCCGTCAGGGCCGGTCCAACTTCGCCCCATGCTCTTCAAGTCGGACGAGATCAATGTGGACCTGGGCATCCTGGTGGTGCGGGCCAGTGCGGGTGGGATGATGCTGTGGCAGCACGGCTGGCCCAAGCTCATGAACTTCACCGAGCGGATGGACTCGTTCGCGGACCCCATCGGGCTCGGCAGCACCATCTCCCTTGTGCTCATCACCCTGGCCGAAACGGCCTGTGCCCTGCTGGTGGCCTTGGGACTGTGGACGCGGTTCACCACCATCCCGCTCATCATCGGCATGGCGGTGATCGCCTTCGTGCTCAAGAGCGGGGCTCCCTTCGGCGAGCGCGAACTGGCCTTGGTGTACCTGGCCGCCTACCTGGGCATTTTCCTCACCGGCAGCGGCCGCTACAGCCTCGACCGCCTCACGTTCCAGTGAACGGCGAGGCGGCAACTGCCCGGTATCCCGTCCGTCTTTCGCCCGGAACACGTTCCTTCGTCCCGCATCCTTATCCCCACTGTCCAGTATGCCTGTTTCCCTCGTCACCGGCGGCGCCGGCTTCATGGGAGCCCACCTGGTGAAGGAGCTCCTGAACATGGGCCACACGGTGGTGGCGCTCGACGACCTCAGCGGCGGTTTCCGCGACCAGGTGGACCCGCGCGCCACGTTCGTGCAGGGCAGCATCAACGACTACGCCCTGATCGATGCGCTCTTCGCGCAGCACCACTTCGACCACGTCTACCATCTGGCGGCGTACGCAGCGGAAGGTCTCAGCCACTTCATCCGCGGCTTCAACTACCAGAACAACCTCATCGGCAGCATCAACCTCATCAACGCCAGTGTGCGCCACAAGGTGAAGTGCTTCGTGTTCACCAGCAGCATCGCGGTGTACGGCGCGCTGCATCCGCCCATGCGCGAGGACATGCAGCCGCGTCCGGAGGACCCGTATGGCGTTGCCAAGTACGCGGTGGAGCTGGACCTGTACGCCGCACGCCACATGTTCGGCCTCAACTACGTGGTGTTCCGCCCGCACAACGTGTACGGCGAGTACCAGAACATCGGCGACCGGTACCGCAACGTGGTGGGCATCTTCATGAACCAGTTGATGCAGGGGATCCCGCTCAGCGTGTTCGGCGACGGCCTGCAGCAGCGTGCCTTCAGCTATGTGGGCGACATCGCCCCGGTGATGGCGCGTTGCGTGGACGTGCCCGAGGCCTATGGCGAGGTGTTCAACATCGGGGCTGACACGCCCTGCACGGTGCTGCAACTGGCGCAGGCCGTGATGGAAGCGATGGGGGTGAAGGGAGCGGTGAAGCACGTGGAGGCCCGCAACGAGGTGGTGCACGCCTGGAGCGACCACGGCAAGCTGGAGCGCGTGTTCGGTGCGCAGCCCAACACCCCCTTGGTGGAGGGGCTTACGCGCATGGCCGCTTGGGCGAAGCGCACCGGTGCCCGCCAGAGCAAGAGCTTCGGCCACATCGAGATCAGCGAGAAGCTGCCGCCCTTCTGGGTCCAGCAAGGCTGAGCCCGCAACGCGACAGGGCCGCCCTTGCGGACGGCCCTGCCACAGGATCGTTGGGCCTGTTTCAGTTCAGCACCTCCACGGCGCGATCACCCTGTAGTTTCCTGAAGCGCACCAGCACCTCGTCGTAGCTGCCCGGCAGGTTCAGGTCCTTCTGGGGGTCGAACGTCAGGTCTCCGCCGCCAGAATAGCCAGCGTAGGTGCGCTGGTCCATGTCGGTCGCAACGGGCTTACCGGTCTCGTCCATCTTCTTCTGGTTCTCCATCGGTGGGGCGGGGAACGTTGCAGGTCGTTCGTTCCCGCTGGTCTTTGGTTCGTGCCGGAGGATCTCACCATCCACCGGCTCGGCCCAAATCTAGGGTAAGCCGGAGCCGAGCGCCAGTGGTCGCGCAACTACAGGGCCGAAGCGGCCGTCCACGTTCAGCCACAGCTGAAAGTCCGCGTGGATCATGGTCCGGCGCGGGTCGGCTCCGATGAAAGGCCGGCATGGGAACCCAAGAGTGCGCCCTTCCCTGGTGCTGCGGGCCACAACCGGCTGTTGAAGAATGGACCTGGGCCCCATCGCTCCCGAAACCCCTTCGCCCTGCACCTTCGCATCGCGATCACATGTCCATGCGGCACCACATCCTCGTCATCGCCCTCCTGGTTCTTCCTGCGGCACTGGTTGGGCAGGTGAACCGGAAAGGAGCCTTTCAGATCTCGCTGGGAACGGCCATCGGCGCGCACCACACCCAGTACATCTCCACACAAACGGTGGCCATACCCATCCTGGGCGGCACCTATGACGTGAAACAGGAGAATGACGATGGTGCGGCCACGCTGCTCTTTCCCATCGAAGTCCAATATGGCCTGGCCAAGCCCGTGAGCATCGGACTGTTCCTGGAGCCGGGGTCCTACCTCGATTCCAACAATACCCGCAGTAACAGCCTGGTCCTCTTCGGCGTCCAGCCCCGGGGTTACATCATCAACCATGATCGGTTCTGCTGGTTCGCCTCCCTGCAGATCGGCAGCTCCACCTTGAAGATCACCGACAACGATGGCGGTGCACGCACCGAGTCCACCTACAGCGGGCCGTTCTTCGGCCTTGGGAGCGGGGTCACCTTCATGCTCGGTGAGCACTTCGGACTACAAGGTCACCTTCGCTACATGGGTTCGGCGCTTCAGCTGAAGGAGTACGCCAGCAACGGCGGATCGGTAGCGCTTTCGGGCTTCTCGGCCGAGCTCAACACCACGGGCATGGCGCTCCAGGCCGGGGTGGCGTACCGCTTCTAGAGCGTGTCGAAATCCAAGGCCTGGAAACGCACCTGCCGCGGATCCAAGGTGCGCCCTTGTCCGGTGAGGTCCTTGAAGATGAGGTTGAGCGGACTGGGACGCAGCCCCACAGGGATGTTCACGAACGGGCGCAGGGACCATCGCATGCCGGGATCGAGGCCCACCCAGATCCGGAAGGGCAACGGGCCTTGGTGAGCGGGAAGGTCGATCCCCGTAAGCGCCGCGTGGTCCAGAGCGCCCAGCAGCAACCGTGCGCCGAACTGCGAACGCTCGCTCAGCAGCAACCGCCGTGCGCCTTCACGCTTCACCGTGTATCGGTACAGCGGATGGGCCAGGCGCCACCGCAGGGCTTCGGTGTGCCACAGGCGTTCGTACTGCAGCGATGCGCTGCGCGATGCAGGCAGCGATCCAACGCCCACCATGGCGCGCAGCGGGCTTACCAGTTGGAAACCGAGCTTCTTCACGAAGCCGTGGGTGCTGTTGGCATTGGCCACCCCGATCACGAAGCTGAAGCCATGCTTGGACGCGTAGCTGTACGTACTGTCCGCGAGCTTGGTGAAGAGCCCCTTGCCCTGGTGCGCCGGGGCCGTGGCCGTGTTCAGTGAGAGCAGGCCCTTCTCTTCCCGGCCGCTCACCCGCGCCAGGAGCGGGATGGCGACATAGTGGGCCGCCAGTTCCTCGCCCATCCAGGCGTTGAAACCGACGGCCGCGCCGTCCGGGTTGTCCACGTATTCCCAGCGCACCACCGCCTCGGTGAAATGCCGGGCATCGGGGAACACCTGCCGCAGCAACGCCGTGATCGAGGCGATGCCCGCAGGGGAGAGGTCGAGCAGGCGCAGGTCGTAGGCGCTCATCGGGGGCAAGATAGAAGCGCGGCCGGGCAGCGCTACATTCGCCCCGCGTCGTGGTTCCGGGAAGCCGCAAGGCCCACCGGATGAAAAGGGAATCCCGTGAGAACCGGGAGCTGTTCCCGCAGCTGTGAACCCCTGACGCCCGTTGCACAACGCCACTCCGCTACACGGGGGAAGGCGCGGCGGGTAGGGGGGTGAGCCAGAAGACCTGCCACGCGCCGGGCCCGCAAGGGTCCGCGAGATCACGGCCCCGGGACCAGGGCCGGCAGCTTGCGGTACAGGCCGCCGCTCCTTGCCCGGGGTTTCACCACCGAGAACGCCGTGCGGTGAACACGGCAGCTTATTCCTCCAACTCGATGTACCGTCCCTTCCTGTCCGTTGGGCTTCTGGCCCTGACCCTTGGCGCAAGCGCCCAATCCACCGTGCACCAGGTGCTCGTGCTCAACGAGGGGCACTACGACATGGGCACACAGACCCAGCTCGTGCCCGTTTCGCTCGGCAGCTACGACCCGGCCACAGGCAGCTACCAGCCCGTGCTCACCATCCCCGGCGTGCGCTGGGGCAACCACGTGGTCGTGGAGAACGCCATCGCTTACGTGGCCGCGGATTCCCTGCTGCTCAAGGTCGATGCCGACAGCTGGCAGGTCCTCGACCAGGCGGTGGTCCAAGGCATCCGTCGGTTCGCCATCGCCGATGACCGCATCGTGTGCACCAAGGGCGAGGTGGGCGGACTGCCCTCCTACGTGGAGGTGCTGGACAAGGCCACGCTCGACCAGCTCTACACCATCGACCCCGCCACCTTGCCATACAGCTGCGAGGATGTGGAGGTGGCCGATGGCAAGGCCTGGATCGCTGTGAACAACGGCTTCGAATGGGGAAATGCGGTCGGCTTGGTGGGCGTGCTCGACCCGGCCAGCGGCACCTGGGAAGGCACCATCGACCTGGGGCCCGACGGGGTGAACCCCGAGAACCTCATGGTGACCGACGATGCCATCTACGCCTTCAACAACAAGGATTTCAGCGGAAGCAGCATCAGCCGCATCGCCCGCGGCAGCGGCACGCTCACCTACACCAGCAACGTGGCGGTGAACAGCGGTTGCGCCGCCAGCGCATTGGCTGACGGCAAGGTGTGGTACCTGGAGTACGCCCAGGGCTCCCTGGCACGCTTCGACATCACCACCGGTGCCGTGGCCGACACCCTTCCGGGCACGCCCTTCGTGTACGGCCTGCTGGACGATCCCGTGGACCAGGTGCTCTACGCCACCACCACCGATTTCGTCTCCTCCGGTACGCTGCACGTGCTCGACCACAATGGCGCCGAACTGGCCTCCGTCCCCGTGGGGGTCGCGCCCGGCCGCCTGGCGCTCGACCTGCGTGCACCAACCTCCATCAGCACCGTGCAGGAGGAGGAGCTGGCGGTGTTCCCCAACCCGGCCACCGAAGTGGTACACGTTTCACTGCCGGTGGGCGCTGCGTACACCGTAGTGGACGCGAGCGGCCGCCAGGTGCTGGCCGGGAGGGCCTCGGCCCTGCGCACCAGCCTGTCCGTGGAACACCTGCAGCCCGGGGTTTACACGGTGTGCGTCCAAGGTCGCCGCGTGGCCCGCTTCGCGCGGCAGTAGGTCGCGTGCGTGATCGGTGCGCGGCACTTGACGCGCATTGGACCGCGCTGCCTACATTTGCCGCCCCTCGCTGTCGCCCTGGGCACACCCCGGTCGGCTGGGAGGGCAAGGCCTCCTTAGCTCAGCGGTAGAGCAGCTCATTCGTAATGAGCAGGTCGTCAGTTCAAATCTGACAGGAGGCTCCCAGGAAAGGGATCGCGCAGGCGGTCCCTTTTTCGTTCAAAGGCTGATGAGATCCGCCGCCCTGCGTGCCACGCGGATGCCGATGGCCACGCCCATGCCGCTCAGGCGCACCGCCACCACCACGCGGGGCGAGATGTGCTCCACCAAGGGCTCCTTGCCCGCGCTGCCGAAGGCCATCACGCCGCTCCAGCGCCGCACGATGGTGTACGGCACACCGGGAACGATCACGGTGCGGAGCAGGTGCTCCAGGTGGTCCTGGATCAAGGGCGTCACCCCGTGCTCCGTGGTGGTCTCGCTCTCCTTGTCGAGGTCGCGACCGCCGCCCAGCAGCACCGCGCCCTCGAGGTCGCGGAAATACACGTAGCCCTCGTTGGCGTGGAAGGTGCCCCTAAGCTTCAGGCCGGGGATGGGGGCGGTGAGGAGCACCTGGCCCCGGGCCGGCAGCACGTCCAGGTGCGGGAAGAGCGCCCGGGTGTAGCCGTTGGTGCACACGGCCACGCGTTCGGCCAGGATGGGACCGCCCACCACCAGCGACAGCCGCACGCCGTCGGCCTCCTCGTCAACGGCGGTCACCGTCGTATTGAATTGCAGCTCCACACCGTTCTCCTGCGCCTTCCGCAGCAGGGCGTGCATCAGCTTCCCGCTGTCCACCGGGCCCTCCAGCTCGGTGAAGGCAAGGTGGTCGGTGCGAAGACCGTGGTCACCTTTCCGTCCATCGGCCCATTCATACACGCGGCGTCCGAAGATGCCGTGGAGCGAACGGTTCAACGCATCGAACCCTTCGGCCACGCGCGTGTACAGCGGGTCGTGCGCGAACAGCTCATGTCCACCCGAAGCCTCGAACCCGATGGCCGCGTCGCCCAGCTCGGCGCGCAGCTCACGCAGGCCCCTCCAGCGCTCCTCCACCCGGTGAAGCGCGCGTTGCTCGCCCTCGGCGGCGATGTCGGCGAGCAGTTCGCTGGGGCTGCCGAAACACGCGAAGCCTGCATTGCGCACGCTGGCTCCGCTGGGGTGCGGGCCACGTTCCAGCACGAGCACGCGGTGGTGCGGGTGGGCGCGCTTGTGGTGGAGGGCGGTGAAGAGCCCCACGATGCCCGATCCTACCACGACCAGGTGAGGCCTGGCGCTGAAGGAGCGCTGTTCCCAGATGCTGATCATGCCGTGCGGTGCGGCCCACTGGCCAAGGGCACCAAAATTGGCTTAAATTGGCCGTCCGGAACCGCTTGTGCATCAGGTGTTCCGCGAGGGGACCTGCAACGAGGGAAGATGCTACGAAGCCGCCTGCTCTGGACGGTGCTGGCCGTCGCCATGTCCACCCTGCTTTTCGGGCAGGGCGGAGGTGTGGACAACGTGTACGTGTACGGCACGGTGAAGGACTACATCAGTGCCAAGAAGCTCGATGGCGTGGTGGTGAGCGTCTACAAGAACGGCGCAAAGCTGGCCGAGACCACCACCAATGCCAGCGGCAAGTACGAGTTCAACCTCGATTACGGCAGCGATTACAAGATCGTGTACGGCAAGGGCGGCATGGTGGCGAAGAACATCACCATCGACACCCGCAACATTCCCGAGGAGGAGCGTGTGGGCGGCCACGGCATGAACGTGGAGATGACCCTGTTCAACGAGCTGCCCGGCATGGACTTCAGCGTGCTGCAGCAGCCGATCGGCAAGGCCAAGTTCGACCCCGCCACCAACGAGGTCACGTGGGACCTGCAGTACACCGAGCAGATCCGCAGCGAGATCGCCCGCCTGATGAAGGAATACGACGAGAAGAAGAAGCGCGAGGCCAACGCGGATGCCGACTATGCCAAGGCCATGGCCGCAGGCGAACAGGCCATGACCGCCGCCGACTACAAGAAGGCCGTTGAGTCCTTCAACGGTGCACTGGCGTTGAAGCCCAGCGACCCCAAGGCCACCGCCCGCCTGAGCGATGCCAAGATGAAGTTGGAGGAGGCCGAGGGCAACAAGCAGCGCGACGCACAATACGCCGCCCTCATCAAGGAGGCCGACGGGCTCTTCGGCAAGAAGGACTACGAGGGGGCCAAGGCCAAGTACGCGGCGGCCAGCGACATCAAGGACCAGGAGGCCTATCCCAAGGGCAAGATCAAGGAATGCCAGGCCTTCCTGGATGAGCTGGCCAAGAAGGCCGAGGAGGAGCGCAAGGCCAAGGAGCTGGAGGAGAAGTACAAGGCCGCCATCGCCAAGGGCGACGCGGCGTTCAAGGAGAAGAAGTGGGACGCGGCCAAGGCCGGCTACAACGAGGCGCTCGGCCTCAAGGCCGCGGAGAAGTATCCCAAGGACCAGCTCGCGGCCATCGACATCGCCGTGGCGGCCGAGGCCAAGAAGGCCGAGGAGGAGAAGCTCGCCAAGGAGAAGGAGGCCAATTACACCGCGGCCATCGCGGCGGCCGATGCGGCCTTCAAGGCGCAGAACTGGGAGCAGGCCAAGGCCAAGTACGGCCAGGCCCTCACCATCAAGGCGGGTGAGAAGTATCCGACGGACCAGCTGGTCGCCATCGACAAGACCCTGGCCGACCTGGCGAAGAAGGCGGATGAGGAGCGCAGGAAGAAGGAGCTCGACGAGGCCTATGCCGCGGCCCTGGCCAAGGCCGATGGCGCGTTCAAGGCGAAGAAGTGGGACGATGCGAAGGCCGGGTACAACGAAGCGCTCGGTCTGAAGGCGGCCGAGAAGTATCCGAAGGACCAGCTCGCGGCCATTGACAAGGCGATCGCCGATGAGGCCGCGAAGGCCGAGGCCGACCGTGAACAGAAGGAACTGGACGAGGCTTATACCGCCGCGCTTGCGAAGGCCGACGCGGCGTTCAGGAGCAAGGGGTGGGACGAGGCCAAGGCCGGCTATAACGAGGCCCTGAAGCTGAAGGCCGCGGAGAAGTACCCGAAGGACCAACTGACGGCCATCGATGCCGCCATCGCTGAAGAGAAGCGGAAAGCCGAGGAGGAAAAGGCGCGACAGGAGAAAGAGGCCCGCTACCAGAAGCTCGTGGACAACGCCAACGAGCTCTTCAAGAACGAGAACTACGAGGCCGCCAAGGCCAAGTACCAGGAGGCTTCCTCAGTGAGCCCGGAGGAGCGTTTCCCGAAGGATAAGATGGCCGAATGCGACGCACGGATGGCCGAGCTCGCACGCCTGGCCGCGGAAGAGAAGAAGCGCCAGGAGCTTGATGCCAAGTACAATGAGCTCATCGCCCGCGCCGACAAGAGCTTCGACGGCGAGAAGCTGGCCGAGGCCTTGAAGGACTACAAGGACGCGCTGCAGCTGAAGCCCAACGAGCAGCATCCCAAGGACCGTATCGGGTCCATTGAGCAACGCCTGGATGCGGCCGCGCGGGAGAAGGCGGAGAAGGAGCGTCTGGAACGGGAGAAGGCCGACCTGGAGAAGCGCTATGCGGACGCGGTGGCCAAGGCCGATGCCGCGTTCAATGCGAAGCAGTACGCCAACGCGAAGCTCAGTTACCAGGATGCGCTCACGATCAAGGCGGGAGAGAAACACCCGACGGACCGGCTCGTGGAGATCGATCGGATCCTGGCGGACCAGGCCGCCGCGGATGAGGCGGCCCGCCTGAAGGCGGAGCAGGATGCCGCAGAGCGCGCCCGGTTGGAGGAGGAACGCCGCCGCAAGCAGGCCGAGGTGGACGCCGTGGAGCAGAGCTACCGCGATGCGGTCGCTGCGGCCGACCTCGCCTTCGGGCAGAAGAACTACGATGTGGCCCGTGAACGGTACACCGCTGCGCTCGCCATCAAGCCTGAGGAGAAGTATCCGAAGGACCAGCTGGCGCGGATCGAGACCGAGCTTGCGGAGCGGGCCAAGGCCATGGATGATGCGGCCCGCCAGGCGGAGGAACAGCGCCGGCTGGAGGAGGAGCGCCGCCGCAAGGAGGCCGCCGATGCCGAGGCCGCGCGCCTGGCCGCCGAGGAGGAGCGTCGCCGCCTCGATGCGGACAAGGCCCGCGAGGCCGAGTACGAGCGTGTCATCGCCGAGGCCGATGCCGCCTTCGGCACCACGCAGTACACCGAGGCGCGCTCGCTTTACACCCAGGCGCTCGACATCAAGCCGAAGGAGACCTACCCGCAGGCCAAGATCGAGCAGATCGACAAGCTGCTGGCCGAGATCGAGCGCAAGCGGCGCGAGGCGGAGCAGGCCACCGCCAAGCAGGATGAGCCTCCACCGCCTCCGAAGCGCAAGGGCAGCACGGTGGACGCCAGCAAGGAGCAGGAGGCCATTGAGTTCATGCGCGAGGCGCGCGCGCGCGAGGAGGCCGAGAAGTACGAGCGCATCAAGAAGTTGAAGTCCGACGTGAACGAGACCGAGGTGAACAACACCACAGCCGCCGGTCAGCGGCGCGAAGGGGGCATGACCCAGAAGCATGCCTACGAGGAAGGTGCCGGATTGTACCAGGGTCGCGATGGCATGCGCCAGAGCTACCTGGATGAGGTGGAGGCACAGAAGGAGCAGCAGGCCGAGCAGGAGCGCCTCCGCCGGGAGCGGGCCGATGCCGCGCGTGGCCAGGCCTATGAGGGGAAGGTCGGTACCGAGGTGGCCATCGCCGACCGCAACACCACGTGGAACGAACGGCATGCGCGGAGCGTGGAGGGCGCCCAGCAGGAGGTCGCCGCCTACCGCGACCGCATGGCCGACGTGGCCGGCGCCGGACAGGACCGCACCGCGCAGGCCAAGGCGAATGCCGACGCCCTTGCCGCTGAGCAGGCCCGTATGAAGGAACGCGGCGACCAGCTGCAGCAGGAGCAGAGCGAGCATGTGGCGAACGAGAAGCAACGCCTGGCCGATCGCGAGGCACAGCTCGTGAACCGTAGCCAGGACCAGCGCCTGGCACAGAAGGAACAACTGGACCGTAGCCCGCTCAACCAGCCCAAGAGCTATGCCGACTACAACCGCAGCAAGCTCGCCACCGAGTACCCCCAGGGGGTTACCGAGGAGAGCTACACCGAAGGCAACAAGGTCATCATCCGCCGTGTGGTGGTGAACGGCAACAAGGCCGATGAGTACAGCAAGGTGATCGCCAAGTGGGGCACCTTCTACTTCCGCAATGGCCAGTCCATCACCGAGCAGGTGTGGACCCGGGATACGCAACAGTGACCGAGGGCCACAGCCCGCGCTCGGCAAGGAAAAGGCCCCGCCATGGCGGGGCCTTTTCCTTGCATCCGGAGAGAGGTGGTCAGGGCTTCGGGTCGCTCTCCTTCTTCGCCTTCATCCGCCTCAGCTGCTCCACCAGTTTCACCACCTGATCGGGCTCGATCTGCTTGCCCACGATCTTGCGGTCCGCATCCACCAGGAAATAGCGCGGTGTGGCGAAGATGTCCCATGCGTCGCTGTAGTTCAGGCTCTCGATGGTGGTGAGCGAGGGGATGAACTTGGCGCTGTTCCGGCGCGCTTCCTCGTACACATGCCAGGTGAGGCCCACGTTGATCCAGCGCATGTCGTGCTCGCGGATGTAGGCCTTCCAATCGGCGAAGAGCGTGCTGTCGGTGGCCTTGGCAACGGCGTACACCTCGATGCCGGCGGGCTTCAGCAGTTCTTTGTATTGCGTGTAGAGGTCGGGCAGGGCCTTCTTGCAGTGGCCGCAGTGGGGATCCCAGAACACGATGAAGACGTATTCGCTGGGAACCTTGTACATGTCCACCCAGCGTTGCTCGGTGCTGTCCGGAAGGATGATGTTCTTGGCTTTGGCACCGATGATCAACGGGGCCTGCTTGCGCGCCCGCTCGCAGAGCTTCTCCAGTTTCTCCTTGGGCATCCAGGTGGCCCGGGTGGGGTTCACGCAGTAATAGGTCTGGGC
Organism: Flavobacteriales bacterium; assembly: GCA_044226515.1. Taxonomy (GTDB): domain Bacteria; phylum Bacteroidota; class Bacteroidia; order Flavobacteriales_F; family PHOS-HE28; genus PHOS-HE28. The sequence goes on along the minus strand of JBGAGX010000003.1, from coordinate 116,699 downwards.
CATGTGCACGAACACGGCGTCCATACCCATGATCTCGCTGGTCTCGTACTTGTAGGTGATGGCGTGCACGGCGTACTTGAAGAGCTCCTCGCCGTGGTCCATCCGCTTGATGAGGTCGTCGGCGAACTTGTTGATGGTGTCTGGGATCTGGGGCACCACCTTGCCGATGTACTCCTCGAACTTGTTCTCGAAGACCGGGGTGCGCAGGATCCGTTCGTCGCTGAGGTCCGTATTGTCCCAATAGTGGGCGCGGTAGTGGTAGTAGGTGGCCAGGCTGTCAACCGTGCCATCGGCGCGCCTGATCTCCACGCGCTCGGGATCCATGCTCATGCGGATGATGCTGGCCGCATAGGTCTTGGGGTCCTTTTCCACGGCGGCGAGCATGTAGGCCTTCACCTCCTTGTCCAGCTCCTCGAGCCGCGCCTTCTCCCGTCCCTTCATGATGGGGTCCCGGGTGGCCTCCATGCGCTGGCGCACGGCATCGCCCTCCTTCTTCTTCCCGTTCAGGAAGTTGACGTAATCCAGGAAGATCTGGTTCTCGGGGCTCTTCTTCACCTTCAGATGGCCGAGAAGGTCGAGCGTGTCCGTCTCCATCACCACCTCCGGTTCGTTCACCAGGATCTCGAAATAGCGTGGTCCGGGCACCACCACGGCGTACACGCCGGCCTTGTAGCCCTTCTTCCGCTGGAACACCACCTTGCCCTTCGCGTCGGCCACGGCGGTGTCGTTGTAGAAGAGCTTCTTGCCGTAGTAGTTGGCCAGGTAAACGGTGTCCTTTCCCGCGCCTCCGATGGTGAACTCAAGGCGGCGTTGGGTGTCCTGGGCGAAGGTGGGCAGGGCCAGCAGGGCTGCGCCGAGCAGGGTTGAACGGTTCAACATGGAAGCCAAAAATAGACGGGGCTGCAGGGGGGTGACGGCCGTTAACGATCTTTTGACGCCTTCCCATCAACAGGTCGCCGTGGGTACAGGCAACTAATCACTGGCGCCACCGTCATCCCATCACTTACCTTTGAACGACCAACCGAACAGGCACATGGTACGCAATTTCCTTACCGTCCTGCTGGCCGCGGCCGCCTTCACGGTGTCCGCCCAACGACCCGACTTCCAGAGCGTGGATACGCCGGAGATGACGGCGAACGCCACCAAGCACACCCAGATGGTGGACCGTTCCGCCAAGCTCACCGCCGAACAGAAACCGCGTGTTCAGGAGGTGTACATGCAGGTGGAGCGCCAGATCAAGGCACTGGAGTACCGCATGCAAGGGCAACCCAAGGAGGATGTCGAGGCGGACATGCGCGGCCAGTACCAGATCATGGATGAATACGTCGACCGCGAACTGGCCAAGATCCTCACGGCGGATCAGCTCTCGCGTTGGCGGGAGGACAGCAAGTGACCATCAACACCTTCGAAAAGGCCGCCTTCGGGCGGCTTTTTCCTTTGGTGCCGGCTATACGGATGCCAGGGTCTTGAACTCGCTGGTGGTGTGGAAGGTGATCTCCGGATTGCCCTTCCGCTCCAGATCGAGCATGTACGCCGATGGCGCCATGAACACGGGATTTCCATCCTTGTCCTGCACGATCTGCAGCGCCTTCATCCGGACAAACCGGTCCAACGCCTCCTTGTCCGGACTGGTGAGCCAGCAGGCTTTGTGCGCCTGGATGGTCTGGAACTCGCAGGCGGCACCATACTCGTGCTCCAACCGGTAACGGATCACATCGAACTGCAGGTCGCCCACGCACCCCACGATCTTCTTGTTGCCGGGCTGCTGGGTGAAGAGCTGGGCCACCCCCTCATCGGTAAGCTGCCGGATGCCCTTCTCCAGCTGCTTGCTGCGCATGGGGTCCTTGTTGATGAGCTCACGGAAAAGCTCGGGGCTGAACTCGGGGATGCCGCGGAAGTTGAAGACGGCACCCTCCGTGAAGGTGTCCCCGATCTTGAACTGCCCGGTATCGAACAGGCCGATCACGTCACCGGGCCAGGCCTCGTCCACAATGGTCTTCTGCGCCGCCAGGAAGGTGGTTGGCGTGGAGAAGCGCACATCCTTGTCGAGGCGCACGTGGTGGTAATAGGTGTTGCGGGCGAAGCGTCCGCTGCACACGCGGAGGAAGGCGATGCGGTCGCGGTGGTTGGGATCGAGGTTCGCGTGGATCTTGAAAAGGAAGCCGCTGAACTTGGGCTCGTCCGGGAGCACCTCGCCCTGGTCGGTGGGACGGGGGCCCGGGGGAGGGGCGATGCGCACGAAGGTGTCGAGCACCTCCTTCACCCCGAAATTGTTGAACGCACTGCCGAAGAACACGGGCGCCGTGCGACCGGCGAGGTATCGCTTCAGCTCGAGCTCGCCGTACACGCCGTCCACCAGTTCCACATCATGGCGGAGCTGGCTTGCCGCATCGCCCCCGATCTCGGCATCCAGCCGCGGGTCAGCGAGGTCGTCGATGTGCACCGCACTGCCCTCCACCTTGGTCTTCACCTCCTCGAAGAGCCGCAGGTCCTTGTCGTACAGGTCGTACACCCCCTTGAACGTGGCCCCGATGCCGATCGGCCAGCTCAGCGGCGTTACGTTGATGGAAAGCTCCTTCTCAAGTTCGTCGAGCAGGTCGAAGGGGTCCCGGCCTTCGAGGTCGAGCTTGTTGATGAAGACCATCACCGGGGTGTTGCGCATGCGGCATACCTCCATCAGCCGGCGGGTCTGCTCCTCCACGCCCTTCACACAGTCCACCACGAGCACCACGCTGTCCACCGCGGTGAGGGTGCGGTAGGTGTCCTCGGCGAAATCCTTGTGACCCGGGGTGTCGAGCAGGTTGATGAGGCATCCGCCGTACTCGAAGGTCATGACGCTGGTGCTCACCGAGATGCCGCGCTGGCGTTCGATCTCCATGAAGTCGCTGGTGGCGCCCTTGCGGATCTTGTTGCTCTTCACCGCACCGGCGGTCTGGATGGCCCCACCGTAGAGAAGGAACTTCTCCGTCAGGGTGGTCTTGCCGGCATCCGGGTGACTGATGATGGCGAAAGTGCGGCGGCGTGCGATCTCTTCCTTGAGGCCCATGGTTCGTCGATCCCCGTTGGCGCGAACGGGGCCGCAAATGTAGGCCGGGGTGCCGCGCCCGGGGACGGGCCGCACCGCCCCATCGGAACCAATGGCCCGAAGTGCGGGCGGCAGGGTACATTCGGCCATCATCAACCTGCACGGACCTCCATGAAAAGGAACCTCCTCCTGCTCGCTCTTCCGAGTGTGCTGGCGCTGAACGCCCAGAACCCGGTGGAGCTCAAGCTGAACACCTGGGCCACGGGCCTCACCAAGCCGGTGGACATCGCGCACTGCGGCGACAGCCGCCTCTTCGTTGTGCGCCAACCGGGCGTCATCCGCATCATCACGGACAGCAACACGGTGCTCACCACCCCCTTCCTGAACATCCAGAGCATCGTGAACGACACGTACAACGAGCAAGGGCTGCTGGGCATGGCCTTCGATCCGGACTACGCCAACAACGGCTTCTTCTATGTGCACTACACGGGTGGAACGGGCATTGGATACAGCGTGGTGTCCCGTTTCAGCGTGAGCGCCGACAGCAATGTGGCCGATCCGAACAGCGAGCAGATCCTCTTCACCTGGACCCAGCCGTTCGAGAACCACAACGGCGGCGACCTCGATTTCGGTCCGGACGGCAACCTGTACATCTCCTTGGGCGATGGTGGAAGCGGTGGCGACCCCTACGGCAACGCCCAGGACCCCACGGACCCGCTCGGCAACATCCTGCGGATCCATCCCGAGCCGGACAGCACGTATTCCATTCCGTCGGACAACCCGTGGGCCAACGCCGGTGGCGACACGCTGCCCGAGATCTGGGCGAGCGGCCTGCGCAATCCCTTCCGGTTCGGCTTCGACCGGTTGACGGGTGATGTGTGGATCGGCGATGTGGGGCAGAACGCCTGGGAGGAAGTGGACTTCTGGCCGGCCGGCACCATCGGCTCCCCCAACTTCGGCTGGCGGTGCTACGAGGGCGATGTGAGCTACAACACGAACGGGTGCCAGCCGCAGTCCTACTACACCCCGCCTGTTACGGTGCACCAGAACGTGGCCATCGGCGGGGCGTGGTGCTCCAGCATCGGCGGGCGCGTGTACCGGGGAACCACTTTCCCACGCCTTTACGGCCGCTACATCTACACCGATTATTGCGCCGGTCAATTCTGGTCGCTCACGCCCGATGGGCAAGGCGGCTGGGTGGACCAGAACCTGCTCTCCTCCGGAGTGCAGGGCTATGTGTGCATCGCCGAGGGGTACGACGGTACCCTGTACGCCTGCAACCAGGCCACCGGGGTGGTTTCCAAGATCGTGGACAAGTGCCCGATGCCCGCGCCGGCCTTGAGCAACGACGGGTACGAGCTGTCGTCCACGGTCGCGAACGCATACCAGTGGTACCTCAATGGGGCGGCCATCCCGGGAGCTATCGCACAGACCTACCAGCCCCTGGTAAGTGGTGATTACTACGTGCTGGGGACCTATGCCGGGGGCTGTGCGCTGTACAGCGACACGGTGCAATTCATCGCCACGGGCATCGGCGCGGTGGATGTGCAGGAGGTGCGGGTCTTCCCGGTACCGGCCACGGACGAAGTGGTCCTTGAGCGTGGGCATGTCGTCTCCGATGCACGGTTGCAGGTGGTCGATGCCACCGGACGCGTGATGCTGAGCCGCACCTGGCCCACCGGCGCCGCCCAGCAGCGCCTGGATGTATCGGCCCTTCCGGCGGGTATGTACAGCGTGATCCTGATGGACGATTCGGGCGCCACCGAAGGGGCCACCCGTTTCGTGGTGCGCTGAGCGCGCTGGTCGCCGGCCCCCTCCTGGTTCCTGTGCGAACGATGGAGGGGGCCGCTCCATTCCAGGAAGTCCCTCCCTGCGGAACAAGGGCGCACGCGATGGCATGCAGCGATGGGGTCAACGTTCGCCACCCGTGCCGATGGTGTCCCTCATGGGCCGGGCTAAGGAATGCTGCGCCGCCCTCGAGAACTAATCGGAGAGCCAGCATCGCCAGGGAGACCCGGTCCTCGGTCGATCCCGTGGAGCGGCGCCGCACTGAGGCGCCACGGCTCTGGCAACTGCTGCCAGGGGCCTGAACGCCGAACGCCCCGGCCGATGGCCAGGGCGTTCGGTTGGAACGGGGGATGGCGTTACTGGATGACCAGGCGCTGGGTGAAGACCTTGTCCCCTGCGGAAACGTTGACCGTGTACAGGCCGGCGTTGATGCCGTTGAGCTGGAGGGTGGCGTTGAGCGAACTGCCCTGCGCGGGGATCACCAGGGCGATCACCCGCTTGCCGAGCACATCCACCACGTCCACGGTCACGGTCTGCTGATCGGATCCCAGATCGGCCACGCGCAACTGCAGGAGCCCGTCGCGGTTGGGGTTGGGGTAGATCACCAGGCCGCTGGCGGTGTTGGCGCTCAGGGCGCGGTCGTTGCCGCCATTGACGGGCGGGGGCGGGGTGGTGCAGATCTGGCAGCTGCTGCCATAGGCGCACCACGTGGTGCCCGCATCGAAGCTCACGCGCACCACCACATCATAGCACAGGCCCGGTTGAAGCGGGTTGGTGTTCCATTCGCTGAGGGTGAGTGCGCGGGTGGTGGTGGCGATGTTGCGGGTGTAGCCCGGACGGGTGAAGCGGAACTGGTACTTGTTGGCTCCGGGCACCATCACCGCATAGATCTTGTCCGCACCGTTGATCAGCAGGCCCGAGGCACCGCAGGAGATCACGGGGTCGGCCGTGGTGGTGAGCTGCGTGAGCTGGCAGTTGGCGGTGGGGTCCACCTTCAAGCGGCAGGCGGCGCCCCATTCCAGGTTCACGTTGGCCACGCGGCCCCGCACCTTCACGTTCAGCAGGGTGAAGCTGGGTACGGGGTTGGTGGTGAGGGTGTTCAGCCGAAGGAAGGAGGCCTTCAACGGAGCGGGCGTACCGGAGGGAGCACTGCTGCCGGGGCTCTGGTGGCTGAAGAACACGCGGCGGCTATAGGATCCGTCGGGGTTGTAGATCCAGAACTGATAGCCGCTGGTGCTGTTGCTCACACCGAACTGTGCGGTCACTGCAGGGTTCTCCTCGGTCTGTAGGGTGAAGGATCCGGTCGCCGTTTCCTGATCGCAGGTGGCGGCGGTGAGGCCGTCGGTACCCATGGGCAGGCAGAACACGTCGGGGGCCTGCACGGAGGAGCCCGTCCAGTTCGCATCGCCCGCGTTATCCAGGATCCGGCGGTTGCTGGCATCGCGCAACACCCAGCCGCCAGCGCTCATCCCGTCACCGAAGCTGTCAAGCACGCGCAGTTGGTAGCAGCCATCGGCCAGGCAGCAGGTGACGGAAATGGTGGTGTTGCTGGCCAGACCGCTGCCGGAGCAGGCGGGAGCGCCACCGCCGGAGGGGACGATCTCCCAGCTGGTCTGTGCTCCATTGTTGTCCGTGGTGAGTTCCAGAGTCACTTCGTTCTGCGTGCAGGCCACCACGGTTCCTTCGCAAGTGCAGGTTGCCGTGAGCACGTCATTGATCGTGGCCGCGTTGCCATCGTCGCAGGCGTCACCGATCTGGCCGGCCACCAAGGGGCAATTGTCGCTGGCATCGCACACGCCGTCGCCGTCGGTGTCCTGGAAGGTGCCGGTGCAGACGCAGTTGGCGTCGAGCACATCACCGGTGGTGCAGGCATTTCCATCGTCGCAGGCGGCACCGATCTGGCCGGCCACCAAGGGGCAGCTGTCGCTGGCATCGCACACGCCGTCGCCGTCGGTGTCCTGGAAGGTGCCGGTGCAGACGCAGTTGGCGTCGAGCACATCACCGGTGGTGCAGGCATTTCCATCGTCGCAGGCGCTACCGATCTGGCCGGCCACCAAGGGGCAGCTGTCAACACAGTCGGCAAGTCCATCGCCATCGGTGTCGCCGCTCTCCGGCACGCCGCAGCCGCACTGGCCGGGGCTGGTCTTCAGCGGATCGTTGGGACAGCCATCGATGCAGTCGGAGACCAGGTCGCCATCCGCGTCCGTGTCCGGATTGCCGCAGCCACAATCGCCGGGGGTCACCTTGAACGGGTCGTTCGGGCAGCCGTCCAGGCAGTCAGCGATGAAGTCCAGGTCCGTATCCACGTCGGATACGCCGCAACCGCACTGGCCCGGGGCCTGCTTGTTCGGATCGTTCGGGCAGCCATCCAGGCAGTCAAGGAAAGTGTCTCCGTCGGTGTCGACGCCCAGCGTGTTCGCGGCACCGGGCGTGCTCACGCAGGCCAGGGCCCAGTCGGCCGTGTTGTCGTTGGTGTCGGCACCGTCAGGATAGCGGCCGATGCTCGCGGAGGCGGCTGCCGTGGTGCCGGGATCCGCCAGGGTGGTGCCGCCGCCTTCCTGATAGGGCGCGCCGCTGGTCCCCTCGTAGCTGATGGCGTCGAGCAGGTTGTTGCTGGCATCACGAAGGCCGATGGCATCGGGCGCTCCGTTCTGGATCATGTCCGTGGCGGGCGTTTCAACCAGGTTGATGTTGGGGATGGTGGCGTTGTTGCCGATCACGTAGTAAGCGCCAGGAGCGAGGCTGAACGTGGGAAGGACGATGGTCTTGTACACTGCGGCACCACCGGCGCTGCCGTTCACCAGTTCCACCTTGTACCCGTTCAGGTCGTAGGCGATGCTGCCGTTGTTGCGGAGCTCGATCCACTCGGCGTTGTCCGTGCCGGGGTTGTCGTAGTCCACTTCGTTGATGACGATGAGGGGCAAGGGCTCGCAGGCCGGGGCACTGCCGCTCTTCACCAGGGCACCGCAGGGAGCCGTGAAGGTGATGCTGTACGGGGTGCCCTCGGTGATCCCGCTCACCACGATGGTCCCGTTCACCAACACGGCCGGGTCGTCCCCGCCCACGGTACCGGAACCGCTGTTGTTCACCACGGTGACGCCGGGCTCACTGCCGGTGTAGGGGATGCTCACGGAGTAGGTGTCGCCCGGACCGGGGGTCACGGTCGCGCACGCCACGCTCTCGCTGCCCAGCACCAAGTCGCAGGTGTTGGTGTTCGTGGCGCCGGGTGTGGGCGTCTGCAATACGTAAGTGTCCGTGTTCCGGAGCGTACCACCATCGGGCACCCGGCTCATGCTCTGTGAGGCGCTCAGCGCGCTCCCGTTCTCATTGATCTGCGGCTGGGAGGGATTCAGCAGCACGAGCAGGCCCACATCATCCGCGTCATCGGTGTCATACACCAGTGCATCGATCAGGTTGGTAGTGGTGACCGGGGTGTTGGTGGGGAAGGAGCTGCCGTCGGCGTAGTAGATCGCAACAGCGTCCGCACCGTTCTGGAGGATATTGTCCGGGAAGGTCAGGTCAACGCCAGGCACCGCAGCGTTGCCCACCACGAAGAAGCCATTGGCGTCGAGGCTGTAACCGTCCAGGTCGAAGGAGGTGTAGGAGAGGTCGTTGCTGCCGTTGAAGAACACCAGCACCGTGCCGGTGAGGGAGAGGTTGGGCGCGCCGTAGAGCTCCACGAACTCCAGGTTGTCCGTACCCGGGTTGTCGGCGTCCACCTCGTTGATGTACACGGTGGGCAGGTCATCGTTGGTGATGGTGACGGTACCGGTGCTGGTGCCCAGCGTGGCGGACCCCGAGGTGATGCCGAGCATCAGGTCAATGGTCTCGTTCGGCTCCACGTCCGTGTCGCCTGCGATGGCCACGGTGACGTATTGGGTGTTCGGGTAGGTATCGGCCGACGTGAAGGTGATCGTGGCCGGGCTGACGGTGATGTAGTCCGTGCCGCTCAGGGCCGAGCCCGTGAGGGCATCCGTCACCTGCACGTTCACGTCCGCACCCGGCTGCGTGGCCATGGTGACCGCCACTTGCACGTTGGTGGTTCCGGAGTTGCCCTCCGCGATGGATGCGCTTCCGATGCTCACCGTGGGCGGGGCATCGTTGTCGAGCACGGTGAGCGTATAGGTGTTGGGCGGAGTGACCGTGGGCGTACCGAGGCCTCCGGTCAGGTTCTGGAGCTGGAACATCAGGACGGCGTTGCCATCGCTCACGCCGTTGTCGGTAACGGTGATGGTGACCGACTGGCTGGCGTTGCTGTTGGCGGGGAACACCAGCTGCTGAGTGGTGTAGTTGCCGATGCGTGCGGCGCTACCGCTTGTGAGTACCAGATCGGCGGTGGTGGCGATGCCGGGGCTGGGGTTGGTGATGTTCACCGCGATGGGCGTGGTACCTACGTTCTCGGCCACCGTAGCGGAAGCGGCGGCGAAGGCGAGCGAGGTGCTGTTGTTCACAACGGAGCCCCCAACAGCGAGGCCATACTGGCCGACGGCGTTGGAGGTGAAGCCCCAGCCGCCCGTGGTGGTCTGGCCCGATGCATAGAACCGGAAGGTCACCGTGGTACCGTCCGTGATCCCTTGCAAGGCCGGGATGCCCGTCAGGTCAGTTTGCGGCAGGTTCACAGGACCCGACAGCGTGATCATCGGCGATCCGATCAGGGTGAAGTTCACCCCGTCAAGGCTGTATGCGAACTGCTGGGAAGCGCCGGGAGCAGCGGTGAATGAACCTGTACCATTCACCCGGGCATCGAGCGTCGATAGGTTCAACGAATACCCAACGGTGGCCGAGAGCGTGAACTCGAAGTAATCGGTATTGGCCGTGCTGATGCCGTTGTTCTGGAATCCCACTGTCCGGAAGGAATTCGAAGCGGTGCTCGCAGCCGCACCTGATCCCCGGGTGAGCAGGTTGGAGGCATCCAGGTTGGCATTGTACACATCCGCGGCCGATGTGGCCGGGCTGGATTCACCTGTGAAGTCCCAGGCAGCGATCTGGGACTTCACGGAGCCGACAAGCAGCAAAGAAGCAAGCGATAGCGCGGTTCGGGATGGAACTCGTCTGGCCAGGGTACGACTGTTCATGATGCGTTGGGGTTACGCTGCAAAAGTGGGGTATTGCACAGCGCAACGCCAGCCCTTGGATGTTACGCTTGGGTTAGATCTCCGCCGCGGACAACTTCGCCCTCCTCGCATCCTTGTCGAGATGGATGCCGATGTTCCGGACCCCTGCGGAATGGACTGGTCCGAACGCGGCTAACCACCACACGAACAGGAAGATATCGGTATGGTCATGGCCTGTGTGCCAGCCGGGCAGGCCAGGTCGATCGTTCATCGCTGTGGAGAAAATGTGAATAAGCGAAGGGTTGTGGAAATTGGAGGAGAACGGTCCGATGCGGGAATTTCGGCCCGCATGCAGGCCGCTCGGCCGCTTGCGCCACGGGTCCCTCCACCCATGCCCGCCGCAAGGTGGGGGTGGGGCTTGGTAAGAAGCAGGAGGATCGCCCACCCCGGTCGCCAGATACCGGGATGGCGGTAGCGGAAGCAGGTCAGCGGGGGTCCACGGACCCGCGTTGGCACCGGATCGGAAGGCGTGTCATGGGGGACCGGCCCAGGTCGGGATCCCGATGGAGGCGGGGAGCAGCCAACGTTGCTCCCCGCTTCGTTTTTTCCCGCCTGCCGCTCCGAACAGGCGAACCTCCTACCTTACCGGAACCAGCCGCTGCCACCATGCGCACCTTCGCTCTTTCGGTCCTTGTGGTCATCACAGGCCTGCTTCATGCCCAGGTCACCATTTTCCAGACCGGCTTCGATGGTGCGCCCCAGGCCTTCGACCTGAACACCACCGATGCGGGAAGCCAGTCCAGCGGGGCGAACACCTGGCTCATCAACAACGTGTATGCCGGAGGCACCGGGGATGTGTTGTGCAGCGGGATACCGCTGAACTACACCATCCCGTCCGTGCCGGCCCAGCCCGCGGGCATTGCCAACCCCAACGGCGGCTACCTGCACATCGCCAGCAGCGAGGCGGTGGCGGATGGCATCCTCTCTTGCTCCTTCGCCGCGGCCGATGGGTTCTGCACCCTTCCCGATGACCACTTCGCGCGCATGAACGGCGACGTGAGCACCGTGGGGATGACAGGGGTGACCCTTTCCTTCTGGTGGTTGTGCAACGGCGGCAACCAGAACTACGGCGAGGTGTACTACAGCACCGATGGCGGCGCAACCTGGATTCAGCTCACCACGCCGATCTCGCAGTACCGCAACCAGGGCTCTTGGACGCAACAGACGATCGCGCTCGCCGCCTTCGACGGCCTCGCCACCCTGCGCTTCGGTTTCCGCTTCCACAACGGCAGCTCCTTGCTCGGGGGGAACGATCCGGGGTTCGGAGTGGATGATATCACGATATCCGGCACGATGGGAGGCGGCAATAGCATCGCCTGCCAGCCCAACGGTAGCCAGGTCTGCGCAGGAAGCCTCCTTCAAGTGCAGTACAGCATCCAGGGCGCGTTCACCGCAGGGAACGTGTTCACACTACAGCTGAGCGATGCGTTCGGCAGCTTCGCCGCCCCGGTGGACATCGGTTCGGTCACCAGCACCACCGCCGGCATCATCATCGGCACCATACCGCCCGGTACTCCGTCCGGTGCCGGTTACCGGGTGCGGGTCAACGGATCCGCACCGACGACCGCTGGCTCGCAATCGGCGCTCCCCATCGTCATCACCATCGCACCCGAGGCGGGCCTCAGTTCGACCGACACTATCTGTTCGAACGCGCCGCCCTTCACGCTCATCTCCCTGTTGGGCGGCAGCCCGGACCTGTTCGGTTCGTGGACCGATCCGAACGGTGCACCATCCAATGGTGTCTTCATTCCCGGTGTTTCCGCATCCGGCTGCTACACCTACACGGTTCCAGGCTCCGGTGGTTGCGCGCCGACCAGCAGCACGGTGTGCATCACTGTGGAGCAGGCGCCCAACGCGGGGGCCAGTTCTTTCGTCACGCTCTGTTCGAACGCGCCACCGCTGAATCTGCCGACCTACCTCGGCGGCTCCCCCGATCCAGGCGGCACCTGGACGGACCCGCAGGGCAACCCGTTCACCGGCCCCTTCATCCCCGGCACCTCGCTGCCCGGCTGCTACACGTACACCGTGAGCGGGACCGCGGCCTGCAACGACGCCAGCAGCACCTTGTGCATTGCCGTGAACACAGCGCCGGATGCGGGGCTCAGCTACACGGGGCCGGCCTGTAGCACCGGAGGTCCCATCCTGATGTACGACCAGCTCGGTGGTGCACCGCAGCCTGGCGGAACATGGGCCATGGGTGGAGCGCCACACGGCCCTTTCTTCGTTCCGGGTGTCGATCCATTGGGCTGCTACACCTACACCGTTCAGGGGAACGCACCCTGCGCCAATGCGACATCGGTGTTGTGCATTACCGGTGTGGTGGCGCCTTCCGATGCAGGATCGGACAGCAGCATCGTGATCTGTGCGGACGGTGGGCCGTATGATCTGTTCGATGGTCTTGGCGGTTCACCGGCCACCGGCGGCACCTGGCTCACCTTCGGTGGGGCACCCTTCAGCGGCATCTTCGACCCGCTGGTGAACGGCGCAGGGCCCTACATCTACCAGGTGGCGGGAACAGTTCCATGTCCTGATGATGAAGCGGTGGTCACCGTGACCGTCGATCCCTGCACGGGCATCGCCGATCCCTTCGTGGACGGCGCGCTCACGATCCTGCGAAACGATGGGGAAGGCCGCTATGTCATCCGCACGGATCACGCGGCGAAGGGACTGTTCGTGTTCGACATGCTCGGCCGTCGCGCCGGGAAGTTGCGCGCAACGGGCACCACGATCGAGGTCGACCTGTCCGCTGAGCCGGCCGGATACTACGTGCTGCGGGTCCACGATGGGGAAGGCGCATTGGCGCTGAGGCTGATGCGGCCCTGAGCGAAGGGGCTGCTTCCCGCGTCCTACAAGGCTTTCCGCGATCACCGCACGATCGATCGTGGAAAAGTGAAAGTGCCCCACGGGCGACATCCGATGCCGGGTCACCGAGCTTTGGACAAGACCGTTCCTTGATCGGATGAAGAAGAAAGACCGGAAGATCTTCGTACTCGATACCTCAGTGATCCTGTACGACCACTCGGCCATCGACTGCTTTGAGGAGCACGACGTGGCCATCCCCATACAAGTCCTCGAAGAGCTCGACACGTTCAAGAAAGGCAATGACACCATCAATTTCGAAGCCCGCGAGTTCATCCGCCATCTGGATGGGATCGCGGCGCGGGATGTCATCACCGACTGGACGCCGCTGAACGGCCCCACCAAGGGCAAGTTCAAGGTGGTGGCGAAGCATGACCTCAACGGGGTCGATGCCACCAAGGTCTTCCAGGACGGAAAGAACGACCACCAGATCCTGAACGCCGCGCTCACGCTGCAGCGGCAGAACAAGGACCGCAAGGTGGTGCTCGTCACCAAGGACGTGGCGCTGCGCCTGAAGGCGAAGAGCCTGAACATCCTCGCGGAGGACTACCTCACCGGCAAGGTGAAGGACGTGCAGGACAAGCTTTACACGGGCCGCACGGTGCAGGACGAGTTCAGCGAGGAACGGATCGATGAGCTCTTCGAGAAGGGCACGATGCCGGTGGAGGACATGGGCATCAAGCGGCCCAAGGGCAACCACTTCTACATCCTCCGGCACAAGAAGAAGAGCATCCTGGCCAAGTACGATCCGCGCACCGACCAGGTGGACCGCGTGGAGAAGCACAACGTCTTCGGTATCGGGCCGAAGAACGCCGAGCAGGCACTGGCCATGAGCGCCCTGCTGGACCCCGAGATCAAGCTGGTGACGCTGCAGGGCGCGGCTGGAACGGGCAAGACCCTCCTTGCACTGGCCTGTGCCCTCGAACAGCGCCGCCTGTACCGCCAGATCTACGTGACGCGTCCGGTGGTGCCGCTCAGCAACAAGGACATCGGCTACCTGCCAGGCGACATCCAGAGCAAGCTGGACCCCTACATGCAGCCGCTGTGGGACAACCTGAAGCTGATCAAGGGGCAGTTCGAGAAGCACGACAACACGCCGAAGCGCATCGACGAGATGCTCGAGAACGAGAAGATCGCGATCGCACCGCTGGCCTACATCCGCGGCCGCAGCCTCAGCAACATCTTCTTTATCGTGGACGAGGCGCAGAACCTCACGCCGCTCGAGATCAAGACCGTGATCAGCCGCGCCGGTGAAGGCACCAAGATCGTCTTCACCGGGGATATCCACCAGATCGATACGCCCTATCTGGATACGGAGTCGAACGGGCTCAGCTACCTCATCGACAAGGCGAAGGGCGATCCCCTCTTCGCGCACATCACCCTGGAGAAGGGAGAGCGCAGCGCGCTGGCCAACCTGGCGAACGACCTGCTCTGATCCGGTGCTGGAACACACGGAGCGCGGTCCCTTGGGCCGCGTTCCGCGTTCCGTGCAGGACCGCAAGAAAAAGCCCCGGTATCGCCGGGGCCTTCCGCTGGTGGTCGAGGCGCTCAGAACAGCTCCTTCACCTCCACGAAATCGAAATCGATGGCGAAGAAGCTCTGATAATCCTTTCCGGCCTCGGCCATCTCCTCGTCGCCTGTCTCGTAGTGCCACCGCACGCAAACCTTCTGGCCGCGCTCGCTCACGGCGTTGAGCTTGTCGAAGATGTTGAAGAAGTGCTTGCTTGAGCTGGTGTCGAGGTAGTCCATGCGCATGTTCACCGTGGTCTCGGGTTGCGGGCGGCGCACGTACTCGTCCAGCCACCGGTACACCCGGCCGTAGAATTCCTCGCTGTTGGCGGGCAGGCTGCGCCCGATGAACTCGATCACGCCATGCTCCAGGTCCATGTCGATCTCGGGCGAGGTCTCGGTGCGGTCGATATGCAGATGCTTCATGGCCGTGGGTTCGTAGCTCGGTCCGAAGCTAGTCCCGCGCCGATGCGGGCTTCATCCCTGTCGACCCCGGCTGTCCACAGCACCCGGTTAATGAACGAAGGCCGGACAAGCCGGCCTCTCGTTCGGTTGGATGCGGGGGCTCAGCGCCCTCGGTACTCGGTGATGATCTCCTGGTCGCTGGGCAGCAGCAGTTCGGTGTCGTTCAGCCGGCGCACCCAGTACAGGTACTTGCCGGTGCCCTGGCAGGCGAAGGCGGTCATGCTCTCGTTGGCGGCAAGCGCCTTCACCGGGAAGGTGCGCCATACCCCGTTCATCTCCTGCACCGCCACCTTCAGTTCCACGGTCTCGCTGCAGGTGTTCCGGAGGGTCACCTGGTAGGTGCCGCTGTGATCACGCTTGTAGCCGTCGCGGTAGCTCTCGCACTTCTCACAGGGCTTGCCCCAATCGCTGGAGGCCTTCACGACGCATTCGTCGTAGTTGCGGTCCTGCGCACCGGCCACCAGGGTGGCGCACAAGGCCATCGCAAGGATGCTCGTTCGGATCATGGTCATTTACAGCGGTTATTGCCGAGGATGATCTTGGCCTCCCCGTTCCCCATCTTCTTGCTCGCCTTCCAGTCCTGACAGGCGCCGTCCATATCACCGAGGCCCTTCCTGGCCCAGCCCCGGTTGTTGTAGGCTTCCTGGTTCTTGGGGTCCAGGGTGAGCACCGTGTCGAAATCGCGCATGGCCAGTTCGTACCTGCCCAGCTTGTTGTAGGCGCTTCCACGGCTGGTGTAGGCCCACAGGTGGTCGCCCTTCTGTTCGATCACGGCGGTGAAATCGGCCACGGCGAGCTCGTAGTTGAACTGGAGACTGTGGCAGAAGCCACGCTGAAGGTGTGCGTTGAGGTGGCCCGGATCGCGCTGGATCACTTGGTCGAAGAAGCCGATGGCCTTGGCATAGCTGCCGCTGTTGTAGGCCTTCTCACCCTCGTGGAAGAGCTTCTCCAGCTCATCATCGGGCTTGTTCACGGCGGCCAGGTCCTGGGCGTCCGTGGCGAAGGGCAGGAGCAGCGCGGAGAGCAGGAATGTTCGCAGGTTGCGCATGGTGGTGGTGCGGGTGTGCGGGTTCATACGCGACCGGGCCCACTTGGTTGCAGGTCGGCCGCATCGATCGTCTCATCGACGGGCTGTGCGGCGGGCCGCGCGGTGTCACGGACCGCGGCCTGCTCGAAGGCCGGGCTGTTCAAGGCGTTCGCACCGGTGGCAGGTGAACGGCCTTGGATGAAACCCATCGACGCCCCGTTGCGTAGGAACGGTCAACGAGTTCCACCATGGATACCACCAACACCGTTGCCAAGCGGACCCTGCTGATGGCGAGCGTGCTGATCGCCGCGATCATTGCGGCCATGGCCGTGAAGGCCGCAGCCGTGCCGACCATCATGCCGTGACGCCCATGCAGCTCCGACGACTCTTCAGCGCCGCCATCGTGGTCCTCACGATGGCGGCGCCGGCCTTTGCCCAGGGCACCTTCACGATCAACGGCCGGGCCAAGATCGAAGGCGGCGGCCTTGATGGCACGCGGGTGGTGGTGTACCGCAACGGCACCAAGGACCGCGTGGTCACCAACAACCTGAGCAAGTTCTCCCTGGAGCTCGACCTCAACCAGAGCTATGTGCTCAGTTTCGAGAAGGAGGGCTTCGTCACCAAGAAACTCAGCTTCGACACGCACGCACCGGCCGATGCCGTCAGCAACGGCTTCACCCCGTTCGAGTTCGCCGTTTCCCTCTTCAAGCAGTACGACGATGTGAACACGGTGGTCTTCAACCAGCCGGTGGGCATGATCCGCTTCGATCCCGCGGTGGGCGACTTCGATTACGATACCGACTACACGAAATCCATCCAATCGCAGTTGCAGCTGGCGCAGCAGCAGGTGCAACAGAAGCAGCAGGAGGAGACGGCCAAGGCCGAGGAGGACGCCAAGCGCAATGCCGAGGCGGAGAAGGCCAGGCTGAAGGCCGAGGCCGAGGCGAAGCGCAAGGCGGCCGAGGACGAGAAGGCGCTCGCCCGACAGCAAAGGGAAGCGGAGGAGGCCGCCCGAA
Source organism: Flavobacteriales bacterium (assembly GCA_044226515.1). Taxonomy (GTDB): domain Bacteria; phylum Bacteroidota; class Bacteroidia; order Flavobacteriales_F; family PHOS-HE28; genus PHOS-HE28. The sequence goes on along the minus strand of JBGAGX010000003.1, from coordinate 99,896 downwards.
AGGCCGAGGCCGAGCGGGTGAAGGCCGCACAAGCCGCCAAGAAGGCCGAACAGGAGAAGGCCTCCGCGGAAGCGCGGAAGGCACGCGAGGAGCAACTGTCGGCCAAGCCACCAGAGCCGGCGCCTGTGGCCAAGGCGGAACCACCCAAGCCCAGGCCCGCACCCGTGGTGAAGGCCGAGGCGCCGAAGCCCCCGCCTCCGCCGTCCGTACACGTGAGCACATCACGTGTGAAGGCGAACACCGGTGCCGATGAACGCCGACCGGTGGCGCCACGCATGGAAGAGGAGGAGAGCCCGGTGCGCAAGGCGGCCGCCGTGGAGCGCTCGGAGCAGCGTCCGGAGGAGGTGGAGGCGAAGGTGGAGGTGGTGCGCGACGAGGAGCTCATTGTGGAACCCGGCCAGGTCGTCACGCTCATCACCCTGGCCACCGATGCGCAGAAGAACGAATACCGGAAGGTGGTGCGCAAGTACGGCGGCACGTTCTACTTCAAGAACGGCCAGCCCTGCAGCCAGCTGATCTACGAGAGCGAGGCCCTGGCCGATCGCTGAGCCGCCTAGAAGGCGATGTCCAGGCCCACCTGAATGGCCCGGCCCTTGGCCGCGCCGGAAAACATGCCGATCACGTTGGGCACCTCCATCCGCAGCTGCCCCCAGGGCGCTTCGCACCACGCACCGACACCAACACGCACGCCGCCGAAGCCTCCCCAACCCAGGCTGGCGTGCCCCGACCACGCACGTGACAGGTTGATCGAACGCGTGTACACCAGATGCGGCAGGTATCCAGGGACCATGACATGCTCGAGCACGAGGAGGTCGGGCCTGCGCCGCGCTTTCGCACCCCGTTGGAAAGGCGCCACACCGGCCCTGAACCGGGCCGGCAGGAACCGGGTGAAGCTCCCTGCCGTGGTGTTGAGCCCGAGAGTATCCCGCAATTGGGCATCCCCGAGGATGGTGCCGTCCAGGTCGATGATATCGTCCACGTAAAGGCCGTCATAGTGGATCACCCCGTCCTGATGCAGCTGCTGGGATGCGCTGTTCCAGACGATGAAGCCCACGTCCTCCGCGGAAAGCTTGAACGCGAACCGGGCGGAACGCAGTTCGATGCCCCCGCTCAGCGCAAGGCCGAGCCCGTTGCTGCGGCCCATCGCCTGCCCCGCGGTGTCGCTGGTGTGCCAACTGCCCTGCAGATCGGCGTCGATGTAACGACCATCGGGGGCGGTGTAGAGGTAGCCGCGGTCCAGTCGCACCGCGTTCAGGTACTGTCCGTTGACCAGGGCGAGGTGCAGGTGATCGGCGCGGTCGATCCGCTCGAACCCGAAGGAAAGCTGCTGGTATCGCTGTTCCTCCACCCGGGTGGGGGCGATGATGGCGGCATCGCCCTCGTAGCCCGCATTGCCGAAGAAGGTGAGGTCGTACACCGCGTCCGTGAACCGCATGCCCAGCACATCCCGGTGGCCGAGCCCGATCACCGGTCGCAGACGCTTGCTGCCCAGGAAGCTCTCGCCGTAGCGGACGCTGAGCGCGAAATGCAGGTCGTACCCGGCGCGGTTGTCGCCCTTCAGCTCATCCCGACTCGCCTCGCGGACCTCCCGGCTCACCTCGCCACCCTTCCACAGCGCGGAAACAAGGTCGTTCCGCAGGGCGTTGCTGTCGTATTGGCCCGACGCGTCGACGCGCACCACCGTGGTACTGCGTCCGAAGGGCACGCCCATCGCACCGGGTTCCTCGTAGGGGTGAAGGCCCTGCAAGGCTCCGATGGCATCGGTCTCCCGCACCAGTTGTCGCAACGCGGTGGTGTCCCGCACCTGGGCATGCATGCCCAAGGCGAGGGAGAATACCGATCCCACCAGGAGCGCCCGCTGGTCACTCATCCCCGTTCACAACATAGTTCAGGTCCACGGTGAGCTGCAGCTCCAACCGGTAGCGATCGAGCAATTGCACGTGCTGGGTTTGATCGGCCGTGTTGAACACCGTGGAGATGCGCAGGCGGTCGCCGGCATAGAGCCGGTCCAGGGCCGCCGCGGCCACCGGCACATCAATGCGCGAGCTGACCGCGGTGCTCACCAGGCCGTTCGTACCCAGCACCCCGCTGGCGATCGTACCGTTCACTGGTATGGTGGCCGTGACCTGGTCGTTCACGTCGATCACCTCCAGCACGAAGCCGGCCGAGAACGGGAATCCGTTGGTGGCGAAGAGGTGCAGCGTTCCGCCTTGGATGGCATGGCCCTCGGCGGTACCAGGTAGGTCGGGCGTGGCGACCTGTTGCAGCACGAGCCCGGTGGCGATCAGGCGCAATGGAACGCGCAGTTCAAGTTCGGCCTGCAGGCGGCTTTCGTAGTACAGGAAGTCGTTGCCGTTGCTCACGTCCCCCAGCGGGTTCACCCGCACGTGCCCAGCATAAAGGATGCTGTCGGGCAGGGTCTCGAGCAGCGCATCGATGTTGGAGTTGTCCTGATCGAGGTGGCGCGTGAGCACCGAGGCCTGCGGTGCGTTCCCCAGGTCCACGGCGCGGTTCAGGTTGATGGGGCCCTGAACGATCGGGTGCACCAGGTCCACCGTGGTTCCGGTACGGCTGTTGAGGGCGCGCAAGTGGTCCAGTTCCACCTGCACGTCGACCCCGATGCTGTTGGTCACCACCAGGTCGGCGGAGACCGCGTCGAGATCGAGGCTTCCGGCGGTGATGTTCCTGAAAAGGTCGAGGGCGCTACCGGTGGAGACGATGTCGATGAGCCTGTTGCCGAAATACCCCTGGGCGTAGGCGGGCACGATGTCGTTGTAGCCCACCACGGCCGTGAGGCTGTCCCCCTGGTCCACCGGCACGTTCGCGGGCCCGTTCGGGTCCAATTGATAGCCCAGCTCGGTGGCGAGGGTGTTCACATCGTCATAGCCCGGGCCGCGCAGGTCGAAGCGGTATCCGGAAAGGTCGGTGGAGGTGCTGTATACAGCGGTGGTGGAGCCGGAAGCGGCCGGTACCACGCAATCCTGGCTCAGCGCATTGCCCTGGGGGTCGATGGCCCCCGGCAAGGCGTAGGTGCCCAGCACCACGCCGGGCACCTGATTGCGGATGCGCACATTGAGCATACCTGAACGGATCCGCAGGAACCTGAGCTCAAGGTCATCCAGGTCGAAACGGGCGATGTCGTTGGTGGTGGGGAAGGTGAAACCGGCGGGCAGGTTGCCGCTAACGGGCATCACGAAGGGGTAGGCGAAGTTGGTATCCGGGGCCTGCAGCACGGTGTCAAGCTTCAAGGCGAAGAGTTCGCTCCGGTAGACGAGGGTGATGTCGCCATCCGCGTCCACCTGCAACAGGGAGTCGGCCACGATGTCACCGATGGTGAAGGTGGTGTGCACCAAGGGACCCACCAGGTCCACATCCCAGCGTGGTCCGGCAGGGTCGCGCCGGCAGGCGGTGAGCGCGAGGAGGCCCAGGCAGGAGGCAACCAGCCCCCTCATCGCTGCGTTCTTCATGTGGGGCGGTAAATTAGCCACATCGTTCGGGGTAGGCGGGAAGACCGGCGGGAGACCCATGTGGAAGAGACGCAGGATACTGGTGCCTTGGCTGCTTTCGGCCATCGTGATGTACGGGCTGTCGTACGTGTGGCACGGCCTCGCCCTCACGGACCTTCAGGAATTGCGCATTCCGCATGCGCTCTATTTCGTGCTCAGCGGGCTGGTCTACCTGCTCATCGGACTTGGCCTGACCGTGGCGGTGCACCAGTGCGTGATCCATGAATGGATCAGCCTGAAACGGGCGTTCCCGCTCATGAGCATGCTGCTGGGCGCGGTCGTGGGTTTCATCGTGTACCTGTTGGTCTTCATCCTCGGGATGTCGTTCGCCGGTCACCAGATGTTGCACATCGTGGTGGACATCCTCTGGCAGATGGTGGAGCAGGCCATGGGGGGGCTCATGGTGAGCTTGGGCATCATCTACGACATGCACCGCAGCTTCCTCGAGGCGGAACGAGCGAACTGAGTGTTCAGCTTCCGTAACGCTCCTTCCAGAGCCGTTGGAGAAGGGCGGCGTGCGCCTGTTCGCGCTGGCTGTCGCCGGGCTTGTAGAACGCTGTGCCGCTGATGGCCTCCGGCAGGAACTCCTGTTCGATGAAGTGGCCTTCGCCTTCGTGGCTGTACTGGTAGTGGCGTCCGTATCCGAGCTCCTTCATCAGCTTGGTGGGCGCGTTGCGCAGGTGTATGGGCACAGGCAGGTCGCCGGTCTCCTGCACCTTGGCCTGAGCGGCCCCGATGGCCATGTAGCTGGCGTTGCTCTTGGGCGCACAGGCCAGGAAGATGGCGCATTGGCTCAGGATGATGCGGCCCTCGGGCCATCCGATCATCTGCACGGCCTGCATGGTGGTGGTGGCCATCAGCAGGGCATTCGGGTCGGCGTTGCCGATGTCCTCGCTCGCAAGGATCACCATCCGACGGGCGATGAAGAGCGGATCCTCGCCGCCCTCCACCATGCGCGCCAGCCAGTAAACCGCGGCGTTGGGGTCGCTGCCGCGGATGCTCTTGATGAAGGCGCTGACGATGTCGTAGTGCTGTTCGCCCTGCTTGTCGTAGCGGGCGGCCTGGGTCTGCACCACCTCCTTCACGAGCGCGTCGGTGATCACGACGGGATCGCCTGGAGCGGCCTTCACGCACACCTCGAACGTGTTCAGCAATCGCCTGGCATCGCCGCCGCTGGCGCGCATCAGGGCCGCCGTTTCGAGCAGGTCGATGCGGCGGCCGGCAAGCTCCTCGTCCCCCTCCATGGCGCGGCGCAACAAGGCCAGCAGGTCGTGCTCGCTCAAGGGGCTCAGGGTGTAAACCTGGCAGCGGGAGAGGAGCGCGCCGATCACTTCGAAGCTGGGGTTCTCGGTGGTGGCCCCGATGAGGGTGATGGTCCCTTTCTCCACTGCGCCGAGCAGGCTGTCCTGTTGGGCCTTGCTGAACCGGTGGATCTCGTCGATGAAGAGCACCGCGCTGCGCGCGAAAAGCCCTTTCCCACCGGCCTGCTCGATCACCTCCCGCACCTCCTTGACGCCGCTGCTGATGGCGCTGAGGGTGAAGAAGGGGCGACCGAGACGCTCGGCGATCAACCGGGCCAAGGTGGTCTTGCCCACGCCGGGAGGTCCCCAAAGGATGATGCTCGGCAGCATGCCCCGGGTGAGCGCCTTGCGCAGGATGCCGTCGGGACCTACGAGGTGCTCCTGGCCAACGACCTGGTCCAGGTCGTTCGGGCGCATCCGTTCGGCCAGGGGCACATGCTCCATGCCGCGAAGGTACCTGAGCTAGGACTGCCGCACGCGCTCTACCACAACGGCCGTGAACGAGGAACGCCCCGCACCAAGGGCCTCCCGGTACAGGTGCACGTCAATGCGTGAAGACGATGATGATCAGCGCGATGAGGATGAGGCACCACAGCTCCGGGTCGACCAGTTCACGTTGAAGGTGGGGTGGGAACCAACGCACCTGCCGTTGCAGTCGGTTCGAAGATCTCCCAATGTTCATGGCTTCAGGCATCTGTCCAAGTAGCCCGGTCAGCCAGCGAGAGGAACACAAAGCAAGGCTGAACGCGCATCGGTTGTCAAGTTTCATCGACGAATAGCCAGTGTTCATCGAGAAATTGGACCCATTTGCCGAACTGCCGTCCGTCGCGGGCCGGTCGGCAACGCATTAGCCTCGCGGGCGGAGAAGCGGCCTGATCGCGGAGCGCGGGAGGCATCGGAGCCTGATCGTTGAAAACTTGACGTCGAAAAATTTGGCGATCACAGGGTCCTGATGCTTAATTGTCCGTCGCCGATCTGACGGAAATACTGTCAGACGGTACGGGGACCGACAGTAATCACGCTAACACGCAATGACCATGGCCAACGAGGTGAACAAGGAGAAGCTGAAGGCCCTTCAGCTGACGATGGACAAGCTGGAGAAGACCTTCGGCAAGGGGGCGATCATGAAGCTGGGGGATGAGGCGGTGGAGCAGGTGGAGGTGATCCCCACGGGATCGATCGGCCTGGATACCGCACTTGGCGTTGGTGGCTATCCCAAAGGGCGCATCATCGAGATCTTCGGACCCGAATCCTCGGGTAAGACCACCTTGGCCATCCATGCGATCGCCGAGGTGCAGAAGAAGGGTGGCATCGCCGCGATCATCGATGCGGAGCATGCCTTCGACCGGTTCTATGCCGAAGCGCTGGGCGTGGACACCGAGAACCTATTGATCAGCCAGCCCGACAACGGCGAGCAGGCCCTTGAGATCGCCGATAACCTCATCCGTTCCGGTGCCATCGACCTGTTGGTGGTGGACAGCGTTGCCGCGCTCACGCCACGCGCGGAGATCGAGGGTGAGATGGGGGACAGCGCGGTGGGCATGCAGGCCCGCCTAATGAGCAAGGCCTTGCGCAAGCTGACCGGTACGATCGGCAAGACCGGCTGCTGCTGCATCTTCATCAACCAACTGCGCGAGAAGATCGGGGTGATGTTCGGGAACCCCGAGACCACCACGGGCGGCAACGCCCTGAAGTTCTATGCCAGCATCCGCCTCGATATCCGCCGCTCCACCCAGCTGAAGGAAGGAGAGACGGCCGTGGGCAACCGCGTAAAGGTGAAGGTGGTGAAGAACAAGGTGGCCCCGCCCTTCCGCAAGGCTGAGTTCGACATCCTCTACGGCAAGGGCATCAGCAAGACCGGAGAGATCATCGACATGGGTGTTGAACTGGGCATCATCAAGAAGAGCGGTAGCTGGTTCTCCTATCAGGACAACAAGCTGGGCCAGGGCCGTGACATGGTGCGCCAGCTTCTCGATGACAACATCGAGCTCTGCGAGGAACTTGAAACGAAGATCAAGGAGTCGGCTTCCAAGCTGGAGTCGGTCCCGACCGAGTAACGGTAATACGCAGCTTTCGACTACCGTTTACCTTGGAGCCCTGGTGTCTGGAGCACTGGGGCTCCTGCTTTTCCGTCCATTCCGCACATGCGACCGCTGTTGCTCATTCTTCTTGGTGCATCGCTCCTGACCGGCTGTGGGGAGGACCCGAAGGCCTCGAACACCACCGGTCCGGTCACCCCGCCGTCCGATCTCGGGCAGGCCATACGGGAGGTGGAACAACGCATGGTGAAGGACCCGGGTAACGCGTCCCTTTATGCGGAACGGGCGGCCTTGTACCAGCGCATCGACAGTCTGAGGCCCGCCATCAAGGACATGGAGCGCGCTGTTGTGCTCGATAGTGCCAACGTGAGCTATCGGAACAGCTTGGGCGGACTGTACTATTCGACCGTGCAGGTGGACAAGGCCACCGTGCAGTTCGAGCGCGCATTGACCATCGATGCGGAGAACATCGAGGCCCTGCTGAAGCTGGCAGAGATCAAGCTGGTGCTTCGGGACCACATGGCGGCCATCGATCTGGTGAACAAGGCCCTTCGCAAGGATCCGAACCAGGCCATGGCCTACTACCTCAAAGGGTTCGTGTACATGGAGCTGGGGGACACGAACCTGGCCATCAGCAGCTTCCGTACAGCGGTGGAGCAGGATCCCCAGGACTACCGGAGCTTCATGCAGCTCGGCTTGCTGAGCGCCAGAAGGAACGATCCGCTCGCTCTGGACTACTTCAACTCGGCGATCGCGCTTCGGCCCCACAGCGTGGAGGCATTATACGGCAAGGCGATGTTCCTGCAGGAGACGGGCAAGGACAGTGCTGCGCTGGAGACCTACGCTCGGATCATGGCCGTGGACAGTACCAACGCACTGGCTCCGTACAACAGTGGCTTCGTGCGCATGGAGTACCTCCGCGACCTGGAGGGCGCCAAGCGGGATTTCTCCAAGGCCATCGCGTTGAACACGAACTATTTCCAAGCCTGGTACAACCGGGGGGTGGCCATGGAACGGTCCGGTCAGTTGGACAGTGCCGCGGCGAACTACCAGATGGCCCTGGTCATCCAACCCGGCTTCCTGGATGCCGCGAAAGCGCTCGACCGGCTTGCGGCCAAGGGGGTGAGGATCAAGCTTCGGGAGAAGGGCGGTCGCTGAATGAAAAAGGCCCTCCGGTGGAGGGCCTCGATCATCGTGGAGCGAAAGGGAGTCGAACCCTCGACCTCGTCATTGCGAACGACGCGCTCTGGCCAGCTGAGCTACCGCCCCGATCAGGCCGCGAATATAGTGCCCTGCTCCGTTCACGACGGCAAGCCGTAAGCGGCCCGCACATCCCGGTCTCCGAGAACGACGAAGGTGTAGATGGCCAGGCCCAGGCCGAAGGGGATGGTGAGGCAGTTGAGTGCCGCGGTGACAAGACTGAGACCCCGGTTCCGCGCCCGGGCGATGCTCCCGGCGCTGATGATGTTGAGGATACCCCAAACCTCGATGAACACGAAGAGCGACCAGCCGATCCATTGCAGCAGGCCACCGAGGAAGGCCGGCGGTGGTTCCTCCGCCTGTTGGACAAGCCAATCACTGTTCAGGAAGCCGCCGAAGACCACCAGGAGCAGCACGGCCAGGCCGCCCATGCATTGCAGCGCGCCGAACACATAGTGAAGCACGCTCAGGACCGATAGATGGTGTTTCATGACCGAAAGTTGCGGACTTCGAGAGGCGGCGGGGGAACCTTCGGGAGGAACGGCCGCCGGCCGGTGTCGGGCGGTCGAGCCGGTCGCTGAACGTGAACGCCCCGCCCTTTCGGGCGAGGCGTTCGGGATGGATCCGTGTATCTCCGGTACGGTCGGATCCCAAGCTCAGTCGTCGTTACCGAGGTTGATGCCGAGCGTCAATCCGTAGGTAAGGTAGCGACTATCGATATCCTTCACTACGATCTCGTCCTGGTCGAAGACCCGGCTGATGCCGAAGCTCACGCTCGGTTCCAGCGTCACCAGGCCCATGTCGAAGCCCAGCGCGGCATCGATGTTCAGCAGGCCCTTGTTGAAGTAGCCTTCGTTCGAGACGAAATGCCCCTCCTTGTCCTTGATGTTGAGCAGCACGTCGTACGTCGGACCCATGGCGAAACGCATGTCGAACTGGTAGGAGTCGATGATGCGGTAGCCGACCATGGCCTTCAGCCTCAGGTTCTGACGGATCAGGTTGTCCTCCGTGCTGATGGTGTCGCCGCTGGAGCTCGTCACATAGGTCTTATAGCTTCCGAAGAACGCACCGGGTTGCAGGTAGAGGCGGTCGCCGAACCGCAGGTCGGCACCCATCTGCCAGCCGGCCGCAGCCCTGAACTCCACGCCAGGGGAGGCATTGGTCAGGTTCTGAAAGGTCAGGCCGGCCTGGGGGTTCACCTGGAACTGGGCCTTGGCGCCCGTTGCGAACGCGCCGCCCACGAGCAAGGTGATCATTAGCTTCTTCATGGTTTCGATCGGTTGATCCGGGCGCGAAGTTCCAATCCCCGTGCCATTCGCTCAACACGCTGAGGTACAAGTCATCCGCTTTCCGTGGAAAAGGGCTTTCGCTAGGAGGCGATGCGGCGGCCGGTTAGCTTGCGTCGGTCAACGCATCCCCATGACCAGGAACCTGACCCTTGCGCTCGCCCTCGCTTCCGTTGCCTCCGTTCATGCCCAATCGGATTGTGGGACCGGCCGCTACACCGATCCCCTGTACTTCGACAGCGTCGTGGTGCAGAGCGCGGTCCTCTTCGGCAACAACCTGAGCGTGCTCGGTGCACCGCAGGACCTCTACCTCGACGTGTACGCTCCCGCAGGCGATCCGTTCACGGACAGGCCGGTGGTGATCGTGGCCTTCGGTGGCTCGTTCGTGACCGGGGCGCGCCAGGACGTGGCCGAACTTTGCAGACGCTTCGCCCGCCTGGGCTATGTGGCCGTGGCCCCCGACTACCGGGTGGGCTTCTTTCTTCCATCCGAGGCCACCACCACGCGCGCAGTGGTCCGCAGCATGCACGACCTCAAGGCCTGTGTCCGGTTCCTGCGCAAGAGCGTGGCGGAGGACGGTGATCCGTTCGGCATCGATCCGGACCGCATCATCATGGGGGGGGTGAGCGCCGGGGCCATCGGAGGGCTGCACGCCACCTATTTGGACCAGTCCTCGGAGATCCCGGCGATCCTTTATGCGGACACCGCCTCCATCGGAGGGGTGGAGGGCATCAGCGGAACCCCCGGTTACAGCAGCGATGTGCTCGCCTGCTACAGTTTCAGCGGGGCCATCGGCGATACGATCTGGATCTCGGCCGGCGACCAGCCGCTCTGCAGCGTTCATGAAGTGGGTGACCAGGTGGTGCCTTATGGTACCCAGATGGTGAGCGTGCTGGGCATTCCCACCGGACTGCAGGCCAGTGGAAGCCATGACATCCATCTCCGCTGCGATAACATCGAGGTGCCGAACTGTTTCCTCAGCTACCCCGGTACCGACCATGTTGGGTACCTCACCAACGACCCGGAGGTGAGCTTCGGACTGGTGGCCGATTTCTGTGCCAGGGTCGTGTGCGGGCTGGACCCCGGCTGCGGCACGCTCTACGCCACCATCGCCGAACAGCGCGAGGCCGGCCCCGTGATGGCCTATCCGAACCCGACCGACGGGATCCTGAACCTGAAGGTGCAGGAGGCGTGCGTGGTGCGCGTTCTGACCGCGGATGGCCGCATGGTCCTGACCACGCGTGTCCCTGCCGGCACTTCCTCCATCGACCTCACCGCGCTCCCGGTCGGGATGTACTCCTTGATCGCCGGCACAGGGCCCACCGTACGCATCGTTCGGGCTCCCTTCTGACAAATTCGAACCCACGAAAAAGCCCTCCATGTGCGAGGGCTTCTTCGTGCGTGCGATGCTCAGCGCCGACCGCCGCGGCCACCACCACCACTGCGTCCACCACCACCGCCATAGCTGCCACGCGAGGAGGGCGCGCTGCGCTGGTACTGGTTGAAATTGTTGCTGCGGTCCTGCCCACGGGCCCGGTCCTGTTGCATGCGGTAGGGGTCACCGGTGGAAGGTCGTGCCTGCGGTTGCGAAGGCTGGGCGGAAGGCTTCGCAGCGCCCTGGCCACCACCCTTGTTCTGGGACACGTTGTCCCACTTCCCGTTGTTGTACTGCTGGGTGTTCCTGCCATCGCCGCGGTACACATTGCCTTTCGGGTCGGCGTACACATCGCGCCCTCCGCCGGCCGGTTGCGTCGAAGGTCGGGTGGCATTGCCCTTGCCGGCGCCGCCGGCGGGTTGTGTCGAAGGACGCGTGGTGCCGCCTTGCCCTCGTCCGGCAATGGGTTGCGACGGTTTCACGCCCGGCCGATCGTTGCGCCCATAGATGTTCCCGTTGCCGTTCCCGATGTTGATGTCGTTGTCGATGTTGATGGTATTCCCACCGCCACCGTAGGCAGGACGGTGACCGTAGTACCCGCCAGGCGGATGATGCGGTGGATAAGGGGGATGGTACACCGGAGGGCCCCACCATCCACCGCAGTGATAGGGTGCACGCCAGCCGCCATAGACGCTGAAATGGAACCAACCCGCGCTGTAGTGGAAGCCCATGCTCCAACCGGTCCATGGGTTGTAATGCACGCTGAACCCGTAGGTGCAAGGACGCGGGTAGTAGTAGATCGGCGGGGGAGGTGGATAGTACCAGCCGGTGCCGTAGATCACCGTGCCGCCGTACACATAGCAACCCGTGTAGCCCGGCGTGTAGCCGACGTAGACCACATCCGGGGTGCTGTCGTACACCTGCACGTACTTCACGTTGTACACCGGGCTGCTGGGCTCGATGTCCTTTACGGCCTCCGGGGCGCTGGTGCTCACCGCCCAAGGCCCGTTGGGTGATGGACCGTCGTACCAGACCGCATTGTCGCAGACGTGATACCGCTCGCCCACCTTCAACACCGTGGTGCTGGCGTTGATGGCGTAGCTCATGTTGGTGCCATCGACCTTCTTCCATTCCGGCTCCCCCTTGTAGGTCACCTTCAGGGTAACGTTCTTCCGGTCGACCGACGCGGTCTGGGGGATCATGGCATCGCGCGTGGCCTCGGTGGCCGCCTTGGTGCCGGGCACGCTGGCGAGCACCTCGTCCTCCTCGCTGCCCTCGGGGATCTTCGCGAAATCGGCCGGCAGGTCGGCGCCCTTGACGTAGCGCCATGGTCCGTTCTTCAGGTCCGCGCTGGTGAACCAGCGGCCGCTCAGGAGCACATAGTACTGCTGGGAGGACAGGTCCAGGAACACGGGGCTTCCGGCATTGCGGGCGCTCAGCAGGTCCGTGCCCGATATCGGCTTCATGTCCGCGGCACCGTCGGTCTGGATCAGTTCGGCTGGTGTGGTGCGCACCACGATCTCGGGCACCTTGCCATTGGGGGCCTCGTATTCGCCGTTGGCCTTCATGGCACTGTCGACCTTCTGGCTCACCTGCAACAGGTCTTGGGGCACCGTGGTCGTTGGTTGGTAGGGGCCTTTGGCGGCCGGGGCTGTGTACCAGCTTGGTGAGGCATAGAGGTAGTGGGAGCCGTTCTTGGCCTTCACCAACACCAAGGCACTGTTCAGCACGCGTTCGTAGCCGGTGTTCGGGACGGGGTCGTAGATCGGCTCCCCGTCGATGAAGAGCAGCAGGGCCGGCTTGTCGCGGTAGATGATCTCCGGTGGGTTGTTCACATAATCCCCGTCCTGTTGCACATCATTCTCCAAGGCCGCCACGATCATGTCGATGGAGACCGGCGCCGTCCGTTTGGGGATCTCGGCGGTGAGGTACTCCTTGAACTGCCGCACCTTGGCGGTGTCGGTGACCGTGGGGAAGCGCACATCGGTCACGGCGAACTGCTTCAACACCCCCATGCGCGTGGAACGGTCCACTTCCAGAAAGCCCGACGCCCAAATGGCCCCGAAAACGGGGTTCTTGTCCTTCGCGGTCTTCACCGACACGGCCGCCCGCGCAGTGAACCGGCCGTCCTTGTACGACTCCGGCTGCGGCGTGTACACGGTGGCCGTGTAGCCGTTGGTCTCGAAGACCATGGGCCATAGGTCCTGTCCACGAACGGATGTCGTGGCGGATGCGATCAGGAGCAGGAAAAAGAGGTTCCTCATACGGTTCCGGAATGAGGGCGGAAAGGTAGACCTTCCGGCGTGCCGGGTCCTTGTCGTTGGTCAGAGCCCTACGCTGCGGAGGAGGCCGCTCTTCGGCGGCTTGACGCGGATGCCGACCGCGAAGCGCACCGTGGTGTAGCTGGTGCCCAGGGTGATCGAAGGGCTCACATCACCCGAATTCACATAGGAGGTCAGGGTGAACCCGGTGTACCATCTGGTGCCGTTGTACCCGAAGCCGAAGCGCCCCTCTGATACCGTGCAGCCCTGCCAGTCGGTGCTCCGCTCGCTCACCCCCACGGGCCTGATCGCCAACCGCTGCACCCCGAAGCCCGGCAACAGAAGCACATTGATGTAGCCCTTGCCCCAGAAGGTGAAGGTGTGCGTGTAGCCGCCCTTCACCGCCAGGATGTACCGCTGCAACCGGTCGAACTGGACGTCCGGAGCGAAGTCGTACTGCTCCATGGTGGGCACCACGCTGCCATCGGCCGTGATGCGCGAATACCAGAAGCTCGCACCCACCACGCCCGTGCCCGCACTGCGCCGTTGTCGTTCCATCTGGCTCACGGCAGCCACCTGCGAATAGCGATGCCGCTTGTTGAAGCCGTAGTTCGCCGAGGCCAGGAAGGTGCGGCTCTCCAGGTCGGTGCGGGTGGGATAGGGCTCGCCAGGGACCCACGTACTGTCGACCTTCAAAGGGTCCTCCGCATAGAAGCCCTTGCTGGTGTTCCAAAAGGCACGGGCCCATAGGTGGCGGGTGGTGGCGCCCAGACCGATGGTGTGCGATTCGGTCGTTCCCTTGGATGGGTCCACCGGGTCGAGTTGCGGGGCCGCGAAGGTGGCTTCCACCGAGAGCCAGTTCAGATCGACCGCGAAGCCGTACTGGGCGGCATTGTTGGTGGAATAGGTGAGGCTGCGCCCCGCCTTGTCCGCGATATCCACGCTCGAGGTCTGACTGAAAATGACACCGCTGAGCACCAAGGAGTTGGGGAAGCGGAGCACATAGGTGGAGTCGTATTTCGGCGGGGCCATCGTATCCCCGATCAACAGGCCCTTCACCTTGTCCATGAACTGGGCATGGGCGTGGCCCATGACCAGCGCTGCGGCACATGCGGAGAACGAACGGACGAGCGCGCGCACCATACCCGCGCCCATGGCTCAGCGCACGATCCTCACCGCCTGCCGGCCGGTGCGCACCACATAGGTCCCCTCGGGCATGGTCGGGAGCTCGATCACGTTGGAGCGGAAGTTCCCCGCCCATGTCGTGCGGCCAAGCATGTCCGTGATCGTCACCGATGACCCGTCGGGCCTGACACCGTCCAGATGCAGCTCGTGGCCCGCGCACCAGATCCGCATCACAGGTGCATCAAGGTCCACCACGCCCGCCGTAGGGCCCCAGATGTACGCCACCCATTCCGGATGGTCGATGAAGGGGTTGCGATTGGCCTGGATCCCATAGATGGCATTGTTGCGGTCCACCTCCTTCGGGCTCACCGGGTCCTGGTCATGCCATTGCATCAGCAAGGTCGTGGCCCAGATGTTCAGGTCGCCCGCGGCGAGCATGTCGCTCGTCCATCCGCCCACCAGCGGCATGTAGCGCGTCATCATGTAGAAATAGCTCCGTGCCACATCGCCCTTGTAGGCATCGATGGGCTCGCACACGGTGTTGGTGTAGCCCGGCCAATTGCTGGAGCCCACCTTGGTGCCGTTCTGCGAGGTCCAGTCCGCGCTGCCCACACGTCCGTAAGGCAGGTCGCCCCGGTGATTGTTCACGAACCCGTCCGTGGGGTAGATGTGGAAGAGGTCCGAGTTCATCGGGGCCGCGCTGTTGAACCAGTTCTGCGGGAAGCTGTGCTCGCGGTTGTAGCAATCGCCCTCGCTGTTGTAGGAACCGCACTGGTCGGTGATGAAGGTGTAGAGGTAGGGCGCGGATCCGCCGGGCGCATCGCTGTAGATGTCCCATACATACCCATCAGGCCGGTCGTCGGTGGTTGGGAAGAAGCCCCACAACTGGCTGTACTGCTGCACCGTATGGTCCTTGATGATGTTGTACAGCGCGAGCCTGAGCGGTTGGCCTGAAAGGCCCATGGCACCGTCGTAATAACCAGGCGGGGGCTGGCCGAAGGCAAGGAGCGGTGCGGTGGTCAGGGCCGCGAGGCAGGCACGGAAGTTCATCGCGTCAAAGGTAGACCACCACCTTTGCACCATGCACGTGGTGGTGATCGGCGGCGGCGCGGCGGGTTTCTTCGCGGCCATCAGCGCGAAGGAGCACCACCCCGCGGCCAGGGTCACGGTGTTGGAGAAGAGCGACAAGCTTCTGGCCAAGGTGCGGATCAGCGGGGGAGGGCGCTGCAACGTGACCCATGCCTGCACCAACAACAAGGAGCTGGCCCGGCACTACCCGCGCGGCGAGCGGTTCCTGCGGAAAGCCTTCGGGCTATGGACCGTGGCCGACACGGTGCGTTGGTTCGCCGAGGAGGGTGTAGCGCTGAAGACCGAGCCCGATGGCCGCATGTTCCCGGCCTCCGATTCATCCGCCACCATCATCGATGCCCTGTTGGGTGCCGCCCAGCGCAGCGGGGTGCAGGTGCGGACAAGGATGGGCGTGCTGGCCATGGAGCGGATGGAACAAGGGCTCGGCCTGCGCACCACAGGCGGCCATGAACGTGCCGACCGGGTGATCGTGGCCACCGGGGGGAGTCCCAAGCGCGAAGGGTTCCAATGGCTGGCCGGGCTCGGGCATACGATCGTGGAGCCGGTCCCCTCCCTGTTCACCTTCAACCTGCCGGGTGATCCCGTGCGGGAGCTGATGGGGGTGGTGGCCGAGCGGGTCCATGTGCGCATCGCGGGAAGCAAGCTTGAGAGCACCGGACCGCTGCTGGTAACGCATTGGGGGTTCAGTGGCCCCGCCGTGCTCCGCCTCAGCGCTTGGGGTGCACGCGCCCTGCACGACCGCGCGTACCACTTCACCGTCAACGTGAACTGGACCGGCGGGGCGGGCGAGGAAGCGGTTCGCGAACAGCTCCGCGACCTGCGGGATCACCATGCCGAGCGGAAGATGAAGAACGCCTGTCCCTACCTGCTGCCGGCCCGCCTCTGGGAATTCCTGCTGGCCAGGGCGGGGATCGGACCCGGGGCGACCTGCGGCACAATGGACCGCAAGGGCCTGAACCGCCTGGTGAACACCTTGGTGAACGACGCCTATGAGGCCCGCGGCAAGACCACCTTCAAGGACGAGTTCGTCACGGCCGGAGGTGTGTCCCTGGAGGAGGTGGACCCTTCGACCATGCGGAGCCGGCTGGTACCCGGGCTCTATTTCGCAGGCGAAGTGCTCGACATCGACGGCATCACAGGGGGCTTCAACTTCCAGGCGGCCTGGACCACCGGGCGGATCGCTGGTATGCTGGGGTGATCACCGCGGTGCAGTGGCGTTCAGCAACGGGGTGGGGGCGAACCACCAAAGGGTCGCCCCAGCGCCCACCAGGGCAGGTGAGCCCGGGCTGTGATGTGCCGAAAGCCCCGTTGGCCGTGAGCGCACTGATAAGCACCATGCAACGGCATCGCATATGTCGCCGGAAGCTGAGGTCCGAAGTGGAACGCACCCGCAACCATGCACAGCACCGTGCGTCTCCTTGGCAAGCAGGTTCACCGGTGGGAACGGGCCGTGGGAGCGGATCGGAGCTCGAAGGTGATGCGGAAGTTGGTCATCTTCGCCGCGCCTAAGCCGTGCAGAACAAGAGCCTCCGGCACATCGACATCCTGGACCCGCTGCGGGGCATCGCCGCCCTGCTGGTGATGCTCTTCCATTACAGCGGTTCCGTGCTGCCCACGGTGCTTCCCAACGCACTGGCCGCCCCGCTCTCCATCGGCAAGAGCGGTGTGCAGATCTTCTTCGTGATCTCCGGCTTCGTGATCCCGTTCGCCATGGTGCGGCGTGGCTACGGATGGAACGACCTTCCCGACTTCATGCTGCGGCGGTATGTGCGCATCGCTCCGCCGGCCTACGTGGCCATGCTGGCCTGCGTGCTGTACCAAGGGATCAGCATCATCACCCGTGGGCATCCGGTGATCGGCAGTGTGGATTGGCCCGGACTGGGGATCGAGGCCTGGGTGGGGAACATCTTCTTCTGCGCGGAATACCTGGACTCCCTTTACTACAACTTCGTGTATTGGACACTGGGGCTGGAGTTCCAGTTCTACTTCTTCATCGGGCTGTTGCTCCCCTTGCTCGTTGCGCGGCGAAGCCCCTGGCTCAACGTGGCGCTCCTGTTGAGCGCCTTGGCCATCGGGCTCCTTCCGACCTATTCCTATTTCCGCTACGGCTGCTACTTCACCCTGGGCCTGGCCCTGTTCCTGTATCATGGGGGATACCTGGACCGTGCCGGACACCTGGTGGTGAGCGCGGCGGCCTGTACGGCGGCCTGGTACGAACACGACCCCATCTTCGTGCTTCCGGCGGTGCTCACCGCAGGAGCGATCCACTTCCGGCCACCGATCCACGCGGCACCGCTGCGCTGGTTGGGCAAGGTCTCCTTCAGCCTGTACATCACGCATGTGCCCACGGCGTATTTCAGCGAGGCGGTGCTGAAGCGCGTGCTGCCCATCCACACCGAGGCGTGGGGGAAGTATGTGATGCTCGTGGTGTATGTGGCGCTCGCCTTGATCGTGGCCGACCTGTTCAACCGCTGGGTGGAGCGCCCCGCCCTGCAGTGGTCGCAACGGTTGCGTGTGCGCACCTCCTCGCCTCAGAACCCGATCGAGAAGCCGCCGGCCTTGGGTTGAACCAGTTCCATGGTGCCCATCAGCTCCAGGTCGCTGAAGTTGCTCGTCGCCTGGTAGGAGTACCCGTGGTACCAGGTGTCGGTGATGCGGATGGTAAGCGTGTCCGTCACGTGACCGGTATGGGGGTCGGACCCGCCTTTCACACGTCGATCGTACAGTTGGTAGGTGCAATCGTCCAACCATTTCACCCGGGTGATGCTCCGGTATCCCTCCGGTGCATGCTCGATCTGCTTGCTGCCCCGGCGGACGATGCGGATGTCCTTTCCTGGTCGGTCCCCACGCAGGTCGAAGGTGCCATGCACGAAGAGCGTGCACGGAGGCCCTTGCGGCCGCTCCTCGGGCGTGATCTGGGCATGGGTGCCGGTCCACAGCAGCATCCCCAGTGCGGCAACCACGGGGCGGGGGTCATTCCACATGGCGCAGGAACACGACGTTGAACAGCATGACCATGCCCGCCTCCACCCAAAGCCAATGCTGCATAGACACCCAAAAGAAGGAGTGCACGCTGCGGTGCTCCACCACCTTGCCCGTGAGAAGGTCCTCGAGCGGCCGGCCTTCGGCGCTGTTCCACCGGTTCCCAAGATAGCGGTCCACCGGACCGCTCAGCGCGAAGCGGTCCCGCACCACGCACGGGTCGTGCAGGCCGGCGAGGTCGGCCACCGCGATGGCGGCGAAACCTGTGACCGGCACCAACCGGCCGCGACCTTGGAACACGAGGAGCATGCCCCGAAGCTAGGTGGACGACAAGAAAAGCCCCGGCTCATCACCGGGGCTTTCCGCTCGTTCAATGGGATCAGATGGTGGCCACCTGTTCGGCCCTGTAGGCGCCGGCCTCCAGCTTCTTCTTCACCTCCTTGAAGCTGTTGATGGTGCGCTGCACATCGTCCAGGGTGTGCACCGCGGTGGGGATGAGGCGCAGCAGGATCGTGTCCTTCGGCACCACGGGGTACACCACGATGCTGCAGAAGATGCCGTGGTTCTCGCGGAGGTCGAGCACCACGTTGGTGGCCTCGGGGATGCTGCCGTGCATCATCACGGGGGTCACGCAGCTGTTGGTGACACCGATGTCCAGCCCGGCCTCCTTCAGGCCGCTCTGCAGGGCCTTGGTGATGGTCCAGAGCTTTTCGCTGAACTCGGGGCGCGTGCGGATCATCTCCAGGCGCTTGAGGGCGCCGATGACGATGGGCATGGGCAGGCTCTTGGCGAAGGTCTGGCTGCGCATGTTGTAGCGCAGGTACATGATCACGTCCTCGGGCCCGCTCACGAAGGCGCCGATGGTGGCCATGGCCTTGGCGAAGGTGCCGAAGTACACGTCCACCTGGTCCATTACGCCCTGGGCGTCTGCGGTGCCCCGGCCATCCTTGCCCATCATGCCGAAGCCATGGGCATCGTCCACGAACAGCCGGAAGTTGTATTTCGCCTTGCGCTCCACGATCTCCTTCAGCTTGCCCTGGTCGCCGGCCATGCCGAACACGCCCTCGGTCATCACCATGATCCCGCCGCCGGTCTCCCTGGTCACCTTGGCGGCCTTCTCCAGCATGTTGTCCAGGCTGGCCATGTCGTTGTGCTGGAACACGAAGCGCTTGCCCATGTGCAGGCGGGCGCCGTCGATCATGCAGGCGTGGCACTCGCTGTCGTACACCAGTACGTCATGGCGGCCGAGGAGCGCCTCAATGGCGCTCATGCACCCTTGGTAGCCGTAGTTGAGCAGGAAGGTGTCCTCCTTGCCCATGAACTCGCTCAGCTTGTCCTCGAGCTCCTCATGGTACTTGGTCTGGCCGCTCATCATGCGGGCACCCATGGGGTAGGCCATGCCCCAGGCGGCGGCTGCCTCGGCGTCCACCTTCCGCACTTCCGGGTGGTTGGCCAGGCCCAGGTAGTTGTTCAGGCTCCACACCAGCACGGGCTTGCCCCGGAAGGTCATGTGCGCGCCGAGCTCGCCCTCGAGCTTGGGGAAGCTGAAATAGCCGTGGCTGTTCTTGGCGTGGCGGCCGATGTGGCCCAGGTCCTTGCGGAGCTTGTCGAATATGTCGTTCATGGTCGCTTGAATGGCGGGAGGAGGCCTCCCTTGCAGGTGGCCGCAAAGGTAACCAACCGCCCATACGAGGCCCGGGACCGCCGCCGTTCTTCACCCCGCGGGATGTTGATAACTTTGCGCCCCGCCGAAATGACCTTGATCCCGATGCGTTCCCCTGCCGGCCGGCCGTTGCGACGGTCCGCTCCGGTGGTGCTCCTCGGCCTGTGGACGCTTCTCCTGGTGCTGGGCGGCCTGGCGCTGCCGGGCTGCAGCGAGTTCAACCGGGCGATGAAGTACACCCACTCCAGCACCGATACGGTGATCGCCTACAAGCTGCGGGTGGCGGAGAAGTACTTCGCGAAGAACGACTACGACCGATCGCTGCCGCTGTTGGAAGAGCTCGCGGTGTTCACCCGGGGGCGGTCCGAAAGCGAACGGGTGAACTACCTGAGGGCCATGACCATCTACGGCATGAAGGACTTCATCCTGGCCGGTTACTACCTCGAGAACTACGCCAAGACCTTCCCCACGAGCCAGTACGCCGAGGAGTGCACCTTCCTCAGCGCCATGTGCTACTTCAAGAACAGCCCGGAGTGGGAGCTGGACCAGACGGACACCGAGCTCGCCATCGACCAGTTCCAGCTGTTCCTGGCCTACTACCCGTACACCGAGCGGCGCGACACCTGCAACGCGCTGATCGACGGGCTGCGGGGCAAGTTGGAGCGGAAGGACTTCGAGAACGCCAAGCAGTACTTCCGCCTGCGCAACTACGAGAGCGCCAGTGTGGCCCTGAAGAACTTCGTGCGGAAATGGCCCAATTCGACCCATCGGGAGGACGCGTTGTTCATGGTGGTGCAGGCCGAGCACGACCTGGCCATGCGCAGTGTGGCCATTCGCCGGCCCAAGCGGGCCGAGACCGCCGTGGAGAGCTCCTACCTGTTCGAGGACGCCTTCCCCGAAAGCCGGTCGGTAGGCCAGGTGAAGGCCTACCGCGAGGAGCTCCAGGGGCTGCGGGAGCAATACCTCTTCGACGCCCTGCTGGCGAGCGTGCCGTTGGCCAAGGACGGCAGGAACGAGAACCGGCTGGTGACCATCGAGGACGGTCTACGTTTCTTTGATACCTTTGCGGCCCAATTCCCTGATAGTCCGCGTATGCCGGACGCGCTTCAGGCGAAGCGGGAACTGATCGCGGCCAGGAACGCCAAGAAAGCCTCGACGCCATGAACACCCAACGCAGCATGAACGCAGCCAAGACCACGGTGACCCGTGACGTGAACGAACTGGACAAGGAGATCGGGAACGTGTATGAGACCGTGAGCCTGCTGGGCAAGCGCGCCAACCAGATCGCCACCGAGGTGAAGACCGAGCTGAGCGCGAAGCTGGAGGAGTTCGCCGTGACCGGTGAGAACCTCGAGGAGGTCTACGAGAACCGCGAGCAGATCGAGCTGAGCAAGCACTACGAGCGCATGCCCAAGCCCAGCGCCCTGGCCATCCAGGAGCTCCAGGAAGGCCGCATCGTGCTGCGCCGGCCGGAGGACGGCGGTGCCCCCGCGCTCCCCGAATCCAAGTGATCCCCGGGCCCCGACGCCCGCGGTCCTGATCATGGCTTTCGCGCTGCCGCGCAAGGTGCTGCTGGGAGTGACCGGTGGCATTGCCGCCTACAAGACGCCTGCCTTGGTGCGCGCCCTGGTGAAGGCCGGTGCCGAGGTGCAGGTGGTGATGACCCCCGCCGCGCACGACTTCGTCACGCCCCTGGCCTTGAGCACCGTGAGCCGCAGGCCGGTGCTCACCGACCTCTTCGCGCGCGACGGCAGCGGCCGCTGGAACGACCATGTGCACCTGGCCCGCTGGGCCGACGCGATGGTGGTGGCCCCCGCCAGTGCGAACACCCTGGGCAAGATGGCCCGCGGGCTGTGCGACAACCTGCTCCTGGCCTGCTACCTCAGCGCCGAATGCCCGGTCTTCGTGGCCCCCGCCATGGACCTGGAGATGTGGCGCGACGCCGGCGTCCAGGGCAACCTGTCCGCCTTGCGGGAGCGGGGCGTGCGCACCATCGGTCCGGTCGCGGGCGAGCTGGCGAGCGGTCTGGTGGGCGAGGGGCGCATGACCGAGCCGGACGATATTTGCGCGGCCCTGCAGCAGGCGCTCATCGGCCCGTCGAAACTGGCCGGGCGAACCGTGCTGATCACCGCCGGCGGAACCCAGGAGGCCATCGATCCGGTCCGGTACATCGGCAACCGCAGCACCGGGAAGATGGGCTTCGCCATCGCTGAGGAGGCCGCCCTGCGCGGTGCGCGGGTGGAACTGGTCACCGGTCCGGTGACCCTCACCACGGACCGGGCTGGCATCCAGCGTACGGACGTGGTGAGCGCCGCCCAGATGGCCGAAGCATGCAAGTCGCTGTTCCCGGCCTGCGACATGGCCATCGCCAGCGCCGCGGTGGCCGATTGGCGGCCCGCCGCACCCTCGGGGGCCAAGCTGAAGAAAGGCACGACCCTTGAGGCGCTTACCTTGGAACCCACGGAGGACATCCTGGCCTGGATGGGCGCCAACAAGGCCCCGCGCCAGGTGCTCGTGGGGTTCGCCCTGGAGACCGACAACGAATTGGAGAACGCCCGCGGCAAGCTCATGCGCAAGAACCTGGACCTGCTGGTGCTGAACTCCCTCCGCCATGCCGGGGCCGGCTTCGGGCACGACACCAACCAGGTGACCTTCCTAGGCCGGGACACGGATCCCGAAGCGCTGCCGTTGATGAGCAAGGCCCAGGTCGCCCAACGCATCCTGGACCGTGTTGAAGCCTTGATCCCCGATGCGTAAGTCCCTCGTCCTCCTCTTCGCCCTCGGCCTGTCGCCCCTGTTCGCCCAGGAGTTCAACGCCAAGGTGCAGGTCATCGCCCCGCAGATCCAGAGCACGCCCAAGCGCATCTGGCAGAGCATGGAGACCGCCATCACCCAGCTCATGAACACGCGCCGGTGGACCAACCAGAACTTCGCGCCGGTGGAGCGGATCGAGGTGAACTTCCTGCTCACCATCAATGAACAGCCCGCGGCCGACCGGTTCAAGGGCACGCTCCAGGTGAGCTACAGCCGTCCGGTGTACGGCACCGACTACCTGAGCCCGGTCTACGACATCCTCGACAACTTCGTGGAGTTCCAGTTCCTTGAGAACACCCAGATCGAGTTCTCGCCGGACCGGTACACGAACAACCTGGCGAGCATCATCGGTTTCTATGCGTACTTCATCCTGGGCGCCGATGCCGACACCTACAGCAACATGGGCGGTACGGAGTTCTACAACGTGGCCCGCCAGATCGTGAGCAACGCCCAGAACGCTGCCGAGCCGGGCTGGCGCTCGGTGGAGGAGCCCCGCAACCGGTACTGGCTGGTGGAGAACCAGCAGCAGGCCGTGTTCCGGCCCATCCGGGAGTTCCTCTACAACTACCACATCAACGGCATGGACATCCTGGCCACCGACCCGGCCAACGCCCGCAAGAACATGACCGCGGCCATCGAGAAGATGAAGACCGTGCACCAGGCCAAGCCCGCCAGCTACAACATGCAGGTGCTGTTCAACGCCAAGGGCAACGAGATCGTGGAGGTCTTCAAGCCGGCCGACCCGGGCGACAAGGTGAAGCTGATGAACACCCTGCAGGTCATCGACCCGGGGAACATCGCGCGCTACCAGAACATGATGAAGACGAACTAGGTCCGCCGTTCCGCGCGACCTTCGTTCAAGGCATCCACCGGCGCGGCTATCTTGGCGCGGACCGGCTTGCCGGGGAAGTCGACATGCTGAAGCGCCTTTCGATCACCAACTACCTGCTCATCGACCGCCTGGAACTGGACCTGGGCGATGGGCTCACGATCATCACCGGGGAGACCGGCAGCGGCAAGAGCATCCTCATCGGGGCCCTCGGGCTGGCCATGGGTGAGCGGGCCGATGCAGGCCTGGCACGCGACCCGCAGCAACGCTGCATCATCGAACTGGAGGTGGCCACCAAGGGCCTCGCTCTGGAGGCGTGGTGCGAGGCGGCCGGGGTACCCTTCGAGGAGCCGATGATCATCCGGCGGCAATTGGATCCCGGGTCAAGCCCGGGGATCGGAGGTCGGAGCCGGGCCTTCGTGAACGACACCCCCGTGCGGCTCGAACAACTGCGCGAGCTCGGCGAACGGCTGATCCATGTGCACAGCCAGCACCACACGCTGCTCCTGAACGATGCGCGCTTCCAGCTGGGACTGGTGGACCACGCCGCAGGGCAATCCAAGGCGGTGGCCGCTTATCGCACCGACTTCCGGGCGTGGCGGGCCGTGAGCGATGAGCTGGCCCGTGCGCGCGAAGCGGAGGCCCGCGGCCGCGCCGAACTGGACTATCTCACCTTTCAGCTCGATGAGCTTGACCAGGCCCAGCTGAAGGAAGGGGAGCAGGAGGAGCTGGAGGAAGCCCTGGAGCGTGCCGAGCACGCCGAGGAGATCCAGCAGGCGCTGCAGGCCACCGACCTCGGGATCGGCGGCGACGACGGGCTGCTGAACGCCATCGCCGCACTGCGCCAGCAGCTCGGCCGCGCCGCCCGCCATGATGCCGCCGCCAACGACCTGCTCACACGCCTGCAGAGCGTGTCCATCGAGCTGAAGGACATCGGCAATGAGGCCGAACGCATGGCCACCGCCGTAACGCTCGAGCCACGCGAGGCCGAACGCATGCGCGAACGCCTGGATGTCCTGTTACGCCTTCAGCAGAAGCACCGCGCCAAGGACACCGCCGAACTGCTGGCCTTGCGCGAGGACCTGCGCGGGCGCACCACCCGCATGGGATCCCTGGCCGGCCGCATCGGCGAGCTGGAAGGGCAGGAGAGCGCCATGCGGCAACATGTGCGCGCGGCCGCGGAGCGCATCAGCACCGCGCGCCGCAAGGCCATCCCCGGTCTGGGCGAAGAGGTGGTGGTGCAACTGAAGAAGCTGGGTATGCCGCATGCCCGCTTCGAGATCGCCCACCAGGTCACGGAGCCGGGGCCCGATGGCATCGATGCCGTACGCGCCCTCTTCAGCGCGAACAAGGACCGTGCGCCCGAGCCCCTGGACAAGGTGGCCAGCGGTGGTGAACTGAGCCGCGTGATGCTCGCCCTCATCGGTCTCAGCGCCGAGAGCCTCGGCTTGCCGACGGTGGTCTTCGACGAGATCGACACCGGCGTGAGCGGGGAGGTGGCCGACCGCGTGGGCGAGCTGATGGCCGCCATGGGCCGCAAGCGCCAGGTGATCGCCATCACGCACCTGCCCCAGATCGCCAGCAAGGCCGACGTCCACCTGCTCGTGAGCAAGGACCACGCGGCCGAGGTCGTCACCACCCACATCCGTCCGGTGAACGCCGATGAGCGCGTGCAGGTGCTGGCCCAGATGCTCAGCGGGCGCAAGACCACGCAGGCCGCGCTGGAGAACGCAAGGGAGCTGCTGAAGGGGAGGTAGGCCTTCCGGCACGTTCTTCATCCCTTGCCACCCGGCCCGAACGGCTATTTTCGGCCCATCAACCGAAGAACCATGGCTCACGGACTGTTGAAGGGGAAGCGCGGCATCATCACCGGTGCCTTGAACGACCAGAGCATCGCTTGGAAGGTGGCCGAGCTGGCCCACGCCGAGGGCGCCCAGATCGTGCTCACCAACGCCCCCGTGGCCATGCGCATGGGCGAGATCAACAAGCTGGCCGAGGCCATCAAGGCCCCCATCATCCCCGCCGACGCCACCAACGACGCCGACCTGGAGAAGCTCTTCACCGGCAGCATGGAGCACTTCGGCGGCAAGGCCGACTTCGTGCTGCACAGCATCGGCATGAGCCCCAACGTGCGCAAGGGCCGCACCTACGACGACCTCAACTACGAGTGGTACAAGCAGACGCTGGACATCAGCGCCATGAGCTTCCACCGCATGCTGCAGGCCGCGGCCAAGACCGATGCCATCAACGACTGGGGCAGCGTGGTGGCCCTAAGCTACATCGCCGCACAGCGCGTGTTCCCCGGCTACGGCGACATGGCCGACGCCAAGGCCCTGTTGGAGAGCATCGGCCGCAGCTGGGGCTACCACCTGGGCATGAAGAAGAAGATCCGCGTGAACACCGTGAGCCAGAGCCCCACCATGACCACGGCCGGCAGCGGCATCAAGGGCTTCGGCGGCTTCTTCGGCTTCGCGCAGGAGATGAGCCCGCTGGGCAACGCCCCCGCCGAGGATTGCGCCCGCTACTGCCTCACCCTCTTCAGCGACCTCACCCGCTACGTCACCATGCAGAACCTCTTCCATGACGGGGGCTTCAGCAGCAGCGGCGTCACCCCGCAGGTGATGGACAAGTTCACGGTGGAGTAAGCTCCCGGACGAAAACGACCGGCCTCATCGATCCCCGTGATCGGTGCGGCCTTTTTCGTGGCGCCTCACCGCCGTCATCGATGATCGACGGGTCCGTCCCTTGGCCCTATTTTCGCTCCGCACCCGTCATGACCATCCTACGCGCCATCCTCTCCCTGGCCGGCCTCGTGTTGCTGCTCGGCTCAGCCACCGCCCAAGGCGGCAAGTCGTTCTTCAAGGAAGGGGAGAAGCTTGTACAGGAGCAGCAGCTCGACCAGGCCTTGGAGAAGTTCAACCTGGCGATCCAGGTGGACCCGAAGATGCAGAAGGCCTACCAGGCGCGGGCCGACGTGTACAACCTGCTCGGGAAGAAGGCGGAATGCGCTGCCGACCGGGCCCGTGTGGCCGAGCTCGCGCCCGAGGACGCCGCCCTCGCGGCCGAGGCCGCCAAGGCCTACTACGAGCTCGGCGACCAGGCGAAGGCGCTGCAGCTGTGCGAACAGGCCTTGCGTGTGGAACCGAAGAACATGGCGGCCCTGCAGACCAAGGTGCGCGCGGCCCTCGCCATCGGCGACCTCGACAAGGCCAGTGCCGCGGCCGACGCCGCCCTGGCCGTGAAGGGCACCACCGACACCTACTACCTGCACGGCATCACCCGCCACGCCACCCGCGACCTGAAGACCGCCGAGTTCGACCTGGACAAGGTGATCGAGTGGAACTACCAGTACGAGCCGGCCTACGTGGCCCTGGCCGAAGTGCAGCTCGACCTGTACCGCATGTACAGCGGCCCCACCATGCAGATGCGCACCTTGGAGAAGGCCATCGAGAAATGCACCCGGGCCCTGGAGCTCAACCCCGCCAGCACCGACGCGCTCTTCACCCGCAGCAAGGCCTTCGCCCTGCAGAAGGACTACAGCAAGGCCATCGACGACGTGAGCAAGTGCATCGCGCTGGGCCGCACAGATGATGCCGTGTACGTGCAGCGGGCGCGCTATTACCATGGCTTCGGGCAGCACCAGAACGCCATCAACGACCTGAACAAGGTGCTGCTCGCCCAGCCCCAGAACGTGGAGCTGCTGCTGCTGCGCGCGGATTGTCGCGAGGCCAACGTGGACCTGGAGGGCGCCATCGCCGACCTCGACGCGGCGAAGAAGGCCATGGAGGGCAACGACGCGTACGACACGGACTTCCGCCGCAAGGTGCAGGAACAGCGCGACCGCGTGGACAAGCAGCTCTTTGAACTGAACCGCGAGAGCGACCCGCCGGTGATCACGGTGGTGGAACCGATCCACCGCGGTGGTGTGGCGCAGGTGAGCTCCGTGCTCGCGCAGGTGAAGGTGAACGGCCACGTGCGCGACCGCAACAAGCTGAAGCGCATCACGGTGAACGGCCTCGACGCGGACTTCGCCAAGGATGAGCGCGATCCCGAGTTCTTCGTCGCCGTGCCCCTCACCGCGACCGACAAGGAGATCCTGGTCACCGCGATCGACCTGTACGACAACGAGGCAAGCCTGTCCCTGCACGTGGAACGGAGCGAGGGCGTCCCCCCGGTGGTGGCGGTGACCTCCCCCTCACCCGGTGGGGACCGCATCATCAGCGTGGCGGCCGGCAAGGAGGACCTCTTCATCGAGGGAACGGCCAGCGATGCCAGCATCATCCGCAGCATCACCATCGATGGCATCCTGGCCAGCTACGTGCCCGACACCAACCGCACCGACTTCAGCATGAAGCTGGTGATCGCCGGCAAGGACCGGTTCACCGTGCGCGCCGAGGACCAGTTCGGCAACGGCACCGACGTGGTGTACCAGCTGCAGCGGAAGGCCGAAGCCGTGGCGGTGATGAAGCCGGCGGAGGGCAATGGCGCCGGTACGGGCACCCGGCCGGTGGAGAAGCCCGTGGAGAAGCCTGCCGCCGGCACCGCGGTGAGCTCGGGCGTCACCTGGGTGGTGTTCATCGAGAACAGCGACTACAAGAGCTTCCCCGCCTTGCAGGGACAGGGCAACGATGCGGCCAAGATGCAGAAGGCCTTCGCCAAGTACAACGTGCAGAAGACCATCACCAAGAAGAACCTCACCAAGCAGCAGCTCGATCGGTTCTTCAGCACCGAGCTGCGCGACCTGGTGCGTTCCAACAAGGTGAACACCGTGCTCGTGTGGTACGCCGGGCATGGGCGCACAGTGGGCGGCAAGAGCTTCTGGATCCCCGTTGACGCCAAGAAGGACGACATCTACTCCTTCTACAACTACGGTCCGCTGAAGAACCTCATCCAGAACTACAGCGAGAGTGTGAGCAACACCCTGGTGGTGAGCGACGCCGCCGGTTCCGAGGCCAGCTTCTATGACCTTACCCGCTGATCCACCGATGCGCCTCACCGCTCTCCTGTTTGCCTGCACGGCCGTCCTTGGCCTGCACGCCCAGCGTTTCTACTTCGAACGGCTCGACGTGCAGAACGGGCTCCCCACCAGCAACGTGTACAGCGTGTTGCAGGACAG
The DNA here is from genome assembly GCA_044226515.1 of Flavobacteriales bacterium. Classification (GTDB taxonomy): domain Bacteria; phylum Bacteroidota; class Bacteroidia; order Flavobacteriales_F; family PHOS-HE28; genus PHOS-HE28. The sequence goes on along the minus strand of JBGAGX010000003.1, from coordinate 71,310 downwards.
CTCGGGCCTGGTGTGGTTGGGCACCGAGGACGGCCTGGTGAGCTTCGACGGGCGCGAGCGCGATGGCGTGCATGCCTATGGCGTTACCGACGGCCTCGCTCCCAAGGGCGCGCGTTGCCTGCTGATCGACTCCCATCAGCGCTTCTGGGTGGGGCATTCCGGTGGTGGCATCAGCCTTCGCTCCGGTCGCGAGTTCCGAGTGGCGAGGCCGGAGGGCGATGCGCTCACGGCCGACATCACCGGCATCATCGAGGACGCGGACGGTACGTTCTGGGTCACCACCATGGGCCAGGGCGCGCTGCATGTAACGGCCGTTGGCGAGGATGGTGCGCTCACCTGCCAGCGCTTCAGCGGCGACCAGGGCCTGCTCGACCACCTGCTCGATGTGCGACGGTTCAGGGACGGCACCATCGCCTTCCTCGAGGATGGCGGCACCTTGAAGAAATGGGACGCCTCCACCAAGCGCTTCAGTTCATTGGAATGGAACGGCCTGCAGGACGTCCTCGGGGTGAACGCCCTTTACGAGGACGGGGAAGGCCGGCTGTGGCTCGGCACCCTTGCCAATGGCGCTTACGTGCTGGATCATCGGACCGGCCAGGTGGTGAACTACAGCACCGCCAATGGCCTGCCCAGCAACCTCGTCTCGTGTTTCGGCGAGGATGCCGCCGGACAGGTGTGGGTGGGAACCTGGGGTGGGGGTGCGGCCGTGATCGGCCTCAATGGCGTGCGTCGCCATTACCATCCCGGCAACGGTCTGGAGAGCCTGCAGATCCGCAAGATCGCGCGGGACAGCGAGGGCAACATGCTGCTCGCCACCAGCGATTACGGGCTCATCATCTTCAAGGGGGAGCGCTTCCTCAATCTCATGGAACAGGACGGCCTCCTGGACCAGCAGGTGTGGGCCGTGATGGAGGACCGCAACGGCCGGTTGTGGTTCGGCACCGATGGCGGGGTGAGCATCCTGGACCCGAAGGTGCAGGGACCGGGCATGATCAAGACGCTGCAGACCGTGCGCACCAGCCGCGTGCGGAGCCTCGTGGAGGACGCGATAGGCAACATCTGGATCGGCTCCGAGACCGGCGGCCTGCTGGAGCTCGACCCGGTGGCGTTCCAGCAGATCCCGCACCCCGACCTGGACCAGCTGATCCCGCGCAACAAGGTCACCGCCCTCTGCGTGGGCCAGCCGGGCGAACTGTGGGTGGGCACCATCACGGGGCTTCGTCGCTATTCCGCTGGTGCCCCGCCCATGGTGTACGGACCGGAGGACGGCGTGCCCACGAGCGCCGTGTCCGCTCTCTTCCGCGACGACAAGGGCACCATCTGGGTCGGCAGCAAGGAGCAGGGCATCACCCGGCTCGACAACGGCAAGCCCACCAGGGTGGAGGTGGAAGGCACGCTCACCCCCACGTGCTTCGTGCAGGACGGGGAGGGCCGCCTGTGGGTGGGCACGGCCAAGAAAGGCGTGCTGGTGATGAAGGACGGCAAGGTGCTGGCCACCTATGCCGAGAAGGAGGGTCTGCTGGCCGATGGCGTGCGCTCCCTGGTCCGCGACGGCGACGGATCCATCTGGATCGGCACGGTGAACGGCCTCAACAGCTGGCGGCCCGGCCAGGAAGGGCTGCTCGCCTACACCGGGGCATCGGGCTTCATCGGCGTGGAGGCCAAGCCCAACGCGGTATGCATCACCCGCAACGGCGACCTGTGGTTCGGCACGGCCAAGGGAGCCACACGCGTGGTGCCCGAGAAGGGAAAGCTGAGCGTGAAGCCGCCCATCATCGCCATCCGTTCATGGAACATCAACCAGGAGAAGGAGGACCGCCCCGTTGAGCAGGGCGTGAGCCTCTCGCACGATGAGCGCAGCATCCGCTTCCGCTTCGGATCGGTGAGCCTGAGCGACCCCGGGGCGGTCCGGTACGCCTACATGCTCGAGGGGCTGGAGAACGATTGGTCGCACACCTCCGCCGCCGAGGCCTACTACCCCGGCCTTACACCGGGCACCTACACCTTCAAGGTGAAGAGCATGAACCGCGCGGGGCTGTGGAGCGAGAAGCCCGCCGAACTGCGCTTCACCATCCTGCCGCCGTGGTGGCAGAGCTGGTGGTTCTATACGACCGTTGTCGCCGCCATCGTCATCGGGGTGTTCAGCTACATCAAGTTCCGCGAGCGCCAGCTGAGGCTGCGCAACCAGATCCTGGAGCGCAAGGTGGAGGAGCGCACCGCCGAGGTGGTGGCCCAGAGCAAGGAGATCGAAGGGCAGAAGGTGCGCATCGAGGACCTGCTCCTGAACATCCTGCCCAAGGAGATCAGCGAGGAGCTCAAGGACAAGGGCAAGGCCACCGCACGCCGCCACGATGAGGTCACGGTGATGTTCACCGACATGAAGGGCTTCACCAAGGCGGCGGAGAAGATGACCCCGGAGGAGCTGGTGAACGAGCTGGATGAGTGCTTCATCAAGTTCGACGAGATCATCGGGCGCTACGGCATCGAGAAGATCAAGACCATCGGCGACAGTTACATGTGCGCGAGCGGTGTGCCCTCGAGCGATCCGCACCACGCCGTGAAGTCGGCGATGGCCGCCCTGGAGGTGCGCGAGATGATGGACCAATGGCGCCGCGAGCACGAGGCGAAGGGCAAGGAGCCCTGGATCCTGCGCATCGGCCTGCACACGGGCCCCGTGGTGGCCGGTGTGGTGGGCAAGCGCAAGTTCGCCTACGACATCTGGGGCGATGCGGTGAACACCGCCAGCCGCATGGAGAGCAGCGGCGAGCCCGGCGAGGTGAACGTGAGCGGGGCGACCTACGCGCTGCTGAAGGACCACTTCGAGTGCGTGCACCGCGGGCAGGTGGAGGCCAAGAACAAGGGGCGGATCGACATGTACTTCGTGAAGCGCTTGAAGCCCGAGTACAGCGAGGACGCCCGGGGCGTGGTGCCCAACGCCCGCTTCCGCAAGCTCTTCGGCCTACCGGAGCCGGTGCAGGAGCTCGCGTAGTTCAGCGAGCATCATCGCCGTGGCGCCCCACACCACCTGGCCCTGCAGGTCGAAGTAGGGGATCTCGGCCTCGCGCCCCAGCACCTGGATGTACTGCCTGCGCACCTGCACCACGTCCGGTCGCAGCAGTTCTTCGAGCGGTGCTTCGATCAAGGCGGCCACTTCGCGTGGATCGGGCGCGGTGGGCGGCAGGGCAGGGGCCGCGGCCACGAACGGTGTAACGAGGGATCGGCTCGGCGGGATGTACACGCGGCTCAACGGCCCCAGCACGTCGAACCGGGCGGTGGAGGCACCGGTCTCCTCCTGGAACTCGCGCAGCGCGGTGTCGCGCAGGTCGCGGTCCTGCTCTTCCCGGCGACCACCGGGGAAGGCCACCTGCCCGCTGTGCACGCCATCGTACTCGGGCCGTCGCATCAGCAGGGTGTGCAACCGGCCCTCGCGCGGGTAGATCAGAGCGAGCACCGCGCTCTCGCGCGGGGCGGGGTTCTGGCGCAGCGCGTCCTCCAGATCGTGACGCTTGTACCCGCTCAGATGCAGGAACGCGTCGTGACCCGGCAGCTCGCCGCGCAACGCGGTGCGCAGGTCCTCCAGCATGCGGGCGTCGGCGGGGCTCATCGGCCTTGCAACGCCTCCTTCAAGCGCGCGGCCTCGGCCTTGTAGGAATGGGCCTTGGCGGCCAGGATCAGGTCGCACTGCTCCACGGCCCGCGGGTACTGCCCACTGCAAGTCCAGCACAGCGCATTGTACCAGTCCACCTGATCGCGAAAACCGCGCCGGGTGCTCTTCTCCAAGAAGTCGAGCTGCAGTTCGGCATCGTAGGGTCGCCCGGTGGCCAGGTAGGCGCAGGCGAGGTAGAGCCGGGCGGCATCGTCATCACGCCGGTTCTCCACGTAGAGCTTCAAATGCTCGACAGCAGTGGCATGGTCGCCCTGGCGGTAGGCCGTCATCCCGTCGATCAGCTGGGCATTGCGCTCGGTCCGCAACCGGTCCGACACCATGTCCGGATACGGAGCGAAGAACGTGGAGCACGGGTCCTTCACCCCGCAGGCGGCCAGCAGCAGAGCCAGCAGCAGCATCGGTCCGTTACGTCGAACTGGCATGGCGCGAAGGTAACCCGCGGTCACAGGCCCTTCAGCGCCCTTCCCCGGCGCAGCCCGCCGTTGTCCGGGTCCTGCGACACGAGCACGAAGCCGGCCCGGCCCACCAGGTGGTCGGCCGGCACGAATCCCCAGTACCGGCTGTCGGCGCTGTAGTGGCGGCTGTCGCCGAGCACGAAGTAGTAGTCCTTCGCGATCACGTAGCGCTCCAGGGGCTTCCCGTCCAGCAGCACCCTGCGCCCATCGTGCTCCAGCTTGTTGCCCTCGTACCGGCTGATGAGGCGGTCGTACAGCGGCATCGTGGTGTCGTCGATGCGCACGGTGTCACCCTTCGCGGGGATCCGCACCGGACCGTAGTCGTCGCTGTTCCACCGGTAGAAGGGGCTGTAGGGGAAGATGTGGCGGGGCGCGCCGGTGGCGGAGCTCATGGGTTCGGCGCTCACCACGTCGCTCCGCCGCACCACGGTGTCGGCCATGGCCTCGTTCAGTGGCAGCTCGATGAACGCGCGACCCGGCGGCACGAAGGCGGGCGGAAGGCCCAGGTCGCGCAGCACGTTGGTGGGGTCGGTGCCCTTCTTCAGGCGCACGAGGTAGCTGTGGGTCTCGCCGGGGTAGGAGGTCCGCACCCCGTTCACGAAGAGCACGCCATCCTTCAGTTGCACCACATCCCCGGGCCGGCCCACGATGCGCTTCACCAGAAGCTGCCGTCGTTCGAAGGCCTTGCGGTCCTGCAAGGGATCGCGGAACACGGCGATGTCACCACGGGAGAAGCCGGTCCACACCGGCCAGCGTTCCACACCGACCAGATCACCGGGCAGCAGGGTGGCGTACATGCTGGTGCTCCGCACAGTGACCCAGCGCAGCACGAAGAAGTGGACGGCCAGCAGCACGCACACGGCCAGGAGCCCGGCCCGGAACCAGTCGTTGGCGAGGAGGCGCTTGAGGCGGTCCTTCATGGAGGCGGAAACTTACTGATGAGTGGCGAGTGACGAGCCGGCATGACGGCTCGTTCACGCGCAACTCACCTCTCGGTGCTCGCCGATCACCGCAGCGATCCCAGCGCCGCCTCCTACTTCACCAGCGTGAACAGCCGGCTCCAACGGATGCCCATGGGGAAGCCGCCATTGTCCTTGTCCACGGTGAGCCACACGAGCACCGCCTTGCCCACCACGTGGTCGTGCGGTACGAAGCCCCAGTACCGGCTGTCCTGTGAGCGGTGTCGGTTGTCGCCCATCATCCAGAAGTAGTCCTGCTGGAAGGTGTAGCTCGTGGCCTTGGTGCCGTTGATCAGGATGGCCCCATCCTTCACCTCGACCGTGTTGTGCTCGTACGCTTCGATCGCACGGCGGTACAGCGGCAGGTTCTCCAGGGTGAGCTGCACGGTGGCGCCGGCCTTGGGCACCCAGATGGGCCCGAAGTTGTCCTCGCTCCAGTCGTAGCGTGCATCGTTGGGGAAGATGGGCCAGCCGTCCTTGGCGCCGTAACTGCCGCGCGGCTTGTTCTGGCGTTCCATGCGGGTGATGTTGCGGAACACCTTGAACTTCTCCACCATGTCGTTGGTGAGCGGCATGTTCGCGGTGTCGGCCGAGTTCATCTGCTGGTCCTCCAGGCTGATGCCGAGGTCCTTCTTCAGGCGTTCCTGGTTGAAGCCGCCGTTCAGCTTCATGCCGTAGGCGTACTGGCCCGTGGGACGCAGGGGTTGCGGCTCGCCGTTCACGTACACCAGGCCGTTGCGCACCTCGAGCGAATCGCCGGCCACCGCCACGCAGCGCTTGATGTAGTTCTCCTTCTTGTCGAGCGGCCGGATGAGCAGGCCCCCGGTGGGCACCCGGCGGATCCGGCCCTGCTGGTCGGGCACGCGGAAATAGCCGTTCAGGATGTCCTCCCGTTTGAAGCTGCGCACGAGCTGGTAGTAGCTCATGTTCTGGTAGTTCGCCACCACGGTATCGCCCTCGGGGAAATTGAACACCACCGCATCACCGCGCTGCGGATCGCCGAAGCCGGGCAGGCGCCGGTAGGGCTGGCTGAACCAGGTGGTGAAGGAGGGCGTCTTCTCCGTCAACGGCAGGGTGTGGTGCGTGAAGGGGAAGGTGATCGGCGTCATGGGCATGCGCGGACCGTAGCTCAGCTTGCTCACGAAGAGGTAGTCGCCCACCAGCAGGCTCTTCTCCATCGATTCGGTGGGGATGGTGAAGGCCTCGAAGGTGAAGACGCGGAAGGTGGTGGCCACGATCACCGCGAACAGGATGGCGTCGCCCCATTGCCCCAGCATGCCGCGCTTGTGCTGGCCGTGGGGGATGGGGCCCACGTAGGCGGCCTGGGAGGCATAAGCCAGCTGCGGAACGGCCAACCACGGCAGGAAGGCCATCTTCAGGTGCTGCTTGAACGTGCGCTCACCGAACACGATGCTCAGGTTCACGTTGAGGATGATGAGCACCAGCAGGTTGATGCCCGGCACCAGCATCAGCAGCAGCCAGTACCAGGGCTTGCCGGTGATCTTCAGCCATACGAACAGGTTGTAGCCTGGCACGAAACCCTCCCAGGCCTTGCGTCCGGCCCGCACGAAGAGCTTCCACAGGCTGCCGAACAGGATGGCGATGTAGAGGAGGAGCAGGATCCAGGCGATCATGGAAGCGGTTGGAAGTTGAACTGTGTGGGATTACGATGCGGCCCGATGACGCTCAATGTGGTTGAAGCACATCCGCCATGGTGAACAGCCCCTTGCGCCCGTGCAACCATTCTGCGGCCACCACGGCCCCGGTGGCGAAGCCCATGCGGCCGAAAGCATCGTGGGTGATGGTGATCCGGTCCTCCGCGCTCGTCCAGCTGATGCTGTGCTTGCCGGGCACTTCGCCGGTACGCTCGCTGGCGATGGGCACGGCGCCTTGGGCGGCCTGGGCCTCGTGCCCGGCCTTCGTCCAGCCGCTGAACCGCTGCGTGACCAGGTCGATGTCGCGCGCCAGGGTGATGGCCGTACCGCTCGGTGCGTCCAACTTGTGCACATGGTGCACCTCGTCGATCCGCACGCTGTAACCGACCTGGGGGTCCATGAGCGCGGCGAGCTGGCGGTTGAGCTGGAAGAAGAGGTTCACGCCGATGCTGAAGTTGCTGGCCCACAGCAGTGTGCCGCCAGTTCCTTCCACCAGCGCTTTCACCTCGTTCAGGCGATCGTACCAGCCCGTTGTGCCCACCACCACAGGTACACCGGCCTGCAGGCAGAGCCGCATGTTCGGAAGGGCCTGTTCGGGCCGGCTGAACTCGATGGCCACGTCCATGCCCGTGGGCGCGGTGCCAGCGTTCGCGGAGCTCACCTTCAGCCCGATGGCATGGCCGCGCTTCAACGCCACCTCCTCGATGGCGCGGCCCATCTTACCGGTTCCGTACAGGGCGATCCTCATGGCGAGCGCGAGCGGCGCCGAAGTTAGAAGGTTGCCGTAAGGCTCAACCCCACGCTTCCACGGGCGGTAAGCGGTGCGTAGGGAAGGACCTGAAGGCTGAGGTCACGCCCCACATCGAAGCGGGTGAAATGCGCGTCGATGGAGGCGTCCATGATGTTGAGGATGTACGAGGTGGCCAGGGCGATGTAGCTCCAATCGCGCCATCGGCGGTAGGTCTCGGCCACGTCGAGCACGGCATCGGCCGTGTAGGCCCCGTTGAACTCGTCGGTGGTGGCCGGGTCGCCGTCCACCAGGGCCACGTAAGCCTCCGTATAGCGCTCGTACTGCCTGGTGTTCTCGCGCACGAAGTAGAGGCTCACGCCGATGGCGCCCCACACGATGGGCGCCTTCCAGTACTTCCGGTTGTAGATCTGCCCCGAACCCGGGAGCACGGCCGAATAGAGGGCCGCGCGCTTGGGACTGTGATCGATGCGCCAGTCCGCCTTCACGGTCACACTGTCCATGGCGACCCGCAGCGTATCCTGAGCAAGCAGGCCCGTTCCGGGCACCAGCAGCAGGAGCAGCAGAAGGGGGCGGAGGCGCATGGCGTGCGGGACCGGCAATTACCGCGCCAGCAGGGCCTTGATCCGTTCCAGCTCGTCGGCGTTCTTGAAGGCGATCTCGATACGGCCCTTGCCTGCGCTGTTGCCTTTCACCACCACCCGGGTGCCGAAGTGCGAGCCGAGGTCCTTGCTGAGCTGCTTGAAGGGCGCGGCGCTGAGCTTGGCCCCGGCGGGTACCTTCACCACAGGGTTCCCGCTACGGGCCAGGTCCTCTACGGCCCGCACGCTCAGCTGGCTCTGGATGATCTGATGGTACAGGTCGAGCTGGCGCTGCGGGTCGACAACGCCAAGGAGCGCGCGGGCGTGTCCCATGCCGATCTGCTTCTGGCGGATGCCCAATTGGATCTCCGCGGGCAGGCGCAGCAGGCGCAGGTAGTTGGTGACGGTGGTGCGGTCCTTGCCCACCTTCTCGCTGAGCTGCTCCTGGGTGAGGTTCACCTCGTCGAGCAGGCGCTTGAAGCTGATGGCCACCTCGATGGCGTCGAGGTCCTCGCGCTGGATGTTCTCCACCAGCGCCATCTCGAGCATGGCCTCGTCGTTGGCGATGCGGATGTAGGCGGGGATCTCGGTGAGGCCCGCGGCCTGGCTGGCGCGGAAGCGGCGTTCCCCGCTGATGAGCTGGTACTTGTCGTAGCCCATCTTCCGCACGGTGACCGGCTGGATCACGCCCAGTTCACGGATGCTCTGCGCCAGCTCCACCAGGGCTTCCTTGGCGAAGGTGGTGCGGGGCTGGAAGGGGTTCGGCTCGATCTGGGCCACCGGAATGGTGGCCACCGAACCGGCGGTGCGCAAGGGAGCGGCCTCGCCACTGGCCGTGGCGGGCGTGGTGATGTCGGTGCCCGGATCCTCCAACAGGGCGCTCAACCCGCGCCCGAGCCCTTTTTTCTTGGTCATTGTTCCTGTTCGATGGGGATGGTGCGCTCGCTGTCGGGGATGCGCGTCATGTCGTTCTTCTGCAAGATCTCCCGCGCGAGGTTCAGGTAGTTCACCGCGCCCTTGCTCGTAGCGTCGTGCATGATGATCGTCTGCCCGTGGCTCGGCGCTTCGCCCAGGGCCACGTTGCGGTGGATCACGGTGTCGAACACCAGCTGCTGGAAGTGGGTCTTCACCTCGTCCACCACCTGGTTCGCCAGGCGCAGGCGGCTGTCGTACATGGTGAGCAGCATGCCCTCGATGCTGAGCTCCGGGTTCAGGCGCTGCTGCACGATCTTGATGGTGTTCAGCAGCTTGCCGAGACCCTCCAGCGCGAAGTACTCGCATTGCACGGGCACGATCACGCTGTCGCTTGCGCTCAGGCTGTTCACCGTCACCAGACCCAGGCTGGGGCTGCAGTCGATGATGATGAGGTCGTACAGGTCGCGCAGCGGTTCCAGCACCTTCTTCATCTGCTTCTCGCGCTCGGGCATGTCGATCATCTCGATCTCGGCGCCCACCAGGTCGATGTGGCCGGGGAGCAGGTCGAGGCCGGGGTTGTCGGTCTTCAGGATCACCTCCTGGGCCGGCGTGCCGTTGATGATGCACTCATAGATGCTCGCCTTCACGTTGCGCGGGTCATACCCCACGCCGCTGGTGGCGTTGGCCTGCGGATCGGCGTCCACCAGCAGGGTGCGCCGCTCCAAGGCACCGAAGCAGGCACTGAGGTTGATGGCGGTGGTGGTCTTGCCCACGCCGCCCTTCTGGTTCACGATGGAGATGATCTTGGCCATGGTGGTTGGATTGGGGCGCATCATGATGCGCCCGTACGGATCATAGTTCAAGGGTTTCGCCGATGGCGGGCAGCAGCAGCTCCTTGCCGGCCTTGTGGAAGGCCGCCTTGGCCGCTGCGTGGTCCAGCGCGATGGGCGGGAAGGTGTCGTAGTGGATGCCGATGACGGTGCGCACGTCCATGTATTCCGCAGCCTCCACGGCGTCGGCATGTCCCATGGTGAAGTGGTCCCCGATGGGCAGGCAGGCGAACTTCAGCCGGTGGCGCTTCAACAGCTGCATGTCGAGCGTAAGGCCCGTGTCGCCGGCGTGGTGGAAGGCCCCTTCGGGCGTGGTGACGACGAAGCCGTTGGGGTTTCCGCCGTAGCTGCCGTCGGGCAGCTGGCTGCTGTGCCGCGCGCCGGTGAGCTTCACGCTGAACGCGCCGAAGTCCTTGCTGCCCCCGGTGTTCATGCCCACGGCCTGGGGCACGCCCTTCGCCTCGAACCAGCAGGCGATCTCGTAGTTGGTGATGATAGGGGCCCCGGTGCGCTTCGCGATGGCCTCGGCATCGAGCACGTGGTCGCCGTGGCCGTGGGTGATGAGGATGTGGTCGGCAGGGATGCGGTCCACCTCGATGTGCCTCGCCTTCGGGTTGCCGCTGATGAACGGGTCGAACAACAGGTGGTGTCCGCCTGTTTCAACGCCGACGCAGCTGTGGCCGTAGAAGGTGATGCGCATGCCGGGGGGCTGGTCGAAAGCGTTGGGTCAACGTTTTCGAACGGCGGCTAAAGTAGGATCGCACTTCCCTTGCCCGCTGTTGAAAAAAGCTGCGACTTTTGAACACCGCCATGTCAGGCATCAGCATTATCAGTGGCACCGACCGGGAGGGGAGCCGCACCGCGCAGATCGCAGCGTCCATCCGCGTGATGGCGCAGGAGATGGGCATCGCCACCGACCTCTTCGACCTGCGGCAGCTTCCGCGCGACCTCGACGAGATCGGCCTGTACGACGGGGAAAGCCCGGCGATGGCCCCGGTGATCGCGCGGCACATCATGGCGTTCGACCGGCTGCTCTTCGTGGTGCCCGAGTACAACGGCAGCTTCCCCGGCATGCTGAAGGTGTTCCTGGACGCCATCCCCCCCAAGCGCTTCCACGGCAAGCGCGCAGGTCTGGTGGGCGTGAGCGATGGCCACGCCGGCAACCTGCGTGGGCTCGACCAGTTCCAGGCCATCCTCAACTACCTGCGGGTGGACGTGCTGTGGCTCAAGCCCAAGCTGAGCCATGTGGACCGCATCGTCGATGCGAACGGGGCCATCACCGAGGAGCGGGCCATCCGCCAGTTGCACGAGCTGCTGGACCTGCTCGGCAAGCGGTCCTGAGCTTGGTGCTGGGCGGGATCCCCCGGGGTTCGCATCTTCGCAGCCCCGCCCATGCCCCGCATCCTGTTCATCGCGCAGCACCGCCCCGACCGCAGTCCGGGCCAGCGCTTCCGCTTCGAGCAGTACCTGGGGCACCTGGAACGCAACGGCTACCAGTGCGCGGTGAGCCACATCGTGAGCGAGGCCGACGACCGCTTCCTGTACAGGCCCGGCAACTACCTGAAGAAGGCCGGGTTCGTGCGGCGCAGCATCGCCATCCGCCAGCGCGATGTGGCGCGGATGAACGAGTTCGACATCATCTTCATCTTCCGCGAGGCGCTCATGACGCGCAGCATCCGGTTCGAGCGGCTCTTCCGCCGCAGCCGGGCCAAGTTGGTGTTCGATTTCGATGATGCCATCTGGCTCCAGAACGTGAGCGAGGCCAACCGCTGGTTCAGCTGGGTGAAGGATGCCGGCAAGACCAGCAAGCTCATCGCCCTGAGCGACCTGGTGTTCGCCGGCAACGCCTACCTCGCCGACTACGCCAGGCGGTTCAACCCGAGCACCACCATCGTGCCCACCACCATCGACACGGAGGAGTACCTGCCCGTGGAACGGAGCGGGGAGGGGCCGGTGACCATCGGCTGGAGCGGCAGCATCACCACCATCCAGCACTTCCGGTACGCCATTCCCGCGCTCAAGATCATCAAGGCGCGTTACGGCGAACGGGTGGCGATCCGCGTGATCGGCGATGGCGGCTACCGCGAGCCCGAGCTCGGGGTGGTGGGCATGCCCTGGCGGAAGGCGACCGAACTGTCCGATCTGGGCGCCATGGACATCGGCATCATGCCCCTGCCCGACGATGAATGGGCGCGCGGGAAGTGCGGCCTGAAGGGGCTGCAGTACATGGCCCTCGGCATCCCGGCGATCATGAGCCCGGTGGGCGTGAACAGCGAGATCATCCAGGACGGCGTGAACGGCCACCTGGCCACCACCACCGAGGAATGGGTGGACCGGCTGGCCCGCCTGATCGAGAGCGCCGAGGCGCGCAGGGCCATGGGCCGGGCCGCACGCGACACGGTGGAGCGCCGGTACAGCGTGCATGCCTGGCGCGACCGGTACGTGGAGCACTTCGACAAGCTCCTCGGCCGCGGCACCGCCACCCCTTTGAACAGCATTCCATCGGCCGCCGCGCATTGAGCCAGCGGCCCACACATCCATGTTAGCGAACCCGAACCATGTCCGACACCGCCACCCTCAAGCGAACCGCCCTCAGCCATGTGCACGAAGCCCTCGGCGCCAAGATGGTGCCCTTCGCGGGCTACCTGATGCCCGTGCAGTACACCGGTGTGAACGATGAGCACCTCACCGTGCGCCACGGCGTCGGGGTGTTCGACGTGAGCCACATGGGCGAGTTCCTCGTGCGCGGCCCCGGCGCGCTGGACCTGATCCAGAAGGTGACGAGCAACGACGCCAGCAAGCTCACCGTGGGCAAGGTGCAGTACAGCTGCCTCCCCAACGCCACCGGCGGCATCGTGGACGACCTGCTGGTGTACCGCATGCAGCACCGGGACGACCATCACTACGTGCTCGTGGTGAACGCCAGCAACATCGACAAGGACTGGACGTGGATCAACGACCACAACACCTTCGATGCGCAGCTCGAGAACATCAGCGACCGCATGGGCCTGCTGGCCGTGCAGGGCCCCAAGGCCACGGCCACCCTGCAGCCCCTGTTCGATGTGGACCTGGGCGCCATGGAATACTACACCGCGCAATACGCCGAGATGAAGGGCGTGGGCCTTGTGCTGATCAGCAGCACGGGCTACACCGGTGCCGGTGGTTACGAGGTGTACGTGCCGAACCCCTTGGTGCAGAAGGCCTGGGACGCCATCTTCGAGAGCGGTGCGCCCCACGGCATCAAGCCTTGCGGCCTCGCCGCGCGCGACACCCTGCGGCTGGAGATGGGCTTCTGCCTCTACGGCAACGACATCGACGACACCACTTCGCCACTGGAGGCCGGGCTCGGCTGGATCACCAAGTTCACCAAGGACTTCACCAACAGTTCTGCGCTCAAGGCCCAGAAGGAGCAGGGGGTGACGCGCAAGCTGGTGGGCTTCGAGCTCATCGACCGGGGCATCCCGCGCCACGGCTACAACATCGTGGATGCAAGCGGTGCCGTGATCGGCGTGGTCACAAGCGGCACCCAGAGCCCCTCGCTCAACAAGGCGATCGGCATGGGCTACGTGCCCGCCGCGTTGGGCGCGCCGGGCTCCGAGATCCTGATCGACGTGCGTGGAAAGGCCCTGAAGGCCCGGGTGGTGAAGATCCCGTTCTATCTTCAACCCACCGCCAGCAAGGGTTGAGGGGAATGAAGGCCGTAAGCAACAACGCCGATTACCGGTTCCGGGTCGAGACCTGCTTCCTTCCCGGGCAGTTCCCGCTCTACGCCCAGGACATGGGCATCGTGGTGGTGATCGACATCCTGCGCGCCACGAGCGCCATGGTCACCGCCTTCGACTGCGGGGTGAAGCAGATCATTCCCGTGTCCACCATCGAGGAGGCACGCCAGTACATCGGACGCCCGGGCTACCTGGCCGCCGCGGAACGCAACGGCGAAGTGGTGGAGGGCTTCCCCTTCGGCAACAGCCCGCTCGCCTTCCGGCAGGTCGACCTCACCGGCCAGACCATCGTGATGACCACCACCAACGGCACCAAGGCCATCAACCTGGCCCGTGGCGCGCGGAAACTGGTCATCGGCTCCTTCCTCAACATCACCGCGCTCACCGACTGGTTGGTGCAGCAGAACGACAACATCCTGCTCCTGTGCAGCGGCTGGAAGGACAAGTTCAACCTGGAGGACAGCGTGTTCGCCGGCGCCGTGATGGAGAAGCTGCTGGACAGCGGCAAGTTCGGCCTGGAGGAGGACAGCAGCATCGCGGCCAAGTACCTGTACCAGACGGCCAAGGAGAACTACCTCAGCATCCTGAAGGCCGCACCGCGCCGCAAGCGCCTGGAGCAGCTGAAGCTGGTGGACGATGTGAAGTTCTGCCTGACACCCGACCAGAGCACCGTGATCCCCGAGCTCCGGGACGGTGTGCTCGTGCGCATGGAGGACTGAGCGTACCCAGCACCCTGGTCGTGAACATACCTTGGTGTCCATGAACCGTTCGATGCGGTGGAAACTGCCGGTGGCACTGCTGTGCCTGGGGTTGCTATGGCCGGCCCTCACCACCGAGGATGCCGGCGCCTGGGGCTTCTACGGCCACAAGCGCATCAACCGCATGGCCTGCTATACGCTGCCGCCGGAGATGTTCGGCTTCTTCAAGCGGCACATCGACTTCCTCAGCGACCACGCCGTGGACCCCGACCGGCGGCGCTACGCCGACCCGCTGGAGGCACCGCGCCACTACATCGACATCGACCATTACGCCCATGCGGGCGACCCCTTCGCCGTGGTGCCCCGCCGTTGGGACCTGGCCGTGCAGAAGTTCAGCGAGGACACCCTGCAGGCGTACGGCATCGTTCCCTGGCACATCCAGGTGATGCTCATGCGCCTCACCAAGGCCTTTCAACGCGGCGATGTGGACCGGATCCTGTTCTGCGCCAGCGACCTGGGCCACTACGTGGGCGACGCGCACGTGCCGCTGCACACCACCGAGAACTACAACGGCCAGCTCACCGGCCAGCATGGGATCCATGCCTTCTGGGAGAGCCGCATACCCGAGCTCTCCGCCGACAGCTACGACCACCTGGTGGGCCGGGCCCGCTACATCGACGACCCGCTTGATGCGGCCTGGGTGGCGGTGTACGACAGCCACCTGCGCGTGGACTCGGTGCTCGGCTTGGAGCGCCAGGTGAACGCGGCCTATCCCGACGACCGGAAGTTCGTGTTCGAGGACCGCGGACGGGGCGGCATGCGCTTCTACAGCCGCGAGTTCACCAAAGCCTACGAGGACGCGATGAACGGCATGGTGGAGCGCCGCATGAACGCCGCCATCATCAGCCTGGGCAGCTTCTGGTACACCGCGTGGGTGAACGCCGGCCAGCCCGACCTCGACCATTTCGAGCAGAAAGACGTGAGCGACAGCCTGAAGAAGGTGCTCGCCGCCGAAGAGGAGCAATGGAAGATGGCCGGCAGTGCCCTGGGCCGTCCCGAACCCAACGAATGAACATGAGAACGAAGGAGGAGCTGATCCAGGTGATGCAGGCCGGCTACACCGTGCAGGGCGGTTCCATCGAGCTGGGTGCGCCCCTGTACAACGGCGAATGCGTGGGCGAGGTGCACGTGCGGGTTCCCTTGCGCACCATGAACCGGCATGGACTCATCGCCGGGGCCACCGGCACGGGCAAGACCAAGAGCCTGCAGACCCTGGCCGAGCAATTGAGCCTGCACGGGGTGCCCAGCCTGCTCATGGACATCAAGGGCGACCTCAGCGGCATCGCGGCCCCTGGAACGGTCAACGACAAGATCACGGCCCGCCACCAGAAGCTCGGCATCCCCTACGAGCCCACCAGCCTGCCGGTGGAGCTGCTGAGCCTGAGCGGGGAGAAGGGCGCCCGGCTCCGCGCCACGGTGAGCGAATTCGGTCCGGTGCTGCTGGGCCGCATCCTGGAGCTCAACGACACCCAGCAGAGCGTGCTGGCGCTCGTGTTCAAGTATTGCGACGACAACGGATTGCCGCTGCTCGACCTGAAGGACCTGCGCCGCGTGCTCCAGTTCACCACCCAGGAGGGCAAGTCCGAGGTGCAGAAACAGTACGGCGCCGTGAGCCCCGCCACGGTGAACACCATCCTGCGCAAGCTCATCGAGATCGAGCAGCAGGGGGCCGACCGCTTCTTCGGGGAGCGCAGCTTCGACGTCAACGACCTGCTCGCCCAACGCGACGGCAAGGGCGTGGTGCACATCGTGCGGCTCACCGACATCCAGGACAAGCCACGGCTGTTCAGCACCTTCATGCTGTGCCTGCTGGCCGAGATCTACGCGACCTTCCCCGAGGTGGGCGACCCCGAGAAACCCAAGCTCTGCCTCTTCATCGACGAGGCGCACCTGATCTTCAACACGGCCACCAAGCCGCTGCTGGAGCAGATCGAGACCATCATCAAGCTCATCCGCTCCAAGGGGGTGGGGGTGTACTTCTGCACGCAGGACCCGGGTGATGTGCCGGAGAGCGTGCTGGGCCAGCTCGGGCTCAAGGTGCAGCACGCCTTGCGCGCCTTCACCGCCAAGGACCGCACCACGATCAAGCGCACGGCCGAGAACTACCCGCTCACCGACTTCTACGACACGGAGAGCCTGCTCACCTCGCTCGGCATCGGCGAGGCCATCGTTTCGGCCTTGAGCGAGAAGGGCACGCCCACCCCGCTCGCCCACACGCTGATGCGCGCCCCGGTGACCCGTATGGACGTGCTGAGCCCCTTGGAGCTCGATGGCCTGGTGGCCCGCAGCGAACTGGTGCGCAAGTACAACGAGGAGATCGACCGCGACAGCGCTTTCGAGATCCTGGAGAAGCGGCTGAACGGGGAGGGGGACGTGCCTCGAAGCCCCGGACCGGCGCCGAAGCCCAAGGCCCCGCAGAAGGAGACCAGCGTGCTCGAGGACCTCAGCAAGAACACCATGGTGCGGCAGGTGGGCAACACCTTGATGCGGGAGCTTACCCGAGGCTTGCTGGGGGTGCTGGGCGTTAAGCCGCGCCGGCGCTGAACCGGCCGGAAAAGCGAAGGCCACCGCCGGAGCGATGGCCTTCCTGGTCGTGGGGGCTCCCGATCAGTCGCGGCGGCCCAGGTAGATCATGATGTAGTACAGCAGGGTGGCGAGCGAGCCGATCGCGGCCACCACGTAGGTGCGGGCGGCCCACTTCAGCGCGTCCGCGCTCATCGCATACTCGTCGGGCGTCACAATGCCCTTCTGCTTGATCCAGGCCAGGGCACGGTTGCTGGCATCATACTCCACCGGCAGGGTGATGAAGCTGAACAGGGTGGTGAGGGCGAACAGCGCGATGCCGAACAGCAGCAGGCCCGTACCGAAGGAGTTCACGAGCAGAATGCCGCCCAGGATCACCCACTGCACCAGGCTGCTGGAGACCTGCACCACGGGCACCAGCTTGCTCCGCATGGTGAGCCAGCTGTAAGCGGTGGCGTGCTGCACGGCGTGCCCGCATTCGTGCGCGGCCACTGCGGCGGCGGCGGCGTTCCGGGCGTGGTATACCGGCTCGCTCAGGTTCACGGTCTTCGTGAGCGGGTTGTAGTGGTCCGTGAGCTGTCCGGCCACGCTCACCACCTTCACATCGGTGATGCCGTGGTCGTGCAGCATCCGCTGGGCGATCTCGGCCCCGCTCAGGCCATTGCTCAGCGGTGTGCTCGAGTATTTCTGGAACCGTCGCTTCAACTGGCTGCTCACCAGCCAGCTCACCAGCATCATCACGGCTCCGATCACATAGGCTCCCATCATGGTTCTTCGTGCGCTTTGGTGTGCTGCGCCGGTCAAATCTAGTTCCAAGCGCTGCCGCAGCACGAAAAAGGGCCGCAATGGCGGCCCCTCTCCGTACATCTTGTCAGGTCCCTGTCACTCGCCTTCGGCCTCGGCCTGCTTGATCTGCTGATCGAGGATCTCGTCCATCACCTTCAGCTCCTGCTCGCTGATCTTGGCGTTGGTACGGGCCTGCTTCTTCATGAAGCGGAACATGGCCGCCTTCTTGATCTCGTAAGCCACGTAAACGGTGTACTCCTTCGTATCGTCCTTGAAGTAGGTCTCTTCGCCGATCTTCCGAAGGTCGGCCAGCTCCGTGCTCATCACCTCGCGCACCAGGGTCTGGAACTTGTCGGCTACATCGGCGGCCTGGGCGTTCTCGGTCTGCCCGAGGTACTGATCGGTCACTGCCTTCACGTTCGTGCCCACCTGGGCGGCCAGTTGGTTCTTGGCGTCGAGGTCGGCCTTGCTGCGGGCGATGTTCTGCTTCACGCTCACCCCCTGGCCCGTGCCGCGGAAGAAGCGGTTGTTGCTCTCGTAAGCGTTGCCGGAGAAGGGCTGCTTCACCTTGGTGCCGGCCGGCGTGGCCTTCTTCGTACAGGCCGGCAGGGTGAACACGAGCGCGGCGAGCAGCATCAGCGGGAAGGTGACGGAACGATGG
Source organism: Flavobacteriales bacterium (assembly GCA_044226515.1). Taxonomy (GTDB): domain Bacteria; phylum Bacteroidota; class Bacteroidia; order Flavobacteriales_F; family PHOS-HE28; genus PHOS-HE28. Next base: position 53,050 of record JBGAGX010000003.1, on the reverse strand, counting down.
AGGGTGCGCATGGGGCGGGGAATGATGGACGCACAAAGAAAAGAGCGTGCCAACGTTGCGGAGCATCCGCGATCCGCGGAGGCGATGGATCGAGCAACTTTGGCCTTGAACATCCGCATCATGCGCGCCCTGAAGACCATTCTGATCATCCTGGCCTCGCTCATCACCCTGTGGCTGGTGCTCTGCGCGGTGGGTCCCCGCACCCTGCGCACCCAACAGCGCACCCACATCAACGCGCCCGTCCACACGGTCTACGAGCACATCCGCCACCTCCGCAACATGGACGAATGGGGGGTGTGGGCCAGGAGCGACCCGAAGGCCACCTTCACCTACAACGGGGAGGACGGCACGGTGGGCTTTCAGGTATCGTGGAACGGCCCTGCGCTTGGCAAGGGGTCCAACACCATCATGGCCTTGGATCCCGACAAGCAGGTGCGCACCGAGCTTGCCTTCGGCGGGGTGATGCGCAGCGAGATCGCCATGGACGTGCTGCCCACCGATAGCGGAACGCAGGTCACCATGGCCATTGCCGGGGAAACGCCCTTCCTGATGCGGGCGATGACCCTGTTCATGGGCACTGGCCGTATCGACAAGGACTTCGCCGATGGCCTGGCGAACCTGAAGATCATCTGTGAGGCCCTGCCGCGGGAAGCCGAGAAGGCACCGGAGGCCCTGGCCATCGAGATCGTGGTCTCGGACCGGCCGGCCATGCTGTACTTCGGCGAACGCAAGCGGGTGAAATGGAGCGCGTTGAAGGACTTCTTCGGGGCTTCCTTCGGCAAGACTATGGAACTGATGACCGAGGCCGGGGTACAACCGGCAGGCGCCCCTTCGGGCGTGTACTTCGAGTGGGACGAATTGAACCAGGAGGCCGACCTCCTGGCGGGCTTCCCGGTGCCTGCCGAGGCCAAGGCCAGGCTGAAGGGCATGACCCTGTACAGCACGCCGGCCAGCAGGGCCTATGCGCTCGATCATTTCGGGGGCTACGGCGACCTGGAGAAGGCCCACCTGGCACTCGATGCGCGGATGAGGGCTGACAGCGTCGACCTGAACATGAACGTGGTGGAGGAGTACATCACCGACCCCGGCACCGAACCAGACAGTTCCAAGTGGCTCACGCGCATCATCCACCTGGTGAAATAGGCCATGGAGATCAGGCCGTGATCGTGGATGGAGGAGAGCGCGAACGAGCTTCCCGAGGAAGCGCGGGCGCCAACTTCGCGGCATGACGCTCGTGCTGTCGTATTGCCGTTACAGACTCCGGTTCAAGCATCCTTTCGGCACGGCGCACGGCTTGCGCGACGGGACGGACTCCGTCTTCGTGCGGCTCCAGTGGCACGAGCGTTCAGGCTTCGGCGAGGCCACCTTGCCCCCGTATTTGCCGGAAACCGCCGATTCGGTGATCCAATGGATACGATCGTGGTGGGGAACCGGGATCGAAGATCCGTCGACAGCCTTGGTGAGGCTTCAGGAAAGCACGGGGTTCGATGATGCACCTTCGGCCCGGGCAGCGGTGCAGATGGCCTTGTCGGACCTGCTTGACCTGACATATCGATCAGCTCACGGACAGAGTAATGGACACTCTCAATTGAAGTCATCTATCACGTTGATGACGGTCGGTTCGGGCGGGGTGCCGGAGCTTGAGGAGAAATTGGTTGATACCCGGCCAGCCCAAGCGGTGAAGGTGAAGCTGGGAGCCCCCAATGACCAACTTGTACTGGAGCGTATCAAACAGCTGGATGACAGAATGTTATTCCTCGATGCCAACCAAGGGCTGAACACGGTGCAGGAAGCGTTGGACCGGATCGCTTGGGCAGGCGCCGAGCGGGTCCTGGGCCTTGAACAGCCGTTCGCCAAGGACCGGATCGACCTGCACCGGGAGTTGAGCCGAGCGACCGCGGTCCCGATCTACGGGGATGAGTCGATCCAGGCGAGAACCGACCTGGATCGCTGCGCAGGAGCGTTCGGCGGGGTGAACATCAAGCTGATGAAGTGTGGTGGTCTGGACCATGCCTGGGACCTGATCGAGCAGGCGAAGAGCTATGGGCTCCGGATCATGCTCGGAAGCATGAGCGAGAGCTCCCTGGGCTGCACGGCCATGGCGCGTTTCGCCAGCGAGGCGGACGTGGTGGACCTGGATGGACCCTGGTTGCTGGCCAATGATCCGTTCGAGGGGATGCACATTGCCAACGGGCAGCTGGTGTTACCAGACGGACCAGGCATCGGGGCTAGACCGAGATCCCCGTTCGACTGGACCTCGATCGTCGCATAATTTATATTATGTTAAGTTGTAATTGGCTGATATCCCGTCCCTAATGAAAAAGCGCATCAAGGATCCTCCCCTGATGCGCTTCCCTGATCCCGTTGCTCAGTTGCTCCGGACGTGCTCGTGCACGGGTACCGGTATCCCCTTCGCCTTGGCCTCGGCCAGCTCCCGTTGGAGCTGCTTGCTGGTCATGCTGCTCCCATCGTGGCTCCACCCCGGTGGCCCGAAGATGTACATGAGTTTGTTCCGCAGGCCGGGTGCCTTCTTCACGTCGCGCCAGATCTCCTGGAACTCGAACAGGTTGTGTGTGACCGGGTTGTTCGTATCCGGGTCGTGGCTGATCCCGAACTTGGGCACAACCCCGGGGATCGGTGCCTGCCAGGTGCCGTAGATCCGGTCCCAGAACGTGAAGATGCCGCCGTGATTGCGGTCCAGGTACTCCGTGTTGCAGCTGTGGTGCACCACATGGACGTAGCTGGTGTTGAAGATCTTCTCGATCCAGCCGAACGAGGGCAACAGCTGGGAATGCAGGGTGAACTGGTAGAACGCGTTGGCGATCAGGCAGGTGGCGATCATGATGGGCTCGAAGCCCAGGATCGGCATCCACAGCCAGTAGATGGGCTTCACCAGGGTGATGAACCAGCCGTTGCGGATGCTGATGGTGAGGTTGTACTTGCGCCCGCTGTGGTGCGGCAGGTGCGCGGCCCAGAGCAGGCGGACGTTATGGGCCAGGCGGTGGTGCCAGTAGAAGTTGTGGTCGTCGAGGATGACGCAGGCCACCCACACGTACCACGCGAAACCCAGGCTGGTGTAGCCCAGGTAGTGCTCGCGCAGTCCGGCGAACTTCCAGAAAAGCCACATGTACAGGGTGATCTCGAAGACGTTGGTGACCACCCGGATCACCGTCGCGCCCATGCCGATCACGAATCCGCTGAAGCTCTCCTTCAGGTCGAAGAGGTCCTTGGCCTTGAAGTACTCGATGATGATCAGGACCAGGAAGATCGGGTACACGTAGATGAGGCCGATCCGTTCGATGGGCAGCTCGGGGAGCTGCGCCTTCATGTCAAGCCAGGCTTGGATGATGTTGAATCCCATTCGCGGTTCCTTGGGGCCCGCCTTCGGATTGATCAGGCGGACAGGCGGCGAATGTAGTCCGAACGAGGGTGCCTGCCCCTGACGAAAAGCGGAAAGCCGGGACTGTCCCGGCTTTCCACGCTGATCGTTGAACGGGGCCTTACTCGCCCAGGAGCTTCTTCATCTCGTTGTACTTCGCCGTGTCACTGGTCTTGGCGTACAGCTTCTTCAACTGCTGCATCGTGGGCTTGTCGTCGGGTCGGAGTTCATGGGCCTTCTCGAAGTAAGGCACGGCCTTGAGGTAGATGTCGTCGGCGGCCTTCTTCTCCTGGTTGTACTTGTTGTCGTCCTTGATGTCGGCGATCTTGTCGTAGATGTAGGCCGCGCGGTTGTTGTACAGCACGCCGATGTTGAAGTAGCTGTCGAAGAACTTGGGGTCCTTCTCGATGCTGGTCTTGTACGCCTGTTCCGCGAGGTCGTACCACTTCATCATCTCGGCCTCGGCCGGCGCCTTGCCTTCCTTGGGGTTGGCCTTGGCGTCGTAGAGGCTGCCCAGCACCGAATAGAGCACGGCGTTGTTCGGGTCCTTCTCGATGGCGGCCTTGGTGCTCACCTCGGCCTCCTCGCTCCGGCCGGCCTCCAGGAGGAAGGCGACCTCATCGAGCATCAGCTCCTTTTCGTTCGGGTGGGCCTTTCGTCCGGCCTGGGTGGTGGTGATGGCCCCGTTCAGGTCGCCTTGCTTGCGCTGCAGGCTGGCCAGGTAGCGGTACACCTCGGCCTTGTTGTAGCCCATGGCGAGGCATTCCTGGTACCGCTTGATCGCCCCGGCCGCATCGCCCTTGGTCTCATAAGCAAGCGCGCTGTTGAACACGGCATTGCTGTCCACCTCGTTGAACGACTTGGCGATGCGCTCGCTCTCCGCATAGAGCGCGATGGCCTTGTCGTAGTCCTTGGCCGTGAACGCATCGTTGCCGCTGTTGAGCGCCTCGGCCTGCAGGCTGCGCATGGCGGTGAGGTTCTCTTTGCGGTATTCGCCCTTGGTGTCAAGCTCGTTCGCCTTGGCATAGCTGTCCACGGCCTTGGCCAGGGCATCGGGGAACTGCGCCTTGAGGTTCGCGTCCTGCCCGAGCGCGATCAACTTGTAGATGTCACCGCGGTAGCGCCAGGTCTTTTCCTTGCCCATGGTGGCCTCGTGGCCGATGGCCGGCTCGATGTACTCGGCGGCCTTGGCCAGGTCACCGTCCTTCATGTAGTTGTAGGCGTTCACCACGTTGCTGTTCTGGGCCCACAGGGCCAGGGATGCGCCGGTGAACAGGATCGAAAGGGTCGTTCTCATCGGGTTGAGGTCCGGTTGTTCGCGTTGGTCTCAGGCTTCTGCGCCGCCGTCTGCAACTTCGGTGCCAGCGTCCGGTGCGGCCGGTCCGCCTTCGGCGGGCTGGGCGCCCTCCTCGCCTTCCTCGCCATCGTGGAGGTCGCTGTCCACCTTCGCCACGGCAGCGATGCGGTCGTTGGAGCGCAGCTCGATCAGGCGCACGCCCTGGGTGGCGCGGCCCAGCTCCCGCAGCTCGCTCACCCGGGTGCGGATGGTGATCCCGCTGCGGTTGATGATCATCAGGTGGTCCTCCTCGGTAACGTCCTTGATGGCCACCACCTTGCCGGTCTTATCGGTGACCTGAAGGGTCTTCACGCCCTTGCCACCGCGGTTGGTCATGCGATACTCGTAATCCCCGTCCTTGTCCATCAGGGGCGTGCGCTTGCCGTAGCCGTTCTCGCTCACCACCAGCACCTGGCGGGTGCCGGTCTCGGCCTTGTCGATGGTGATCATGCCGATGAGCTCATCGCCATCCTCGAGGTTCATGCCGCGCACGCCGCTGGCCCCACGGCCCATCGGTCGCACCTGGTCCTCCTCGAAATGGGTGGCCTTGCCCTCGCGGCTGGCCATGATGATGTGGCAGTTGCCATTGGTGAGCTTGGCCTCTAGCAGTTCGTCGCCCTCCCGGATCCCCACGGCGATGATGCCGTTGGCGCGCGGGCGGCTGTATGCCTCCAGCGTGGTCTTCTTGATCACCCCGTTCCGGGTGCAGAGCACCACGAAGTGGTTGTTCAGGTAGTCCTCGCTCTTGAGGTCCTTCACGTTGATGTAGGCGAGCACCTTGTCGTCGACCTCGATCTGGATCAGGTTCTGGATCGCGCGGCCCTTGCTCTGGCGGGTGCCCTCGGGGATGTCGAACACGCGCATCCAGAAACAGCGGCCCTTCTGCGTGAAGATCAGGAGGTAGTTGTGGTTGGTGGCCACGAACAGGTGCTCCAGGAAATCCTCGTCGCGCGCGGTGCTGCCCTTGCTGCCCACCCCTCCACGGGCCTGGGTGCGGAACTCGGCCAGCGGCGTGCGCTTGATGTAGCCCAGGTGGCTGATGGTGACCACGACCGCCTCGTCCGCGATGAGGTCCTCCATGTTGAGGTCGGCGCCGCTGCTCACGATCTCGGTGCGGCGGGGGTCGCCGTACTTCTCCTTCATCTCGCGCAGCTCGCCCTTGATGATCTCCATGCGCAGGCCTTCGTCGGCCAGCACGGCCTTCAGGTGGGCGATGAGCTTCATGAGCTCGGCATGCTCCTCGCGGATCTTGTCGCGCTCCAGGCCGGTGAGGCGCTGCAGGCGCATGTCGAGGATGGCCTTCGCCTGGATCTCGCTGAGCCCGAACTGGGTCATGAGGCCATCCTTGGCCTCGTCGGGCGTCTGGCTGGCACGGATCAGCGCGATCACGGCGTCCAAGTGGTCCAGGGCGATGAGGAGGCCCTCCAGGATGTGGGCGCGCTCCTCGGCCTTACGCAGGTCGAACTTCGTGCGTCGCACCACCACATCGTGGCGGTGTTCCACGAAGCGGGCGATCATGTCCTTGAGGTTCAGGAGCATAGGGCGCCCGCCCACCAGCGCGATGTTGTTCACGCTGAAGCTGGTCTGCAGCGCGCTGTACTTGTAGAGCTGGTTGAGCACCACGGTACCCATGGCCTCGCGCTTCACCTCGTAGGCCAGACGGATGCCGGTGCGGTCGCTGTAATCGTTGACGTCGCTGAGGCCCTCGATGCGCTTCTCGTTCACCAGGTCGGCCACGCCCTTGTAGAGCTGCACGGCCTTGTTGGTCTGGTAGGGGATCTCGGTGCAGATGATGGTCTCGCGACCGGTGCGCTGATCCTCCTCGATGTGGCACTTGCCGCGCAGCACCACCTTGCCGCGGCCGGTGTGGTAAGCCTCGCGCACACCTTCGATGCCATAGATCACCCCGCCGGTGGGGAAATCCGGGCCCTTGATGTACTTCATGAGGCCGTCGATGTCGATCTCCCGGTCCTCGATGTAGGCGATCGTGGCGTCGCACACCTCACCCAGGTTGTGGGGCGGCATGTTGGTGGCCATGCCCACGGCGATGCCCGCGGCGCCGTTCACCAGCAGCTGGGGGATCTTGGTGGGCATCACGCTGGGCTCCTCGAGCGTATCGTCGAAGTTGGGCCGCATGTCCACCGTCTCCTTGTCCAGGTCCGCGAGCACCTCCTCGGCGATCTTCTTCAGGCGGGCCTCGGTGTAACGCATGGCCGCCGGGCTGTCACCATCGATGCTGCCGAAGTTGCCCTGGCCGTCGACCAGGGGGTAGCGCAAGCTCCAGTCCTGGGCCATGCGCACCATGGCATCGTACACGCTGCCGTCGCCGTGCGGGTGGTACTTACCGAGCACCTCCCCCACGATACGGGCGCTCTTCTTGTACGGACGGTTGCTGAGCACGCCCAGCTCCTGCATGCCGAAGAGCACGCGGCGGTGCACCGGTTTCAGGCCGTCGCGCACGTCGGGCAGGGCCCGGCTCACGATCACCGACATCGAGTAATCGATGTAGGCGGTGCGCATCTCGTTCTCGATGTTGATCGGGACGATCTTTTCTCCTTCTGCCATGGTCGTTCTGTCAGTTCCCCGCCCTTGCATGGAAATTGCTGGCAGGGGCCCTGAAAAGGGAGCCCGAAAGTACTTCGATCGCATACACCCGGACCCCGCAGTTATCCACAACCACACACGCTTCTGTGGAAAAAAGCACCGCTCCCTGAAAGGCCCGCCCGAAGCCCTTGGGATAGCTTGCCCCCGCTGGGAAAGCCGCTACCTTCGAGAGGTGAAGGGGACCGGGCCTTTCCGGTGAACGTTCCACAGCAGATCGACCGAACCACAGATGGACGCTAAATTCTCCCCCAAGGTCAGGGATGTGATCACGTACAGCCGTGAGGAGGCCCTGCGCCTGGGCCACAACTACATCGGCATCGAGCATATCCTGCTCGGCCTGATCCGCGACGGCGACGGCAACGCGGTGAAGATCCTGAAGCGCCTCGACGTGGACCTGGACGAGCTCCGTCGGGTGGTCGAAGGGGCCATGGAGCCGGCCAGTGCCATGCGGCCGCCGGACAAGGACAAGATCACCCTGATCAAGCAGGCCGAGAAGATGCTGAAGATCACCTTCCTCGAGGCCAAGCTGTTCAAGAGCCCCAACATCGACACGGAGCACCTGCTGTTGAGCATGCTCAAGGACGAGGACAACCTCGCCACCCGCACCCTGCATAAGTTCCAAGTGGATTACGAGAGCGTGAAGAACGAGATCGATGCCATCCTGGCGGATGGCGGCATCAAGCCCGGCAAGACCTCGCCCAAGGCCCAAGGGCCTCAGAGCACCGATGACGACGATGACGAGGGCAGCGGCTTCAGCGGAGGTGGCGGTCAGCGCAAGCAGGGCGACAGCAAGAGCAAGACCCCGGTGCTGGACAACTTCGGCCGCGACCTCACCAAGCTGGCCGAGGAAGGCAAGCTGGACCCCATCGTCGGTCGGGAGAAGGAGATCGAGCGGGTGAGCCAGATCCTGAGCCGCCGCAAGAAGAACAACCCGGTGCTAATCGGGGAGCCGGGCGTGGGCAAGAGCGCCATCGCCGAGGGCCTGGCCCTGCGCATCATCCAGCGCAAGGTGAGCCGCGTGCTCTTCAACAAGCGGATCGTGGCGCTCGACATCGCCAGCCTGGTGGCCGGCACCAAGTACCGCGGCCAGTTCGAGGAGCGCATGAAGGCGGTGATGAACGAGCTGGAGAACAGCCCCGACGTGATCCTCTTCATCGACGAGATCCACACCATCGTGGGCGCCGGTGGTGCCAGTGGCAGCCTCGATGCCAGCAACATGTTCAAGCCCGCCCTGGCGCGCGGCGAGATCCAGTGCATCGGCGCCACCACCTTGGACGAGTACCGCCAGTACATCGAGAAGGACGGTGCTCTGGAGCGCCGCTTCCAGAAGGTGCTGGTGGAGCCCACGAGCGTGGATGAGACCATCCAGATCCTCAACAACATCAAGGAGAAGTACGAGGACCACCACAATGTGAACTTCACCCCCGAGGCCGTGGAGGCCTGCGTGAAGCTCACCAACCGCTACATCACCGACCGCCACCTGCCCGACAAGGCGATCGACGCGCTGGACGAAGCCGGAAGCCGCGTGCACATCAGCAACATCGTGGTGCCCAAGAACATCCTGGAGGTGGAGGCGAAGATCGAGGAGGTGAAGGAGGAGAAGAACAAGGTGGTGCGCAGCCAGCGCTACGAGGAGGCCGCCAAGCTGCGCGACCGCGAGCGCCAGCTGCTCGAAGAGCTCGACCGGGCCAAGAAGCAGTGGGAGGAGGAGAGCAAGAGCCACCGCACCACCGTCACCGAGGAGAACGTGGCCGAAGTGGTGGCCATGATGAGCGGGATACCCGTGACGCGCATCGCCGAGAAGGAGAGCGGCAAGCTGCGCCGCATGAAGGAGGAGATGATGGGCAAGGTGATCGGCCAGGACGAGGCGGTGGCCAAGGTGGTGAAGGCCATCCAGCGCAACCGTGCCGGCCTGAAGGACCCCAACCGCCCCATCGGCAGCTTCATCTTCCTGGGCCCCACCGGTGTGGGCAAGACCCAGCTGGCGAAGGAACTGGCCCGCTACCTCTTCGACACCGAGGAGGCCCTGATCCGCATCGACATGAGCGAGTACATGGAGAAATTCTCCGTGAGCCGCCTGATCGGAGCGCCTCCGGGCTACGTGGGCTACGAAGAGGGAGGCCAGCTCACCGAGAAGGTGCGCCGCCGCCCCTACTCCATCGTGCTGCTCGACGAGATCGAAAAGGCGCACCCCGACGTGTTCAACCTGCTGCTGCAGGCGCTCGACGATGGCCAGATGACCGACAGCCTCGGTCGCCGCATCGATTTCAAGAACGCCATCATCATCATGACCTCGAACATCGGGGCGCGCGACCTGGCCGACTATGGCAAGGGTGTGGGCTTCGGTACCACGGCCCGTGACGCGGCCACGGAGGAGAACAACCGGGGCATCGTGGAGAAGGCCCTGCGGAAGGCCTTCGCCCCCGAGTTCCTCAACCGCATCGACGACATCGTGATGTTCAACTCGCTCAAGCGGGCCGACATCCACAAGATCATCGATATCGAACTGGGCCACCTGTACAAGCGCATCGCCGAACTGGGCTACGAGCTCAAGCTGTCCGATGAGGCGAAGGACTTCCTGGCCGAGAAGGGCTACGATGAGAAGTTCGGCGCGCGCCCGCTGAAGCGCGCCATCCAGAAGTTCATCGAGGACCCCATGGCCGAGGAGATCATCAACCAGGCCATCGAGGAGGGCGACAAGATCAACGTCTCGCTCAACAAGGAGAAGGACGGCCTCTTGATCAAGGTGTCCAAGGGCAAGAAGAAGGTGGGCAAGGGCGAGGGCAATGGCGACACCAAGGAGCTTCCGCCCGCCGAGCCCCAGGCCTGATCCCTGCGAATTCAACGAAGAAGCCCCGGTCCTGCCGGGGCTTCTTCGTTCGGGCCTGCTCTACCAACCCGGACCATCCTTGCTCTTCATGAACCGCGTGCTGAACCCGAGGCCGACCGTGATGAACTGGTACGGATCGCTCGGACCGTTGTCCGTCTGCCCGGGATAGTACTCCAGGCAGAGCTGTTGGGGCGTTAGACGTGCCTGGTCGCGCTCGTATCCAACGAGCAGGCCGAAGGCCAGATTGTCCGATGCATGCACATAATAGCTGGCGTTCGCACCCAGGAAAAGGCCCTGTTGGCGTGTGGGCTCCGCGCACGTCGCACAGTCCCAGGTGTACTTGCTGGTACCCACCAGGGCGCTCAACTGGTAATAGGTGATCGGACCGGTATAGCGCTCATACTGCACCTGCCCGTAGAAGGTCCAACGCTGTACGCTGCCTGCGATGTTCTCCGGTGCGAGCGCATTCTCCTTCAGGTCGAAGAGGCTGGCCTTCACCCCTGCCCCGGCCCCCAGCCCGTTCTTCATCAACGGCACCTGCATGCGCAGGTCGAGCTGGCCCACGCTCTCGCTCACCTTGGTCAACATGGGCACGCCCACGGGGACCGGCAGCAGCAGCCAGCCGTGCAGGTTCGGCTTCACGACGGGGAGCCGCTCCTTCTTCTCCTGCGCATTTGCGGCCAGGCCCAGAAGGATGAAGCAGGCGATGAACAGGGTGGTGCGTTGCGCCATCACTGCTGAAGACGGAAGACCCGCACGGTTCGTTGCGTGGAGGTGGCCAGCTCGAAATAATGCTCACCGTCGGCGAGGCCGGGCAGCGACAGTTCGAACACATGCTCGCCATCCCCAAGGGTGAGCGAAGGCCAGGCATGGAGCGGTGCGTGGTCCCGGTCCACCAGCCTGGGGTGCAGCTCCTGCCGTGCCGGTATGCTCACTTCCACACGTAACCGCACAGGATGATAGGCCACCTGAAGGCCGATGAGCTCCACGTGCTGCGGAGCGGGAAGGTCCTGCGCCATCACCTTTCTGCGGAAGCGCCGGAAAAGCACCGCCACCAGAAGGATGGAAAGGCTGATCAACAGGGTGATCCGGAGTTCGTCGAGGAACGTCATGGGTCAGAGCACGATCACCCCGTCGATGTCCGAGGCCTTCACGTAACGCTGCACCACATCCTCGGCGCTCATCATCACCTCACGCACGGTGATGCTCAGGTACCGGCCTCCGGTGGAGTACTTGCGCAACAACTCCACCTCGGGCGGAAAGAGCGCGGTGATCCGCTCCAACCGCTCCTTGTCGGGTTCGAAGATGAACTTGAACATGTAGACAGACGGCCATTCGTGGACCTGGTCCAACCGCTGCCGCAACTTCACCTGTGCTTCCTCGCTCAACATACCTTGGCAAAGGTACCGTTGTGGCCGATCGAACCTTCCGGCATGATGCGTGTACCGCTCCACGAAGACGACCGCCATGACGCTGAGAAGGACCCTCCTGGCCGTTCCGATGCTCGCCATCACTGCGCTGGCCCAGGCCCAGGCCGAGGCGCCGGCCGCCGCGGTGGAACGCAAGGAGCTGGAGCAGGTGAAGCTCGAACCCCTGCAGGGTGCATGGGACGTGGAAGGACAACGTTCGGCCGCTGAGCGCTGGGACGCCATCCGGCAGCAACGACCCGCCGATGCCGATGCCCAATACAACTACTTCAAGGCCACACGCAATGCGCGGATGGCCACCAACAACGGGCGGCTCACCAGCACCGATAAGGCCGAGCTGCAGGAGGTGGCCGGAACCCTGGAGCGCAACGCCCCGGCCAGCTTCGAGAGCTGCATGGCGAACTACCAGGTGACCTTCCCCGACCGCGCGGCCTTCACCGAGCTGGGCAAGGCCTACGGGCGCGAACCCGAGCGCGTGGAGTTGATCAGCCCCATGCTGGGCCGTGCCATGCTCGATGGCGACCGCACGGAGCTGGTCCGTTGGAGCCGGGCCTTACGCACGCGGAGCGGCCTCTCCCCGGCCCTCACCGATGTGGCGATCGACCTGTTGCAGAGCGTGGACGCCAACGGGATCGTGTTCACCAACGGGGACATGGACACTCACCCCGCCGTGGCGGTGCAGCAGGTGGACGGGCTGCGCCCCGACGTGCTCGTGGTGGACCAGCGCCTGCTGGCCGATGTGGCGTATCGCCAGCGGGTGTGGCAGGAGGCCGGGGCATCGGGGCAGGCCCCGGGGGCCGGCCCCCAATACGCCCTCGACCTCAGCGACCGCACCACCCGGCCGGTCTTCCTCGCCTTGAGCATCGATCCCGCGTGGACCAAGGCCCTGCGCGGCAAGCTCTACGCCACCGGCCTCTCCTTCCGCCTGAGCGGCCGACCCGTGGACAACGTGCCCCAGCTGGAACAGCGCTGGCCCCTGCTTCGAAAGCCCACAGGCGCAGGTCCGTTGAGCAGGAACTACCTCCTTCCGGGATCCATCCTGCTGCAGCATTACCGCTCCATCGGCGACGAGGCCGGGACGGCCCGTACGGAATACGAGCTGAGGCGGTTCAGCGATGCCATCGGGGCCACAGGCGACCTCTACAAGGCAGGCATCCTCACCCATTGACGATGGCCCTGTTCCGCACCGACCTGACCGGACTGAGCGACGAGCGCCTGATGGAGCTCGTGGTGCGCGGTGATGAACGCGCCTTTGGCGCCTTGTACGACCGGTATCGGAAGAAGCTCTTCACCTACTTCCACCGCATGCTGTGGCAGGACCGTGAGCGGGCGCAGGACTTCCTCCAGGAGCTGTTCGCCAAGATCGCCCAGCGACCCGACCAGTACGACCCTGCGAGGCCGTTCAGCACCTGGCTGTACAGCGTGGCCAACAACATGTGCAAGAACGAGTACCGGCGCGAGGAGGTGCGGCGCTCGGCACGTCCCCACCTCAAGGCCGAGGTGGACCGGGTGGACGGCATCCATGGGGATGGCGTGGACCGGATGAACTTCAGGTCGCGCCTTGATGCGGAGCTTGAGCGCTTGGACCCCGACCACAAGGTCACCTTCGTGATGCGCTACCACGAGGACCTGGCCATCAAGGAGATCGCCGCCGCCTTCGGTTGCTCGGAGGGCACGGTGAAGTCGCGCCTGTTCTACACTTTGAAGAAGCTGGCGGAACGGTTGAAGGAGTTCGACCCCAAGGCCTTGGACCGACCCGCACACCCTTGATCCGATCCACGATGGAACGACGTGAACACTACGACCCCGAGGACATCGAGCAACTGCTGCTCGATCGGGGTTTCGACGAGCTCCTTGAGGAGGAGCGGGCCTATGTGCTGCGCCACCTGAGCGGCCGCGAGGAATATGAGGCCATGCGCCGCCTGCTGCAGGAGATGCAGCGCACCGAGGCCGACCACGAGGTCCTGGAGCCTCCGGCCCGTGTCCGCGATGCCGTGATCGCCAACTTCCGGGACGCGCACCGGCCCCAGTGGCGGGTCTGGTTGAACAGCGTGGGTGCTTCCCTGCTGCCCAAGGACGCCTCCGCCATGTGGCGGCCGGCTTTGGCCCTGGGCGGGCTGGCCCTGCTCATCGGACTGGCCGTGTGGGTGGTGGCACCGGACCGGCAAGCGCAGGAGGTGGCCGAACTGCGCAAGGAGGAGGCGAAAGGCCGGACCGACAACCCCACAACCGGTCCCGAACAGGTGGCGCCGATCCAACAGCCCGTCGGCCCTTCCCCGGACGTTGAGGCTCAGGCGACGGACGCTGCGTCCGCAAGCGCTCCCGGCCTGGGCAGCGTGAAGTCCATCGAGGCCAACGGTGCGGTCGCCGCGACCGACCGCGAGGCGCTCATGGACGACATGGCCTCCGTGCCTGCCACTGCCCAAGCGGCCGAAGCAGCCACTGCGGACATGGTGTTGGAGTTCCATCAGAGCGGTTCACAGGTCGCCGATTCGCTCGTGCGCGGCGAGCTGTACGCCACACCCACGGCCACCAACTCAGGCTACCTGAACAACTGGAGCCTGGCGAACGCTCAGGGCGAGGTGGCCAGGCAGGTCGCGGTGGCCAAGGAGGAACAGGCCCGCTCGAAACGCAAGCCCGCCAAGGACGAGCTTGAGGCCTTTAACACCCAGCGGGCCGATGACAACACCCTCGCCCTGCTGCGGGCCGCGTGGTGAACGCGCTTACTCCACTGTGAAGGTCTCGGACACCGCGAAGTCGCGGGCCGAAACGGTGAGGGTGTGCCGCCCCTTGGGAAAGGTCCCCTTGTCCAGCCGGCGCACCAGCTCCGGGGTCATGGCCTTGCCTTCCTCGCGGTAGAGCGTGCGACCGTTGGCATCGCGCACCTCGATCACCACGTTGCCGATCTTTCGGCAATTGGTGAGGCTCAGCGCGATGAGGCCGGAGTTCCGCGTGCACAGCACCGAGAGCTTCGGCGCGCTTTCGCAGCCCGGCGAAGCGGCGGTGGCCTGCACCTTGCCGAACATCGACAACACGGTGGCGACCAGAAGGATGGACCTGCGCATTTCGACAAAGATAGGGAAGCGCGCCGTGTGCGTCCAGCGCCACGATGATCCCGGATCTTGGGATCCCATGCGCGGTTCAGGCCACGAACGGTGCGTCGTGCAGGCTGTTCCCGGCCGGAGTATGCAGGGCATAAGTAAAGCCCTTCACCAAGGCACAGGCCCCGTGCGCCCCATCCTTCCGCAGTGCGAGGAAGCCGACCTGGTGACCTTCGATGCCGGGGTGCTTGGCCAGGATGCGCTTCACGGCCTGGCGGCAGGCTTCCTCCGGCTCGACCCCTTGCCGCATGAGCTCCACCACCGCATGGCTCCCGGCCACCCGGATCACCAGTTCCCCGGTGCCCGTCGCGCAGGCTGCACCCACATCGCCATCCACGAAGAGACCCGCCCCGATGATGGGGCTGTCCCCCACCCGACCGTGGACCTTGTAGGCCATGCCACTGGTGGTGCAGCTGCCCGCCATGCGGCCTGTGCCGTCCAGTGCGAGCTGCCCGATGGTGTCGTGGTTCTCGATGTTGGCGATGGGCTTGTATTGCGAGGTCTTCAACCACTCCTGGTAAGCCTTTCGCACATCGGGCAGGTCCAGCTTGCGTTCTGAGAATCCGTTCGCCAGGGCCCATTTCAAGGCCCCATCGCCGACCAGCATCACATGCGGGGTGCGCTCCATGATGGCGCGGGCCACACTGATGGGGTGTTCGATGTGGCTGAGGAAGGCCACCGAGCCCGCCTTGCAATCATGGTCCTGGATGCACGCATCGAGGGTGACGATCCCGTCCCGGTCGGGCATGCCGCCCAACCCCACGCTGCGGTTGGTGAGGTCGCTCTCCACCACCCCCACCCCTTTCTCCACCGCGTCGAGCACGCTGCCTCCTTCCTGAAGCACTTTCCAGGCTTCGGCGTTGGCCATCATGCCGTGGTCCCACGTGCTGATCACCACGGGGCCTCCGGGCCCGGCCGGTGTCGCGGCGGGAGCTTCCGGCTCGGGGGCCTGCGGGGCGGTTGCGGGAACGCAACCGGTGGCCAGTGCGGCCGTGCCCAACACCCCAAGACCCAGGAAGCGGCGACGATCGGTCATGCGGCCGTGAAGAAATGAAAAAGCCCCGGCTTTCCTGCCGGGGCTTCTTCGTAAGGGATGCGGATCAGTGGGCGATCACCACACGCTGGGTGTAGGTCTTGCCGGCGTTCTCCACGCTCACCACGTACACACCGTTCGGCAGCTGCTTGCTGTCGTAGGTGAAGGTGCGCATGTTCACCTGGCCAAGCTCCTGGCGGCTCACGAAGCGGCCGTTCATGTCGCTGATGGTCACCATGGCGCGGCCGCTGAGGGCGTTGAAGGTCATGGTGAGCTGCTCGTTGGCGGGGTTGGGGAACACCTGCATGCCGGGCTGGGACTCGTTCTCGAACAGGCCCACGGAAGCACCATCGGCCAGGATCTCCACCTGGTCCACCAGCACGTTCCAGATGTTCGAAGCGCTGGTCTGGGTCCCCGTGATGTTCACGGTGTGCGTGCCACCGGCGTACGCGTTGATGTCGAAGCCGATACCGGTGTAGTCCAGGTAGGCGTCGCTATCGGACAACATGATGGAGCCCACCACGGTGCCGTCGATGGACACGTCCAGTTGGTCACCGGTCACACCGGCGTTGGGGTACTTCACCCACATGGCCAGGGTCACGTCCGTGCCGGTCGGGATGGTGCAGGATTGCTCCACCGAAGCCACTTCGGGAAGGGTCGCGCCGGCGCCAGCGCCACCGAACCAGAGGTACCAATCGCCATTGAAGGGCGCGTAGGTGGGGTTGGCCGAGCACGTGTTGTTGCAGAACGGCGTGCTGAAGTTGGTGGAAGCCTCGGTCCAAGCGCCGGAACCCGGACCGGCCTCGAACGAGCCGTCGGCGATCTGGGCGGTGGCGGAAAGGGTCAGGAGGGCCGAAGCGAGAAGGGTAATGTGTTTCATGCTCGAGCGTTGATTTGTGGCGAAATGTAAGACCGATCCCCGAAACTAGCGGCCCGGGAGGCGCTCACCGTTCATCAATTCCTTTGAGGGCCCCTCCATCCGGCACCATGACACGCCCCCACTCCCCTCCCGGTCGCTCCATCGCCTGGCCGATGACCGTGCTGACCTCCCTTTTCTTCATGTGGGGCTTCCTCACGGTGATGAACGACGTGCTCGTTCCACACTGGAAGGAGGTTTTCAGCCTGAACTACACGCAGAGCCTGCTGGTGCAGTTCTGCTTCTTCGGGGCCTACTTCATCGGCTCCCTGCTCTATTACATCCGTTCGGTGAGCACCGGCGACCCGATCCAGCGTTTCGGGTACAAGCGGAGCGCGGTGGCCGGGCTGCTCCTTTCGGCGGCGGGCTGCCTCCTGTTCATCCCGGCCTCCCTGATCCATTCCTACGTCGCCTTCCTGCTGGCGCTGTTCGTGCTGGGCCTTGGGTTCACCCTGCTGCAGATCGCGGCCAATCCCTTCGTGGCCATCATCGGAAGCGCGGAAGGCGCGAGCAGCCGGCTCAACCTGGCCCAGGCGTTCAACTCCTTGGGCACCACCCTGGCCCCCCTGATCGGCGGCTGGCTGATCTTCGAGCGGTTCCAGGGGCAGGCGGCCATCCGTTACCCTTACGCGTTCTATGCGGCCCTCTTCGTGCTGCTGGCGGTCTGGGTGCACTTCACACCCCTTCCCGAGCCACCACGTGAGACCCTGAGCAAGGGCGACGCCCTGCGGTACCGCTCGCTCCGGCTGGCCATGATCGCCATCTTCTGCTACGTGGGGGCCGAGGTCACCATCGGCAGCCTCATCATCAGCTTCCTGAAGCTGCCCGAGGTGATGGCCATGCCCGAGAAGGCCGCCAAGAACTTCCTGAGCCTTTACTGGGGCGGGGCGATGGTGGGACGCTTCCTCGGCGCCCTCGCCCTGAACGACCGCATCCCGGCCCGGCGCATGATGCTGATGCTGCCCGGACTGGCCTTCCTGCTCTTCCTGCTCCTGGTACTGATCAACCGGTTGGGCGGCGCACTGGGCATGGAGCACCTGTGGCCGATGGCCCTGCTGATCCTGTCGAACATGGCCGCCTTCATGCTCGCCGGTCGGCGGCCGGCCCGTGCGCTGGCCTTGTTCGCCGGGCTGGCCGCGGCCTTGTTGATCGCAGCGGTGATGCTCGACGGGGCGAAGGCCATGTGGGCGATCGTGGCCATCGGGCTCTTCAACTCCATCATGTGGAGCAACATCTTCACGCTGGGCATCCACGGACTGGGCAAGGAGGCCGGACAGGGATCGGCCTTGTTGGTGATGATGATCGTGGGCGGGGCCCTGCTCCCCCCCCTCCAAGGGCTCATCGCCGACGCCGCCGGCCTGCAGGTCTCCTTCCTGCTGCCCGTGGCGTGCTACGCTTACCTCACCTGGTACGGTCTGGACCGTCTCCGCCACGCATGATCGCCGGCATCGACATCGGTGGTACGTCCACCAAGATCGGCCTGGTGGCCGATGGCAAGGTCCTCGTCACCAAGCGGATCCCCACGGTGGGCATCGATGCGCCGGGCGATCCGGTGGGCACCGCGTTCGCCGAGGCCATCGCTGCGGCCGTTCAGGAGCTCACCGGTGCGCATGGGCCCATCACCGCCGCGGGCATCGGTGTGCCCAATGGCAATCCGTTCACCGGCAGCATCGACCGCGCGCCCAACCTGCCGTGGAAGGCCGACGTGCCCCTGGCCGCGATGCTGCAGCATCGGTTGAACGTGCCGTGCGCCCTGGGGAACGATGCCAACGCGGCAGCGCTGGGCGAATGGCGCTATGGGGCCGGGCAGGGCTGCGACGACCTGCTGGTGGTGACCCTCGGCACCGGCCTCGGGAGCGGGATCATCGTCGGTGGCCGATTGCTGTTGGGTCCCTACGGCAACGCAGGCGAGCTCGGACACACCATCGTGGTGATCGACGGCCGCACCTGCACCTGCGGTCGCAAGGGCTGCCTGGAGACCTACGTGAGCATCCGCGGCATGCGACAGACCTACCTCGACCTGGCCGATTCGTCCGAGCCGTTGAAGCAGGAGGGCGTGCTGCCCATCGCCGAACAGGCGCGGAACGGTGAGGATGCGGCGCTGCAGACCTTCCGCGACACGGCCCGCTGGTTGTCCATCGGCCTTGCCAACGCCGTGGCGATGACGGTGCCCAAGCGCATCGTGCTCTTCGGCGGCATCGCACGCAACGGCGACCTGCTGCTCTCCCCCTTGAAACAGTTCTTCGAGAAGGACCTTTTCTACATCTACCACGGCAAGGTGGAGCTGCTCTTGAGCGCCCTGCCCGAGGACGATGCGGGGATCCTGGGTGCTGCCGCGCTCATCCACGAACACAACGCCTGACCTTCATGGACCACGTTGACATGGAACGCACGCTACGTCGAACCACGATCGCCCTGCTCGCAGGGATCGGTGCCCACATGGCCCTTGCGCAGGTGGACCGCGCGCGCGACCTGGTGAACCCCTTCATCGGCACCGGCGGCCACGGCCACACCTTCCCGGGTGCCTGCGTGCCCAACGGCCTGGTGCAGCTGAGCCCGGACACGCGCGCGAACGGGTACATGGATTGGGACGGCTGTGGCGGCTACCACTACAGCGACAGCGTGATCCATGGCTTCAGCCACACCCACCTGAGCGGCACGGGCGTGGCCGACCTGTGCGATGTGCTGCTGATGCCCGTGGCCGGTGAACAGGCCGCAAGCTGGCCGCACCTGGGCCACCAACAAGCCTTCGACCACGCGACCGAGCGGGCGAATGCCGGCTACTACAAGGTGTTGTTGAAAGGCCCCACCACGGCGGCGATGCAGGCTTCCACCATGCGTCGTCCGGTGGCGGCCGGCGAAAGCCGCGGGACCGCGGTGGAGCTTACGGCGACCGCCCGCACCGGCGTGCACCGGTACAGCTTCCCGGGCAACGGCCAGGTGGCCGTGGTGGTCGACCTTGCCCATCGCGACAAGCTCCTGGCCAGCGACCTGCGGCTGGTGAGCCCCACGGAGGTGGTGGGCATGCGCCGGTCCTCCTCCTGGGCCAAGGACCAATGGGTGCACTTCGTCATCCGCTTCAGCCAACCCTGCACCGATGCGCTGGATGTGCCAGGCAGCACGATGAGCACCAAGCGGATCTTCCACTTCGCCACGGGCACGTCATCCTTGGTGGTGAAGGTGGGCATCAGCGCGGTGAGCATCGACGGTGCGCGCAGGAACCTGGACGCTGAAGTGCCGGGCTGGGACTTCGATGCCGTGCGCAAGCAGGCCGAGGCCGCCTGGAACACCAAGCTCGGTCGCATCGCCGTGGAAGGCGGCACCCGCGAACAACAGCGGGTGTTCTACACCGCGCTGTACCACTGCTACGTGGCCCCCTATCTGTTCAACGATGTGGACGGCCAGTACCGGGGTATGGACGGCCAGGTGCACCAGGCGGAGCACAACGTGTACACCGTGTTCAGCCTGTGGGACACCTTCCGGGGCCTGCATCCGCTGATGACCATCCTGGAGCCTGACATGACGCGCGATTGGATCCGCACCTTCCTGCTGCATTACCAGCAAGGTGGGCGCCTGCCGGTGTGGGAGCTCTGGGGCAACGAGACCGATTGCATGATCGGCTACCACAGCGTGAGCGTGATCGCCGACGCGTACCAGAAGGGCATCACGGGCTTCGACGCGGCGCTCGCCATGAAGGCCATGCGCGACGGTGCGCTGCGCAAAGAACCAGGCCTCAATGCCTATCGCACGAAAGGGTACATCAGCAGCGAGGACCAGAGCGAGAGCGTGAGCAAGACGTTGGAGTATGCCTATGATGACGCGTGCATCGAGCGCTTCGGCCTGCTGTCGGGCCAGCGGGTGATGGACCTGAAGCCTTCGATGCAGGCCCGAAGCCGGAGCCCTGAGAGCCTCTACGACCCCGGCACGGGCTTCTTCCGCGCGCGGCGGAACGGTGGTTTCATCGGCGGCTTCGACCCCTTCGAAGTGAACTTCAATTACACCGAGGCCAACGCCTGGCAGTACAGCCTCTTCGTGCCGCAGGACGTGCCTGGCCTGATGGACCTGCACGGTGGTGCGGCCGGTCTGGAAGCGCACCTGGACAAGCTGTTCAGCGCGCAAAGCGCCACCAGCGGCCGCGAGCAGGCCGACATCACCGGGCTCATCGGGCAGTATGCGCACGGCAACGAGCCCAGCCACCACATGGCCTACCTGTACGACCGGGTGGGCCGCCCCGATCGCACCCGCGCGATCGTGAAGCAGGTGATGGACGAGCTGTACCGCGATTCCCCTGACGGGCTCAGCGGCAATGAGGATTGCGGGCAGATGAGCGCCTGGTACGTGCTGAGCGCCTTGGGTTTCTACCCCATCTCGCCGGGCATCGATACGTGGTATGACCTGGGGCATCCCCTCTTCGACAAGGCCGTGATCAAGCTGCCCAACGGAAAGGAATGGTCCATGACGGTGGTGGACGACGCGAAATGGCGCAGCAGCCTGCCGGCGGACACGAGCGACCTCCTCAGCGAGGTGCCGCGCGGCTTCACCCACGCGGAGGTGCTGTCGGGCGGCGGGCTCCTGTTCCGCAAGGACCGCTCCCCCTACACCCGGTACTTCCTTTCACCGCCCGGCGTGCTGGACGGCGTGTACATCAAGGAACCGGCGCAGGAATGCCCGCGCCCCGGTGCCCCGGTGATCGAGGCCGACGCGGCCGCGTTCAGCGATTCGTTGGTGGTGCGGGTGATCGGAGCGGCCACGGACCTTTCGGTCACGGAGAACGGGGTGACGCGTGCCGTGGACGTGTGCCGGCCCTTCAGCGTGCACCAGAGCGCGGTGGTGTCGGCCACGTGGAGCCCGGAGTACGCCCCGGTGGAGGCCCGCTACACGCGCACCGACGGCTCGCGGACCATCAAGCTCGCCAGCACGTACGCCAACCAGTACGCGGCCGGCGGCGATCGTGCCTTGGTCGATGGCCTTCGTGGGGGCCCCGACTTCCGTACGGGCGAATGGCAGGGCTACAATGGCCAGGACGTACAGGCCACGATCGACCTGGGCAGGGAGAAACTGGTGAAGCGCGTGGGGCTGAGCATGCTGCAGGACCAGGGCGCCTGGATCTGGTACCCCGCGCAGGTGGAGTTCGCCTGGAGCACGAACGGCCGCAAGTGGACCACGGTGACCCGCTCCCCCGGGGTGGACCGCAAGGCCGATGGCGGCATGCACATGGAGCTCTGGACGGAGGGCATCGGAAAGAATGCCCGGTACATCAAGGTGACGGCGAAGAACGCGGGGCCCTGCCCCGATTGGCACCCCGGCAAGGGCGGTGCCACCTGGATCTTCCTCGACGAAGTATTGATCGAGACCGAGTAGGACGAGCGTTCCAATACGAAGAAGCCCGGCGCTGGCCGGGCTTCTTCGTTCGGGGCGGTCCGGTATCAGCGCACCACTTGGAACTGACGGGCCTTCACCCAATGCGGGGTGCTCAGGCGCAGCAGGTAGTTCCCGTTCTCCAGGTCGGCCAGGTCCAGCACGGCGTTGCCACCGCCGAGGAAGGTCACCGGAAGGCTGCGCACCACACGACCGATGGCGTCCAGCACCTCCACGTTCACCATGCCCTGCAGATCGTTCCCTCCGCTGATGTTGAGCGTTCCGTTCGTGGGGTTGGGGTAGAGCTTCAATTCACCCGCCGTCACCTCGTCGATCCCCACCTCCCCACAGCCCACCGCCCACAGCAGCGGGGGAAAGGCCTCGCCGGTGGCGCACGACTTGTCGGGGCTGGAAACGATCCGCAGGCAGAGCGCATCGTTCACGTTGGAGCTGTTCACCGCGAAGCCCGCCAGGTTGCCCCCCACGTTCCCCTGGAAGATGAGGGCCGATTGCGTGTCATAACCATTGTACACCTGGATGTAGTCGTCCACCAGCAGCTCACCCGCGATGAAGTCGATGGTGATCGGGTAGCCATTGCCGCTTTCGTACACGAACCACGCCGTATCGCCATTGTGGTAGCAGTACTCGAACTGCTGCGCATCGCAGGCCTGGATCACACAGCTGTCGGACGAGTAGGTGAACGGCACGCTGAAGATCCGGCACAGCGGGTTGGTGGCGTTGAGCACCGTGACCACGGCCGTGCTGTCGAAGGGGATGGGACCCAGGGTGGTGATCCCCGTTCCGATGTTCACCAGGGTGTCGCCACTGAAGCTGTCGGTCAGGCGCACCGTGCTCGAGGTTCCGGTATTGGTCACGTCCACCTCCACGTAGAAGGCGTGCGCGATGCAATCGGGAACCACGTTGAAGCCGGCCTCGGGATTCGTGCAATCCAGGCAGCTCACCGTCCAGTCCAGGGGTGTGAACCCGAAGCCATCGGCGCAGTTCACGGACCCGTCGCTGTGCCACACGATGGTGAGCGCGTTGTCGGGGTTCGTGCTGGTGAAGAAGAGCCCGGTAAGGTCACCGAAGTTGCCGTTGCCACTGTAGATCACCGGGGCGTTCGAATTCAGGCCATCGTACACGGTGATGTTGTCACAGCACGACTCCATGCTTCCGGCGTTGAAGAGGATGGCGATGGGGAAGCTGTTGGCGCTCTGGTACACGGTGGTGCTGTCCCAGAGGTCGTCGTAGCAGTAGGTGTAGGTATCCGGCCCGCAGCTGATCACCGGACAAGGGCCGTTGATGAGCATGGCCGAGGTGACCGTGCACAGGGGGCTGCCGCCATCCAGTACAACGTAGGCGGCGGACCCCAACGGATAGGGCCCGCTCAGGTACTGCCCAGGCACGGGTACCGGCACCGTGGGCGCCCCGTAGATGTTCGTGATGTTGAGCGATGAGGCCGAGCCCAGGTCCGAGATGTCGGCCGAGATGAAGTACTGGTTGTTCGGGCAGTCCAGCTCCACATCGAAGGTCGCCGAGGCCGCGAGGCAGCCATCGTAGCACGCCACGGTGTAGTACCACGGCTGGGTGAAGAATCCGTCCGTACAGCTGTAGAAGGTGTTCATGTTCAGCACCAGGGTGAGCGCATTGTCCGGATTGGTGCTGGTGAAGAGCTGCCCCGCGAGGTCACCGTTGTTGCCGTTGCCGGCGTACAGCAGCGGCGCGAACTGGTTCAGCCCGTCGTAGATGGAGATCTGGTCCCCATAGATGTCCATCATGCCGCTCTGGAACAGGATGCCGATGGGCAGCGTACTGGCGGATTGGTAGACGAAGATGGACTGGTCGCCATTGTTGAAGCAGTAGGTGTAATTGTCCGGTCCGCAGCTGATCGTTGGGCACGGTCCGTTGGTGAGCACCGGCGAGGTGAGGTTGCACAACGGGTTCAGGTCGTTCTCCACGGTAACGGTGACCTGGGTGCCCAGGTTGAAAGGCCCCACGACGTAGGTGCCGGGGGCCGTGGCGGTGAGCGGGGGGGCACCGCCGTTGTTGGTGATGTCGGCAACGGGGTCGGTGCCCATGGCGGTGATGTCGACCGTGGCATAGAACACACTGTTGGCGCAGTCCAGGTCCACCCCGAAGCTGCCCGTTGGTGCGGTGCAATCCAGGCAGCTCACCGTCCAATCCAGGGGTACGTAACCCCATATCCCATCGGAACAGTTCACGGAAACATCGCTGTGGAACACCACGGTGAGGGCGTGGTCCGGGTTCGTGGAGGCGAAGAAGAGGCCGGCCAGGTTTCCCCCGTTGTTGCCCGTGAAGATCACCGGGGAGGCCACGGTGAGGCCATCGTACACGGTGATGTAGTCGCAGCACGGCTCCATGTTACCGGCATTGAACAGGATGGCTATCGGGAACGTGTTGATCGACTGATACGTGACCGTGCTGTCCCAGAAGTTCCCGTAACAGTAGGTGTAGTTGTCCGGGCCGCAGCTCTGCACCAACGCAGGACCACCCGGAGGCGGGCCCGGGGTGAGGAACGCGGATGAATGGAGCGCGAGGCCCAGCCCGGCCGCAAGAACGACCGACCGCATGAAGGGCCAATGGGAACGGGTGGTGAAGGATCGCATGGTGTCAGTGGATCACCGAAGATAGGCGGCGGCGGTTCGAGCGTGCCGCTCCTGGGGCGAACGGAAAAGGGAAGGGCCCGGTCGCCCGGGCCCTTCATTCAGTTCAGGAGGTGGATCAGTGAGCCACCACGATCCGCTGGGCGATGATCTGGTCTTCGGCGATCACCTGCACGAGGTATTGTCCGTTCTGCAGGCCGCCCAGGTCCACCGTGTTCATGCCGGCCACGAGCGAACCGGTGGGCACGGTCAGCACCTGGCGACCGGCCACATCGTACACGGCCACCGCGATGGGGCGCACAGAGGGGTCGTTCATGCGGATGTACACCAGGCCATCGGTCGGGTTCGGATACAGGCTGAAGGACTGGCCCGCAAGCTCATCGATGCCCACCAGGCCGCACTGCACATCCCATTCGAGGGGACCGTAGGTGCCGTCCTGGCAGGAGCCGCTGGCGTCGCTCATCACCACGAACGTGAGCACGTTGTTCGCGTTCGTGCTGTTCAAGGCGAAGTTGGTCATGTTGCCCCCGCTATTGCCGAAGAAGATCACCGCGCTCAATTGCGTGGACCCGTTGTAGAAGAGCACCTTGTCCTGGTTGCCCAGGTCACCCGAGAGGAAGCGCACGGTGATCGGCACGTTCTGCGTGCTTTGGTAGGCGAACCACGCCGTGTCCGAGCTCTGCCAGCAGTAGCTGTAGTTGGCCGAGCCACAGGTGTCCACGATGCAGGAGTCGGAGGTCCACACCAGGTCGGGGCTGATCACGCGACAGAGCGAGTTGTCGTTGTTGAACACCTTGATCTTCGTAAGGGTGTCCATGGGAATGGGCCCGATCAGGGTGACACCGGCAGGCATGTTGAACAGCGTGTCTCCGCTGTACTCGTCATAGATGTTCACGGCCGTGGCGCTGCCCAGGTTCGCGATGTCGACCGCGACCTGATAGGTGCGGTGGATGCAGTCGGGCACCAGGTTGAAACTGGTGGTGGTGGGCTCGCAATCCAAGCAGCCCACGGTCCAGTTCCAGGTCAGCATGGAACCGCTCTGGCAGCTCACCGAGCCGTCGGAGGTGCCGCGCATGTAAATGTCCGGACCGGTGGAGACGGCCAGTACGTTCGTGAGGTCCTCGGTACCGCCCACATGCTGCCACAGGATGGGATAGGTCGCATCCGGACCGTCATAGATGGTGAGGTCGTCGAAGACGTCGCTCTCGATGGTGCCAGAGGAGAACAGGATCGCGAGGGGCTGACCGCCGATGGATTGGTAATGCCAGTCCTCGTTCATGTTATTGGGGTAGCAGTACGACTCCTGCAGTTCCGGTTGGTCGCAATCAATGATCACCGGACAGTTGCCCGGGCTCTGGATGTTGTACCAAGTGACGTTGCAGGCCGGGTCGAACTCGTGACCCACCTGGGCGGTGACCAGATCGCCGTAAGCGAAGGGGCCGATCGTGTACTGCCCCGGGGGAAGACCGGGCATGTTCACGAAGGTGCCGCCGTTCACATTGTAGTTCACCGACACCGTCGCACCATCACCGGTGGTGATCACGTTCACGTTGATGATGAAGGTGTTGTTCGTGCAATCCTCCACCACCGTGTAGTTGGCCGAGGGTGGCAGGCAATTGAGCATCAATTGCACCGTCGTGGTCTGGCAGTTCGAGGCCTGGGTGCACAGGTCGTCCACCGTCCAGTGCGCGAACAGGTCACCGGCGGTGATGGCCACCACCACCACCGGGGAATAGCCCTGCCCGATCACCGGTCCGTTGTAGGTGTCCTGGTGAACGGTGATGTACCCGCCCGAGCTCAGGGTGAACTGGTAGCCCGCGCCAGGCACGATGTTCGTGACCTCCGAGTACTCCGCCTCGAAGCTGCAGCTGGAGATGGTGGTGATCTGGCCGCCCGGATCAGGCACGATGGTGTTGCCCGGGTACATCGAGGTGTTCGTGCATTGTCCCTGGGCGGAAGCGACCAGGAGCAGGGCCGAGGAGGCCACGATGAGGCGCGTCAAGGGTCGAAGTGCGTTCATGCGGTTGCAAGTAGGGTTCACCGTACGGCCCCGAAGGTAGGCATCGGAGCCATAGACCCGCCAGCTTCCGGAACACCATTCCCACACCCATCCGTGGAGATCCGAGCGGGACATCACGGCCAGTGCCGTAGATCCGGGGGACGATCGAGCCCTGTCACCACCACGGATCGCGGTGTACCGGGCATCAGGGTAAAGTAGTTCTCACTGAACGCCCCCTCCCGCCCTTCCAACCACACCACAGGCACCGGCCGGTCGGTGGTCAGGGTGTACGTGGTGCTGTTCCCGGTGACCGCGGACCTGGCCAGGCGCACTTCCGGTCGCTCCCAGGCCATGTCACCCATGCGGGCCAATGGCAGGGCGCGTTCGGCGAGCACCTCGCCCCGCTCGTCCAAGGCGACCACGCGCACCAGGTGCCGTTGGGGGCTTCCTCCCTGAAGGAGTTCCTGCAGGGAAAGGGTGCGCTCCACGACCGCTCCCGACGGGGTGACCAGTTCCGATGTGTCGTTCCACATCACCAGACCATCCGTGCGGAAAAGCTGCACCACGAGCCGCACCCGCTTCCGGTCGGGCAATTCGTTCCAAGCGCGCAGCGCGATCCGGCCGTCGGCCATCTCCAGGTCAAGCACGAAGGGCCTGTAACTGCGGGCCACCTCGTACATGGCCGGCTTCCAGGTGCCCGCATGGTCCACGGTGCTCCAGGTGGGACCGGCCCACACGTCGTTCAGTTGCCAGAAGAGGGTGCCCATGCACCGCGGCTGATCCGTTACATGGGCCCAGATCGCCTGCCGGTACGCTTCGGCCTGTGCCAATTGGCTGAAGAGGATGAACTCGCCCAACCCAAGCGGATGCACCCCGAACTCACGCTCGATGGCCGTGAGGATGGGCTTGTCGGTCTTGTAGCTCTTCTGCCTGTCCGCCAGGAAAGCCGAACCCAGGTGCAGCTGATCCCGATCGAGCTGCGTGGCCAGGGTGGCACTGTCCGGATAGCTCTGAAAACCGTACTCGCTCACGAACCGCCCCACGTTGTGGCGGAAGCTGCTGAACGCCGAATCGCCGTGCCACACGCCCCAGTAGTGCAGGTCGCCATGGCGCAGTCCTTCGGCGTTCCCCCAATTGCTCAGCGGGGAGGTATGGGTGTAGACCTGCTCCATCGAGCGCATGTACATCCGGGTGTGGAGGCCTTGGAACAAGGAGTCGTGGTCGGCGATCACCCGCAGGCTATCGGCCCCGTGGATGCCGTAGCGGTCCTGCCAGCCCCAGTTCCGCCAGGCCACATCGAGCTCGTTGTTCCCGCACCAGAGCGCCACACAGGGGTGGTCGCTCATCCGCACGAGCTGATGGAGCACCTCGCCGTCGATCCGGTGCCGATCCTCCTCGCCATAGGGCGACATGTTGGCGAACATCAGGTCCTGCCATACAAGGATACCGGCCGTGTCGCAGGCATGCAGGAAAGCCTCCGCAGGGTAGACACCGCCCGCCCACACCCGCACCATGTTCATGCCGGCCCGCTGCATATCCTTCACCAGGCTGACCCAAGCCCCATCGTCGCGTGCCGAGATCATCACCGCCGGGGGCACCAGGTTGCACCCTTTCATGAACAGGGGCTTGCCGTTCACCACGAACCGGAAGGGCGTGCCTTCCGCATCCGGCGAGCGGTCCAGCTCGATCGTACGGAACGCATAGGGACGCTCCCAGGAAGCCAGCAATTTCCGGCCGTGCCGCAGCTCCAAGCGCAGCCGGTGCATCACCCGGTCACCGGAACCGGCCGGCCACCAGCGCTCGGGATGACGCACCGTGAAGCGCAACCGGGGATGCTCCGCGGCATACCCGCGCGAGGGCACATGGGCCACCTCCTTGCCGTCCCACAGCGCCACCAGTCGGCATTCCGGACCCTGGTACGGCTGGGAGATGAAGTGCGCCAAGACCGTGAGGACCACCGCGTCCTTCCGCCATTCCTCGTCAACCCTTCCGCTCAGCGCGGTGACCTGGCCCCAGCAGTGCAGGGAGACCTCCTGCCAGATACCGAGGGTGACGATGCGCGGACCGATGTCCCAACCGTACTGAAAGGCCGCCTTGCGCACGTACGGGCTCGTCCCGCTCGGGTCGCTGTCATGAGGAAGCTGGATCCCGTAAGCCTCCCTCCTTTTCCTGCCCTCGGCGATCGGACTGTGCAGCACCACGCGCAGCTCATTGGGTCCTGGCCTCAGGCGAGGCAGGATGTTCAGGGAGGTATGGCCCTGGAACATGTTGTCCGCCTTGAGCACGAAGGAGTCGTTCAGAAGAACAGTGGCGTAGGTATCAACACCTTCGAAGTCCAGGTCCACGCTGGCATGCCCCAACAAGGCCTGGTCCGCTTCGATGGACCGCACGTACTCCCAGTCCTTCTGCTCCACCCACCGCACGCTGTCGACGTTCGCGTTGCGGAGCGGATCCGGGATGAGCCCGTTTCGCAGGAGGTCCTGTTGCACGGTGCCGGGCACAACGGCCGGGTACCATCGGTCCGTCCCCACCTGCCTGAACCGCCAGCCATTGTTCAGCGGGATGCGTAGTTCCTGGCCGCGGGCCGCCAGGTGCACGAGCACGACCAGGAGAAGGACCGATGGTCTCATCGGAGGCCGGCTTTCACCAGAGCGTTCAGCACGCCTTCGATCTTGGCCAGGTCGGGCTCGCTCTCGAAGCTGAGCCCCCGGTTGGTGCTGCTCATGCTCACCTCGTGGGGCTGGGGTGGGAGCTTCCGCTGGGCGGCGAAGTGCACCTCGCTGACGCCGGTCCGCTGCACGAGCTCCACCACGTTGCCCGGGCCGATGCCTCCGGCCGCGGCCACCTGGAGCAGGCCCTTGGCGCCGTCGACCATGGCCTTGATCGTGGGGGCCCCGTCCAGGGCGAGCGTGCGACCACCACTGGTGAGCACACGTTGCAGGCGTTCCTCCAGGCACAACGCGAAGGCCCGGCCCATGTCCTTGCTCCGATCGATGGCGCGATGAAAGCTGAGCTCGGCGTCGGGGGCCGCAAGCCGCACTGCCCGCAGGAACCCGGTCTCCGGCAGGCCTTCCTCGTTCAGGGCGCCCACCACAAGGCCTGCGCCGCCCATGCCGATCAGCATGGCATCACGAAGCATCACCTGGCGCTCGGCCAGGGAATACACGAAACCGCCCGGAGTGGCCCTTATCAGCACCCGTGTGCGCAGCTTCACCTCTTCGCCAAGGGTGTTCACCAGTCCATAGCTGGGCGTAACGCCGCCGCACTCGGGCCAGGTGCACAGCTCCACCGAGTCGGCGCCCGCCATTGCCGCGGCCTGGGCCTCGGCCAGGTTGGTCACGCAGACCTCAACGGAAACGCGCATGGCACGGAGAGGGACCGGGTGATGGGGTAAGGCCGAAAGGGACCGAGGCGGGCGCAACCCTGGCCCGGCCGATAAGGTATAAGGTCCGGGCGGACCCGATCGCCCCGCGCTCCATGCGCCCAAAATAGCCACGCGGACCATGCACGGACCAGTACCCCTTCCCGCCCCTCTTCGCACCCTGTGCGTTGTGCTGGCCGTTGTGTTCGTGCAAGGGATCCTCGGTCCCTCCATGGCGATCGGCCAAAGCACCGGGATCGGTCGAGGTCACGACCAGGGAGCGCGCTCCATGGCCGACTCGGCCATCGAACTGGTCGCATCCGACCCGCTCCGCGCACGCTCCCTCGCCATGACCGCTGCGGCGCGAGCCCGACGATCCAGTGACCAGCTCGCGTTGCATGCGGCGCTCGATGCGCAACGCCGGGTCAGCTACATCCGCGGCGAGCATGAACAGCTGTTCAGCACCACGATGGAGGCCCTTCGCCTGGCGCAGGACCTGCACGATGAGCGGCTGATCGGCGAGGACCACGGCTGGCTGGCGAAGGCGCTCACCGAGCTCCACCAGCCTGAAAAGGCGCAGCAGCACGCAGAACGCGCCATGGACCACCTGCGGGCAGCGGGCGATAGTGCGGCGTTGGCCATGGGCCTGTGCGAACTGGGTCGCGCCTGCCTGCCCGTGGACCAGCACGGTGAGGCCATCCTCCATGTGCGCGAGGCCGAGAACATCTTCATCGCCCTGCACGACAGCGCGGGCCTTGCGAGCGCCGGGCAATTGCTCGGTGAAGTGCTCATCGATCAACGGCGCTGGCCCGATGCCCTTGCCGTGCTTCTGAAGGCCGACCGGTACATCGGCCTGCACGGATCGGCGCTCGAACGCTGCCGCCTGCAACGCCAGCTCGCCCTTTGCCAGGCGGGCATGGCGCAGTGGGACAACGTGGCCGCACGGCTGCACAAGGCCGACAGCCTTGCGCAGGCGGCGAAGGCCGCACGGGAGCTGCCGGAGCTTTTCCGGTTGCGCATGCGCCTGCTGGAGGCCATGGGCGACGGGCCAGGCGCCTTGAAGATCGCCAAGCGGCTCCTCGACCTGAACGATTCGCTCGCCGGCAGGGAGGTCTCCGCGCGCATTGCGGCCATGAGCATGGCCCACGATGCCACGGCGCAGGAAGAGGACCTTGAGCGGCTGCGCGCCGAGAACGACCACCAGCGCCTTGAACTGGCCGATCAGGAGGCACGGGGCCGTTGGTGGATGCTGGCCACCCTCATCCTGCTCGGAGCGGGCGCAGTGGGGCTGCGGCAATGGCGCTTCAACCGCAGGGCACGCCGCATGGTGCGCGAGCGCGACCGTCGCATCCGGGAGCTCGATGAGGAGGTGCATGCGCGCAACATGGAGCTCGAGCGCCAGCACCATCGCCTGGCCGAAGCCATGTTGAACGACGAGGACAAGGAGGTGCGGTTGAAGGAGATCCACCACCGGGTGAAGAACAACCTGCAAGTGGTGAACACCCTGCTGAAGATGCAGGCCATGCACCTCAACGACGTCCGTCTCGACGAGGCTTTCACCGAGGCCCAGGGGCGGATCAGGAGCATGGCCCTCGTGCACGAGCACATCTACAAGGTGGGCGACCTCAGCCGTGTTAACGTAAAGGCCCACGTGCTGGCCCTTGCGGAAGGCGTTCTTGCCAACTTCGGTCTTCAGGACCGGGTGAAGCTCGATCTTCATATCACCTACGACCGCTCGGGCGTGGAGACCTTGATCCCGCTGAGCCTGCTGCTGAACGAACTGCTCACCAATTCGGCCAAGCACGCGTTCGGAGGTCGCGCCCACGGAAGCATCCACATCGCCTTGCGCCGCTTGCCCGAGGGTCGTTGCGAACTCACCTACCGCGACGATGGGGCAGGCATGCGCCCGGACCAGGTCCACGAGGGGACCTCCTTCGGCATGGAGCTGGTGCGCACCCTGGCCGAGCAGCTCAACGGCACGATCCGCCTCTTGAAAGGCGAGGGCACCACCTTCGAGCTCACGTTCGACCCGGAGGAGCGGCAGCTTCGGGCGGCATCGTGAGCCTAGGGGGAGGCCGCGTACATTCGCGCCGCCCGCTCATGGGCCAGACCACAACGTGAACGAATTCCATTCGCTGGGCATCGGAGACGAGCTGCTCGAAGGGCTCGATGCCATGGGCATCCGCAAGCCCACCCCCATCCAGGCCCAGGCCATCCCCGCCGCCATCGAAGGCAAGGACGTGATCGCCTGCGCGCAGACCGGCACGGGGAAAACGGCGGCGTTCCTCCTGCCGCTGATCGACACCATCTATACGTACAAGCCGAAGGCCGAGGGCAGCATCCGTGCGCTGGTCATCGTGCCCACGCGCGAGCTGGCCCTGCAGATCGACCAGCAGCTGCAGGCCATCGCCTACTTCACCCCCATCACGTCCATTCCCATCTACGGGGGTACCGACGGCTCCAGCTTCGATCAGCAGAAGGCGGCGCTGGTGGGCGGCACGGAGATCATCATCGCCACCCCCGGCAAGCTCCTCAGCCACCTCAACCTGGGTTATGTGCCCGCGCAGGGCCTGGAGTTCCTGGTGCTCGATGAGGCCGACCGGATGCTCGACATGGGCTTCATCGACGACATCAAGCGCATCATCAAGTTCCTGCCGGCCGACCGCCAGACGTTGATGTTCAGCGCCACCATGCCCCCCGCCATCCGCGAGCTGGCGAAGCAGGTGCTGAAGGACCCGGTGGAGATCACCATCGCGCTGAGCAAGCCCGCCGAGGGGGTGGACCAGCAGGCCTACGTGATCTACGAAACGCAGAAGGCGCCCATCCTGGAGCACATTCTCAAGACCAGCGAGGCTACCAGCATCATCGTGTTCGCCGGCAAGAAGGTGGAAGTGCGCAACCTGGCGCGCCACCTGCAGAAACGCGGGTTCAATGCCCAGGGCATGCACAGCGACCTGGAGCAGAGCGAGCGCGAGGAGGTGATGCTGGCCTTCCGCAACCGCAAGCTGCGCATCCTGGTGGCCACCAACGTGGTGAGCCGTGGCATCGACATCGACGACATCGACCTGGTGATCAACTACGATGTGCCCTCCGACCCGGAGGATTACGTGCACCGGGTGGGCCGCACCGCGCGCGCTGCGCGCAAGGGCCAGGCCGTGACCTTCGTGAACGAGAAGCAGATGCGCGAGATGGGGCGGATCGAGAAGCTGATCGGTTACGAGGTGAGGAAGATGCCGCTGCCCGAGGCGATCGGACAGGGCCCCGCGTACCGCCCCGATGAACGTGTGTCCGGCGGAAATGGCGGCCGCCGCGGTCCCGCTGGTGGCGGGCGACGCGGCGGCGGCGGTGGTGGTCGGCGGCGCTGAGCCTTCGGCCTAGCGGCTGCGGAACTTGTCCTTGTACTTGGCGAGCACGGCGGTGGCATCGTAGCCCTTGGCCGCGTCGCCCACCCGCTCGATGCGCACGGAATCCATGACATCGCCCTGGGCGATGGCGTTCACCACCTCCTGACCGCTGGTCACGTAGCCGAACACGCTGTGCCGGCCATCGAGCCAGGGCGTGTCCTTGTGGGTGATGAAGAACTGGCTGCCGTTGGTGCCGGGTCCGGCGTTCGCCATGCTCAGCGTGCCCGCCCGGTCGTGCTTCAGGGTGGCATCGAACTCGTCGGGGAACATGTAGCCCGGGCCGCCCGCTCCGGTGCCCGTGGGGTCGCCGCCCTGGATCATGAAGTCGGCGATCACGCGGTGGAACTTCAGGCCGTCGAAGTACGGCGTGCCCTCGGGCTTGGCGGTGTTCTTCATGCGGCCCTCGGCGAGCGCCACGAAGTTCGCCACGGTCATGGGCACCTTGTCGTGCTCGAGGCGGATCACGATGGTTCCTTTCTTGGTGTAGAAGTGGGCGAAGAGCCCTTCGGTGGAGTTCTGCACGGCAGGTTCGGGTTGGGTTGTGTTCGCGGGAGGAGGGGCCAGGGGATCGCCTTGGGCGTTCACCGCCGTGTTCTCCGGAACGCCGGAGGAGCAGGCCAGCAGGGCGAGCACGCCGCCGGCCACCATGAGGGAATGCTCGCGGAGGATCATGGACATGGATGGAATGGGCCGCGAAAATAGCATGGTCAGTCCGTCACGGCCGACTCGATCGCATCAAGCTTGTCGTCCGAGTATGCCCCCTGCTCCCGATGGATGATGCGTCCCTGCGGGTCCACCACCAGGATGTAGGGCACTTCCCTGTCCTTCAGCCCCAGCGCATCGCGCACCGCTTCGGCATCCTCCTTCACGAACACCACGTGGCGCGCCACCTCGGGATCGGCCTCCTCACGCAGCCGCTTCAGGCTGCTGTTGTAGGCGCTCTTGTTCAGGCCCACGAAGAGCGGAACGAAATACACGTCGGCGTCCACCTGGGAGGCGAAGATCCCGTGCTTGGCCACGAAGCGCAGGTAGGCCGGTCCGCACCAATCCTCCAGCAAGGGCCCGGCCTTCTGCCCGAAGGCCAGGGCGACGATGAGGAACCTGCCTTGCGATGCAGTGGGGAGCTCCACCGTGCTCCCGTCCGTGCGTTCGCCGGAAAGCCTGGGAAGGACGTTCTGCGCGCCGGCCGGGAGGGCCAGGGCGAGTGAACAGGTAAGGAGCAGGTGGCGCATGGGGTGAAGATCGTTCCGGCGGCGGAGCGCAAGGACCAGGCCGATCGGCAGGTCAGTGAACGCCGTGCTCCGGGCGCTTACCCCGGAAGGGCTTGAAGTGCGCCTTGATGCGTTCCATGTCGGCATCCACATCGTCACCCACCCGGTACGGCGCGCCGAAGGTCACCTCCTTGCGGGCGTAGTCGAAGCTGGTGAGGATCAGCGGCACGTTGGCCCTCTTGGCGATGTGCCAGAAACCCGATTTCCATTTCTCCACGTGCTTGCGGGTCCCCTCGGGCGCGATGCCGATGGCGAAGTCGGGGATGGTGCGGAAGTACTCCACCACCTGGTCCACCACATGGGCGCTTTTTCCACGGTCCACGGGGTAGCCTCCAAGCGCTTTCATGATCCAACCGAACGGCGGCCTGAAGAGCTCCTTCTTGCCGAGGTACCGGGCGTTGCCGAGCCGGCCGATGCTGCGGGCCAGAACCCCCAGGGGGAAGTCCCAGTTGCTGGTGTGCGGGGCCACCACGTAGATGGCCTGGACGAGGCCTTGGGGGCGGTGGTCCACCACTTTCCAGCCCAGGATGCGGAAGATGAGGACGGCGATGGGACGGAACATGGCGTGCGCGAGGGGGGCAAGATAGCCGCAGCAGGGAACCCCGCCTCCCCTCCTCGCGTACGAAGGCCCCGAATGATGGACCAGGCCTTCGCAGTGGTGGACGTGGAGACCACGCATGGAGACCCCATGCAGGGCCACATCATCGAGCTGGCCGTGCTCGTGCACGACGGCGAGCGCGAGCTTGAGGCGTGGAGCAGCCTGGTGCGGCCGCGTACCGCGGTACCGCACTTCATCAGCCGGCTCACCGGCATCCGCGAGGGCATGCTGACGGGGTCGCCGGAGTTCCATGCCGTGGCCCGGAACCTCATGGACCTCACGCGCGACCGCCTGATGGTGGCGCACAACATCCGGTACGACATGACCGCCCTGGAGCACGAGTTCGCGCGTACGGGGCTGGTGTTCCAACGCAACACCCTGTGCACCGAGCGCCTCAGCCGGCAGCTGGTGCCGCACCTCTCCCACTACAACCTGGGCAGCCTGTGCCGCTACTTCGGCATCCCCTTCGAGGGGCGGCACCGCGCCTTGAACGATGCGCGGGCCACGCTGCAGCTCTTCCTGCGGCTGCGCGCCGAGTTCGGCGACCACCGGCTGCGGTCCGATGCCCACTGGTGGCCCAAGGAGCAGCGCGCCTAGAGCAGGGCGTTCGTGGCGTAGAGCATCCACATCACCACCGCGCAGGCGGTGCCGACCAAGGCGGCCCGGAAGCCCATCATCGATCGCCGGAGGCTCACGGCCGTGTAGCGCCGCATGGGATGGCCCTGCCGGCCCCTCCCCCACAGGGCGAAGGCGATGGCCAGCACGCCCAGCACGAAGGCCAGCGAGCACAGGTGTCGGGCGAAGGCCAGGGGAACGGAGAGCACGCCGAACACCAGCGTGACGGTGCTCAGGGGCAGTCGCTTCGGTTCCAGGTCGTCCGTCATGGGCCCAACAATCGGCGGTGAAGATCGAGCACTTGCGGGATCACCAGGGTACGGTCGTCGTTCACGATCACGGTATCGGCCAGGGCCAGCCGTGTGGCCTCATCGGTCTGGTTGCGCATGCGGGCCCGCACGGCCTCCTCACCGGATCCATCCCGCCGCATCACGCGTCGCACCCGCAGGTCCTCCGGGGCGCTCACCACCACCAGGTGGTCGAAGGCCTTGTCGCCTCCGGTCTCGGCCAGGATGGCGGCCTCCATGACCACGTAGGGTGCGTGCTGCCCGGCGGCCCAGTCCTGGAAGCGACGGCGCACGGCCGGGTGGATGATCGTTTGGAGCCGCCGCAGGGCCTCCGCGTCGTTGAACACGCGGTCGGCGAGCGCCTTGCGGTCGAGCACATCACCGATGTACACGCCTTCACCGAAGGCCCGGATCACCGCGCTGCGCACCTCGGGAAGCCCATAGAGCCGCTTCGCCTCGGC
Source organism: Flavobacteriales bacterium (assembly GCA_044226515.1). Classification (GTDB taxonomy): domain Bacteria; phylum Bacteroidota; class Bacteroidia; order Flavobacteriales_F; family PHOS-HE28; genus PHOS-HE28. The sequence goes on along the minus strand of JBGAGX010000003.1, from coordinate 16,446 downwards.
ATCGGCGCTGAACACGGGCACGCCCAATGCCTGCAGCACCCGGCACACCACGCTCTTGCCGCTGCCTATGCCACCGGTTACGCCGACCTTGATCATGCGGGCATGCGCCCCTGCCGCCCGATGCGCCGGGCCGTGGGCCGGGTGGGGTGTCAGTTCGCCTTCGCGGTCTCCTCGCTGAGCTGCATCGTGCTGTCCATGGCGATCGCGCTCTTCTCGAAGCGCAGGCGCACGTTGGCATCGGCCTCGATCAGCACGGTCTTGTCATTCACCTCCACCACCTTGCCATGCAGGCCACCGATGGTCACCACCTTGCTCCCTTTGGCCAGCGCCTCGCGGAACTTCTTCGCGTCCTTCGCCTTCTTCTGCTGCGGCCGGATCATGAAGAAGTAGAACACGACGAAGAGCAGCACCATCATCACCGGGAAGGTCCATGCCTCCTTTTGGGCGGGTGCGGCTTGAAGGGCGATCGAAAGGAAGGTCATCGGGGTGGGGGTTCGGTTAACGGGTGTTGTGGATGGAACGATCAGTCGGCGATGGGAACGGGTGGTGCGACCACCTCGCCGGTGAGGGCCAGGACGGTGGTGGCGGGAACCGTGTTGGCGATCACGCTCACGGTCTTCTCCTGGCGGCCGCTGCGGCCTTCGCTGTTGAAGGTGACGGTGATCTCGCCGGTCTCGCCCGGCTTCAAGGGCTTCTTCGGCCAGTCCTTGCCCACGGTGCAGCCGCAGCTGCCGCGCACATCGGTGATGAGCAGGTCGCTGCCCCCGGTGTTGGTGAAGCGGAACTTCTTCTCCACCACCGCACCCTGTGCGATGAGGCCCATGCTGTAGGCCGCGCTGTCGAAGGTCATGGCGGGCAGGTCCTCCGGGTCGACCGCCTCGTATCCGCTGCCCGGCACCTTGATGTCGTTGGCCGTGGGGGCGTCCCCTTCACGCTCGGAATAATCCGTGAGCTGGCAGGCGCCCAGCAGCGCGATCGGGACCATGAGGAGGAGCGTGCGTTTCATGGCTCAGTTCTCCAGCAGGCCGCGGCCCACCTTGCGGATGGCACCGCTCTCCTTCATCTCGGCGAACAGCTTGTCCAGGATGCCGTTCACGAAGTTCTTGCTCTTCGGTGTGCTGTACGCCTTGGCGATCTCGATGTACTCGTTCAGGGTCACCTTCACGGGTATCTCGGGGAACTCGCGGGCCTCGGTGAGGGCCATCTTCATCAGGATCATGTCCGTCACCGCGATGCGGTCGCTCTCCCAGTTGCTGGCCTTGGCCGCGATGGCCTGCTCGTGCTCGGGCCCCAGGTCCACGCTCCGGCGGAAAAGGGTGCGGACGAACGCGTTCTCCTCGGCGGGATCGCGGCTCAGGTCGTTCAGGGAAAGGTCGCCGGCATCCGGTCGCACATCCTCGATGGCACGCTTCACCAACGTACAGGCCAGGTCGAGGTCCTCGAGCCAGTAGATGCTCTTCGCCTCGTAATGGTCGTGGAGCTGCTCGTTCTGGGCGATGTGGTCCAGGAACAGGCCGAGCACCGCCTGCTGGTCCTGCTTGAGCGTGGTGGCCGGCAGCGCCATGTAGGTCCTGTAGGTCTCGCTGGCCTCGAACTCCTTGTACAATTTCGAGAGGAGATCGTGGTGCCCCACCCAGCTGATGCGACGCTTATCGGCCTCGGCCTGGAGCTTGGGGCTCTCGGCCAGGCACACGAGCACGGGGTTGTCCACGAAACGGCGGCTCGGGTCCAGGTCGTCCGCGGTGGGCAGGTGCTTCTTCTTCCGGTCCTCGATGCGCAGTTCCGCCAGCCTGCGCATCTCACCGAAGAGCATGAGCAGGGCCACGTACAGGTCGTAGGTGCGTTCGATGCTCAGGAAGAGCTCCTTCTCGATCCGCGCCGCACTGGCGTCATCGCCCTGCCAGAAAGCGTAGAGCGACTGATAGACCTTGATGCGGAGGTAGCGGCGGTTGAGCATGCGGGGATCGGGCGTCTGGCGGCGTACGGTTCAGAAGCGGAGACCCGCCTGTTTCATGCTGTTCACCCGGCGCTCGGCGGCCTGGTTGGCCGCCAGGTAGGTGGGGATGTTCTCCTCGGCGCTGCGCTTGAAGATGGCCAGCGCGGTGTTGTAGATGTTCTCGGTCTGGTTGAGGGCGGCCTTGCGGTTGTAGCCCTTGCGTTCCCAGGCGCAGTTGATGATGCCGCCCGCGTTGATCAGGAAGTCCGGGGCATAGAGGATCCCGCGTTTCATCACCTCGGGGCCGTGCTGCACCTCGCTGGCGAGCTGGTTGTTGGCGGCACCCGCGATCACGCTGCACTTGAGCTTCGGCAGGGTATCGTCGTTCACCGTGGCACCGAGCGCGCACGGGGAATAGATGTCCATGTCGAGGTCGTAGATCTCGGTGGGCTTCACCAGCGTGATGGCGGGCAGCTCGGCCTTGATGGCGGCGAGCTTCTCGTCGTGGATGTCGGTGAGGTAGACCTTGGCGCCGTCCTTCACCAGGTGGCCGGCGAGGTGACGGCCCACGTTGCCCGCACCCTGGATGGCCACCTTGCGCCCGCTGAGGTCATCGGTGCCGTAAGCGGTCTTGGCGGCGGCCTTCATCCCGCAGAACACGCCGTAGGCGGTGACCGGGCTGGGGTCTCCGCTGCCGCCCATCTCCTCGGGCAGGCCGGCCACGTTCTTCGTTTCCTTCAGGATGTTCACCATCTCGGCGGTGCTCATGCCCACGTCCTCGGCGGTGATGTAGCGCCCGTTCAGGCTGTCCACGAAGCGGCCGAAGCGGCGGAACATGGCCTCGGTCTTCTGGGTGCGGGCGTCGCCGATGATCACGGCCTTGCCGCCGCCCAGGTCCAGGCCGGCGAGCGCGCTCTTGTACGTCATGCCACGGCTCAGGCGCAGCACGTCGTGCAGGGCCTCGGCCTCGGTGGCGTAGGGCCACATGCGGGTGCCGCCGAGCGCGGGGCCGAGCGTGGTGTCGTGGATGGCGATGATGGCCTTGAGGCCGGTGGCCTTGTCGTAACAGAAGAGCACCTCCTCGTGCTCGTGCTCTTCCATGCGGCCCAGCACGAGCGTGCCTTCGGCGGCTTTGGTGGCGGTAACGGACATCGGAACGGTCGTGTTGGGAACGTTGGAGCGTTGGACTTGGCCGTGTGGAACGTTCCGAACAGGCATCCGGTCAATGAAGGTCTGCGGGGTTGGGGCGCCTACCTTTGCGGCGTTCCCGCGCGGCCCGTTCCATAGGGCGGGCGCAAAACTAGCACGATCCCCAGGTACACCGATGCGCGCGCTGCTGGCGCTCAACCCCTATTTCGCCCGTTACCGCTGGCACCTGCTGCTGGGCGTGCTCTTCGTGGCGCTCAGCAGCCTGTTCAACGTCATCGCCCCGCAGGTGGTGCGTGGCGCGTTCGATCTGATCGCCGCCGGCGTGGCGCAGCGCGATGTGCCCGTGGCCGAACGCGCGCTGGTGGTGCCACGGCAGCTCGACACCTGGCTGGGCTGGACCGGCCTTGACCTGCAGCAGTGGTCCACCGGCCCCCTGGACGACGATGCGCTGTCGAGGAAGGTGATGGCCTTCGCCGCACTGTACGCCGGCATCTTCATCGCCTTCACCCTCCTGCAGGGCTTCTTCATGTTCCTCATGCGGCAGACCATCATCGTGATGAGCCGCCTGGTGGAGTACGACCTGAAGAACGACGTGTTCGCCCACTACCAGCGCCTCGACCGCGCCTTCTACAAGCGCAACAGCACGGGCGACCTCATGAACCGGATCAGTGAGGACGTGGGCAAGGTGCGCATGTACGTGGGCCCCGCGGTGATGTACATCCTGCAGATGATCGTCACCACCGTGATGACCGTATGGGTGATGGTGCACGTGAACGGCGAGCTCACCCTGTACAGCCTGCTGCCCCTGCCCCTGCTCTCGGTGGTGATCTACTACGTGAGCGACATCATCAACAGGCGCAGCCTCGCCGTGCAGCAGCAGCAGAGCCGGTTGAGCACGCTGGCGCAGGAGAGCTTCAGCGGGGTGCGCGTGCTGAAGGCCTACGCCAAGGAGGGCATGGCCGCCGACCGCTTCAAGCGTGCCGCCCAGGACTATCGCCGGAGCAGCCTTGCCCAGGCCCGCGTGGACAGCCTTTTCATGCCCGCCATGATGCTGCTGATCGGGCTCAGCACCGTGCTGGTGATCTTCATCGGCGGCCTCATGCTCATGCGCGGCGACAGCGCCATCACCGTGGGCAACCTGGCCGAGTTCACGCTTTACGTGCAGAAGCTCACCTGGCCCTTCGCCAGCCTGGGGTGGATCACCAGCCAGGTGCAGCAGGCCGCCGCCAGCATGGCCCGGGTGAACGAGTTCCTCGATACGAAGCCGGAGGTGGTGAGCGAGGGCGATGCGCTCCCGGAGATCAAGGGCGCCATCACCTTCGACCGCGTGCGCTTCACCTACCCCGACACCGGCATCACCGCGCTGGACGGCGTGTCCTTCCATGTTCCCGCGGGCGGCACGCTGGCCATCGTGGGGCATACCGGAAGCGGCAAGAGCACGATCGCCGACCTCATCGTGCGGCAGTACGATGCCACCGGTGGCGAAGTGCGCATCGACGGCGTGCCCATCCGCCAGGTAGCCTTGGAGAAGCTCCGCGGCCAGCTCGGCTTCGTGCCCCAGGACGTGTTCCTGTTCAGCGACAGCATCCGCAACAACATCGCGTTCAGCCTCGACCGGATGGACCAGGGCCGCGTGGAGCAGGCCGCCCGCACCGCCCAGGTGCATGCGAACATCCTGGGCTTCCCGCAGGGCTACGACACGTTGTTGGGCGAACGCGGTGTGACCTTGAGCGGTGGCCAGAAGCAACGGGTGAGCATCGCCCGGGCCATCATCCGCGAGCCGCGCATCCTGGTGTTCGACGACCCGCTCAGCGCCGTGGACACCGCCACGGAGGAAGCCATCCTGCGCGACCTGCGGAAGGTGATGCAGGGCCGCACCACCGTGATCATCAGCCACCGGATCAGCGCCGTGAAGGACGCCGACCACATCCTGGTGCTGGAGCACGGGCGCGTGGTGGAGGAAGGCGCCCATGCCGGGCTTGTGGCCCGCGGCGGGCATTACGCGCGGCTGCACGAAGAACAGTTGCTGGAGGAGGAACGGCCCTTCGACGCCTGACGACCGTACGCCCCCCGCCCTTGGCCATCCGGGGCATCCTGCTATATTTGGTTCAGGAAGAGACCTTTACCCTACCCGAACATGGCCGACGATCGCGAGGATGTGTACTCGAAAGCCGTGCGTGCTGGCAAGCGCACTTACTTCTTCGATGTGAAGAGCACCCGGGGACGGGACCTGTACCTGACCATCACCGAGAGCAAGAAGCACACGCACGAGGATGGGACGGCCAGTTATGAGAAGCACAAGATCTTCCTGTACAAGGAGGACTTCGACAAGTTCCTGGACGGCTTCAAGGACGCCGTGGCCGAGATCGACCGCCTGAAGGCCGGCGGGGACTACATGCGCGACGAGCCCCGGCGTGAGGAAGGGCATTCCGAAGGTGGCTCCACCAGCGGGGGCAACACCTTCACCGACGTCGATTTCGACGACCTCGACAAGAAATAAGGGCCTCCCCCATTTTCCACCGGACATGACGATCGTCTTGTTCCGGGCTTGTACGCTCGTTACCTTCAGGGCATCCTCCGCGCGCCGCGCCCTGCGCCACGAGGTCTCGTGGTGGTGCGGCCTCCACGGTGGTACGAACCTCACGTCCCACCTAACCCCTACATGCCATGTTGACCTTCGATGCGAAACACATCAAGAACGTCGTGCTGCTGGGCTCCCACGGTAGCGGCAAGACCACGCTGGCCGAAACCATGCTCTTCGAAGCGGGTCTGATCACACGCCGCGGCCGGATCGAGGACAGGAACACCGTAAGCGACTTCCACGAGATCGAACAGGAACGGGGGAGCAGCGTGTACGCCACCTGCCTGCACACCGAGTGGCGGAACTACAAGATCAACATCATCGACACGCCCGGCCTCGACGACCTGGTGGGCGAGACGATACCGGCGCTGCGCGTGGCCGACACCTGCGTGCTGCTGCTGGGCGCGCACCACGGCGTGGAGGTCGGCACCGACCTGGTGTGGGAGCACATGCAGCGTTACGAGCGCCCCGTGATCATCGGGGTGAACGCGCTCGACCATCCCAACGCCGATTTCGACACCACGGTGGCGCAGGCCACCGAGCACTTCGGCAGCGCGGTGACGGTGATGCAATACCCCGTGGAGCAGGGCGAGGGTTTCCACCGCATCATCGACCTGCTGAAGATGACCATGTACGTGTTCAAGGACGCCGGCGGCAAGCCGGAGAAGCAGCCCATCCCCGAGGGGGAGAAGGCCCGCGCAGAGGAGCTGCACAAGGTCCTGGTGGAGAAGGCCGCGGAGAACGATGAAACGCTCATGGAGCACTACTTCGAGAAAGGCGAGCTCGATGAGGACGAGCTGCGTCAGGGCCTGAAGCTCGGCATGATGAAGCGCACCTGCTTCCCGGTGTTCTGCCTGAGCGCGCTGCGCAACATGGGCAGCGGCCGGCTGATGACCTTCATCGACAACGTGGCCCCCGCGGCGCTGGAGATGCCCGCCGAGCCCATGGTGGACGGGGGCGAGCTGAAGTGCCAGGCCGATGGTCCGGCCGTGCTCTTCACCTTCCGCACGGTGCAGGAGCCGCGTACGGGGCAGATCACCTTCTTCAAGGTGATGAGCGGCACGCTGAAGGAGGGCCAGGAACTGGTGAACGACAACACCGGTGTCACCGAGCGCATCGGGCAGCTCTTCATCGTCGACGGCAAGGAGCGCAAGCATGTGGACGAGCTCGCCGCCGGCGACATCGGCGCGACGTTGAAGTTGAAGGATACCGCCACGGCCCATACCCTGCACGCGCCCGGCAGGACCATCAAGCTGCAGCCCATCGCCTTCCCCGAGCCGCGCTTGCGCCTCACCATCAAAGCAGTGGACCAGAAGCAGGAAGAGCGCCTGCACGCCGCGCTGCTCGAGGTGCAGAAGGAGGACCCCACCATCGTGCTGCAATACCTGCGGGAGACCGGGCAGCAGGTGGTGGCCGGCCAGGGCGAACTGCACCTGAACCTGTTGAAGTGGCGCCTCGCGCACCAGTACCGGATCGAGGTGGAGTTCGGCAGCCCGCGCGTGAGCTACCGCGAGACCATCCGCAGGCCCGCGGAGGCCAGCCACCGCCACAAGAAGCAGACCGGTGGCAGCGGGCAGTTCGGCGAGGTGCATCTGAAGATCGAGCCCTGGAGCGAGGACATGCCCGAGCCCCACGGCCATAGCATCCGCGGGAAGGAGGTGATCGACCTGCCCACCGGCGGCAAGCTGGTGTTCTACAACGCCATCGTGGGCGGGGTGATCGACACCAAGTTCATGCCCAGCATCCTCAAGGGCATCCTGGAGAAGATGGAACGCGGACCGCTCACCGGTTCACCCGCCCGCGATATCCGGGTGATCGTGCACGATGGCAAGATGCACGCGGTGGACAGCAACGACATCAGTTTCAAGATCGCCGGCACCCTGGCCTTCCGCGAGGCCTTCACCAAGGCCGACCCCCAGTTGATGGAGCCCATCCACGAGATCCGGGTACGTGTACCCGAGGACCTCATGGGCGATGTGATGACCGACCTGCAGGGGCGGCGCAGCGTGGTGATGGGTGTGGACGGCCAGGGGCGCTTCAGCATCATCACGGCCCACACACCCCTCGCCGAGCTCGACCGCTACAGCACCACGTTGCGGAGCCTCACCCAGGGGCGCGGCACCTACACGGAGCGATTCCTGGGGTACCAGCCCGTCCCTGCCGAGCTTCAGCAAAGGCTGATGGCGGGGCACAAGGAGGAGGAGATCGCGGCATAAGACCTGTTCAAGGTCCGAGGGAAGCGCCGGCACAGCTCGTGCCGGCGCGTTCGCTTCACGCCCAAGATCATGATGGGCATCATGATCCAGATCCCCGCCCATGGCCGACCTTCGTGCCCGATGCGTGCCCTTGCTCCGCTGCTTGTCGTGCTCTGGTCGCTCGCCTTCGCCGCACCCACCTGGACCATGCTGCGCTGGGGGCTCGATCATGACCGCATCGCCAGGGAGGAATGCGTGCAGAAGGACATGCCCGATGAACTGCGCACCTGCTACGGTCGCTGCCAGCTCATCCGCGCCTTGCACCAGCTGCGGGAGAAGGAGCAACAGGGCCCGCCCGCCGCACCGTTGGTGAAGTGGGAGCCAACGGCCACGGTCGAACACGAGCTTCCCGTCCGCTGGCGGCCCTCCCGTTGCGCGCGAACCACGGGCATGACCGGCCCCACCGACCTGCTGGCCGGCTTCCCCACCGCGTTGGAAGGGGTGCCACGTGCGTGAGGACCGACCGAGGCCCTCAAGGGCGTTGATCCTCCCCTTTCACGAACGCGAACCCCATGATCCGATCCCTTTCGCTCGGGGCATTGGCCCTGCTAGCGCTCCCTTCGCTGGGCTGTGACGTCTGCGGCATGTTCATGAGCCTGCAGCCGAACGACCGCACCAGCACCCTCGGCCTTACGTGGCGCATGCGCTACCGCGAAGGCACCTACACCACCACCGGCTTCGGCCTGGCCAAGCACGGCGGCGCGGTGGAGACGGTGAATTCGCTCTACCGCGAGATCTACCAGGTGGCCGACCTGCGTGCCGACATCTGGTTCGGTCAGCGCTTCGCGGTGCTGGCCTCCCTCCCCGTGGTCAACAACTACCAGAGCGTCGACGGGCTCACCTCCGCGGATGTGTACGGGGTGGGCGATGCCCTGTTCATTGGCCGCTACCTGGTGGCCAACACCACCTGCGGTCCCAACGAGCACAAGGCGCGGCACCGCTTCATGCTCGGTGCGGGCGCCAAGCTGCCCACGGGGGCCACCGACCGCACCTTCGTGGGCGAGACCGTCGGGCCCGACCTGCAACCCGGCAGCGGCTCGGTCGACGTGCTCGGCAGCCTGGAGTACCTCTTCCGCAAGGGCAAGTGGGGCGCCTCGCTCAACGCCATCGGCCGGTTCAACGGCGAGCACGCCGGGTACCGCTTCGGCCACGGATTGAACCTCACCACCGAGGCTTTCCGCATCATCGAGGCCGGCACCTTCCGCATCATGCCCTCGGCGGGTGGCTACCTGGAGCTCGCCGCAGAGGACGAGCAGAACGGCGAACGCATCAGTGGCACCGGTGGCCCCACGCTGTTCTCCCACGTGGCCGCACGCGGCTGGTGGGGCTCGTGGTCGCTGGGCATCACCTGGCAGCACGCGGTGATCGACGAGCAGGGAGCGATGATGGTGCCCAACCGCGAACGCGTGATCATCGGCATCACCAGGAACATCTGAACCGTCGCCCGTGCGTGCGGATGCGCAGGCCGCAGGCGCTCCCGGAGCGGAACACGAGCGGGATCCGGCTCAGCGGGTGTAGAGCCCTTGCACCCCTTCTGGCAGCACGAGCGTGTCGTTCTCGCGGTCCTCATCGGCCACGCGCCCGCTGGGATCGAGGCGGATCACCGCGATGTCCGCCAGGGACACGGGCAGGGCGAACGTGTAGGTCGGGTCCGTCCACTGCCAGTCCGGCAGCACGGTGAACCCATAGGGCTCCGATCCGGCCGGCTTCGCGCCCAGCATCAGCGACAGCGGGATGTGGTAGGTGGTGCTACGGCCATCGCGAAGGGTCACCTCCACGTCCACCGGCATCAACATCAGGCCCTTGTTCGCCAGGGTGATGTGGGTGGTGTCGTGCCGCTGCAGCACACCGGTCACCGCATAGTCCGTTCGGCGGGTGGTGTGGATCCACTCGTCGAAGTACCAATCGAGCTGCAGGCCGCTCTGCTTCTCCATCACGCGCTGCACATCCACCGGCTCGGGATGCTTGAACCGGCAGACTGCATAGTACCGCTGCAGACCTTCGTGCACGGTGCGGTCGCCCACCACGGTGCCGAGCTGGTGCAGGAACATCTCACCCTTGCTGTACGCGGTGGTGCCATAGGCGTGGTTGGTGGTGAAGTGGTCGGCATGCAGGCTCATGGGCTCGTGCAGCTCCGGCTGTTCGACCAGCGCGAAATAGCCCTTGTACGCATCGAGGTGCGGATCCCCCTCGGTGGTGAACAGGTGCTGCATCACCTCGCTGCTGGCATACTCCGTGAAGCCTTCGTCCATCCATGGATAGCTCCCTTCATCGCTTCCGAGCATCCCGTAGTACCAGTTGTGGACGCTCTCATGCACGCTGGTGCCCACCAGACTTCCCAGGCGCCGCTTGCCCGTGATGAGGGTGAGGTTGGGGTATTCCATGCCCCCGTCGCCGCCCTGCGCGAAGGTGAACTGCGGATACGGATAGACCCCGAAATGCGCGGCCATGAAGGCGAAGCTCTTCACCATGTACGCCGGAAGGTCCTTCCACACGGCCTCCAGCTCGGGCTTGTCCTCGTAGAGGAAATGCAGCAAGGGTCCGCCCGGCACCTGCGCGGTGACGTGCTTGTAATCGGGGTCGGCCACCCACGCGAAGTCATGCACGTTCAAGGCCTCGAACGACCAACGCAGCCGCCCGGCGGGGGCTTTGCCGGTCTTCGTGCGAAGCGCGTATCCATGGCCGACCTCCGTGGCGTTCCGCAGCAGGCCCGTGGCGCCCACGGTGTAGCCGCTGTCCAGCAGGATGTCCACATGGAAGTCGCCCCACTCTCCGTAGAACTCACGGCCCACGTACGGGTCGGCGTGCCAGCCCTGGTGGTCGTACACCGCCACCTTGGGGTACCACTGGGTCATGCTGTAGGCGATGCCCTCGGCGTTGTTGCGACCGCTTCGCCGGATCTGCACGGGCACCTGGCCGTTGAACCCGAAGGTGAGGGTGCTTGACCGGCCCGGCAGGATGGGGCGCGCGAGCGTGACCTTCAGCACAGTGCCCAAATGCTCCAGGCGCTGTACCGCCCGGCCGTCCTGGACCATGTCGGCGCAGCGCAGCTCGCCCACCTCATCGGGACCGAGGGCGGCGATGCGCGCGCCTACCCGCTCATCGGGGTCCTTGATGGTGCGGCTGCGCACGTCCATCTCGCTGCCCGGCCTGAAGGCATTGAAATACAGGTGGAAGAAGAGGACATGCAGCGTATCCGGGCTGTTGTTGCGGTACACCAGCCTTTCGGTGCCCGTGAAGCGGTGGGTGCGCACGTCGAGGTCGACGCTGATGTCGCAGGTGATGCGTTGCTGCCAACGGTCGCATTGGGCCATCAACGCTGCAGGCGCGATGGTCAGGGCCACGAGAAGGTTGCGGAACATGGGAAGTGACCGCGCTGGACGCGGGGCCCGCAAAGATGCGTGCTGGCCCGATCGGCGCACCCGTCGAAGGGACGTTCGGGCGGGGCGGTGATGATCAGGAGAGCAGGCGCTGGCGAAGGGCGAACTCGAGCTGGCGGTTCGATTCCACCAGTTGCTCGGTATAGGCCATCTGCGCCCGCTCACGCCGCAGGTCGGCATGGGCGCTGTTCACGGCCTCGATCACCTGGGCGGGGTCCCAGGGCTTGCTCAGGTAGTGGGTCACCCCTCCCCGGTTCACGGCATCGATCACGGCCTGCACATCGGCGAAACCGGTCATGAGCATGCGCTTGATCGAGGGATGGCGTTCGCGCACCAGGTGGAGCAGTTCGCTGCCCTGAACGCCGGGCATGCGCTGGTCGCTGATGATGACATCGACCCCGCCGCGGCCAAGCCAGGCCCAGGCCTCCTCCAGCCCCGAGGCCGTTCGCACCACGAAATGACGGCGGAAGGCGGCCTGGAAGGCCTGTCGGTTCGCCCCGTCGTCATCGACGTAGAGCACAACGGGCTGTACTTGGGGGTCGTTGGGGACGAGGTGCAGGGGGTTCATCGGATCCATCGTTCTGCGCCTCATACGGATCGATCCGAGGAATGGTTCCGTCGAATGATCGTTGAAAACATGTTAGTAAGTCAAGAAGAAATGTATAGATTCACCCCCGCTCTGGACCTGTAGGAACTCTTCAGACTTCTTGGACATGAACGAACGGCTTGAGGCGCTTCGCGCGTCCTCGGCGGCTGGGCGCGATGTGTGGCGACCGGAGATCTTCCGCATGAACGACGCGGCGGATCATGTGCGCCTCGACGCTCTGCTCGCCAGTGGACAAGTGAGGCATGTGCACGATGAGCTGCACAGCCAGCTCAAGGAGTTGATCCGCGCGCTCGACCCGGCGGCGAAGTTCACCCCGGCCTCGCTCGATGAGGCGGCGCGTGCCCACCTGGGTCCGGTGCCGTCCGACAAGTACGGCACCTGGGTATACTATCCGTGGAGCGGTCGCCTGGTGCACCTGCTGGAAGAGGCTGAGTTCATCCTGGTGCGCACCGACCGGAACCGCAACAAGATCACCCGGGCCGAACAGGAACGGCTCATGGAACTGAAGGTGGGCGTGATCGGCCTGTCCGTCGGTCAATCGGTCTGCCTCACCATGGCGCTGGAGCGCACCTTCGGCGAGCTGCGCATCGCCGACTTCGACACGCTCGACCTCAGCAACCTCAACCGCATCCGCAGCGGTGTGCATCAACTGGGGTATAGCAAGGCGGTGAACGTGGCGCGCGAGATCGCCGAGCTGGACCCCTTCCTCAAGGTCACGGTGTTCACCGATGGCATCCACGAGGGCAACATGGACCGGTTCCTGCTCGAAGGCGGCAAGCTCGATGTGCTGGTGGACGAATGCGACGGTGTGGGCATCAAGATCCTCAGCCGCATCCGGGCCAAGGAGCTGGGGATCCCCGTGGTGATGGACACCAGCGACCGCGGCATGATCGACATCGAGCGCTTCGACCTGGAACCGGACCGCCCGATCCTGCACGGCCTGATCGCCCACCTGGACCCGTCGAAGGCCATGGCGGCGCGCACGCAGGAGGAGAAGCTGCCCTTCGTGGTACCGATGACCGGCCTCGACACACTGAGCAAGCGCATGAAGGCCAGCATGCTCGAGATCGAGCGCACGGTGACCACCTGGCCGCAGCTCGCCACCTCGGTGGTGCTGGGGGGGGCCATGACCGGGGACGTGATACGCAGGATGGCCCTCGGGCAGCTCTCTTGCAGCGGCCGTTGGTTCGTTGACCTGGATGAGTTGATCGCGGATCGAGAGCCCGATCACGTTGTGAAGGAGGATCCGCTGATTCCGTTCATCCCGGCTCCGGTTACCAACGAGGCTTTGGTGCGGGCGGCCAAGCAGCTCCCGAAGCTTTCCAAGGACACCGCCCGCCTAAGTGAGTTCCTTGCCCGAAAGCTCGCCATCGCCGGAGCATCCGCGCCTTCAGGTGGGAATAATCAGCCGTGGCGCTTTCTCTACACAGGTGGACGATTGTTGCTCTTCATCGATCCCGAGCGTGCCTTTAGCACCATCGACCCGGGCCTTCGTTTCGCAAGGATCGGGCTTGGTGCATGCATCGAGAACATCCTATTGGAGTCCACCAGCCTAGGGATAAACCTGAAGGTGACCGAAGGGTCAGGGACCGAGGAAGACCTGTTGATCGCGGCCTTCGAACAGACCAGTGTGATCCCACCCGATCGTTCGCCGGAGTCCGAGGCACTGGCACCATACATAAACAAGCGCTGCACCAATCGAAAGGGTGGTCAATGGGAGCCCCTCTCATCCGATGAAATGAACGCGCTCAGGCGCACGGTGACAACCTCCTTTCCAGCCCTCGATGTCCGCTTCATCAATACTTCGGAGAAGCTCCTTGAACTCGTGAGCATATGCGGCGCTGCGGAACGCATCCGCATGATGAACCCGCTTTGCCACAGCGACATGTTCCGCCGTGAGATGCGCTGGACCTCCGAGGAGGCGGAACGGACAAGGGACGGTGTCGACCTGCGCACCCTTGAACTATCGATGAAGGATGAAACAGGCATCGGCATGGTGGCAGACCCTTCTACGGTCGCCTATCTACAGGATTGGAAGGCTGGTAAGGGGTTGGAGGAGATGACAGCCAAGTTGGTGGGGGCCTCAAGCGGGGTGGCGTTCCTCTGCGTGCCCGACCTGTCCCTGCACACCTCCCTGGCTGCCGGAAGAGCCGTTCAAAGGCTCTGGCTGAAAGCAACGGCGATCGGCCTGGCCGCTCAACCGATCTCGGCCCCCATCTTCATGGGTCTCCATGGTCGATGGGACATGCATGGTTACTTGAACGATGTCGAGCACCAGGAGGCGGAGATGCTCCTTGACCGCACGATCGACCTGGTAGGTCCGGGAACGCTCATCCCGCTGTTCATGCTGCGTCTCGGACGGGCTGGCGAACCCACGGTGCGCAGCCTTCGCAGGCCTCTCGAAGAGATGTTCATTGTGCACGAACTCCAGGCCCTCTGAAGCATGGACCGGATCACGATACGCGCCTTTCGGGCGATCGACTCCAAGGAGGATACGATCCGGTATATCTACGAGCATACGCGTGTGCTTGAGGACATCGGTGTGACATCCGCGCTCAAAGCGGATTTCACTTGGTGCAAGGACCCTGAATCGGTGGTGATCGTTGCGGAGCATGAGACTCTTGGCATGGTGGGCGGTTGCAGGATCCAGTTCGGCAAGACACTGAGCGACCTCCCATTCCATCAACATCTTAAAGGACTGGTGCCCGACGCCGAACTGAGGCTGTTCAGTAGCGGAACGGAGCGGCTGTTCGAACTGGCCGGCCTGTGGGTGGCACGCCGGTACGCACGTCAGGGCCTGCCGTGGTATTTGACCAGTGCGGCCGTTGCACTGTTCGATGTAGTGAAAGCCGATCGTGTTTTTTGCTTCGCCGCTGAATACTCGATGAGCTATGCCATGCGCAACGGCTTCGCCTTGGAAGACCGCATCGGCTCCTCCGGCATGGTGGAGTTCCCATTGCCTGGCATCCGTTCATGCCTGCTCACTTGTGATGGGAACGTTCTTTCCAGGACCACCGGCGCTGAGCACGATAGGTTGCAGAGCCTTCGACGTTCACCGAACCAGGTAAGGAGCGAACGGAACCGGGAGTCGGCCTTGCTCGTCACCTACTCCTTGTTGATCCGGGAGCGTACGATGCCGTACATCACCGACCTCGGCTACAACACCCGCATCGGCAGGCGTTCCGCGTGACCTGGTCTTCGTAACCAGGTTCCCGCGCCGTCCGTTGAAAGGCGGACATGAACCAGACCTTTGCATGCTTGGTCGGCCTGCTGATGGCCGTCAACTGCATCGCCGCCCCCATTAACTCCAAGGAGGAGTTCATCGGCCGAACGCTCTCCGTCCATCATGATCCTTCCGGCCTGCAGCAGGCCGCAGACGTGTTCTTGGAAGGCGAGTTCAAGAAGAACGATGGCCTGGTTCCGAACCTTGGGATCACCAACGGTGTCACCTGGTTCCTGCTCCCTGTGCGGAACGACGGGAAGGAGGACATGACCAGGATCTCCGTCCCGTACGTGGATATTGACCTGCTCCAGCTCTACGAGGTCGGGAACGGTCGGCCTGTTCTGATCGGTGAGCGTGGGCAGACGCTTCCCCAGCGCAAGGGCGAGATGAGCGGTGGGGCGTATCTGTGGGACCTTAGCATCCCCCCAGGAGCGGAGCGGACCCTGCTGCTGAGCGTGAAGGGACACAAGCACATCCACGTCCCAATCCAGGTTACGCAATTATCCAGTTCAAGGGCAGAAGAACCCTATCGGGACATTCTGGTGGGAGCGCTCATCGGTGTTCTGCTGGTCCTTGCCCTTTACAACCTTTTCGTTTTCTTCTCCATACGGGATAAAGCCTATCTCGTTTACGTGAGCTATATCCTCATCAATGGCCTCGGTCAACTTACGCTGCTAGGAGAATCCCAGCAGTTCTTATGGCCATCGATACCCGTTCTTTCCCTGAACGCCTCCGTGGTGCTCGTCCTGCTCTCGATCGGATCAGGCATCATGTTTACCCGCAGGTTCATCAATACGAAGGCCTACGCGCCTCGGCTTGATCGCGCTCTTCCCTGGTTCTATGCGGTCATTGGAGCCAACCTTGCGGTCTATCTTGTCGTGGACCGGGAGATCGGCTACAAGATGGCGCAGGCCATCTCCGGTTGTTCATCCTTCCTCCTCCTCGCGATCGCAGTGCAGGCCATGCGCAGCGGTTCCAGACAAGGTGCCTTCTTCCTGCTTGCATGGGGCTTTTTCCTCATCGGAGTTATGCTCTTCGTGATGAAGGATTCCGGTGTTCTTCCGTACACCGGTCTCACCGTGCACGCCATGCCCATCGGCTCCGCCATCGAGGGGGTGCTCCTCTCCTTCGGTCTGGCCGACCGCATCAACATCCTGCGCCGCGAGAAGGAACGGTCGCAGGCCGAGGCCCTGGCCGCATCACTGGAGAACGAGCGCATCATCCGCGAGCAGAACGTGATCCTGGAGCAGCGCGTGCAGGAACGCACCCACGCCCTGCAGGAGAGCAACGACCACCTGAAGCGCACGCAGACCCA
>JBGAGX010000042.1:0-26531 GCA_044226515.1 Flavobacteriales bacterium | reverse complement strand
AACCAGGGCAGCAACTGGCTCATGGCCGGGCACGTGGCGAAGCCCATCGGCACCCTGCATCCCAACATCGCGCCCTACGGCGAGCTCTTCGCCTGCGCCGATGGCGGCCGCATCATCCTGGCCGTGGGCAGCGACGCGCAATTCAAGGCGCTGTGCACCGTGCTCAGCCTGCACGCGCTGCCCGACGATCCGCGCTTCGCCCGCAACGTGGAGCGCGTGCGGAACCGCATGGTATTGGCCGGAGCACTGGGCACGGCCATCGCCGCCCATGCGCGCAAGCCACTGTTGGATGCCTTGATCGCCGCGGAAGTGCCGGCCGGCGCGGTGAACACCATTGATGAGGCACTGGGCTCACCGGTCGCCCGGTCCATGGTGAACGAGGCCGTCATCGACGGACAGCCCACGCGACGCATCCGCGGGAACGCGTTCCGGATCGAGCCTTATTGAGCCGGGTAGCCTATGGAGATCAAAGACCCACCGCTGAATAAGCAGTCGAGCAAAGTGCTCCTTGCTCGATCACGCGGGTACGATATCATCCTGCTCTTGTCCCTGCCGTATGTGTTCCTCGTGCTTGTTCAAGGCATCCAAGAACATCAACCGAAGCGATTGATACTTGGAACCTTTCTGCACGTGATCTTCATCACTCAATTCGTTTTCAGAAGGGTGACGATCGATGATGGAGGTGTGCAGCTGCGTTACCCGTACTCCTTGCTGCGTCGTAGTCGCAAGTACTCTTTCGTCGAAATCCGGCAGGCGGAGGTGGTCCAAGGGACTTTGGCGCTTTCCAGACCCACGCTGACCCTTCAATCAACTGAGGGACGCAGAATAACAGTTCGGCTCAGGGATCAGGACGAGACAGCTCTGCTGAAACGAGAGCTGGCCGCACGCGGCGTCCTTGTGATGGATGATCGTTGGGCCTGACCACACGCCGCATCCGCGGCAACGCGTTCCGGATCGAGCCTTACTGAGCCGCCGCCTGTTTCCGCGCCTGCTTCAAGGCTTGCCCAGGGCGACCTTCTTCCCCAGGTGCTCGAAGCCGAGGCGTTCGCCGCCCATCACCCAGAACGACTCGTTGAGCTGCCACTTCCAGGAGCGGCGGTCGATGGCGAGCAGACCCAGGCGCTGGATGTTCTCCACGAAGTAGTCGTGCGCGCGGCCGTAGCCCAGGATCTCGTCCTTCACGGTGAGCACGCCGTCCTTCAAGCGCCACTTCTCGAAGCCCTTCATCCGCCACAGGAGCACGCGCACCGTGCGGATCTCGAAGTAGGTCCAGAAGGCGAGGAAAGCCAGCGTGAAGCTGCGCTCCTGACCCGGTGGTAGGGTGAAGTAGGCGTAGATGACGTACAGGCCGCACAGCGTCCACGCCGCCACCCACGCCAGCAGCAAGGCCTCCTGGCCGCGCGACAGCCGTGGGCTGATCACCACGGAGGTCACGCCGTCCTTGCGGTGCACGCTCACCCGTTCACTGAGGAAGTCCATCAGGCCTTGATCGCTTCGCGGACGCGGGCGTACAGTTCCTCGTAGCGTGGCAGCACGGTGTGCACATCGAAGCGCTGGGCCTGCTCCCAGGCGCCCTGGCGGAAGCGGGCGATGCTGGCCTCGTCCTTGAGGATGGCCAGTGCGTTGGTGGCCATGGCATCCGTGTCGCCCACCGGGCTCAGCAGGCCGCTCACCCCGTGGATGTTCACCTCGGGGGTGCCTCCGGTGTCGGTGCTCACCACCGGTACACTGCAGGCCATCGCCTCCAAGGCGGCCAGGCCGAAGCTCTCACTCTCGGAGGTGAGCACGAAGAGGTCGCAGCTGCTGAGCACGTCCTCGGGCCGCGTGATCTTGCCCAGGAAGAGGATGTCGTTGCAGGTCTTCAGCTGCCGGCACAGGTTCTCCACGCGCTGGCGTTCGGGTCCGTCGCCGATCATGAGCAGCCGGGCCGGCATGTGCTCGCGCACCTTGCGGAACACGTGCACCACGTCCTCCACGCGCTTCACCGGGCGGAAGTTGGAGATGTGCACCAGCAGCTTCTCCCCGTTCGGGGCGTAGCGCTGCCGCAGCGTGGGATCGGGCACCCGCTGGTACTGGTCCACGCACACGAAGTTGGGGATCACCTCGATGTCGCGCTTCACGGGAAAATGCGCGTAGGTGTCCTTCTTCAGGCTCTCGGACACGGCGGTGACCCCATTGCTGCGTTCGATGCTGAAGGTGATCACCGGCTCGAAGCTGGGATCGCGGCCCACGAGCGTGATGTCGGTGCCGTGCAGCGTGGTGATGAAGGGGATGTTGAGCCCGCGCGACACGAGGATGCGCTGCGCCATCCAGGCCGCGCTGGCGTGCGGGATGGCGTAGTGCACGTGGATGAGATCGAGGCCCTCGTGCTCGGCCACGTCCACCAACTTGCTGGTGAGCACGAGCTCGTACGGTGGGTAATCGAAGAGCGGATAATCGCTCACCCGCACCTCGTGATAGAACACCCGGCCCTCCACATCACGCAGCCGCACGGGGCGGTCGTAGGTGATGAAGTGCACCGTGTGCCCCTTCTGGGCCAGGGCGATGCCCAGTTCGGTGGCCACTACGCCGGAGCCGCCGAAGGTGGGGTAACAGACGATGCCGATGCGCATGCGGGGAACGAACTGGGGTGCAAAGGTGCGAACACCGGGGCGCACGCCGATGTTCAGGCGGCCTGGGCCTCGGCCAGCTTGAAGCAATCGCAGCCCAGCGCATCGTCCACGAACCGCTTCAGCACGCGCATCTCCTCGTGGGCCCGCTGATGGCCCGTACGCGCCAGCACCACCATCACCACCACGCCGATCACCGCCACCGGAAGCGCCCAGAAGCCCCAAGGGGTATCGCCCACGGTAAGCTGGGAAAAGCCCAAGGTGAGGCCGGTAAGCCCCAGCAGGGTGAGCACCAGGTAGCCTGCGGCGAACAGCATCCAGATGCCGGGCGAGGGTCCGATGAGGCAGCGGATGAGCGTGAGCCCGTTCGGCAGGTCCTCGAAATTGATGTCCATCTGCGGCGACCACGCCTCGGTGCTGCTCGAGGGGAAGCTGAGCGTGAGGTGATAGTGCGCGTTCTTCAGCCAGAGCCCATGGGGATTCTCCTCCTTCACCCGTTGCTGGATGCGGCCGGCCACCTCCCCGGGCTTCAGGGGGCTCTCGAACCGGAACCGGGGGCGGAACTCAAGCACGCTCATGCCCGAAAAGGTAATCGACCCGGGCCAAGGGGCCAAGCCGTTCGGTCATGAACGGTATGGTCCTTGACCGGCAACCCGCCACCCCGGACCTTTGTTCCCTCTGCGCATGCCCCATCGCTCCACGCCGCCCCTGCTGGTGACCTATGCCACCCAACACGACCCGCACGACGTGCGCGAATGGTCGGGTTCGGTGTACCACGTGATGCGGGCGCTGCGCCGCCAGAACATCCATGTGGACATGCTGGGCAACCTGCAGCGCGGAAGGGTGTTCGCCAACAGTGTCCTCAACCGGTTGTCCGCGCTGCCACGGGGCGGGCACAACCCGCTCACCGATCCGGCGCGCAGCCTGGGCATGTCGCGTCACTTCGCACGCACCATCGAGGCTCACCTGCAGGGGACGCGACCCGACGTGCTCTTCTCGCCCAGCAGCATCCCCATCGCCCTGGTGGACCGCTCCGTGCCGAAGGTGTTCTACACGGACGCCACCTTCGCCGGCCTGATCGCCACCTACTCCGACGGACGGCCCTTCCCGCCCGGCTACCTCGAGCAAGGTCATGCGCTCGAGCGCGAGGCGATCCGCACCAGCGACCTGGCGATCTACGCCAGCACCTGGGCCGCTCGTTCGGCCATCGAGGATTACGGCGCCGACCCGGAGAAGCTGAAGGTGGTCCCCTTCGGTGCGAACCTGGAGATCGAACCGGACGAGGCCATGGTGCTGCGGGACATCGCGATGCGCCCCGCGCACCGGCTGGAGCTCCTCTTCCTGGGCGTGGCGTGGCGCCGCAAGGGCGGCCCCAAGGCGCTGGAGGTGGCCCGCATCCTGCACGAGCAGGGGATCGAGGTGCGGCTCCGGGTGATCGGCTGCACACCGGATGAACGTGACCTTCCTGACTTCGTGGAGGTGATCCCGTTCATCCCCAAGACCACCGCGCGCAGCAGGCAGAGCCTGTACAGCGCCATCCGCACCGCGCACTTCATGTTGCTGCCCACCACGGCCGAGTGCTTCGGCATCGTGTTCTCCGAGGCCTCGGCCTTCGGGGTTCCGAGCATCACCCATGATGTGGGCGGAGTGAGCGAGGCCGTGCGCGAGGGCAGGAACGGCCACCTCTTCGAACCGGCGAGCCCGGCCGAGCGCATGGCCGAACGCATCGCGGCCCTCTTCACCGACCGCGGGGCCTATGAGCGGCTCGCCCTCGGTGCGTTCCAGGAATACCGCAGCCGGCTCAATTGGACGGTGAACGGCGAGGCCCTCGCCCGCCACCTCCGCTCGGTGAAACGCAGCTCCCTGGAACCCCTTGACGAGCCGCGGCCGGTGCTCCGTTCGGCACGCGAAGGGGTGTGAGCCAGCGCTCCCGCTCCTTTTCCGATCTTCACCGCCCCATGCGGCTGCTGATCAAGAACGCCAAGGCCCTGCTGGGCACGCATCGCGCCGAAGCACGCCTGGTGTCGGGCGCGGACATGGCCCTGCTGCCGCGCATCGAGGATGGCTGGCTGCTCGTCGAGGACGGGGTGATCACGGCGCTGGGCGGCATGGACACCTGGCCCGGCATCACCGACTGGAACGGGCTGGAGGTGATCGACGCCACGGACCGCTTCGTGCTGCCGGGCTGGTGCGATCCGCACACCCACACGGTGTTCGCCGCGCCGCGTGAGGAGGAGTTCGTGCAGAAGATCCAGGGCCTCACCTACCAGGAGATCGCCGCCCGCGGCGGCGGCATCCTCAACAGCGCCCGCAAGCTGCGCGCGATGCCCGAGGATGAGCTGTTCCGCGCCGCCGGCGACCGGCTGAACACCATGATGCGGCAGGGCACCGTGGCCGCGGAGATCAAGAGCGGCTATGGCCTGAGCCTGGAGAGCGAGCTGAAGATGCTGCGCGTGGTGAAACGCCTGAAGCAGGAGCTGCCGCTGCGGATCAAGGCCAGCCTGCTCGCGGCGCACGCGCTTCCGCCCGAGTTCGCCGACGACCGCGGCGGCTATGTGCGGATGATCACCGAGGAGCTTCTGCCCCAGGTGGCCGCCGAAGGGCTCGCCGATTTCGTGGATGTGTTCTGCGAAACGAACTACTTCACCGTGGCCGAGCTGGAGCGCATCCTGGAAGCCGGGGCGAAGCATGGCCTGCCGGGCAAGGTGCACGTGAACCAGTTCACCAGCATCGGCGGGATCCAGGCCGCCGTGCGCCACCGCGCGCTGAGCGTGGACCACCTGGAGGTGATGGAGGAGGCCGACCTCGACGCGCTGAAGGGATCGGGCACCATCCCCACCCTCCTGCCCTCCTGTTCCTTCTTCCTGCGCATTCCGTACGCACCGGCCCGCGCGCTCATCGACCGCGGGCTGCCCGTGGCCCTCGCCAGCGACCACAACCCGGGCAGCACGCCCAGTGGCAACATGAACCTGGTGCTCTCGCTGGCCTGCATCCAGCTGCGCATGCTGCCCGAGGAGGCCGTGAACGCCGCCACGCTGAACGCGGCGGCCGCCATGGGCGTTGAAGAGGAACTGGGCAGCCTCACCGTGGGCAAGCGCGCCAGCCTGATCATCACCCGCCCCGTCCCCTCGCTCGCCTACCTGCCGTACGCGTTCGGCACTGACCATATCGACACCGTGCTCATCGATGGACGACCTGTCCGCTCCGGGGAAGCCCTCGCCTGAACCCGCCCGCTTCATCCGCCCGCCGGGCATGGAGATGGCCATGGGCATCGCCCTGTTCTCGCTGTGCTTCACCGTGTTCTACATGGCCCAGCTGGTCTCGCTCGTGGTGCATGCCCGGGCCGTTACGCCGGCCTTCGCCGCCATGCCGCTGGGCTCCCTGATGCAGGACCCCGCCTTCCAACAGCGGTTGGAGCACCTGCTCACCAACGGGGACGCCGTCGCCACGGTGTCGCTGTGGTCGGGGCTCTTCGGCCTCGCGGTGGTGCTCTTCGCCGTGTGGCGCTGGAAGCGCGGTCGCATGCGCACCTTCCTCGCGCTCGCCCCGGCACCGCCGCGTGAGTTCCTCAAATGGACGGTGGTCTTCGTCGCGCTCTTCGTGGCCCTGGAGCTGGTGAGCCAGCTGTTGCCCGCCGCCGGCAACGAGTTCATGGAGCAGGTGCTCGGTTCCTCCACGGACCGGCTGCTGCTGATCCTGGGCGTTGGCGTGATGCCCGCGCTGTTCGAGGAGTTCCTGCTGCGCGGCCTGCTGTACGGCTCCCTGCGGCATGTGCTCGACCACCACGTGTCCATCGCCCTCGTCGCCGGTCTCTTCACCCTGCTGCACCTCCAGTACGAATGGTACGTGCTGCTCCTGATCGTGCTGCCCATGGGCGTCACCCTTGGCTATGCCCGTGCCAACAGCGGCTCCATCTGGGTGCCGGTGCTGCTGCACATGCTCAACAACTGCGCGAGCATCGTGCTGCCCGCGCTCTGGAAGTGATCACCAGCGGTAGTGCAGGAAGATCCGCGGCAGGCGGATGCCGAAGTTCACCGGATCGTACCACCAGTCCGGCACATCCGGGCGGTTCAGGGTGCGTTGCTCGAGCACCGACCACCAGGTGACCTCGATGGGCAGCCTCAGCTCAAGCTCCCACCGCCTGCCCAGCGGACCACTGATGCCGGGCGAGACCTCCAGACCCGCGTAAAGCAGGCGGTCCTCCTCCGACCGCGTCACGGCCGTTCCGGGGATGGGCGCACCCATGCCCGTGCTGTCGAGCGCATAGGCCTGGTCCTCGTTCCGCAGGCTCCGGTCCTCGCGCCCCACCAGCAGCATCAGCCCCAGCAAGGGCGCCAGCTTGCGCTCGCGGTCCACGAAGGCGGCACGACGTTTCTGGATCACCGTGCCCACCGACGCACGCCAGCCCGTGTAGTCCTCGGTGGTACGGCGGGTCACTGCGGCGCTGTCGGTGTAGTAGGTCGGCTCCTCGGTGACGATGTGCTCATCGGAACCGGCCACGGACAAGCGCAGGGCGATATCGGGGCGAAGCCAGTACTGGCCGAAGACCTCCACGCGCCGGTAGGCATCATCGGAGCCGTGGGTGAGCAGGTCGAGCACCGGGCGCAGGAGCTCGGCACCGGCCGACCAGCGCAGGCTGTCGCCCACGCTGTCGGTGCGCCAGTAGGCGTCCTGCCCCACCGCGGACCGCACCACGCCGATCGCAAGAAGCAGGGCCAGCGCGCGCATCTGCGGCCAAGGTACGGGCCGTGCGCTGTGGCCATGGCGGTTAGCTTTGCCGCCCCATCCGTACCCCCATGAAGCGCATCATCGAGTGTGTACCCAACATCAGCGAAGGGCGTGACCGCGCCAAGATCGACGCCATCGTGGCCGCAGCGGCCGGTGTGGAAGGTGTGCGCGTGCTCGATGTCGACCCCGGGAAGGCCACCAACCGCACGGTGATCACCTTCGTGGGCGAGCCCGAGCCCGTGTGCGAAGCCGCCTTCCGCCTGGTGAAGAAGGCGCAGGAGCTGATCGACATGCGCACGCACACCGGCGAGCACCCGCGCTTCGGGGCCACCGACGTGTGCCCGCTGGTGCCCATCAGCGGCATCACGCTCGATGAGCTCGTGCCCTACGCGCAGCGGCTCGGCGAGCGCATCGGGAAGGAGCTCGCGATCCCCGTCTACCTGTACGAGCGCGCCGCCAGTGAGGAGAAGCGGCGCAACCTGGCCAACAACCGCGCCGGTGAGTATGAAGGGCTGAAGAAGAAGCTGGCGGACCCCGCCTGGAAGCCCGACTTCGGTCCGGCGGCCTTCACCGAGAGCGTGGCCCGCAGCGGTGCCATCGCGGTGGGCGCCCGCAAGCTGCTGGTGGCCTACAACGTGAACCTCAACACCACCAGCACCCGCCGCGCCAACGCCATCGCCTTCGATATCCGCGAGGCGGGCCGGGTGAAGCGCGAGGGCGACCCGCTCACCGGCAAGCCCGTGCTCGATGCCAGCGGCAACCCCGTCACCATCCCCGGTAAGCTCAAGTGCGTGAAGGGCATCGGCTGGTTCATCGAGGAGTACGGCATCGCCCAGCTCTCGCTCAACCTCACCGACATCGATGTGACCCCGATGCACATCGCCTTCGACGAGGCCTGCAGGAGCGCGCAGGAACGGGGCATCCGCGTCACCGGCAGCGAGCTCGTTGGCCTGGTGCCCAAGCAGGCGCTGCTGGATGCGGCCGACTTCTTCCTCCGGCGGCAGGAGCGCAGCCTGGGCATCCCCGAGCGTGAGAAGATCAAGCTCGCCGTGAAGAGCCTGGGGCTCGACGACCTCGCGCCCTTCGACCCGGAGAAGCGGGTGATCGAATACCTCCTGGCCGATGCGAAGGACGAGCGCCTGGTGCGGATGGACCTCCGGCGCTTCAGCGAGGAGACGGCGAGCGAGAGCCCGGCCCCGGGTGGCGGCAGCGTGGCCGCGTACTGCGGTGCGCTGGGCGCCGCGCTCGGCACCATGGTGGCCAACCTCAGCGCCCACAAGCGCGGCTGGGACGACCGCTGGGAAGCGTTCAGCGACTGGGCCGTGAAGGGCGAGGGGTACCGGCAGGAACTGCTCCGCCTGGTGGACGAGGACACCCGGTCGTACGACCGCATCCTCGCGGCCATGGGCCTGCCCAAGGATACGCCCGAGCAGGTGGCGACGCGCAAGGACGCCATCCGCGAGGCCACGAAGGGCGCGATCCTGGTGCCCCTGCGCACGCTGGAGGTGTGCGTGGAGAGCATGGACGTGATGAAAGCCATGGCCGAGCAGGGCTTGAAGGCCAGCGTGAGCGACGCGGGCGTGGGCGCCATGTGCGCGCGTACCGGAGCCCTGGGCGCCTACCTCAACGTGCGCATCAACTGCGCCGGCCTCGATGACGAGGCCTGGAAGCAGGACGTGCTCGCCAAGGCGGAAGTGCTGAAGGCGAATGCCGAGGCGGTCGAGGCCGAGGTGATGGCGCTGGTGCTGGAAAAGGTGTAGGGACCGGGACAACTCCACACCCGCTTCGCGCGTATACTTGATACGGGCACGCGCGCGATGACGGACAGGATCACATACAGCAGACTGGCTCGAAGGGTCCTGTACTTCTTCCCCTTCCAGTTGCTGGTGCTCCACCTGAAGAAGAACCTGCTGCTGCTGCTGCTGTGGCTGTTGCTGTTCGGCTACATCACGCAGCAGGTGGGGCTGAAATACGGCGTCCCCTACCTGTTCCTCTACCCGGAGTATTTCGGACGCGTGAGCATGTGGTCCTTCGGCCTGCTGGGCTTCGCGCTGGGCGGCTTCATCACGGCTTACAACCTGTACAGCTACACGCTGCACGCCTACCGCTTCCCCTTCATCGCCACGCTGAGCCGCCCCTTCCTCAAGTTCAACATCAACAACGCCCTGCTGCCGGTGCTCTTCGTGCTCACCTACCTGGTGTGCTCGGCGCGGGTGCAGGCCGAGAAGGAACTGCTCGGTGCGGGCGACATCGTGCTGAACCTGGCCGGCTTCCTGCTGGGCATCGGGCTGTTCCTGCTGATCGCGCTGGCCTACTTCACCCGCACCAACACCGACATCCACAAGATGCTCGGCAAGGACGCCGCGGAGCACCAGGCGCCCGAACCGATGGCCGACATCATCGCTCCGGTGGTGCCGCCAGCGCCCACCACGAAGCAGGAGAAGCGCCGGGCCATGCGCTGGTTCACCCGGCAACAACGCACGCGCAAATGGCGGGTGGAGACCTACCTGGCGCACCCGTTCAAGGTGGCGCTTGCGCGCAGCAGTTCGCACTACGACAAGGACCTGCTGCGCAGCGTGATCTGGCAGAACCACATCAATGGTTCGGTGTTCGAGGTGGTGATGGTGCTCTCGTTCGTGGCCCTGGGCGCCTTCAGCGACAACCGCGCCTTCGAGATCCCCGCCGGGGCCAGCGCCTTCCTGCTCTTCACCATGCTGCTGATGCTCTTCAGCGCCTTCAACAGCTGGCTGAAGGGATGGACGACCACGGTGCTCCTGGGGCTCCTGCTCGGGTTCAACCTGTTGAGCACGTACACCGAGGGATTCCTGTACGACAACGCCGCCACCGGCCTCGACTACCAGGCGCCGCCGGCGCGTTACGACCGGGCCACCATCACGGCCATGGCCACGGATACCGCCGGGGCACGGCGCGATGCGCTCGCCCTGGAGAAGGTGCTCGACCGCTGGGCGCGCCGCAACGCCAGGCTGCCGCAACCCGCGGGCAAGCCGAAGCTCATCGTGATCAACACCAGCGGCGGCGGCCTGCGCGCCATGCTGTGGACCTTCCGCTGCCTGCAGCATGCCGACAGCCTGCTGGGCGGCACCCTGATGCAGCGCGCCACCCTGCTCACCGGCAGCTCGGGCGGTGCGATCGGTGCGGCCTACTACAGGCGGCTCTACGAGAGCAAGATGGCCGGCGCCCCGGTCGACCCCGCCTCGCCAGCGCACCTCGACGCCATGAGCGCGGACATGCTGAACCCGCTCGCCTTCAGCTTCGTCACCAACGACATGTTCATCCGCTACCGGCGGGTGAACGACGGCCGGTACTCCTACACCCTGGACCGCGGCCATGTCTTCGAACGACGCCTGAAGGAGCTCACGGGCACCGCGCTCACCGCCCGGCTGGACGAGCTGGTGATGGCCGAGCAGGAGGCCCGTGTGCCCATGCTCGTGCTCAGCCCCACCGTGGTGAACGATGGGCGCCGCCTGATCATCAGCCCGCAGCCCGTGTCCTTCCTCACCTGTGTGGAGCCCCTTCCGCCCGTGATGAACGCACCCGAGGCCGAGGCGATCGAGTTCCGGCGGCTCTTCGCCGATCAGGACGCGGGACGTCTCACGCTGCTCTCCGCCCTGCGCATGGGGGCCAGCTTCCCCTACATCACACCCGTGGTGTCGCTGCCCAGCGAACCGCACATGCGTGTGATGGACGCCGGCGTGCGCGACAACTACGGCTACCGCAACACGCTGGGCTACCTGCACGCGTTGCGCGCGTGGATCGCCGAGCACACCAGCGGCGTGGTGATCCTGCAGATCCGCGACAAGCAGAAGGACCTGCAGGTGCATGCCACCGGCGGTTCAATGATCTCGCGCCTGGTGGACCCCGTGGGCAGCGTGTACGACAACTTCGTGCGGGTGCAGGACCAGGACTATGACCTGATGCTGAAGCAGGCGGACGCGTGGGCCGACTTCCCGATCGACATGGTGGACCTGCAACTGCGCCACGACGAGTCCGATGAGATCTCGTTGAGCTGGCACCTCACGGCCGTGGAGAAGGCGCAGGTGCTGCGCACGATCGGCTCGGTGGAGAACCGGGCCGCCTTCGACCGGTTGCGCGAACTGGTGCTGGGCTCCTCGCCGCTGCTCACCGAGGAGATCCCTGGTGATAGCGCACAAGCCCTTCCAGGGGGTCCGCCATCGTTGCGGTGAGCGCCATGCCCTGTTCGGCCAGGCAGGGCCCGAGCAGGTCGTGCAGGCCGTGCGCCACGCTGCCCACCGCGGCCACCTGCGAGCGCTGATCCACCGAGAACCAGCCCGTGAGCAGGGCGCTCAGCTTGCGGAACCGCGTGGTGACCAGTCCGTGCACGTATGGATGCTCGGCCACGGGGAGAAGCCGCGAGACCGGTGCGGCCAGGAAGCGGGCCGGCGCGTTCCCCCGGTACACCTGGGCGATCACGTCCTGCAGGTCGGGCACCGCATCCCCGAAGAGCGCGTGCTGCACCTCCTCGGGCATCCGGCCTTGGAAAAGGTCGCGGAACACCTGCTTGCCGATGTCCGCCCCGCTGCCCTCGTCGCCGATGATGTAGCCGAGCGAAGGGATCGTGGCGGTGAGCCTGACGCCATCGTAGTGGCCGGCGTTCATGCCCGTGCCCAGGATCAACACCAGGCCGCGCCCCTCCCCGTACACCGCACGGGCCGCCCCAAGCAGATCGGTTCCCACCTCGATGGAGGCTCCGGGCCAACGGCCGGTCAGCACCGACCGCATGCGTTCCGCCCGGTCGGCGGCACCACAGCCCGCACCGTACACCACGATCCGCCCGGCCGCCGCAAGCCTCGGCTCGCCGGCGATCCAGTCGTTCAGCCCGTCGAGCATGGGCGTGGGGTCGCCGCCGGCGGCGTTGTACCCTGCGATGCGCGGACCTTCCACGTTGGAGGCCTCCACGGCCCCGTTGGCGCCCAGCAAGGCCCAGCGGGACGATGTGGCGCCGATATCGGCGATGAGCAGGGACATGCGGCCAAGATAGGCGCCGCCCCGCCGATCACATGTTGAAGAGGAACTTGTTGGGGCTAACCAGACCGTTCTTCACCGCATACATCACCAGGGCGGCGCTGTTGTTCACCCCGATCTTCTGCATGATGTTGCGGCGGTGGGTGTTCACCGTGTGCCCGCTCAAGTGAAGGCGCTCGGCGATCGCGGTGTAGCTGAGCCCCTCGGCGATCAGGGCGATCACCTCCACCTCCCGGTCGCTCAGCGTCACCGGGTCGCACGAGAGCGGTTCGGCCACGAGCTTGGTGAGATCGACCGAGGCGCGCTGCATCGCCTCGATGATCTTGCCGCAGAAGAACCGCTGCCCATCACCGGTCTGCAGCACCGCATCGATGATCTCGTCGATGCCGCAGTCCTTCTTGATGTAGCTGGTGACCCCGCCGCGCAGGGCATTGCGGAACGTGACCGGCGACGGGTCGGGGGTGATGGCCACGAACCGTGTGCGCTTGCTGCGCCGCACGCCCTCCCGTATGGCGTTGGCACCGAAACCGTCGGAAGTATGGTCCACGAGGACCACATCGGGTTTCGTACGCACCAACTGGGCCTGCATCTCGATCCCGTCGCGCGCTTCGCCCACCACCTCGATCCGCGGCACATCGGCGAACACCGACCGCAGCCCGATCAGGGCCAGTTCACTGTGGTCGGCGAGGAGCGTCCGGACGATCATGCTTGTTTAGAATGGTTCTAAACGGAGGCGAAAGTACACGTCCGGTCCATCACGGGACTGTCAAGTTGTGCACCGCTGTTGGTGGAGGAGCTCACGGACGCACCGGGCCCACGGGGAAGGTGGCTCCCTCCTGGCTCAGGATGGTGCGCGGGAAGACCTCCAGCGCCTCGCGCAGCAGGATCTCGGGGCTTTTGTACCGCGAGCTGAAGTGGCCGAGCATCAAGGTGCCCACATCGGCATCACGGCCGATGGTGGCCGCTTCCCGCGCGGTGCTGTGCAGGGTCTCCTTCGCCCGCGCCCGCAAGGCCTCGGTGAAGGTGGCCTCGTGGTAGAGCAGGTCCGCTCCGGCCAGGAACACCACCAGTTCGGGTGCATAGGCGGTGTCCGAGCAATAGGCATAGGTGCGCGGGCGTGGCGGGTCGTGGGTGAGCTCGGTGTTGGGGATCACCCGCCCGTCCTCGAGCACCAGGTCGGCACCGTCCTTCACGGCCCCGCGCCGGTAATGCGGCACCAGGTCCAACGTGTCCTTGCGCAGTGTGCGGGGCAGCTCCCGTTCGCGGAACAGAAATCCCGTGCAGGCCAGCCTGTGGCGCAGCGCGAGGCCGCGCACCGTCACGCGTTCGTCCTCCCAGAGCAGCAGGCCGCTCTCGGAACGCACCGTGTGCAGGTGCAAGGGGTAGCGCAGGTAGGTCTCCGACACGCGCAGCTGCAGGCGCACCACCTCCTGGAGATCCGCCGGCCCGTGCACATGCAGCGCGCGCATGCGCCCCTGCAGGTGCATGCTGCTCAGCAGGCCCATGAGGCCGAGGTAGTGGTCGCCGTGCAGGTGGCTGATGAAGATGTGGCCGATCCGGTTGAAGTTGATGCCGGCCATCCGCAGGCGCTCCTGTGTGCCTTCCCCGCAATCCACCAGGTAGAGCTCCTCACGCACGTTCACCAGCTGGGCCGTGGGGTGCCGTCCACGCGCCGGTAGCGCAGCGCCCGTGCCAAGGGTGGTGACGTCGAACCGCATAACGAAGAAGGTCCCGCTCGGCGGGACCTTCCGAAAGTACGGTGTAAGGGGATCAGCGGCGGAGCACCATGCGGCCCGTGAAGGCAGCGGCCCCGGCCTGCACCTTGTACAGGTAGATGCCGTCGGGGATACCCTCCGGTTCGAACGACACCCGGTTGAGCCCGGCACGCGCGCTGATGTCCGAGCGCCAGATCTGTTCGCCCAGAAGGTTGTACACACGCACCGAGGCGTTGGTGCCACGCTGAACGGTGAACTCGATGCTCGTGCGCTGGCTGAAGGGGTTCGGCACGTTCTGCACCAGGGCAAGGCCGGCATTGGCCTCGTCGATGCCGACCGAGGGGGCCACCACGATGGTGTAGCCGGTGAAGGTCTGCGGCACGGGGATCGGGGTGCCACCGAGCGATACGTAGGCCAGCACGTTGAGGGTGAGGTCGTAGGTGCCCGCCGTGGTGGGCGTGCCTTCGATCAGCCCGCAGCCGAGGTTGCTGGCCAGGTAGGTGCACGCGGCTCCGGTCTGGCTGTTGCACACCACGGAGAGGCCCGGCGGCAGGTTGTCGATGCCGGTGAACTGCACCGAATCGATGATGAAGCCGGAGAAGCCGGGGTTGATGAGGCCCGCATCGCTCGGCACCAGCAGGTTCAGGGTGTCGGAATAGAACACCCCGAGCACGGCGGGCGCGAAATCGGCGGTGGTGTCGGGCCACACGCCGTACACGCTGTCGGCATAGAGCGGGTCGGGGGTGCACTGGGCGCTGGCCTGCAGGCCGGCGGTCAACACGGCAGCGGCAACGAGTAGAGGCTTCATCATGTTCACTGGTCCTTTTTCACATCCTTCTCGATCTCCTCCATGAAGAGCAGGTCGACCGCTTCGCTGAGCGAGGGGGTGATGGACAGCACGCTCTCGAGCTGGCTGATCTGCACCAGCTTCTGCACCGGCTCCTGTAGGGCGCACACGATGAGCGAGCCGTTCACGCTCTTGCACAGCCGGTTCGCCACGAGCAGGGCGCTGAGGCCCGAGCTGTCGCAGTAGCGCGTACCGCCCAGGTCGATGATCACGTTGCGTACGCCGGTCTTGTTCAGGTACACCAGCTCGCTCTTCAGTTCCGGGGCGCAGGTGGTGTCGAGCTTGTCGACGTTGCTCTTCACCAGCGTGTACTTGCCCTTGTCCTCGATCGTGAAATTCATGGCCGACGTGTTACTGATGCGACCAAAGATAAGCAGCGTCCGTTATGAACGCAGGCGGCGTGCTTCTTATGGTTGCGCGGCCCTCGGGATGCGCATGGCCAGCAGGTAGAGCACCGCCATCCTTACGGCCACGCCGTTCTCCACCTGGTCGAGGATGATGCTGTTCGCATGGTCGGCCACCTCGGAAGTTATCTCCACCCCCCTGTTGATAGGTCCCGGGTGCATGATCACGATGTCCTTGCCGATGCGTTCGTACCGCTTCCGGTCGAGCCCGAAGAGCATGCTGTACTCGCGCAGGCTGGGGAAGTTGGCGATGCCGTCGCTGCCCTGGCGTTCGAGCTGGATGCGCAGCATGTTGGCCACGTCGCACCAGGCCAGCGCCTTGTCCAGGTCGTGCTCCACCCGCACCCCCAGGCTGGCCACGTGCCGGGGCATGAGGGTGGTGGGCCCGCAGAGCATCACCTCGGCGCCCAGCTTCTGCAGGCACAGGATGTTGCTCAGGGCCACCCGGCTGTGGAGGATGTCCCCCACGATGAGCACCTTCACGCCC
The DNA here is from genome assembly GCA_044226515.1 of Flavobacteriales bacterium. Taxonomy (GTDB): domain Bacteria; phylum Bacteroidota; class Bacteroidia; order Flavobacteriales_F; family PHOS-HE28; genus PHOS-HE28. The sequence continues at coordinate 10,737 of JBGAGX010000042.1, read as the reverse complement.
TTCACCCGGCCGAGCTTCTCGCGGATGCTGTAGGCATCGAGCAGGGCCTGGGTGGGGTGCTCGTGCGTGCCGTCGCCGGCGTTCACGATGCGGGCGTCCACGTGGCGGCTCAGGAACACCGCGGCACCGGGGTCGGGGTGGCGCATCACCACCATGTCCACCTTCATGGCCAGGATGTTGTTCACCGTGTCCACGAGCGTCTCGCCCTTCTTGGTGCTGCTGCTGGAACTGCTGAAGTTGATGACATCGGCGCTGAGGCGCTTCTCGGCGAGCTCGAAGCTGATGCGCGTGCGGGTGCTGTTCTCGAAGAAGAGGTTGGCGATGGTGATGTCGCGCAGGGACGGCACCTTCTTCATGGGTCGGTTGAGCACCTCCTTGAAGCCGTCGGCCGTGCGGAAGACCAGCTCGATGTCCGCCGCGCTCAGGTCGGCGATGCCGAGCAGGTGGTCGGTGCTCAGCTGGTCGCTGGGAGGCGCGGCGGGCTTGGGGTTGGGGCTCATCCGTTGGACGGGGTCAAGAGGATGCGGTCCTGGCCTTCGGTCTCCTTCCACTCCACGGCCACGCGCTGACCGGCGATGCTGTCCACCCACTTGCCCACATAGTCGGGCTGGATGGGCAGCTCGCGGCTGAAGCGGCGGTCCACGAGCACCAGCAGCTGCACGCCGGCCGGCCGGCCGAAGCTGAGCAGGGCGTCCAGCCCGGCACGGATGCTCCGGCCGGTGTAGAGCACGTCGTCCACCAGCACCACGTGGCGGTCGTCGAGGCTGAAGGTGATGTCGGTGGCGCTGGGCGCAGCGGTGACGGCGCGGTGCCGGAAGTCGTCGCGGTGGAAGGTGATGTCGAGCTCACCGTAGGCCAGGTGCCCGGCACCGAGGATGCGCGCCAGTTCGGTGCGAAGCCGGCGCGCCACGTGAACGCCGCGCGGCTGCAGGCCGATGAGCGCCACGTTCCGCAGGTCGCCGTGGTCCTCGATGAGCTGGTGGCAGAGCCGGTTGATGGTGAGCCCGAAGGCCTGGGGTCCAAGCAGGGTGACCGGCTGCATCGGTGGCGAAGATAGCCAGCCCGGGAACGCGGAAGCCCCGCCGGTGGGCGGGGCTTCGCGCTGTATGGTCCTGAAGGCCGGAGCTTACTCCGCAGCCTCCTCCTCTTCGTTCTTCTTGGGCTTGCCACCGCGCTCGCCCTTCTCCATGGCGCTCTTCAGGTCGCTCAGCACGCTCAGGTCGCCGAGGGTGGACTTCTCCACCTTCTCGTTGACGCTCTTCACGCTGGCGCTCTGACCGGCCTCGTCGGCACCGGGCTTGCGGCCACCACGCTTGGCAGCGGGTGCGCCCAGCTCGGCGCTGTCGTCACCCTCCTCGAAGGTGCGGGTGTGGCTCAGCACGATGCGGCGGGCATCGCCATTGAACTCGAGCACCTTGAAGGGAAGCTTCTCCTCCAGGTTGGCCTTGGAGCCGTCCGCCTTCTTCAGGTGCTTCAGCGCCACGGAACCTTCCACACCGTAAGGCAGGGCCACGATGAAGTTGTTGCCGTTGCGGCCCACCAGGGTGCCTTCGTGCACGCTGCCCACGGTGAAGGTGCTGGCGAACACCTCCCAGGGGTTCTCCTCCACCTGCTTGTGGCCCAGGCTCAGGCGGCGGTTGTCCTTGTCCACCTCCAGCACCTGCACCTCGATCTCATCGCCCACCTTGCAGAAGTCGCTCGGGTGCTTGATGCGCTTGGTCCAGCTGAGGTCGCTGATGTGGATGAGGCCGTCGACGCCCTCCTCCAGCTCGGCGAAGATGCCGAAGTGGGTGAAGTTGCGGACCTTGGCCGTGTGGCGGCTGCCCACCGGGTACTTGAACTCGATGTCGGCCCAGGGATCGGGCGACAGCTGCTTCATGCCCAGGCTCATCTTCCGCTCCTCGCGGTCGATGTTGAGGATCTGGCACTCGATCTCCTGGCCCTCCTTCAGGAAGTCCTTCGGGCTGCGCAGGTGCTGGCTCCAGCTCATCTCGCTCACGTGCAGCAGACCCTCCACGCCGGGGGCCACCTCCACGAAGGCGCCGTAGTCGGTGATCACCATCACCTTGCCCTTCACCTTGTCGCCCACGTTCATCTCGGCGCTCAAGGCGTCCCAGGGGTGCGCCTGCAGCTGCTTCAGACCCAGGGCGATGCGGCGCTTCTCGTCGTCGAAGTCCAGGATCACCACGTTGATCTTCTCGTCGAGCTTCACCACCTCCTCGGGGTGGCTCACGCGGCCCCAGCTCAGGTCGGTGATGTGGATCAGACCGTCCACGCCGCCCAGGTCCACGAACACCCCGTAGCTGGTGATGTTCTTCACGGTGCCCTCGAGCACCTGGCCCTTCTCGAGCTGGCCGATGATCTGCTTCTTCTGCGCCTCGAGCTCGGCCTCGATCAGCGCCTTGTGGGAGACCACCACGTTCTTGAACTCCTGGTTGATCTTCACCACCTTGAACTCCATGTTCTTGCCCACGAACTGGTCGTAGTCGCGGATCGGCTTCACGTCGATCTGCGAACCGGGCAGGAATGCCTCGATGCCGAACACGTCCACGATGAGACCGCCCTTGGTGCGGCACTTCACGTAGCCCGTGATGATCTCGTTGGTCTCCATGGCGTGGTTCACCTTGCCCCAGGCATTGTGCACGCGCGCCGTCTTGTGGGAGATGATCATCTGGCCGGACTTGTCCTCCTGCTTCTCGATGTACACCTCCACCTTGTCGCCGATCGCGAGATCGGGCTTGTAGCGGAACTCGCTCAGGGGAACGACACCCTCGGACTTGTAGCCGATGTTGATGACGACCTCCTTCTTGTTCATGCCCACCACGGTGCCCATGAGCACCTCCTTCTCGGAGATGCTGCTCAGGGTGTCCTCGTAGGCCTTCTCGATGCGCTCGCGCTCGGCGGCGGGCATCGCCTTCTTGTCATCTTCCAGGCCGGCCCAATCGAAATCGGCGGGCGGTTCGGCGAAGGTGACCTTGTTGTTCTCGACTGCCATGTACTGGCTCTTTACTTGTATCCCGATCCAAGGGGGCACCGACCGGGAGGGTTTGGTTGGCCCACGGTGTCCCTGCGTGAGCTTCCTGCTAAGGCCCGGTATGACCCGGGTCCGAAAAAGGACCGCAAAAGTAGGAAAAGAAGCTGATCTTCAAGGAATTGAATGGAGAAATGTGCGAATGAGGGAATGCGGTGGGCCGCGCTGGGCCACAGCGCAGCGAACAGCCCGGCTACCTTTGGCGTTCCTACCGCGCACCTGAGACCCTGACCCTCAGGAAATTGCACGTTCACCCATTCCACCATTCGCCGATCCCCCTTGCGCTCCTTCACCATCCCCACCCACTACCGCAGCGACCTCATCGGGCGCCTGAAGGCCTTCCGCAAGGCACAGGACCCCAAGAAGAAGGACCTGAGCCCCACCCTGCTCGACCTGGGCCCGGTGCGCTTCGTGTTCGCCCGGCACTTCGGCTTCTGCTATGGGGTGGAGAACGCCATCGAGATCAGCTACAAGGCCCTGGAGGAGAACCCCGGCAAGCGGATCTTCCTGCTGAGCCAGATGATCCACAACCCGGCGGTGAACGACGACCTCACCGGCCGGGGCATGCGCTTCATCCAGGACACCAACGGCCAGCCGCTGATGGACTGGAACGAGCTCACCGCGGACGACATCGTGATCATCCCCGCCTTCGGGACGACGCTCGAGACCGAGGCGAAGCTGAAGGCCATCGGCATCGACCCGCTGAAGTACAACACCACCTGCCCCTTCGTGGAGAAGGTGTGGAACCGCAGCGCGCAGCTGGGCCAGAAGGACTACACCGTGGTGATCCACGGCAAGGCGAAGCACGAGGAGACGCGCGCCACCTTCAGCCACACCGCCGCTGGCGCGCCCGCCATGATCATCAAGGACATGGCCGAGGCGCAGGAACTGGGCCGCATCATCACGGGTGAACTGCCCGCGGCGCGCTTCCACGAGCTCTTCGGCACGCGGTGCACCCCAGGCTTCGATCCCGCCAAGGACCTTGCGCGCATCGGGGTGGTGAACCAGACCACCATGCTGGCCACCGAAACGCAGGCCATCGCTGACCACCTGAAGCAGGTGATGGCTCAGAAGCATGGCGAGGCCGATCTGAAAGCCCACTTCGCCGACACGCGCGACACGTTGTGCTACGCCACCAACGACAACCAGGACGCCACCAACGAACTGCTGAAGGCCGAGGCCGACCTGGCCCTGGTGGTGGGCGGTTACAACAGCAGCAACACCAGCCACCTGGTGGAACTGTTGGAGCACAAGTTCCCCACCTACTTCATCAAGGACGAAGGCGAGATCCTAAGCGCGGGCACCATCCAGCACTTCAACTACCCGACGCACAAGCTGGAGAGCACGGAAGGCTGGCTCCCCGCGAAGCGCCCGCTCACGATCATCCTCACCAGCGGCGCCAGCTGCCCGGATACCTTGTTGGACCGCGTGATGTTGAAGGTGCTGGGCTTCGTCGAGGGGGTGAAGGATCCGGTGGAGGTGGTGGAGAGATTGCTCGCTTGACCGTGCTAGCCGCGATCCAAAGACTTTGGAACTGGAGCAACACATCGCTTGCTTCCAATGTGGGCTTCTCGATCTTGTTCATCGTGAACAGTGTTCTCTGTATTCTTCCGCTTTGGTCAGCGATCCATCACTATCCGGACGTATCCAGTGCGCTCGGGATAATGGCCTTTGTTGCGGACCGGCTCAAAGCCAGAGCGCTCGGCATTGGGGTACTTCTTCTTGCGATGGTGGATCATTTGGCTCATTGGGGCTTGTTCTGACCCCCAGAAACGGATTCAGCGCGATTCCGGGTCAAGCCCGGAATGACAACGTCCGAGAAGGGTCTCACGCGTTGAACTCTTGTCCCTCGCTACTTGACCCTTGACACTTGTCACTTGCGACTTGCTCACGCCTCCGTCACCACGCCGATCGCCTTCACCACGTGACCGAGGGCGAGGTCGAACTGCTCGGATGAGGTGAGCTCGCTGTTGTCGATCTCGAAGGCGTCGGGGGCTTTGATCAGCGGGTCGGCGGCGCGCTTGGTGTCGTCCTCGTCGCGGCGCTCGATGTTCTCGAGCACGCTGGCGTAGTCCACCTCCACGCCCCTACCCTTCAGTTCGTTGTAGCGGCGCTGGGCACGGATCTCCGGCCGGGCGGTCATGTAGAGCTTCACCTCGGCATCGGGGAAGACCACCGTGCCGATGTCGCGACCGTCCATCACCACACCGCGTCCCTTCCCCATCTCCTGCTGCAGGCGCACGAGCTTGGCGCGCACCTCGGGCACGGGGCTCACGAGCGTCACGTACCGGCTCACCTCCATGCCGCGGATGCGGTGCTCCACATCGCGGCCGTTGAGCCAGGTGTGGCTGCGTTGCGTGGCGTCGTCGTGCCGGAAGCCGATGTCGATCTTGTCCAGCACGCGCAGCAGGTTCTCGCGATCGAGCTTGCCGTCCTTCACCAAACCGTTCTCGATCACGTACAGGGCCACCGCGCGGTACATGGCGCCGCTGTCGATGTAGGTGTAGTGCAGGTGGTGCGCCAGCTGCTTGGCCAGGGTGCTCTTCCCGCAGGAGGAGAAGCCGTCGATGGCGATGTTGATGCGCTTCACAGGGACCGGGACCGCGGCGGGCGGGGCGGGCGTGAAGATAGGACCTGCCGTTCAGGGTGCAGGGGCAGGCGCAGGCTCAGCGGCCTTGGGCTTCAGGTCGGCGAAGCGCAGGGCGAGCGTGATGGTGTTGCTGGCGCCGGCGGGGTTGAACTGGGCGAAGCCGTAGCTCACGTGCACCTTGCTCACCCGCAGACCCGCCCCGAAGCTGAAGCCGGTGAGGCCGGGCTTGCCGGCGATGGCGAGCTCCTGGCGGCGCCGGTAGTCGTAGCCGAAGCGGAGCATGAAGTTGGTGTTCAGCAGGATCTCCACGTTGGGCACCACGTGCATCATCACCTTCTCGGCCGTGGTCACCTTGTCCACGATGGGGTCGCCGGTGGTGGGGTCGATCTGCACGTCGGCGTTCGGGTCCGTGTAGGTGAGGTCCCACTGCTGCAGGTCGTTGAGCATGAGGCCCAGGCGGAAGGGCGCGTGCCTGAACTTGTAGGTGACGCCGACCTGCACCTCGGTGGGCAGCTTCTCCTTCTCGTCGGTGTAGCTGCTGAGGGTGGTGCCCAGGTTGCGCACCATGGCGCTCACGGTGAGCCCGGCCGAACGCTTGCAGAAGGTGCCGCCCAGGTCCACCGCCACCCCGCTGGCACGGTAGCTCTCCAGCTGCGACCCGATGTACTTGATGTTGGCGCCCACGGTGAACAGGCTGTCGATGGCGCGGCCCGCGCCTACCTGCGCCACGTACTCGCCGGCGTGGAAGGTGCCCAGGTCGGCGCCGGTCTCGTCGCGCCGCGTGAAGGTGCCGTAATCCACGTACTGCACCGTGCCGCTGAAGGTGGTGCGCAGGCTGTCGAAATACTGGCCGTAGCTGGCGTAGCCGATGTTGATGCCGTCGATGTAGGGCAGGTAGCTGAGGGCGAGCTGGCGCCCCATGGTGGGGTTGAGCAGGGCCGGGTTGAAGATGCCCAGGTTGAGGTCGTTATCGAGCACCGCGATCTGCGTGCCCCCCATGGCGGCCACGCGGGCCGAACTGGGGATGTCGAGGATGCGGAACACCGCGTCGCCCCCCAGTTGTGCGGTGGCGCCGAGCGCGAGGCCGGTGGAGAGGAACAGGGCGTGAAGGCGGTGCGTCATGCGGGTTCGGAACGCAAGATAGCGGCGGGCTATTGCCCCCGGAAAAGCAGGGAGCCGTCCCCGTAGCTCAGGAAGCGGTAGCGGTGCGCGAGCGCGTGGTCGTAGATGCGCCGCCAGTCGTCGCCCACGAAGGCCGCAACGAGCAGCATGAGGGTGCTGCCCGGCTGGTGGAAGTTGGTGATGAGGGCGTCGGCCAGGCGCACGCGGTAGCCCGGGGCGATGAGCAGCGCCGTGCTGCCCGTCACCTGGTCCAGGTCACGCTCGTCCATCCAGCGGAGCACTGCGCCCAACGCTTCCCGGGCACCGGCCTGTCGATCGACCGGGGTATCGTACGGCTCCCACTGCCCCACCTGCAACTCCTCCGGGACCGCCCCTCCGAGGATCCGCACACCAAGCCAGTAAAGGCTCTCCAGGGTGCGCAGCGTGGTGGTGCCGGTGGCTACGATCGCGCGCGCGCCCACCCCGTCGTGCAGCAATTGCACCACCTCACGCGGTACGAGGATCCGCTCCTGGTGCATGGCGTGGCCGGCCATGGTATCGGCGTGCACGGGGCGGAAGGTCCCTGCGCCCACGTGCAGGGTGATGTGGGCGCGCTGCACGCCGCGCGCGTCCAGGGCTTGGAGCACGGCAGGGGTGAAATGCAGGCCCGCGGTGGGCGCCGCCACCGAGCCTTCCTGGCGTGCGTAGACCGTCTGGTAGCGCTCCTGATCGGCCACCCCGGCCTCGCGATGCATGTAGGGCGGAAGGGGGACTTCACCGGCCCGGGCCAGCACCTCGGCGAATGACAGCTCCGCGGGCAGCCAGGCGAAGCGCACACGGGCGCCGTGACCATCATCGGGGAGCCGGTCGGCGAAGAGCTGCACGTCGCCCTTGGGGGAACGGAAGAGCTGGCCGAGCGGGCCCTGCTTCCAACGCCGGGCGTTGCCCACGGTGCACCGCCAAACCACCTCGCCCACCTGCCGGAAGGCCTCCTCCACCGGTCCGCCCCCCTCGGGTTCCAGGCAGAACACCTCGATCTCCGCCCCCGTCTCCTTGCGGAAGTGCAGGCGCGCGTTCACCACGCGCGTGTCGTTCATCACCAGCAACGCGGCCGGCGGCAGCAGGTCCGGCAGCTCGCGGAACACCCGGTCGGCGATGCCGCCGTCGCGGTACACCAGCAAGCGGCTGGCATCGCGGTCCTGCAACGGATGTTGTGCGATGCGGTCCGGGGGCAGTTCGTAGGTGAGGTCGCGGATGGCGATCGCCCGAGGGTCGTTCATGGGGGCCCGAAGATCGGGGCAACGTACACAACCCGCGTCCACCTTGGAGAAAGCCGCCATGTATTAAGCCAATGTTACCTGCGATAATGATCGGATAACATTGCGGTAATTCTTTCGCGGCCTTCCTTTAACACAACGAACGGATGCGCGCTTATGGCATTGCCCTCGGGTTGCTCCTGACCACCTCGCTCGAGGCACAGACCAAGGCGGACAGCACCAAGGCCGCACCGGCCGCTGCGAAGAAGCACTGGTACGAGACGATCAGCGTGAAGGGCTACGCGCATGTGCGGTACAACCGCCTGCTCGAGACCAATGACAGCCTGCGCTGCCCGGCCTGCGACCAGAGCTGGGGCTACAACGGGGGCGTCTTCCTGCGTCGGGCGCGGATCACCATCAGCGGGCAGGTGCATCCGCGCCTCTTCCTGTACATGCAGACCGAGTTCGCGCAGCCCGTGGCCCCGAACTACCAGAACATGGCCCAGGTGCGGGATTGGTACGGCGACATCGGGCTCACGTCGGACAACACCTTCCGCCTGCGCCTGGGCCAGAGCAAGGTTCCCTTCGGCTTCGAGAACATGCAGAGCAGCTCGGTGCGCCTGCCTTTGGACCGGTCGGATGCGATCAACTCCGCCGCACCCAACGAACGTGACCTGGGCGCCTTCCTTTACTGGGCCCCGAAGAAGTACCGCGAACTCTTCAAGGCGATGGTGGAGGATGGACTCAAGGGCTCCGGCGACTACGGTCTGATCGGCTTCGGGGTGTACGACGGCCAATCGGCGAACCGTGCCGAGTCGAACAACACCCTGCACGTGGTGGGCCGTGCGGTGTACCCCATCCGCGTGGGCGAACAGGTCATCGAGCCGGGCATCCAGGGCTACAGTGGGGCGTACACCATCATGGCCGATCAGCGCTCGGCCGGCGTGAAGGGCACCAAGGACTGGACGTACACGGATCAGCGCGTCGCCGGATCCATCGTGCTCTACCCGAAGCCCTTCGGCATCCAGGCCGAATACAACGTGGGCAAGGGTCCCGAGTACGACGTGACGACCGACTCGATCATGACGAAGACGCTGCACGGCGGATACGTCACCGCCACCTACCGCACGCGGATCAAGGACAACGTGCTCATGCCGTTCGCGCGTTACCAGGTGTACGAGGGCGGCAAGAAGAACGAGCTGGATGCGCGTTCGTACACGGTGAACGACCTCGAGCTCGGTGTGGAGTGGACCCCGTGGAAGAACATGGAGGTGACGGCCGAGTACTACGTCGGCGACCGCAAGGCCATGGACCACACGCTGCACGCGGCCTTCCCCACCTACACCAACCACCAGACGGGCAGCCTGATGCGCCTGCAGGTGCAGTTCAGTTTCTGACGCGGACCTTCCCCGCATGCGAAAGCCCCGACCGTGGTCGGGGCTTGTCGTTGTGCGACATGGCGCCGGGGCTCACGCCACCTTCAACGCGTTGTCCACCTTCTCCTTCAACAGGGCGTGCTTCACCACCTCGATCATCTCGGTGACGTAGGTGAAGCGCATGCCCTTGGTGTAGCGCGCATCGATGTCCTCGATGTCCTTCCGGTTGTCGGCGCTGAGCAGGATCTCCTTGATGCCCGCGCGCTTGGCGGCGAGGATCTTCTCCTTGATCCCGCCCACGGGCAGCACGCGGCCGCGCAGGGTGATCTCGCCCGTCATCGCCGTGAACTTGCGCACCTTCTGCTGGGTGAAGGCGCTGGCGATGCTGGTGAGCATGGCGATGCCCGCGCTGGGACCGTCCTTGGGCGTGGCCCCCTCGGGCACGTGCACGTGCACGTTCCACCGCTTGAACACGTCGGCATCGAGGCCGATGATGTCGCTGTGGGCCTTCAGGTACTCCAGCGCGATCACGGCGCTCTCCTTCATCACGTCGCCCAGGTTGCCGGTGAGCGTGAGCTTGCCCTCGCCCTTGGTGATGCTGGTCTCGATGAAGAGAATGTCTCCTCCAGTGGGGGTCCAGGCCAGGCCGGTGACCACGCCGGCCACGTCGTTGCCCTGGTACTTGTCGCGGGCGTGGCTGGGGCCGAAGATCCTTACGAGCTCATCCACCGTGATGGTGACGGCGTGCTTCTGTTTCAGCGCGATCTGCTTGGCGCGGTAGCGCACCAGCTTGGCGATGCGCTTCTCGAGCGTGCGCACCCCGCTCTCGTCCGTGTATTGATCGATGATGGCCTCCAGCAGCCCGGGCGCCAGTTTCAATTGCTTGGGCTTGATCCCGTTCTCGGTGAACTGCTTGGGCAGCAGGTGGCGGTTCGCGATCTCGATCTTCTCCTCCTGGGTGTAGCCGTTCACCTCGATGATCTCCATGCGGTCGCGCAGGGCCGGGTGGATGCTGCTGAGGCTGTTGGCGGTGGCCACGAACATCACGCGGCTCAGGTCGTACTCCACCTCCACGTAATTGTCGTGGAAGGCGTTGTTCTGTTCGGGGTCGAGCACCTCGAGCAGGGCGCTCGCGGGGTCGCCCTGGTTGCTGCGGCCCACCTTGTCGATCTCGTCGAGCACAAAGAGCGGGTTGCTCGTGCCGGCCTTCTTCATGCTCTGGATCAAGCGGCCGGGCATGGCACCGATGTAGGTCTTTCGGTGGCCGCGGATCTCGGCCTCGTCGTGCAGGCCGCCCAGGCTCATGCGCACGTACTTGCGGCCCAGGGCCTCGGCCATGCTCTTGCCCAGACTGGTCTTGCCCACGCCGGGAGGGCCGTACAG
>JBGAGX010000002.1:0-226056 GCA_044226515.1 Flavobacteriales bacterium | reverse complement strand
CAGTCCGATGGCGCGGCGGCGGTCGATGCGTCGGGCGATGGTCTTCATGCGTGCCGGGGGATGCGTTGACGGGTGCGTGCGGCCGCGGGGATCAGGCCGTCCACGATGCGGGCGCTCAGCAGGGCCAGGGGGATGCCGCCGCCGGGATGCACGCTGCCGCCGCAGAAGTAGAGGCCCTGCACGCGGTCGTGGAAGTTGGGGTGGCGCAGGAAGGCGGCCCACGGCGAGTTGCTGCTGGTGCCGTACAGCGAACCTTGGAAGCTCGCGGTGCGCGCCGCGATGCCGCGCGGGTCGAGCACATGCTCCACCTCGATGAGCGGTGCCAGGTCGATGCCCAGCGTGCGCTTCACCTTGGCGAGCACCGCGGCACGCGCCTGCGCGATCACGGCATCGTCGTACTGACCCACGTCGCGCGGAGCATTGATCATGGTGAACCAGTTGGCGCAGCCCTTGGGCGCATCGCCGGGCTCGTGCTTGCTGGTGATGTTGATGTACACCGTGGGATCGTCGCACAGGGTGAGCGTGCGGAACAGGTGGTCGAACTCGCGCTTGTAGTCGCCGCTGAAGAGGATGTTGTGCAGCCCCAGCTCCGCATGGTCGGCGCGCACGCCCCAGTAGAACACCAAGGCGCTGCTGCTGCGTTCCTGGCGCAGCGTGCGTTCGGGGGCCTTGAGCTGCGGCAACAGCTTCCGGTAGGTGGGCACCACGTCCATGTTGCTCACCACCACATCGGCGACGTGATCGAGGCCTTGCACACGCACCCCGCGCACACCCCGATGATCACGGTCGAGGAGGATGCGTTCCACCGGAGCGTTGAAGTGGAAGCGCACGCCAAGGTCCACCGCGAGCAGGTGCAGCGCGCGGGTGATGGCGTGCATGCCACCCACGGGCAGGAAGGCGCCCTGGCCGTGCTCGAGCCCGGGGATCATGCGCATGAGGCCGGGCGTGCGGTAGGGGTCGCTGCCGTTGTAGGTGGCGAAGCGGTCGAAGAGCTGCGCGGCCTTGCCATCGCCCACGGCGCGGCGGTTCACCGTGTGCAATGAGCCGAGCAGCTCCTGCGCCCGCACACCGGTCAACGCCTTCAGGAAACCGGCGCGGAGCAGCTCCTTGGGCCGGTGCAGCGAATGCTCGAGGAAGGTGCGGCCCGTGGTGCCGAGCAGGTCGGTGGCGCGTTGCAGGTGGGCGCGCGTGCGCTGCCGGGGCACGCCGAGCTTCCGCTCCAGTTCATCCGCGAACCGGTCGGCATCGCACCAGCCCGTTACGCGTGTGCCATCGTCCCAGAAGTAGCGGTTGGCCTCGTGGAGCGTGCGGTAGGCGAAGCGCCCGGCCATGTCCACCCCCGCCTCACGGAAAAGCTCCGCCACCAGGTCGGGGCGGGTGAAGAGCGAAGGGCCCGCGTCGAATCGGTAGCCGCCCAGCCGGAATTCGGAGAGCTTGCCGCCCGGGGCATCGGCCGCCTCGAACACGTCCACCGCATGGCCCTTGCGCGCCAGCCGGATGGCGGCGGCGAGCCCGGCGACCCCGGACCCGATGACGATGGCGCACGCGTTGGACATGCACCGATGAACACTCCTGCGCGGTGGATCGTTCGTTGCCCGTGCACCGGCCCTCGTCCTACGTCACCATGTCCTACTTCCGCTACCCGTGGCGGGAGCGGCGCTGGGCCATGGCGCAGATGCACCGGATGCAGGCGCCGCTGCGCCAGGTGGAGGGCCTGGGCTTCTTCAAGCTGCTGGGAACCGGCGGTGGCCAGGGCTACAGCTTCTGGCCCGACCTGGGCACCTGGGCGCTGTTGGGCGCGTGGGACAGCGAGGCCGCTGCCACGAGCTTCCATGCGGAGCATCCGGCGCACCGGGACTTCCTCCGCCACGCCGACGAGGTGTTCACGCTGCACCTGGCCCCGTACCAGAGCCGCGGTGCGTGGTCGGGCGTGAACCCCTTCGCCACCGGCGAACAACGCCCGGGGCCACTGGCGGTGCTCACGCGCGCCACGATCAAGCCGTCGTTCGCGCCGGCGTTCTGGTGGCGCGTGGGCCGTGTGGCGCGCTCGCTGGAGGGCCGCTCCGACCTGCTCTTCACCAAGGGCGTGGGCGAGCGTCCGTGGGTGGAGCAGGCCACCTTCAGCGTGTGGCGTTCAGTGGAAGCGATGCAGGCCTTCGCGCACGGCCGTGGCGGCATGCACGCGGAGGCGGTCGCGCGCACCCGCCAGGCGCATGGCTTCCGCGAGGAGCTCTATGCGCGCTTCAGCGTGCTGCGCACCGAGGGCAGCTGGCTCGGCGCCGACCCCGTGCGCGGCTGACCGTCACTGCTTCACGAAGGGCGTGGTGCGCACCTGGCCATCATGCAGCACACGCACCCAATAGGCGCCCGGCTTCAGGCCGTCCACGTTCAGGTCGATGCGCGCACCCTTCACCGCAGGCTGTTGCTGCACCGCATGCCCGGCTGCATCCACCACCTGCACGGTCTCCCCGCTGAAGGGCAGGTCGCCCGCGTCGATGTGGAGCACGCCTTCCGCAGGGCTCGGCCACACCTTCATCGCGGCAGCGTCGCCGCGATCGTTGATGCCGGTGGAGAGCTCGGTGTAGGCGATGTAGGGAACGGACAGCCCCTGGTTGCCGGCGAAGTCGCCGCCGCTCACCATGCCCCCGTTCCAGTCGGCCAGTGCGTTCACCGAGGCGTCGAACAGCGCCGTGGGCTCCACCCAGTCCGGGGTGCCCAGGAAGCGGCCGCAGTTGAACCCGCTGTACATGAGCTGCACGATGCCGAAGGAGCCGCCGAACCAGATGGTGGTGTCGTGCTGGGCCAGCGCGCGGATCTCGGTGACGCCCGCCGACTGCTGGATGTAGTTGGTGTGCGTGGGCATGCAGGGTTCCCACAGCGTGCCGCCGGCGATGCGCGCGAGGCCGAAGGTGGGCACCACGTTCGCGTAGAAGCCGCCGCCTGCATACAGGTACCCGGTGCTGGTCTCCAGAAGGTCGTTCACGGTGTTGTCGAGGCCGTCGGCGAGCTGCTCCCACTGGTTGTTCACCAGGTGCGCCACGTGCATGATCGAGGTGTCAGGCTGACCGAAGCTCTGGATCCCGGTGAAGGCCCCGCCGGCCACGAGCTCACCATCGTGCGTTTCCAGGGCGAGGAGGGGTCCGTTCAACGCCTGGCCCACGGGCACCCAGTTGCCGCCGTTGAGCTTGTAGGCCTGGTAGGTGACACCGGCGAAGCCCGAGGCCTCGCTGCCGGCGAACAGCTCGCCGTTGTGCACATGGAGGCTGGACACATGCGGGGCCTGGCCGGGCTGCACGTTCGCGTAGCTCCAGCTGCTGCCGTTCCAGACGGCGAGGTCGTGGCTGAAGTTCTGGAAGGTGCCGCCCAGGTAGAGAAGGCCGTTGTGCTCCGCGGCGCACACCGGCTCGCCCTGCACGCCCGTGCCGAGCTGCATGTAGCTCGCACCGTTCCACCGCGCCACATGGGTGCAGGCCGCGCCACCGGCATCGGTGAAGTCGCCGGCCACCAGCAGGTCGTTGTTGCCGAGCTTCAGCAGGGTGGTCACGCGTGCATCGGTGCCACCGCCCACGGGGTTCCAGGTGTAGTTCGGGCTGTACGCGGGCTGGATCCACGCGAGCTCATCGGCGGTGAAGCCATGTGTGCTGGCCCATGCGCCGATGGCCTGTGCGAGGGTGGGCACTTCGAGCAGTTCGGCCACGTAGCCGGGGTTCATCTCGGCGCTGATGCGCTGCGCGAGGGCTTCATCACCGCTCTCGATCATCAGCTGGCCCACGGCGCAGGCGGTGTGGTGGCGGTCGATGAAGATCGGGTTGCGGTAGGGCAGCAGCTCGTTCTGCGGGAAGCGGCCGCGGTCGGCGTAGCGGTCGAGGTCTTCCAACAAGGTCGTGCGCGCCTTCATCTGCCCGGCGGAAAGGCCTTCGGGCGTGCGGGCGGCCAGCGTGGCACGCACGCGGTGCAGGTGCTCGGCGATGCGTTGGGCATCGTCCGTGAAGGAGACGATGCGATCGCCGCCCGCAGGCATCGGGTCCTGCACGGACCATTGTGCGTTCACCTCGCGCAGGTGCGCGCTGAGCGGTGCGGGGGTGGTGGGTGCGAGCTGCGCGCTGGCCTGCAGAGCGCACGCCGCGGTGAGGAGAAGGAGGAAGGTTCGTGTCATGGTCGTTCGTGTCGGTTCATCGAAGAGACCACCCGTGCGGTGCACGTGCTGCCTGTGCGGTGATGGGAAGTTACATTCGGTGCCAACCGGAACACATGCGGAAGGTCGCCATCGTGGGTGCGGAGAGCAGTGGCAAGACCACGCTGGCGGAGGCCTTGGGTCGCGCGTGCAACGCGGTGGTGGTCGCGGAATTCGCACGCACTTACCTGGAGGCGCACGGTCCCACCTACGCCGCGGCCGACCTGCTCACCATCGCGGTGGCCCAGGCCCGCGCCGAGGATGCGGCCATGGACCTCGCCGCCCGCAACGGCCAACGCCTGGTGGTGTGCGATACCGACCTGATCACCATCCGCATCTGGGGCGAGGAGAAGTTCGGCCGCTGCGATCCGTGGGTGCTGGACGCCACGCTCCACCGGCATTACGACCTGTGGCTCCTCTGCCGGCCCGACATCCCGTGGGAAGCGGACCCGCTGCGCGAGAACCCGAACGACCGCGACCGGCTCTTCGCGGTGTACGAGGCCATGCTGAAGCACCTCGGTCGGCCGTACGTGGTGATCGGCGGCCGGCACGATGACCGCGTGCGCCAAGCGCTCGATGCGGTCGATGGGCTGGAGGAAGGGTGAGCGGCACAATGCCATCCCCTGATCCCTCATTCCCGCGTTCCATCATTTCCATCTTACCACGCGCTACCTTCGCCCCGTCCTTTCGGGGTGCCTGCGTTCAAGCGGGCTGAGATCATACCCGTTGAACCTGGGCAGGTCATGCTGCCAAGGGATCCGTCTCCGCACCGCGGGGCACCTCCGTGAGGGACAACAACACACGGAGGACCATGATCAGGACGTTCATCACGCTCGCATTCGTCGGATCCATGCTTGGCGCTGCGGCGCAGCACACGGTGGGCGGCACCATCACCGACGGAACGGGCCAGCCGCTCCCCCTGGTGGTGGTGGGCGTGGGTGAGCTGGGCTTCAGCACCACCACCGACGAGGCGGGCCGCTTCACGCTGAACGCGGTGCCGCAGGGGCCGGTCCACCTGCGCGCCGTGCTGGTGGGCCACGCGTCCATCGACACCATCGTGGACGCGGCCGCAGCCGGAGCGCTCGCGTTGCGCATGCCGGAGCTCACGCACTACATCCGCGAGGCCGAGGTGAGCGCGCTGCGCGCCGGTGACCGCACGCCCTTCGCCACCAGCAAGGTGACCCGCGAGCGCATCGAGAAGATCAACACCGCGGTGGACCTGCCCGTGCTGCTCGACCAGCAGCCCAGCGTGGTCACCACCACCGACGCGGGCACCGGCGTGGGCTACACGGGGCTGCGCATCCGCGGCAGCGACGCCACGCGCATCAACGTCACCGTGAACGGTGTGCCCATCAACGACGCCGAGAGCCAGGCCGTGTTCTGGGTGAACATGCCCGACCTCGCCAGCAGCACCGAGGACATCGAGGTGCAGCGCGGCGTTGGTTCGAGCACCAACGGTCCCGGCGCCTTCGGGGCCAGCATCAACATGCGCACCTCGAAGGTGACCGAGCACGCGTACGGTGAGCTGGGCGCCGTGCTCGGCTCCTACGACACGCAGCGGTACACGGCGCGCTTCGGCACGGGCCTGCTGCCGGTGAAGGAGGGCGGCTCGCGCTTCAGCCTCGACGGGCGCCTGAGCACCGTGACCAGCGACGGCTACATCGACCGCGCCACCGCCGACCTCAAGAGCTACTTCGTGCAAGGCGCCTGGGTGGGCGCCACGCGCTCGCTCCGCTTCATCACCTTCAGCGGGCACGAACGCACCTACCAGGCCTGGAACGGCGTGCCGCGTGAGGTGCTCGATACCAACCGCACGTGGAACGAGTACACCTACAAGGACCAGGTGGACGACTACCGGCAGACGCACTACCAGCTGCTCTTCGATCAGCGCATCGGCCAGGATGCCACGCTCAACATCACCGCCTTCCGCGTGCTGGGCAGCGGCTATTACGAGCAGTTCCAGCCCAACGACGATCTGGCCACCTACGGCATCGCGCCCGCGGTGATCAACGGCGACACCATCACCACCACCGACATCATCCGCCGCCGCTGGCTGGACAACACGCTGAACGGCGTGAACGCCGCCTTCGACCGCCGCATCGGCCCGCACCGCTGGGTGGTGGGCGGCAGCTACAGCGTGTACGACGGCGGTCACTTCGGCGAGGTGACCTGGGCCCGTTACGCCGGCGCGCTCGACAAGGACGCGCGCTATTACACCAACGATGCGCGCAAGACCGACGCCAACGCGTACGGCAAGCTCACCTATGCGGTCAACGGGCGGCTCGACCTCTTCGGTGATGTGCAGGTGCGCCACGTGGGCTACGACTTCCTCGGTTACGACAACGACCTCAGCAACGTCACGCAGCAGGTCGCCTACACCTTCTTCAATCCCAAGGCCGGCGCCAGCTTCCGGGTGAACGAGCGCGACCGGGCGTACGCCAGCGCCGCCATCGCCAACCGCGAGCCCAACCGCGACGACCTCACCGAGACCTCGCCGGAGAGCCGGCCCACCAGCGAGCGCATGCTCGATGTGGAGGCGGGCTTCGAGCACCGCACCGCGCGCCTGCTCGCCGGGGTGAACGGCTATTGGATGGACTACCGCGACCAGCTGGTGCTCACCGGCGAGCTGAACGACGTGGGCTACGCGCTCCGCACCAACGTGCCCAGCAGCTACCGCGCCGGCATGGAGCTCACCTTCGCCGCGCAGCTCACCCGCAGCCTCACCTGGCGCGCCAACACCACGGTCAGCCGCAACAAGGTGCGCGCCTTCACCGAGTACGTGGACGACTACGATAGCGGCGGGCAGCAGGTGAACGCGCTCGGCGAGACCGACCTCGCCTTCTCCCCGGACCTGATCGCC
The DNA here is from genome assembly GCA_044226515.1 of Flavobacteriales bacterium. Taxonomy (GTDB): domain Bacteria; phylum Bacteroidota; class Bacteroidia; order Flavobacteriales_F; family PHOS-HE28; genus PHOS-HE28. Next base: position 219,022 of record JBGAGX010000002.1, on the reverse strand, counting down.
GGCAGCGAGCTCGGCTGGCGCTTCTGGAACGATGCGGCGAAGGGCAACGCCGAGGTGACCCTGGTGACCAAGTACGTGGGCCGCCAATACCTCGACAACACCGCGAACACCGACCGCTCCATCGACCCCTTCCTGGTGAACGACCTGCGCTTCAACGCCTCGCTCACCGGGCTCAAGGGCCTGAGGCGCGTGGACATCAACCTCACGGTGCGCAACATCTTCAGCGAGCTGTACGCGAACAACGGCTGGGTGTACAGCTACATCGCCGGCGGCTCCCGCACGGACCTGGTGAACCTCTTCCCGCAGGCCCCGCTCAACGTGATGGGCGGGGTGACGGTGCGGTTCTGAGCGGGCGCTGCGATGGTTGCGGCAATGCCGTAGCTTAGAGGAAAAGGATGCCCTATGGATTTGCTCTTGCCTAAGCGCCGGCCAAGCGATGAGCTTGCATGGAGGCAGCGATCGCGTCGCGGCCGATGTCTACAGGGTATGCATCGGCTTCGTCTTCTCTTCACCGGGCTCGTGCTGGCGGTCTCGTGCACGGCGCAGCAGCCGTTCATGATCTATTATGAAGCGTTCCCAACGGGTACTGGTCTTCATGAACTAGTGAGCGGCACTGTTCTTACCACCCATGTCGCCGCGATCACGAATTCCTCTGGTATATCGCTGGTTCATCCCGATGGAACGGTCTTTCACAGCGCTTGTTACGAGCATGATTATTCGGGGGAGACGACCATGCCTGATTGGCAGATCAAGAAGGTGCATGACAACAAGTTCCTGATCGCATGTCCGTATTCAGTGAATAGCTGCTCGACCGGTCAATCCACCGGCGGGGCATACCCTGCATTCGGCTGGATGGATTCGCTCGGCGTCATTTCTTCCTTCCACTACTATGAGATGGTCGCCCAGGATTGCTGGAATATTTGGCTCGGGGATGAAGTGCTAATGGATGGGTCTGCCGTCGTCTGGGGTCAAAGTCAGGATTCCTTCTTCATCCTTCGGGCGGATTCGATCGGTGATGTCATCTGGGCCAAGCGCTTTATGGTGCCAGGCGAGATCTCGTTCGTGAAGCAGCTCCCCACAGGGGACCTCATCATTGGAGCCAGGGCCGATCCTTCGGGTTCAATTCTTGCCCGGATCAACGATCAAGGCGATCTCGTGTGGTCGATGTCCTATTTCCCTCCTGGTGGCGTGGTGCGAGATGCGGTGGTACGTGCCGACAGCACGATCCTCGTGACCGGCTTCACGAACAGCACACCATTGGACCCGACCTCACCCTTGCGCTACAGGGCACAACAGTTGTTCGCGATGGTCGTGCGCGCGGATGGCACCGTGGCGTTCTGCAAGAGTTATGAGACAGGAGCCCCATGGTCCACACAGGAAGGGATCCAAGTTGTAAGGTCTTCGGATGGTGACTATACGATCCTTGGGCATCTGCTGCACGTGTTCGGTGAGAATGCTGGAGTGCTACTCCTTTTCAAGGTCGATACGGTGGGGGACCCTGTATGGGCCCGTCGGCTTGGACTTGCCGCCTTCTCATACACCAATTTGGATCTATTGGCTTTGACCGAGGGCGGATTCCTTCTGGGTGGTTACGTGGAAGGTAGCGGGCCTCCGAATGGATACTTCGGCATGGGGTACTTGCTCCGAACGGATTCCTTGGGTCAACTTCCCTGCTACGATCTCTCCACGTCCCTTCGGAGCTATGATCGGGTCATCACGCCAGTTCCTGTTTCATTGCTCGTTGTGGACGGTGCAACGGTTAACGCAGGTGTCGTCCAACCAACTGCCTACGACCCGGTGCTTGGGTACGACGGCTGCCTCTTTGACGCCGTTCCGTTCGGGGAGAGGCTCACCTTCCATTGCGCACCGAACCCGACGGATGGTCATTTCGTCCTGCAGTTCGATGCGCCATTGCCCGCTGGGAGCTCTTACAGCATTTTTGACTCCCTTGGCCGGCTGCTTATCACCCGGGCCGTGTATGGCGCTTCAACCGTGGAAGTGGGGCTGGATCGACCGAGCTCTGGTGTCTATTGGGTCAAGGTCAGTTCGCCAGGAACGTTCAGCACCCAGTGCATCGTCGTGGCTCCTTGAGCCGCAGTATGCGCTGAAGGCTAACAAAGGTTCTATTGCCGGGCCCCCCGCGCTCCCGTAGGTTTGAGGCAACGCCTCACCGCCATGCGCCTCACCAGCCTTTCGTACGCCTTTCTCCTCGCCCTTGGCGCCGCCGCCCAGAACGACTACGACGCTGCCATCGTGGACTATGTGGGCCTGAAGTACGCGTGCGACGGGGAGGTGGTGCCCACGCTGCGCATCCAGAACCAGGGCACGGCCACCATGGCCACCTGCGTGGTGGAGACCTGGAAGAACGGCGTGGTGGACAATTCCTTCAACTGGATCCTGGCCGTGGCCGCCGCCCCCGGTGCCACGCGTCAGCCCTCGCTCCCGGTGATCACCGGGGTGCTGCCGGGCGACATCCTCGAGTTCCGCATCATCTCGGTGAACGGCATCCCCGACCAGGACGCCACCGACAACATCCGCTACGAGCCCATGGACGGCAGCTCGGAGCTGAGCGACAGCTACCTGGTGCAGGTGGAGGTGCTCACCGATGGCGACCCGCAGGAGACCACATGGAAGATCCTTGATGCCGCGGGTGCGGCGGTCGCCTCCGGTGGTCCATATGCGGTGGCTAACGACCTGGTGCGGCAATGGGTGGCGCTGTCGTCCACCACCTGCTACAACTTCCGGGTGGAGGACAGCGGCGGCAATGGCATGGGCCAGCGCTCGGTCCCCGGTCACGTGAAGGTGTACGGGCTGGGTGCGGAGGTGATCGCGGTGGACGGGAACGACTTCACCACGAGCCTCACCGAAGGCCTGCGCACGGGCGGTGATCCCTGCGGTGTGACGCAGCTCACCACCACGCCCGATCCGGTGATCTCCTGCGGCGATGGCATCTACTTCGGCGAAACGATCCACGCCACGGCCGTGCCCGGCGCGAACAGGTACCAGTGGGAGTTCACGCGGCCCAACTACCTGCGCCGCATCGCCACCACGGTGCCTTCGCTCACGGTGGTGAAGTGGGCACAGAAACCGCTTCAGCCCGGTCGCAACTACAATGTGCGGGTGCGTTCCTCCTTCGACAACGGCACCACCTGGTGTCCGTACGGCGCTGCATGCTCCATCTACCTCGCGCACACCCCCGGGGCGTTGGTGCGCAGCATGGAGGAGGATGTGGATGGCTCCCTTGACCTGGGCATGCAGCTGTACCCCGATCCGGGTCGTGGCGATGAGGTGTCGATGCGTTTCGAGGGCCTGACGGATGGCCTGGAGCGCGTTGATCTGCGCGTGTTCGACCTGCAGGGCCGTGTGCTCACCGTCCGTTCGTTCGAGGCCATGGAGGCGCAGGCCATTGAGCTGCACTTCGATGCGCCGCTTTCCCCGGGTCTCTATTTGCTGGTGGCCACTGCCGGTGAACGCACGGTGACCGGCCGGCTGGTGGTGGAGTAGGTGCGGGCTCAGCGCCGTTCCACGAAGTACATCTCCAAATCGCCCTTGCCCTTGGCGTGCACCTTTCCGCGCGGGGTGAAGAGGAGCGTAGGGTCGTCCTTCAGCAGGTCGTGCGTGGCGCCGCTCACGTTCACGCGGCCCACCTCGCCCGATGATTCCATGCGGCTCGCGGTGTTCACGGTGTCGCCCCAGATATCGTACTGGAACTTGTGCGTGCCCACGATGCCGGCCACCACGGGACCGGTGTGGATGCCCACGCGCATCTGGAAGGCGGGCAGCCCGGCTTGCACACGGTCGCGCTGGCGTTGCTGCATGAAGTCCTGCATCGCCAGTGCGGCGAGCACCGTGTCGCGCTCCACGCCGGCGCGTGCGGCGGGCACACCGCCCGCGGCCATGTAGGCATCGCCGATGGTCTTGATCTTCTCCACCCCGTGCTTCACCATGATGCCGTCGAAGGCCTTGAAGCACACGTTGAGCTCGGCCACGAGGTCGGCGGGCGAGAGGCGCTCGCTCACCTCGGTGAAGCCCTTGAAGTCGGTGAACAGGATGGTGACGCGGTCGAAGTGGCGCGCATCGGCGTGGCCCTTCGCCTTCAGTTCATCGGCCACCTCCAAGGGGAGGATGTTGTGCAGCAGCTCATCGCTGCGCTCCTTCTCATGCTGGATGGCGGCCCGCGAACGGCGGGTGTAGCGCAGGCGGTTCCACAGCGCCCCGGCAAGGAGGAGCACACCGAGCCCCGAGTAAAGGAAGAGGTTGCGCTGCTCGCGTTCGTGCCCGAGCTGGTGCTCGTACGCCAGCTGGTCCTCGTAGCGGCGCCGCACGTTGTCCAGGCTGTCGGCGATCTGGCGCTCCTGGAACTGCCGCTGCAGGTCGAGCCGCATCACCTCCTTGCTGTTGTTCAGCTGGTCGAGGGAGTCGCTCACCTGCATGAACTCCTTCTGCGCGTGGAAGGCGTTGGCCAGGTCGCCGAGGCGTTCGTAAGCCAGCATCAGGCATTCGCTGCACTCCTTGCGTTGCTGCACCAGGTGGTTCGTGCGCGCGAGCGCGAGCCCCGCGGCGCATTCGCGCACCGCCCCGCGCGGATCCCCTTCGGTGAGCAGCAGGTCGCCGGCGTACTTGTGGTTGCGGGCGAGCTCCTTGTTGCTGCCGAGCGCGGTGAAGATGGTGCGGGCGGAATCGAGGCTGGCGCGGGCCTCCCCGCGGCGGCCCAGCTCGCCGTACGTGCGCCCCAGGTTGTTGAAGGCCATGCCCACCTCGCGCTTGCGGCCGAGCGTGCGGTAGAGGGCCAGGCTCTGCAGGAACTCCTCGAGGGCCTGGGTGCGCTCGCCCATGTCGAGGTGGGTGGCGCCCAGGTTCATCAGCGCCTGCGCGCGGCCCTTGGTGTTGTCGAGCTTCGCGTACAGCTCGGCGCTGCGGCGGTAGTGCTCCAGCGCCTTGTCCAGGTCGTGCAGCTCGGTGTGGATCGTGCCGATGTTGTTGTAGGTGCCCGCAAGCCCTTCGATGTTGCCGAGCTCGGTGTCGATGCGCAGGCTCTTCTGCAGGTGCTCCAGGGCCAGCGGCAGGTCGCCCAGGTTGCGGTACACGTTGCTCATGTTGCTGTACGCGTTCGCCTCACGCTTGCGGTCGCCCATGCTGCGCGCGGTGGCGAGGCCCTGTTGCAGGAAGGAGAGCCCGGCGGCGTAATCGCTCTTCATGCTGCTGCCCACCGCGAGGGTGGTGTAGGCCTCGTACTTGGCCTTGTCATCACCCGCCTTCACGGCGAGCTCCAGCTGCCGGTGGGCGAGGGCCATGCCGCTGTCGGGCTGCTCGAAGACCATGCGCCACGCCAGCACCTGCACGGCCTTCAGGCGCGCGCTGTCGGGCAGGGCGGTGTTGTTCCACACGCGCAGGAGCGAGTCCGGTTGTGCCTGCACGGAAGCGAACGCGAACGTGAGCAGCAGGCAAGAAAGGAGACGGCGCATGGTGCCCGGTGAAGATAGAAGGATGGCCCGGGCAGCATCGATCCCGCCTCCCGCGTCATGAGGTTGAGCAGCACCTACCTTCAACCACATGCGCCACACGCTTACCCTGCTCATGGCCGTCACCATCGCCTGCACGTCGAACGCGCAGTTCGATGCCCTGCCCGATTCCGACGCCACCTGGACCGAGAGCTTCTGGGTAGGACCCGGTTATCCGTACGAGGGGTTCCACTACGCGTACGATGCGGTCTTCCCTGATACCGTGTACAACGGTGATGTGTACAGGAAGCTGATGGAGACCTACTCCAACAATGGCACGGTCTACGGAACGAATTACGGTGGTGCGCTGCGCGACAACGGTCTCGGTCAGGTGTACTTCTGGGCACCGGGCGCACCGGACCCCGCCCTGCTTTATGACTTCGATGTGGCGGTGGGCGATACGCTTTACGACGTGGCCGGCCTGTTCATCACGGATGTGCGCGTCCTCGGCGTGGATACCGTGATCGTGAACGGCACACCACGTCGCCGGGTCTCGGTGGAATGTCTCGACGGGCCGTCCTTCTACGGCGAGGAATGGACGCAGGGCATCGGCAGCAACCATGGGCTGGTCCACGGCACGCCCTGCGGAAGCGTGTCGGGCATCGGCGAACTGGTGTGCATGACGGTGAACGACACGGTGCAATGGGGCGTGAACGCGGGTGCCGTGGGCGATTGCAGCCTGCTGCTCGGTGCGGCCGAAGCTGCTGTGGACGAACGTGTGGGGCTGTACCCGAACCCGGCGGAGGACCGGCTGTCGATCACCTGCGGGGCCTGTGTTCCACTGTGCGCCAGCATCGTGGCGATGGACGGCCGCGTGGTGCATCAGCAAGCGCTCGCGACCCGCACGATCGACGTGTCTGCAATGCCCGCGGGCGTGTACCTGCTGCGCGTGCAGCAAGGGGACGGCAAGGTGCTGACCAAGCGCTTCGTGAAACGCTGAGCCGAACGCCTACAACCGGATGAGCCCGGCGAGGTACTTGTGGATCTTGCCCACGCGTTCCACCTGGCCCTTCGCGGCGAAGCGTTCGTAGAAACCGTCGTCGCGGAACTCGCGCACCACTTCGCGCCAGGGGGCCATGCGGGTGTTCCAACGGCGCTCGCGGCCCTCCTCGGGCAGCGCGTCCTTCGCGGCCAGGTCGGCGCACACACGCACCAGCGCCTTCAGCGTAACGGGCTTGGTGATGTGGTAGCGCGGATCGCCCCAGGCATCGCCGAAGGTGGTGCGCGTGGCCTTCAGGAACTCCTGCAGGATGCGGTAACGGCGCTCCACCGCGTGCTCGGTGATGCGTTCGGGGTCCTTCGCGTTCCAGCTCTTCAGCACCCAGCGGTGCACTTCGTTGAAGAGCTCGGCCTGCATGATCCACTTCTCCTGCTTGCTGCGGTTGCCCAGGCGGTTGATGCGGTACTGCAGCGGGCTGCCATCGGCGGCGTAGAGGCGCTCCACCACCTTCGCCGCGAGGCGCTTGTCCGGCTTCTCCCAGCTCACGCGCTCGTACAGGTCGATCAGGTGGCTCTTGTTGATGCGCGTGGGCGTGCTGTTGATGGTCACGAACATCTCCGCGGCGAAGTCCTCGCTCTGCCCGTCGAAGATCACGCAGGGCACGTGGATGCTCTTGGCCTCGCCGGGGTGCGTGCGCAGGTAGAACTCCAGCGCGGCCAGGCGGTGCTGCCCGTCGATGATCAGGTATTTCTCGCGCGGCTCGCGCAGGTCGCCCACGTTCTGGTACTGGCCCAAGGGCGAGAAGTTGAGCGTTTCGCTGGTGAAGAGCAGCACCGAACCCGGGATGGGTGGCTGCGTCACCGCCGTCTCGTAGAAGTTGCGGATGGCCTTCACCTTGGTGCGGCTCATGGCGCGCTGGAAAGCGCCGTCGCTGCGCTCGATGCGTTGGATGAAGGAGGCCACCTCGTCCTCCTTGCCCACGTCGGCGGCCGCGATGGGGGCTTCGCCGTCGGCGTAGAAGCGGCTGATGAAGCGGACGCGCCGCAGCACGTCCTCGCAGGGGTAGGACACGAAGTAGAACCGGGCGTCCTTCTGGCTGATGCGGGTGGCGATCATGCCACCAAGTTAGGTGGCGGCGATGAGCGGTAAAAGGGGAGGGGCTCAGCCGTGCACCGCCTCGCTCAGGGCGAAGATGAGCTCGGGGTCGTGCTCGAAGGCGGTGCCCACCACCACCATGTCGGCACCGGCCTGGCACAGGGCGCGGGCCGTGGCGCCGTCGCGGATGCCACCGCCCACGATCAGGGGCGTGCCCACGGCCTGGCGCACGGCGGCCACCATGGCGGGGCTCACGGTGCGCTGGGCGCCGCTGCCGGTGTCGAGGTACATGGCCCGCAGGCCCAGCAGCTCGCCCGCCAGGGCCGTGGCGGCGGCGATGCCCGGCTTGTCGTGGGGGATGGGCTGGGTCTGGCTCACATAGCTCACGGTGGTGGGCCGCCCGCCGTCAACCAGCAGGTAGCCGGTGGGGATGGCCTCCAGGCCCAGGGCCTTGATGGTGGGGGCGGCGGTGACGTGGTGGCCGATGAGCAGCTCGGGGTTGCGGCCGCTGATGAGGCTGAGGAAGAGGACCGCGTCGGCGTGGCGGCTCAGCTGGGCGGGGCTGCCGGGGAAGAGCAGCACGGGCCGGTCGCTCAGGGCCTTCACCCGTTCCACGCAGCGGTCGAAGAGGCCGGTGGTGAGCAGGCTGCCGCCCACCATCACCAGGTCGGCCTTGGCCATGCAGGCGTTCTGGACCGTGCGCTCCAGCAGGTCCTCATCGGTGCCCAGGTCGGGATCGATGAGCACGGCCAGAAGCTTCCTTCCCGAACCCTTTGCGTCCTCCAACTGTTCCAGCACCCGGCCCATGGTCGCGAACTTAGAAAACCCCTGACGATCCAAGGCCTTGCCGTAATTTCGCAGCCCCCATGAACACCACGATGCCACAGACCACGGAAAAGCTCCAGTACAAGGTGAAGGACATGAGCCTCGCCAGCTGGGGACGCAAGGAGATCGAACTGGCCGAGGCCGAGATGCCCGGCCTGATGGCCCTGCGCGCCAAGTACGGCAAGGAGAAGCCCCTGAAGGGCGCCCGCATCGCCGGCTGCCTGCACATGACCATCCAGACCGCCGTGCTGATCGAGACCCTGAAGGAGCTCGGCGCCGAGGTGAGCTGGAGCAGCTGCAACATCTTCAGCACGCAGGACCACGCCGCCGCGGCCATCGCCGCCGCGGGGATCCCGGTGTACGCGTGGAAGGGCATGAACAACGAGGAGTTCGACTGGTGCATTGAGCAGACGCTCTTCGCCTTCGAGGGTGGCCAGCCGCTGAACATGATCCTCGACGACGGGGGCGACCTCACCAACATGGTGTTCGACAAGTACCCCGAGCTGGTGGCCGGCATCAAGGGCCTCAGCGAGGAGACCACCACCGGCGTGCTGCGCCTGAAGGACCGCGAGCGGAACGGCACCCTGGTGATGCCCGCCATCAACGTGAACGACAGCGTCACCAAGAGCAAGTTCGACAACAAGTACGGCTGTAAGGAGAGCGCTGTGGACGCCATCCGCCGCGCCACCGACATCATGATGGCCGGCAAGGTGGCCGTGGTTTGCGGCTACGGCGACGTGGGCAAGGGCACGGCCGCCAGCCTGCGCGGCGCCGGTGCGCGCGTGGTCGTCACCGAGATCGACCCCATCTGCGCCCTGCAGGCCGCCATGGACGGCTACGAGGTGAAGAAGCTGAGCACGGTGATCGGTCGCGTGGACATCGTGATCACCGCCACGGGCAACTACAACATCGTGCGGGAGGAGCACTTCCGGAAGATGAAGGACAAGGCCATCGTGTGCAACATCGGCCACTTCGACAACGAGATCGACATGGCCTGGCTGAACAAGGCTTACGGCAACACCAAGGTGGAGATCAAGCCCCAGGTGGACAAGTACACGGTGGACGGCAAGGACATCCTGATCCTCGCCGAAGGCCGCCTGGTGAACCTGGGCTGCGCCACGGGCCACCCCAGCTTCGTGATGAGCAACAGCTTCACCAACCAGACGCTGGCGCAGATCGAGCTGTGGAAGCACCACGACAAGTACGAGAACAAGGTGTACGTGCTGCCCAAGCACCTCGACGAGATGGTGGCGAGCCTGCACCTGGAGAAGATCGGCGTGGAGCTGGAGCAGCTCAGCGATGAGCAGGCCAGGTACATCGGCGTGCCGAAGAACGGCCCCTTCAAGAGCGACGAGTACCGCTACTGAACCCCGCGTTCAACGCGAAAGCCCCGGGTCCGCAAGGACGCCGGGGCTTTTCATGTCCGATCGAAGACGCTGAGCAGGCGTACCATCACCGCTCCACCCGTCCACCATCGCACCGCTCAACCACCGCACCGCTTCACCACTCCTCCATCGCCACGCCGAAGCCTCCGCGAAGGCGGGCATTCCCTAGTTGAAGATCCGCAGGGTGGTACCGTTGAAGGTGGTGTTGTAGCGGGTAAGGCCGAGGGTGGCCGGTCCCTGGGTCACGCTTCCGTCGATGAGCAGGAAGCCCGAGCCGCAGCAGATGGTGTCGCGGGCGATCACCTGCGAATCGTCCACGTACACCCGGCACGATTGCGCGGGCTGGTACATGCACAGCCGGTCGAGCGCCACGAACTCGTCGATCGTCTTGCGGTACACGATGATGCCCTTGTTGCCACCGGAGAGGTAGACCCAGCCCCCCGGCACCGCCAGGTCGTTGTAGGCCGGATTGTTCACGTTGATGTTAAAGTCCACGATCACGGGCGGTGCGCCGGTGTTCGAGGTGCTGTCCTTGCTGCAGCCGGAGGCCAGCGCCGCAAGCAGCAGAAGAGGCGAGAGGGCGGACCGACAGCGCATGGTGGATGAAAAGGGGGTGGCGCCAAAGGTAGGCAAGCCCGGCGGCGGCATCTTTGGCGCATGCCTTCCGGGTTCCGCCGCCTGCTCCCCCTGTTGCTGCTCGCCGTGGCGCCGCTCCTTGTGCAGGCCCAGGAGGAAGGCATCAGCCGGCGGAAGCAGGAGAAGCTCCAGGCGAAGAAGGAGCGCAACGACAAGAAGGCCGTGCAGAAGGAGGAGAAGCGGCTGGCGAAGAAGCACCTGGAGAACCAGGACAAGGCCACGCGCAAGCGCATGAAGCGCAACAAGCGCCGGGCCGACAAGGGCGGCAGCGGTGCGCACCGCGATCCGTGGCCGCGCCGGTGGTTCACCCGGTGACGGACGGGTTCGGACCTGTATAGCCGCCCCACGATCTGGTGGCCGCGATCGACGTTCGTTCGGGGAAGGTTCCGATATCTTGCCCCGTGAACGATCGGAGCATGTCGACCAGCAGCATCATCGACCCGGGGGGCTTCCGGCCGGGGGCCTCGGGAAACGGCCGTCCAGCGCGGGTTTCAGCGATTTTTGCCGATCCGTTCCTTTTCTATCTTTACGCCCCCTCGTTGCGCAGTACAGAAGAACGTAAAACCCATCGTTGATGTTGAGAAGGATACTCTCAGCTGTCGCCCTTGTTGTTTCCAGCGCCGCAGCATTCGCCCAAGTGGGTGCCGGTACCCTCCAAGGGAGCGTGAAGGACAAGAAGTCCGGAGAGACGCTTCCCTTCGTGAGCGTGGTGGTGGAGAACAAAGGGACCCGTGTGGCCGGCGGCCAGACGGACTTTGACGGCAACTACACCATCAAGCCCATCGATCCGGGCACCTACGATGTGATCGTGAGCTACGTGGGCTACCAGCCGATGAAGCAGACCGGCGTGGTGGTGAACAGCAACAAGATCACCTTCCTCAACATCGAGCTCAACAGCGGTGTGGAACTGCAGGAGTTCGAGGTGGTGAAGTACCAGGTGCCGCTGATCGACAAGGATGGTGGTGCCTCGGGTGGAACGGTGACCCGCGACCAGATCGCCAAGATGCCCCAGCGGAGCGCCGCGGGCCTGGCCGTTACGGTGGCCGGTGCGAGCAACGCGGGCACGGGCGGCGGCATCAGCATCCGTGGTGCGCGCTCGGAGAACACCTACTACTACATCGACGGGGTGAAGGTGCCCGCAGGCGCCGGCACCGGACTGCCGAAGAGCGCGATCGAAGAGGTGCAGGTGATCACCGGTGGTGTGCCGGCGAACTACGGCGACGTGACCGGTGGTCTCATCAACATCACCACGCGCGGTCCAAGCCGCCAGTTCTTCGGCGGGGTGGAATACCTCACCTCGGGCTACAAGCTCGGCGACGATGTGACCGACATTTATGGTTTGGACAAGTACGCGTTCAACCAGGTGGAGGCCAGCCTCAGCGGCCCCATCTTCTTCAAGAAGGACAGCGTGGGTAACAAGGTGAAGCCGTTGCTCGGTTTCTTCATTTCCGGTCAGTTCACCGACGTGAAGGACGGATCCCCGCTTTACATCGGCGACAGCCGGGTGAAGAAGGACGTGCGCGACGCGCTGCTGGCCGACCCGCTCACCGCGCGTGATGTGGGGAGCAGCACCGCCGTCGTGTACAAGTCGGATTACCTCCGCGCCGGCGACCTGGAGCAGTTGAAGACCCGCCAGAACGCCGCCAGCACCACCTACCTGGCCTCGGGCAAGTTCGACATCGCGGCGGGCCCGTCGGTGAACCTCACCGTGGGCGGCAGCTTCGACATGAACCAACGGCAGGACTACAACCGCAACAACACGCTCCTGAACGCGGAGAACAACCCCCGGGTGAAGGACCAGACCTGGCGCACTTTCGTGAAGTTCACCCAGCGCTTCAACTCCCAGGAGGAGTCGGGCGAAGGGGAGAAGAAGGGCGGCATCCGCAACGCCTTCTACACGCTCCAGCTCGACTACTCGCGCTACGGGCAGAAGATCGAGGACGATGTGCACAAGGACCGCTACTTCGACTACGGCTACCTCGGACGGTTCGAGCGTTTCCGCGCGCCTTCCTACCAGCTCACCGATGCCGGCACGGCCAACGCGCGCTACACCATGAGCGGTTTCCGCGACACGCTGGTGACCTACCAGCCCGGCACGCTCAACTCCGATGCCGCGGCGGTGACCAGCAGCTATTACGGCCTGTTCGGTCCGGAGGTGTTCCCCATCGAACTGCTCTACGGTGCGCAGCAGCCCTTCAACCCCTCCTATGTGGGCTACTACGAGAACTTCAACGAGATCCTGGCCCGCAACGGTCGCCTGAACGGCTACCAGCCGCTCCCGGTGTACAACATGTGGAACAACTTCGGCACGGTGAACAACCAGTACCTGAACTCGCAGAACGAGCAGGTGCGCGTGTCGGCGATCGGATCGGCCGACATCGGCAAGCACGCCGTGTCCATTGGTGTGGAATACGAGCAGCTCACGCGCCGCACCTACAACCTGGCCCCGGTGGGCCTGTGGACGCGCGCTCGCCAGCTGGCCAACTTCCACCTGCAGGAACTGGACAAGTCCGACTCCGTCATCACCTATCCCCTGGGCACCACGCCCTACGTCACCTACGACCCGCTCGTGGGTGATGACCAGGCCTTCTTCGACAAGAAGCTGCGCGAGGCGCTCGGGCTGGACGTGCGGGGCACCGATTTCCTGCAGTTGGATGCGATCGACCCCTCCACGCTCACGCTGGACATGTTCAGCGCGGACGAACTGGTGAACAGCGGCAACAGCTCCCTGGTGGACTACTTCGGTTACGACCACCGCGGCAACAAGGTCACCGGTCAGCGCTCGCTGGCCAGCTTCTTCGACGAGCGCGACAGCGAGGGCAACTTCACCCGCATCCAGGCGCCCTTCCAGCCCATCTACATGGCGGGCTACGTGATGGACAAGTTCGCGTTCGACGACATCATCTTCAACGTGGGGGTGCGCGTGGACCGCTACGACGCGAACCAGAGCGTGCTGAAGGACAAGTACCTGTGGCGCCCGGCCTACACGGCGGGCAGCTCGGTGCCGGAGGCGAGCATCCAGAACGACCTGGCGAACCGCCCCAGCAACATCGGCGACGACTTCGTGGTGTACGTGGACAACGTGAACAACCCCACGGCGGTGGTGGGTTACCGCGATGGCGACACCTGGTACAATGCCGACGGGGTGCAGCTCACCGACGCCACCGCACTGCGCACCTCCGAGGGCATCGCCCCGTACCTCATCAAGAACAACGTGGGCACCTTCGATGGCGACCTTCCGGGCAGCAAGCTCTCGAAGGACGCGTTCAAGGACTACAAGCCGGTGGTGAACGTGATGCCGCGCATCGCCTTCAGCTTCCCGATCAGCGATGAGGCGGTGTTCTTCGCCCACTACGACATCCTCACCCAGCGCCCCACGAGCGCGTCGCGTCTGGACATGTTCGGCTACAGCTACATCCAGGCCACGGGCGACATCCTGAACAACCCCGCGCTGAAGCCGACCAAGACGATCGACTACGAGCTGGGCTTCCAGCAGGTGCTCACCAAGGCGAGCTCGCTGAAGATCTCGGTGTTCTACCGCGAACTGCGGAACATGATTCAGGTCCGCAACGTGGCCGACGCCTGGCCGGTGACCTACCGCACCTATGAGAACCTCGACTTCGGCACGGTGAAGGGCCTGACCCTGGCCTACGACCTGCGCCGCACGGGCAACGTGTGGCTGCGCGCCAGCTACACCCTGCAGTTCGCCGACGGTACGGGTTCGGGCCCCACCACGGGCATCAACCTGATCAACTCGGGCCAGCCGAACCTGCGCACCATCTCGCCGCTCGACTTCGACCAGCGCCACCGCATCCAGACCACCTTCGACTTCCGCTACGGCTCGGGCAAGGACTACAACGGCCCCATGCTGTTCGGCAAGCCGATCCTGCAGCGCACCGGGGTGAACGTGGTGGGCATCCTGGGCAGCGGCACGCCTTACAGCGCCAGCAGCCGGGTGATCAACGAGGGCCAGGGCATCGGCAGCCACACCCTCACCGGTTCGTTGAACGGTGCACGACTGCCCTGGCAGTTCACCACCGACATGCAGATCGACCGCGACATCCCGCTCACCTTCAACAAGGATGCGGGCGAGGACAAGGCCAAGAGCGCCAACCTGAACGTGTACCTGCTGATCACCAACGTGTTCAACACCCAGAACACGGTGGGCGTGTGGCGCGCCACGGGCTCGCCCACGGACGACGGTTACCTCGCCGCCGCCCAGTACCAGAACGAGATCAACACGCAGACCAACCCGGCCAGCTATACCGACCTCTACGCGCTGAAGGTGGCGAACCCCTACAATTTCGGCGCGCCCCGTACCATCCGACTCGGTGTCCGTTTCGACTTCTGATCCAACGGTCCAATGCGAAAGACCATGAACAGCATTCTCTTCGACCGCTTCACCAAGGCCACGGCGCTCACCGCGCTGGTGGTCCTCTCCGCGGGCCCGGCGGCGGCCAGGCAGTCCACCTGGGAGAGCGGCCCCGGCGGCAACGGCGGTGGCAACAGCGGCAGCGGTCAGCAGGGCATCTCCGGCGGTCCGAAGGCCACCGGCTGCGCGCCCTCGGCGGCCATCGCCATCCTGGAACTGAACAACGTGCGCGCCCGCATCGAGACCGGCGGCAGCATGTGGCAGAACCGCGCCACCGGCAACGCGTCGTACTACGTGCCCAAGAGCGCCGACCCCGCCATCATCGGCCCCAGCGCCCTGTTCGCCGGCGCCCTGTGGATGGGCGGTTATTCCCCGGACAACCAGCTGAAGCTCGCCGCCGTGCGCTTCCGCCAGATCGGTAACGACTACTGGCCCGGTCCGCTCACCAACACGGGCGACGCCTCGATCACCGCCGAGACCTGCCTGGCCTACGACCGCTTCTGGCGCACCAAGCGCCTGGAGGCCGCCCAGCACGAGGCCTACTACGCCTGCCTCGCCGACCCCAACTGCGACCAGGCCACCGAGTTCCCCGATGGCTACGCCACGCCCACGACCTTCTTCGAATGGCCGGCGATCGGCGACGTGACCCAGGGCCAGGACCTCTACCTCGCGCCCTTCTTCGACATGAACGGTGACGGTGACTACCAGCCCACCGACGGTGATTACCCCGGCTACGACCTGGACGGGGTGGTGGACTGCAAGAGCCGTTTCCGGGAGGACCCCGTGCCCCTCTTCGGCGATGAGAACCTCTGGTGGGTGTTCAACGACAAGGGCAACGTGCACAGCGAAACGGGCGGCCAGCCGATCGGCATGGAGATCCGCGCCCAGGCCTTCGCCTTCAGTACCAACGACGAGGTCAACAACATGACCTTCTACAACTACGTGGTGATCAACCAGGGCACGCAGACGCTCACCAATACCTATTTCGGGCAGTGGGTGGACTCCGACCTGGGCTGCTCCAACGACGACTACGTGGGCTGCGATGTGCAGCGCGGTCTGGGCTACGCCTACAACGGCGACGACAACGACGAGAGCTGCAACGGCGTGCCGGGTTACGGCCCGCAGCCGCCGGCCGTGGGTGTGGACTTCTTCGAAGGCCCCTACCAGGATGAGGACGGCGTGGACAACCCGCTGACCACCGATTGCAACCTGGCCGTGGCCCAGAAGGGTATCGTGTACAAGGGCATCGGCATCGGCTACGGCGATGGCGTGGCGGACAACGAGCGCTACGGGATGCGCGCGTTCCTGTACCACGACAACAACAACAGCGTGCGCGGCGACCCCAGCATCGCGGTGCAGTACTACAACTACCTGCGCGGCATCTGGAAGGACGGCACGCCCAACACCTACGGCGGTACGGGCTACACCACCACACCCGGTGCACAGCGTGCCAACTACATGTTCCCCGGCGACAGCGATCCGTTGGGCTGGGGCACGCAATGCAACCCGCAGCCCTCGTGGACGGAGGAGAGCTCGAACAACGCCCCCTTCGACCGCCGCTTCATCCAGAGCGCGGGTCCCTTCACCCTGGAGCCCGGCAACTACAACAACGTCACGGTGGGCGTGGTGTGGGCGCGGGCCTCGGGCGGCGGCCCCTTCGCCAGTGTGGAGGAGGTGCGGCGCGCCGACGACAAGGCCCAGTCGCTCTTCGACAACTGCTTCCGCATCCTTGATGGCCCTGACGCACCGGACCTGGCGATCCAGGAGCTGGACCGCGAGCTGATCCTCTACATCAAGAACTCGCAGAACAGCAACAACTACCAGGAGAACTACAAGGAGCTGGATCCCACCATCCCCGAATCCGCCTCCGACCGTTACTACCGCTTCCAGGGCTACCAGGTGTACCAGCTGAAGGACGCCAACGTGAGCGTGGCCGACCTGGGCGACGTGAACAAGGCCCGACTGGTGGCGCAGTGCGATGTGCGCGATACGGTGAAGCAGATCGTGAACTACATCCTCGACCCCAACATCGGCCTGCCGGTGCCCACCGAGATGGTGAACGGGTCCGATACCGGTGTGTTCCACAGCCTGCGCATCACCGAGGACGCCTTCTCCAGCGGCGACCCGCGCCTGATCAACTTCAAGACCTACTACTTCCTGGCGATCGCCTACGGCTACAACAACTGGGAGCAGTACAACCCCGATCCCCAGGTGCTGAGCGGTCAGCCGTTCCCGTACAAGGCCAGCCGTAAATCGGCCTCGGGCGGCATCCGCAGCTATGCGGGCATCCCGCACAAGCCGGCCCCCGAAGCGGGCGGCACCATCCAGGCCGCCGCCTACGGCACCGAGTTCCAGGTGACCCGCTTCGAAGGTCAGGGCAACGGTGGGATCGAGCTCGATCTGGACCAGACCACGGTGGACGACATCCTCGCCGGTTCGCCCTGGCGCGCGGATGAGCTGCGCTACAAGATCGGCCACGGTCCCATCAGCGTGAAGGTGATCGACCCGTTGAAGGTGCCCCAGGCCTCCTTCGAGGTGTGGTTCAAGGACAGCACGGCGCTGCCCAGCATGCAGGGCTTCGGCAGCTACGGCGAGTTCGACGATGCCTACTGGTTCATCGTGAACACGAACACGGGTGACACCGTGTTCAGCGACAAGGCGATCGCCGTGGGCTATGAGCAGCTGCTACTGGACTGGGGCATCTCGGTGAGCATCGAGCAGGTGTACTACGCCGACAACAACAACTTCACCGATCCGCTCACCGCCGAGCTCAGCTATGCGGACCCCTCCAAGGCCTGGTACGCCGGCATCCCCGACCAGGACGGCGACAACCCCTTCAACTGGATCCGGGCCGGTGAGAGCGCCGATGACGGCACCCTCTACCCCGACCGCCTGAACAAGGACAACGACCAGAAGTACGAAAAGGTCCTCGAAGGCACCTGGACCGTGTGGCCGCTGGTGGGCGACACCACCTTCCAGCCGGTGTTCAACGACCTGATCGGTTCCACCAACCAGATGGACATCAGCCAGGTGAGCAGCTGCCTCGTGGTGTTCACCTCGGACAAGAGCAAGTGGACGCGGTGCCCGGTGGTGGAGCAATGCGAGACCGACATCTACCAGAGCGAGACGGGCGCGGAGAAGAGCCACGTGCGCAACAAGCCGAGCCTGGACAAGAACGGCATCCCCAGCGGGTCCTCGGGCTGCAACGAGGCCGAGGCGCAGCTCACGAGCGCCACGGGCATGAGCTGGTTCCCCGGCTACGCGATCGACCTGGAGACCGGCGAGCGACTGAACATGGCCTTCGGGGAGGACAGCTTCTGGGGCGGTCCCATCGGCCGTGACATGGTGTGGAACCCGAACGATCAACTGACCACCCAGCTCGGCGAGCCGCTGTTCGCCGGGGGGCACTGGATCTACGTGTTCAGGAACGATCGCCGCATGCAGACCACGCAGCCCGGTGGCGATGGCCGCATGCCGCAGTACGACGAGGGCCAGTGGATGATGGCCCGGTACAACGCGGGCTCGGTGGCCGAACTGAACAAGGTGTACCGCGCGGTGAACTGGATCGGCTCGGCGAGCTGCATTCCGGGCACCACGCTCCTGAGCATGGCCGATGGCATCGTGCCCACCGACATGCGGGTGGTGCTGCGTGTGTCGAAACCGTACATGACCTATGTGCAGCCCTACACGGCCTACACGCCGGCCATCAACCCCACCCGCAACAACGGGCTGCCGCTCTACGGCTTCAGCACCGGCAATGCGGCCACCCAGGTGCAGCAGAACGATGTGGCGGTGAGCGCGCTCGACATGATCAACATCGTGCCGAACCCCTACTACGCGTTCAGCGGGTACGAGACCACCCGCCTGGACAACCGGGTGAAGTTCATCAACCTGCCGAAGGACTGCACGATCAGCATCTACAACGTGAGCGGCACGCTCGTACGGAAGTTCAACAAGGGCAGTGAGCTCACCTACCTGGATTGGGACCTGCGCAACCAGGTGAACGTTCCGATCGCCGGCGGTGTGTACATCTGCCACATCGATGCCCCGGGCATCGGCGAGAAGGTGATCAAGTGGTTCGGTGTGATGCGTCCGGTGGACCTCCAGAACTTCTAAGCGGACGCGGAAAGCCATGAAGAGCATGAAAGCGATGCGGAATAGGATCCCCACGGTGGCCCTGGCGGCCCTGGTGAGCGGAGCGGCATGGGCAGGGAACCCCGACCGGGCGGGATCGGCGGGCGCCACCCAGCTGCTCATCAACCCCTGGGCGCGCAGCAGCGGCTGGGCATTGGCCAACACCGCCAGCCTGGTGGGCGTGGAGTCGATGTTCGGCAACGTGGCGGGCCTGGCCCACACGCACAAGACCGAGCTCGTGTTCAGCACCACGCGCTGGCTCGAGGGCAGCGACACCAAGATCAACGGCATCGGCTTCGGGCAGAAGCTGGGCGCGAGCAGCGTGCTGGGCATCAGCGTGATGACCGTCAACTACGGCGACCTGCCGGTGACGACGGTGAACCAGCCCGAGGGCGGCCTGGGCACCTTCAGCCCCAACAGCACCAACATCGGGCTCAGCTACGCCAAGGAGTTCAGCAACAGCATCTACGGCGGCCTGCAACTGAAGCTCGTGAGCGAGAACATCGCCAACGTGCGCAGCCAGGGCATGTGCTTCGACGCCGGCATCCACTACGTCACCGGTCCCACGGACAACGTGCACTTCGGCATCAGCCTGCGCAACGTGGGCCCGCCCATGAAGTTCTCCGGTGATGGCCTTGCCGTGCAGGGCGTGCTGTCCTCCGGCAGCGACCAGCTCACGCTGGAGCAGCGTTCGGAGCGCTTCGAGCTGCCCTCCCAGCTGAACATCGGCATGGCCTACGACTTCCACTTCAGCGAGCTCAGCAGGCTCACCGTGGCGGGCAACTTCGCCAGCAACGCCTTCACGCGCGACCAGTTCACCCTCGGCGCGGAGTTCGCGTTCAAGAAGATGTTCCACCTGCGCGCAGGCTACATGTACGAGGACGGCATCACCAGCGACACCGACCGGGTGACCGTTTTCACCGGCCCTTCCGCCGGGGTGAGCGTGGACCTGCCCTTCGGTGCCGAGAAGGCCAGCGCCATCGCCATCGACTACGGCTACCGCGCCACCAACCCCTTCAGCGGCGTGCACAGCATCGGCGTGCGCATCAGCCTGTAACGAACCGTGTATCTTTGAGCGAGAGGACCTCATCGGGGTCCTCTCGTTTTCTATCCCACACCCAGCGGCCATGGCGAACCCGGCCTACTACACCGAAGAGGGGCTCAAGAAGCTCCAGGACGAGCTCAACCACATGAAGATGGTGGAGCGCCCGCACATCAGCCAGCAGATCGCCGACGCCCGCGACAAGGGCGACCTGAGCGAGAACGCGGAATACCACGCGGCCAAGGAGGAGCAGGGCCTGTTGGAGGCCCGCATCGCCAAGCTGGAGGAGGTGCTGGCGAACGCCCGTGTGATCGACTCCAGCCAGCTCGATACCAGCAAGGCGTACATCCATTGCACCGTCACCGTGCGCCATGTGGACAACGGCAGCCAGCGCGATTTCACCCTGGTGGCCGAGAGCGAGGCCGACATCAAGACCGGCAAGATCAGCGTGAGCTCGCCCATCGGCAAGGGCCTGCTGGGCAAGGCCGTGGGCGAGGTGGCGGAGATCACCACCCCGGCCGGAAGCACGCGCTTCGAGGTCGTTGCCATCAACCGCTGATGGCCTCCATCTTCACCCGCATCATCCGGGGCGAGATCCCCTGCCACAAGGTGGGCGAGGACGATCGCTTCCTGGCCTTCCTGGATGTGAACCCGGTACGCGCGGGCCATACCCTGGTGGTGCCCAGGATGGAAGTGGACCGCTTCTTCGACCTGCCGGCCGACGTGCTGGCGGGCATGATGCCGTTCGCCCAGGACGTGGCCGCGCGCATCCGGCGGGTCTTCCCCTGCGACCGGATCGGGGTCGCGGTGGTCGGCCTCGAGGTGCCGCACGCCCACATGCACCTGATCCCCATCGATCGCATGAGCGACATGGACCTGGCGCGCCCCAAATTGAAGGTGACGCACGAGGAGCTCGCGGCCATCGCGGAGCGCATCCGCACGGCCTAACCCTTCTTCACCCGCTCGGGATTGCTGCGCACGAAGCTGCCCCAGTCGCTGCTGCCGCGCGCCGGCGCATGGCGCGAGGGGCGGGCCACCGACCCGGCCGCGAAGTGATGGCACACGGCCACGGCCACCGCATCGGTGGCATCGGTGCTGGCCGGCAGCTCGGCGATGCGGAGGATGCTGAGCAACATGGCGGCCACCTGCTCCTTGGTGGCGTTGCCGTTCCCGGTGATGCTCTGCTTCACCCGTTTCGGCGCGTATTCCACCACCACCAGGTCGCGGTTCAGCGCAGCGGCGATCGCCACGCCCTGGGCGCGCCCCAGCTTCAGCATGCTCTGCACGTTCTTGCCGAAGAACTGCGCTTCGATCGCCAGCTCGTCGGGATGGTGACGCGCGATGAGCTCCTGGGTGAACCGGAAGATCTCGCGCAGCTTCAACGTGTGGTCGTGGGCCGCGTTCAGGCGCAAGGCCCCGGCATCGATCAAGCGGGCCGAACGCCCCTCCTCGAGCAGGATGCCATAGCCCATCACGGTGGTGCCCGGGTCGATGCCCAGAATGATGCGCTCGCGCGGCGCACCACCCGCCACAGAGGCCACCCGGCTACTTTTGGTCGTCTCCATCCTGTGCAGTACCACCGCCCGTGACACGCCGAACCTTGCGCTGGATCCGTTGGGGCGTGTTCGCCGTGGCGTGCGCGTTCCTCTACGTGCGGCTGGCGCGGGACCAAGGTATGCACGGCCCGCTGGCCGCGCTGGTGGGCGGCACCCCGTGGACGATGCTCGGTGCGGTGGCCGGGCTCATGGCCGCCAACTGGACCATCGAGGCGGTGAAATGGCGGCGCCTGCTCCGCCCGGTGGAGCGCCTGCGGTTCCGGCGTGCGCTGGCCGGTACGCTGGCCGGCACCACCATCGGGCTCATCACGCCCAACCGGGTGGGCGAGTTCGCCGGGCGGATCCTCTTCCTCGAGCCCGAACACCGCGTGGCCGGAGGCTTCGCCACCGTGCTCGGCAGCATCGCCCAGTTCGTGGTGACCCTGCTCGCCGGCGGTGCCGCGGTGATGGCCGGCGGCGACGACCTGTTCGGGACCGGTGCGCCACCGCCTGTGCGCGCGGTGATCATGTGGTCGGCCGTGTCCATCGGTTGCGCCGCGGTGCTGCTCTACTTCAACCCGGCCGTGCTGGCCCGCCTGCTGCTGGCCGTGCCCTGGCTCGATCGCTTCGAGCGTCATGTGCGCGTGCTGGAGGCGATGGACCGGCGCACGCTCACCCAGGTGTTCGCCCTCAGCGCGCTGCGCTATGCGGTCTTCACGGCCCAGTACGCGCTGGTGGCCTCGGCACTGGCGGGCACCACCTTCGCACAGGGGCTTGCCACGGTGCCCGTGGTCTTCCTCCTCACCACCCTGGTGCCCACCACCGCGATCACGGAGCTGGGCGTGCGGGGCAGCGTGGCGGCCGCCTTCATCCCGGGCGACGCGGCCGGTGTGGTCGCCGCATCGGCCCTCATCTGGGCGGTGAACCTGCTGCTGCCCGCGGCCGCCGGCGGCGTCATCCTGTTGGTGGCACGCATCCGCACCGGACGATCGACGCAGGCATGAGCACGTCCACCCTCCTCGCGTTGCTGGCCTTCGGGCCGGCGCTGGTGCAGGCGGCACGTCTCAATGCATGGCGCGCGGTCCTGGCCTCCGTGGGTGCGCCGGTGGGGAACGGCGCGGACCAGAGGCCACCGGTGTCGGTGGTGGTGGCCGCGCGCGATGCCGCCGGCACGCTGGTGCCCCTGCTCCAGGACCTGTACGAGAGCGCGCGCCACGCCGAGCTGGAGGTGATCGTGGTGGACGATGGGAGCAGCGATGGGACCGACGCGGTGGTGGAGCGCATGGCGCTGCGATGGCCGGCGCTCCGCCTCATCCGCCTCGCGCCGGCCATCGGAAAGAAGGCCGCGCTCAGGGCCGGGGTGAGGGCCGCGCGTCACCCGCTCATCGCGTTCACCGATGCCGATGTGCGCTCCGCTCCGGACCGGATCGGTGCGATCGCCCGCAGCTGGGCGCGGGAGCGCTGGGACCTCTGCATCCTGCCGGTGCGCACCGAAGGTGACGGGCTCATCGGTCTGCTGCAGGAGGAGGAGCAGGCCGCGCTCTTCGCGGCGGCGGTGGGCACCTGGAGCGAAGGTGCACCGGCGCTGGCCTACGGCGCCAACCTGGCCGCAACGAAGGAGGCCTTCCTCGCTGTGGGCGGGAGCGGAGGAGAACGCTGGGCGAGCGGGGATGACATCTTCCTGCTCGCGCGCATGCGGGCCACCGGTCGGCGCATCGCGCTGCTCGCCGGGAGCGATGTGCGGGTGAGCACGAACGCCGAGCCCGGTCTGCGCGCGGCGCTCGCTCAACGGTTGCGGTGGGCGGGCAAGATGCGCGGACTGCGCGATGGGCGCACGCTCGCCACCTCGCTGTTCGGCCTGCTGCTGCCGTGGTACCTGCTGGTCCTTTCAGTGGCGGTCTCCGCCGCGGCGCGGGTGGGCCAGGGTTCGCTCTTCGCCGGCTCGCTGCTCCTCGCGGCCTGGTGCTGCTGGCTCTTCCCCACGCTCGGTGTGTCAGGCGATGGCCGCGCGCTCCTCTTCGGCGGCCGCGCTCCATGGCGCACCTTCCTCGCGTTGGCGGCGTTCACCCTGTATGCGCCGCTGATCGCGTTGGCCTCCCTGGTGGTACGGCCGAAGTGGAAGGGGCGCCGCGTGTGAACCCGTTGGGCTCAGGGGCGCAGCGCCTTCACCGCGCCGCCGCTGTTCGTGCGGCGCACGAGGTAGAGGCCGGGCGGCGCGCCGTGCAAGGGGATCCGGGTGCTGGTGCTTCCCGCTCCGATGCGACCGGTCGCGAACACGGCTCCACGCGCATCGAGCACCACGAGCGCCTCCCCGTCGCCTGCCGGGTGAGTAAGGAGAAGCACATCCCCTTGGAACTGCGCGGTCATCCGCGGTGCATCGGCCAGCGCCTCCTCCAGGCCCACCATGTTGCAGGGCTGGATCACCGGGGGAAGCTGGGCATCGATCCAGTTCCAGCGTTGATGGAGGAACCACTTCAGGGTGTCCACCTCACCGGCATAGTCGCTGGCGATGTAGTAGTTGGGCCAGGTGTACACGCCGAGCAACGGCCACACATGGAAGTTGAACACCTGGCTCTCATGGAGCATCGCCGCCATCGAGTCGATGCGCGCATCGATCGCCGGCACGCTCAGGGGGCCGGTCTTCAGCTCCTCCCACCGGCAGCGTACCACGCGCTGGAACGCGGCATCGGCCATGAGCTCCTGCCACCAGCCGCTCACCTGTTGCGGGGCGGTGCCGCACACCTGCCCGAAGCGGTAGGCCCAGCCCGTGGTCTTCCACCCGTCGCAATAGTCGGCGTTGCCGCCGGCGATGTCATAGTCCCATGCCGGTCCCGCCACCAGCTTTCCGCCCTTGCTGTCCTTGTCCTTGTGGTAGAAGGTGCTGATGCGATAGCCGTCCGTGTTCCGCATCAGCTCGTTGACCAGCAGCAGGTCGGCGAACGAAACAGGGTCGATGAAGTGGGGGAAGCCGGTGAGCGGATCGGCCGGCGCGGCGCTCAACAGCGCGGTCTCGAAGCTGTCCACATAGGCCTCGATGTACGCGGCCTGCTGCGGAACGATCGCATCGTCCGCCGGCTCCTCGTATTGGATGAGGACATCGGGTCCCGAAGGAGCGAACGCCGGGGGCAGCTGGCTGATCCACCCGCCACCGCCCGATCCCGTGGTCTTGTCCACCTTGATGATGTAGCCGCCGGTGAGCTCGTCGCCGCTCACATCGGTGGGCAGCAGCTTGGCGATGTCCACGCGGCCCTTGTCGCGCTTCACCTTCTCACAGAACTGGTACACCCCGATGTACTCGCCGTCGAGCACCACGTCCACGTGCATGGTGCGCGAGGCATAGCGGCCCATGGCGCGCGCGGTGGCGTAGGTGAACGCATTGCGCATGAGGCTCTTGTCCGAATAGGAGGCGTTCAGCACCCAGTCGTTCTCGCTCGGCATGCCGAGCAGGGCGGTGTCGATCGTGTTGCCGAACGCGTCCCAGGTCTCGATCCCGTAGCTCTTCTTCGGTTGCGAGGCGGAGCTGGTGCCGCGGCGTTCGATGCCGATGAGGCCGTTGTAATGGTTGAAGGGATCGCTCATGTGGTTGCGCACCCCCGGTCCGTTCCAGATGATGCCCATGCCGGCCATGATCTTGGGGTCGTCGGGGATGGGCTGCCCGCCGGTGTTGATCACCACGATGGGCAGGTCGCTCTCCTGGAAGGCGAAGTAGCCCGCGGGGTCGGTGCCGAAGGTGATGCTCCAGGTGATGAGCGTGCCGGCATCGGCGAAGGGATAGTTGTCGTGCACCTGCAGGTTCCAGGTCCCGTTCCCGTCCTGCCCGTTGTTCACCAGGCCCAGCTGCCCCTGCGGTCGGTAGGCGCCGGTGAAGGGAGCGCTTCCCGCCAGGATGCTTGTGGTGGCGTTCTCGTTGAAGCAGGTGTTCTGGTAGTTGTTCCCCGAGCCGCCGTTGCCGATGCTGAGCGGCACCGTGGTGCCATCCGGGGCCACCAGGCCGATCTCCAGGTCCGAGTCGTAGGTGTGCGTGAGGTTGATGCACACGGTCATCACCCCGAAGAAGGCGGTATCGATCGGTCCCGGGGTAAGTCCCGCCACCACGCAGGGAAAGAGCACCGTGGTGCCATCATCGGGGATGGGTCCTCCACCGGCGGTGAAGGTCTGCGCGGGCAGCTGGGCGGCGAACAGCAGGAATGCAACGATGAGCACGTGGCGCATGCGGTGCAAAGTAGTCCGGCCGGGCCTCGCCACCTGTAGTGCGGCGGCCACGACCCCATGCCGGGGCTGGACGGTCCTTAGAAGGGGAGGTCGTCGTCGCCGATGGGCGGAGCGTCGGCCGCGGAGGGCGGAGGGGCTGCCTGGTAGCCACCGCCGGAGGGGGCGGGTGCGGCGGCGCCCATGCGCTCGATGCGGTTGCCGCTCAAGCTCAGGAAATACTTGGTCACACCATCGCGCCCGGTCCATTCGCGGCCGTTCACGTAGCAGGTCACCGTCACCTCATCGCCGGGCTTGTAGCCATCGAGCAGCGCGGTGCGGTCCTGTGTGAACTCGACAGGGATGTGCTGCGGGCGCTGGCCGCTGGGCTCGGTGATCACGAGCTCGCGCTTGCTGAACTTGTCGCTCACCTGCTGGGTCTTGCCAACGAGCTTCACGGTTCCGGTGATGGTGACTTGTGCCATGGATGGGTCTGTGTTCGATCGCGAATATCGGTCCTTCCGCCCGCCTTCCGTCGCCCGGCCTCAACGATCGTTGTAGGCGAGCACGGTGAGCAGGGCCTCGTCCACCTGGTCGACGAGCAGCAGCTGGTGCGCGCGGTGGTGCAGCGCTGCCCGCAGTTCATCGGGGCGGCCCTGCAGTTCGATGAAGAGGTCGGCGAGCGCGGTGAGCTTGTGCTCGTTCACGCGGGTCTCGTCGGGCAGGGTCAGCACGGCGCCCAGGCGGCCGAGGTCGCTGCCGGTGAGGATGGTGCTCTCGCGCACATCGCGGGGCAGCGCGTCAACGCCCACGCCGATCTCCTTGGCGGGCTGCGGCAGCTCGAAGAGCGCATCGCCGTGGGCACGCACGTAGAAGTGGCCGCCCATGCGGCCCACCAGGTCGATCTTGCGCTGGTCGATGCGACCGCGGTCGTTGAGCAGGGCTTCGTCCACGTGGATCATCACCACCTCGCAGATCACCAGGTTGCCGGCGCTTCCCCCGGTGCCGGTCTCGATCACCTGCTTCACCACGCACTCGAACTGCACCGGGCTCTCCTTCACACGGAAGGGTTTCACCTTCACCGAGGGTTCCATGGTGAAGCCGGCCTTCTCGAACTCGTTCACCCCTGCGGGGTACTCCGTGCTGGCGAGCGAGGCCTGGTGCACCATGGCGTAGGTGACCACGTTGATCACCACCTCGGGAACGGCCTTCACGTTGTGGTAGGTGTCCTTGGTGGTGTTGTCGCGCCCACGGCGGGCCGGGCTGAAGATCATCAGCGGCGGGTTGGCGCCGAACACGTTGAAGAAGCTGAAGGGGCTGAGGTTGGGGCGGCCTTCGGCGTCGATCGTGCTGGCGAAGGCCACGGGCCGCGGACCCACCGCGCCCACCAGGTGGGCATGCAGCTCGGGGACAGGGATCTCGCGCGGGTCGATCTGCTTCATGGCCTTGATGCTCAGGATGTTGACGGAGGCGCTCGGCTGGGCCGGTCCGCGCCGCACCGCTCACGGGCACGAAGGTAACCGACGCTCCCCAACCGCTACCTTTGCGCGCTTTTTCGGCCCACGGACGTGGCGGAACTGGTAGACGCGCCAGACTTAGGATCTGGTACCGCAAGGTGTGGGGGTTCGAGTCCCCCCGTCCGTACTGTGTTCCGCCGCAGCCTCGGCGAAGGCGAACAGCTCCGCCGTAGCCTGGGCGAAGGCGGAACGAAAGACACCAGGAACGACCTGCGGCACGGCCGCTCATTTTGACCAGACCATGAACATCGAACGCGAAGAGACCGGCACGCTCACCGCCACGCTGAAGGTGAAGCTCACCCCCGAGGATTACACGCCCGGCGTGGAGAAGGCCCTGAAGGAGCAGCGCCGCACCGCCGTATGGCCGGGCTTCCGCCCCGGCCAGGTGCCCATGACCATCGTGAAGAAACGCGTGGGCAAGGCCGTGCTGGTGAACGAGGTGGAGCGCCTCATCGGTGAGAGCCTCAACCACTACATCCAGGACAACAAGCTGCGCGTGCTCGGCCAGCCCCTGCCGCTCAACGACAGCATCGAGGGCAACAACTGGGACCAGCCCGGCGAGTTCCAGTTCATGTACGAGATGGGCCTGGCGCCCTCCTTCGAGGTGGAGCTGCAGGGCCTGGCGGTGAACTACCCGGTGGTGGACGTGAACGACGAGCTGGTGCAGCGCGAGGTGACCGACATGCAGCGCCGCTTCGGCACCATGGCCGATGTGGAGACCGCCGAAGGCAAGGACATGCTCCTGGGTGATCTCATCGAGCTCGACGCCACGGGCGCCATCAAGCCCGGCGGCCTCATGAACCGCACCACCATCAGCCTCGAGTTCCTGAAGGACGAGGCCACGCGCAACGCCCTCACCGGCGCGGCCGTGGGCGCCGAGGTGACCGTGGACCCCGACAAGGTGGCCGAGAGCCACGATGACCTGGCCCGCATGCTCAATACCGACCACGAGCGGGTGCATCACCTGGAGGGAAAGCTCCTGTTCCGCATCGACGAGATCAAGCGCCTGCAGCCGGTGCCGTTGGACCAGACCCTGTTCGACCGCGTGTACGGCCAGGGCGCCGTTGCCGACGAGGCCGCGTTCCGCGCGAAGGTGAAGGAGGGCCTGGAGGGCATGTTCCGCCGCGACAGCGACCGCGTCTTCAAGCGCCTGGTGATGAAGACCCTGAGCGAGAAGGCCTCGGTGCAGCTGCCCGATGCCTTCCTGAAGCGCTGGATCCGCATGAACAGCGACAAGCCCATGACCGATGCCGATGTGGACGCCGGCTACCCCGGCTACGCCGAGGGGCTCAAGCGTCAATTGGTGGAGGACCGCGTGCTCGAGAAATACGGCCTGGAGGCCAAGGGCGAGGAGCTCGACGCCTTCGCCAAGGGCTACATCGCGGATCAGTTCGCGCAGTACGGCATGGCGGCGCCCGAGGGCGAGGACCTGCAGCGCATGGCGGCACGCATGCTCGGCGACCGCGAGCAGATCAAGCGCATGCGCGATGCCATCGTGGACCAGAAGCTCACCGCCCACTTCAAGGCGATGCTTTCGCCCAAGGAGCAGCGGGTGGGCTTCGATGAGTTCGTAAACTTGGCCCGCACCGCCTGATCCATCCCGGCCAGGCACCTCCGGCCACCACCATGTTCCACGAGGACGAGTTCCGCCAGTTCGCGGTGAAGCACCGCGGCATCAGCAGCCTGGCGCTGCACGATTACCGCGCCAGCATGACGCCTTACATCATCGAGGAGCGCCAGCTGAACGTGGCCCAGATGGACGTGTTCAGCCGCCTGATGATGGACCGCATCATCTTCCTGGGCACCGCCGTGGACGACCAGGTGGCCAACATCATCCAGGCGCAGCTGCTGTTCCTGGAAAGCGTGGACGCGAAGAAGGACATCCAGATCTACCTGAACAGTCCGGGTGGTGAGGTGTACGCGGGCCTGGGGATCTACGACACCATGCAGTACATCAACCCCGACGTGGCCACGATCTGCACGGGCATGGCCGCGAGCTTCGGGGCCGTGCTGCTGTGCGCGGGCGCCAAGGGCAAGCGCAGCGCCCTCACCCACAGCCGCGTCATGATCCACCAGCCGCTCGGCGGTGCCCAGGGCCAGGCCAGCGACATGGAGATCGTGATCAACGAGGTGAAGAAGCTCAAGAAGGAGCTCTACGACATCATCAGCCACCATACCGGCCAGCCCTTCGAGCGGATCGAGAAGGACAGCGACCGCGACCATTGGATGATCGCCGCCGAGGCGAAGGACTACGGCATCATCGATGAGGTGCTCGCGCGCCCGCACTGAACCGGCCACACCAACGAACCCACCGAACCATGTTCCCCAAGGACGAATTCCGCAAGTACGCCGTGAAGCACCGCGGCATCAACAGCATGGTGCTGCATGATTACCAGGCGAGCATGACGCCCTACATCATCGAGGAGCGCCAGCTGAACGTGGCCCAGATGGACGTGTTCAGCCGCCTGATGATGGACCGCATCATCTTCCTCGGCACCGGCGTCAACGACCAGGTGGCCAACATCATCCAGGCGCAGCTGCTGTTCCTGGAGAGCGTGGACGCCAAGAAGGACATCCAGATCTACCTGAACAGCCCTGGCGGCGGGGTGTACGCGGGCCTGGGGATCTACGACACCATGCAGTACATCAACCCCGACGTGGCCACCATCTGCACGGGCATGGCGGCCAGCATGGGCGCGGTGCTGTTGTGCGCCGGAGCCAAGGGCAAGCGCAGCGCGCTCAAGCACAGCCGGGTGATGATCCACCAGCCCATGGGCGGCGCCGAGGGCCAGGCCAGCGACATGGAGATCACCGTGAACGAGATCAAGAAGCTGAAGAAGGAGCTCTACGAGATCATCAGCTCCCACAGCGGCCAGCCCTTCGAGAAGGTCGAAAAGGACGGCGACCGCGACTATTGGATGATCGCCGAGGAGGCCAAGGCCTACGGCATGATCGACGAGCTGCTGGTGCGGCATGTGAAGTAAGGCACGTCCCGTTCCGCAAGGCTTTGAAGGCCGGGTGGTCGGCCGCCCGGCCTTCACTGTATCTTTCGGGGCCGTTCCGCGGTATACGGGAGCGGAACCCCCTCCCCAGCGCCATGGATAAGAAGGAGATCAAGTGCTCGTTCTGCGGCCGCGACAAGCAGGACACGAACGTCCTCATCGCCGGCATCACGGGCCACATCTGCGACAGCTGCATCACCCAGGCGCAGAACATCATCACCGAGGAGCTCAGCCAGCGCTCGCGCAGCGAGATGGAGGGCAGCCTCATCCTGCAGCGCCCGGCGGACATCAAGCGCTTCCTGGACGAATATGTGATCGGGCAGGACGACGCCAAGAAGGTGCTCAGCGTGGCGGTGTACAACCACTACAAGCGGCTCCTGCAGAAGCCCGCCTCGGGCGCGGACGATGTGGAGATCGAGAAGAGCAACATCATCCTGGTGGGCGAGACCGGCAGCGGCAAGACCCTGCTGGCGAAGACCATCGCCCGCATGCTCAACGTGCCCTTCGCCATCGCCGACGCCACCGTGCTCACCGAGGCGGGGTACGTGGGCGAGGACGTGGAGAGCATCCTCAGCCGCCTGCTCCAGGCGGCCGATTACGACGTCACCAAGGCCGAGCGGGGCATCGTCTTCATCGACGAGATCGACAAGATCAGCCGCAAGAGCGACACACCGAGCATCACCCGCGACGTGAGCGGGGAAGGCGTGCAGCAGGCCCTGCTGAAGCTGCTCGAGGGCAGCACCGTGAGCGTGCCCCCCCAGGGCGGCCGCAAGCACCCGGAGCAGAAGCTCATCCAGGTGGACACGCGGAACATCCTGTTCATCTGCGGCGGTGCCTTCGATGGCATCCAGAAGATCATCGCCCGGCGCGTGAAGAGCAGCGCGGTGGGCTACAGCGCCAGCAAGGAAGGGCGCATCAACGATGAGCACCTCCTGCAGTACGTGGGCCCCACCGACCTGCGCAGCTACGGATTGATCCCCGAGCTCATCGGGCGCTTTCCCGTGCTCACCTACCTCGACCCGCTGGACAAGGAGAGCCTGCGTCGCATCCTCACCGAGCCGAAGAACGCGCTGATCAAGCAGTACGTGAAGCTCTTCGAGATGGACAAGGTGAAGTTGAGCTTCGACAAGAAGGTCCTCGATTTCATCGTGGAGAAGGCGGTGGACTACAAGCTCGGCGCCCGCGGCCTGCGCAGCATCTGCGAGGCCATCATGACGGACGCGATGTACGAGACGCCCGGCAACGCCGAGCGACCTTCGGAGCTCCGCATCACCCTGAGCTATGCCCGCGAGAAGTTCGAGCGCTCGCGCATGAGCCAGTTGAAGGTGGCCTGAGCGGCTTCCGCGACACGTTCCCGGGCGTGGTTCCTGGTGTGGCGGACCCTAACTTCGCCGCCCCAACCACACACGCCATGAAACGGACGCTCATCGCCCTCGTTGCGGCACTGCCGCTCTCCCTCCTCGCCCAGGACCTCCCCCAGCCAAGCCCTTTGGGCCGCGTGGAGCAGTTGGTGGGCCTCACCAAGGTCTATGTGGAGTACAGCCGTCCCAGCGTGAAGGGCCGTGTGGTCTTCGGCGACCTGGTGCCCAGCGGCAAGCTCTGGCGCCTGGGCGCGAACGCCTGCACCATCATGGGCTTCGATGGTCAGGTGGAGATCGAAGGGAACAAGGTGCCGGCCGGCAAGTACGCGCTGTTCGTGGAACCGATGGGCGATACGTGGGTGTTCCACCTGAACAAGAACACCGAGCTCTGGGGCACGGACGGCTACAAGGCCGAAGAGGATGTGGCCGTTTGGAAGGCCCCGGTGGTGGACCAGGAGTTCACCGAGACGCTCACCATCGGCTTCGATGAGGTGAAGGACGACAAGGCCCGGGTGGACGTGCGCTGGGAGAAGGTGCGCGCGAGCTTCGGCCTGAGCGCCGATGCCACCGAGCAGGCCATGAAGAACATCCAGACCGCGATGGCCCAGAAGGACATCAAGGCGGGCAGCTACAACCGCTGTGCGCGCTATTGCGTGGACAAGGGTGTGATGCTGAAGGACGCGCTGGGCTGGGCCGAGAAGGCCGCCTCCATGGACCGCAAGTACTGGGTGCTCCACACCCTCGCCCTGGCCCAGGCGGCCAACGGCAACTACAAGGAGGCCATGGTCACCGCCAAGGAGAGCCGCGATCTGGCCCAGAAGGAGGGCGACACCAGCTACGTGAAGATGAACGAGGAGCGGATCGCCGAGTGGTCATCGAGATAAGCCGTCACCAGCGGACCGGAAAGCCCCGCCTCGGCGGGGCTTTTTGCTGGGCGCCCTTCCGCGCGCCGGTCACCAGGTGCTGTGCGCAGCGCCAAGGCACCGTTTCGGAGCCACGCGTGCGCCATGCGGCACCGGCTACAGCCCCAGGCTCAGCAGCCCCCCGTCCACGGCGAGGCAATGGCCGGTGATGTACGAGGCCTTGTCCAAGCACAGGAAGGCGATCGCCCCGGCCACCTCCTCGGGCCGGCCGATGCGCTTCAGGGGGGTGCGCGACAGGATGCGCGCCATGCGCTCAGGCTGCGAAAGCACGGCTTCGGTGAGGGGCGTGCGGATGTACCAGGGGGCCACCGCGTTCACCCGGATGCCGTCGGTCGCCCATTCGACCGCCAGGCTGCGTGTGAGCTGCACGAGGGCGGCCTTGCTCATGGCGTAGGCGGCGCCGCTGCCCACGTCCACGAAGGCGGCCACGCTTGCCACGTTCACCACCGCTGGCGCCCTCCCGCGGCAAAGGAGCGGGTGCAGCGCGCGCAGCAGCTCTGCCGGTCCGAGCAGGTTGGTGCCCACCACCACGTCCTGGTCATGGCGGGGGAGCGTGCTCCAGGGCTTGCGGATGTTGGTGCCGGCATTGTTCACCAGCAGGTCCAGGGCGCCCCAGCGTTCCGCCACCAGGCGGGCGATCCGCTCCCGGTCCTCGGCGACGGTCACGTCGGCGGCGATCCCGTCCGTCCCATCCGGAAGGGATCGCGCCGCCACGAGCACTTGGGCGCCCAGGGCTTTGAGCTCGGCGGCCGTGGCCGCGCCGATCCCGCGTGTGCCGCCGGTAACCAGGGCCCGCCGCCCTTCAAGGGTCCATCCATCCGCCATGCCGCCAAGGTAGGCGGGGATGAAAAGCGAACGCCCGCCGGGGATACCGGCGGGCGTTGCGCTCAAGGTTCCTGCTGCGGATCAGCGACGGGCCACGCGCTGCGTGGTGGTCGCGGTGCCGTCCGTCAGGCGGATGGTGTAGATGCCGGAGGCCAGCGGAGCCAGGTCGATGGTGGTGCGGCCCACGAAGCGGCCGGTGCTCACCACCTTGCCCAAGGCGTTCATCACGGTGATGTCCACGGGCTTGGTCTGGTCCACCGTTACCTGCAGGAGGCCGTCGGTGGGGTTCGGGTACATGTTCACACCGGCGATCTCGTTCTCGGTGATGCCGGCGGCCGGGTCGAGCACGAGGCGCAGGCCCATGGCGTTGCCGTTGGTGTAGGGACCCGGATCGGCCTCATCGGGGAGGTAGATGATGCTGGCCAGGTTCGGCTGGGGCACGGTGTTGTCGTCCACCACCTGCACATCGGTGGTGTTGCCATTGCTGAACAGCTGCACGGCGGCGTAGTAGGCGCCGGGTTGCAGGTCGATGCCGCCATAGAAGGGCACGCGGGCCACACCGGCCGTCACATCAGCGGCGCTCACCACGTAATCGAGGCTCTCGATGAAGGGCGAGTTCACATCGCCACCGAGCACCGTGGTGGAGTCGTGGATCGAGGCGATGATCACGGCGCCGGCGGAAGTGCCGGAGGTGATCAGCACGTCCATGGCGTAAACGCCCATGGTGGTGCGCACCGGGTAGTAGGTCATGAAGTAGGCGCCGTCAGCGGAGGAGGTGAAGCTGGCCGTGCCGAGCGATGAGGTGGAGGGGGTGCCCAGGTGCACACCGATACCGTCCAGCGAGTAGGTCAGGTTGTTGAGCTCGAAGGTGCGGAGCACCGTGTTGTTGGCGGGGTCCTCGTCGTTGGCGATCTCGTCGGAGGTCACGGTGAAGGTGCCCGTGTACACGCCCTCGGTCAGGGTGGGCAGGTTCACGAACTCGTTCATCGTGGCGGTATCGGAGGGGGGCAGGGCCACGGGAGCGGCGGTGGCCGAGAACACGAGCGTGTTGCTGGCGTCGCGCACCTCACCGGAGAGCACCACGTTGTTCTGGGCGTTCGCACCGGCGTTGCGGGCCTGGGCGCCCAGGTTGAACTGGGGCTTCAGCTGCGGGATGGGGGTGCGGCCGTACTCTTCACCGGTGCCGGTGTGCGAGAGCACGCCGTAGTCGGTCACGAGCTCATAGTCGGGTACCGGGGAGAGGGCGATGTCGTCGATGGCCCAGAAGTACTCCCAGCCACCGAGCCACTCGAAGCGCAGGTACACCGTGGCCTGGTTGGCGGCCACCGAGCTGATGTCGAGGGCCACACCCTGCGGGTTGGCCGACCAGCGGCTGCAGGGGGGGGCTGCGGAACCGGTCACCAGGCAGGGGAAGGGGATGAAGGTGGTCCAGTTGGAGCCGTCGGTGCTCACGTTCACGCGCACGTTCGTGTTCGCGTCATAGTCGAACACGCCCACCAGGCTCTCCATGGTCAGCAGCACCGTAGGCTGGGTGCTGCAGTCGATGGCGGTGGTGGTGAGCTGGGTGAGGGCATCGGAAGGAGGAGCGGCGGAGAGGCCACGGTCCGAGTTGGCCCACAGGTAGCCGTTGCTGGCCGAGCTGGCGCCGAAGGTGGCGGAGGGGGTGTAGCCAAGGGCGGCGACACCGACGGAGGTGGGGTCGTTGGACCACACGAAGGTCACGTTGGGCGTACCGACCGGGGTCTGCACGTCCACGTTCGTCCAGCCGGAGGGGACACCACCGCCGGAGAAGTCCTCCGTCCAGAAGGGGTTCACGCGAAGGGCGGCCACGTTGGCGCCCATGGGGCGCGGGGGCGTCATCTGCGTGGAAGGCGCATGCGCCTTGGTGTAACCTGCGAAGTCCTGGCGACCAGCGGTGCCACCCGATTGGGCGGCGGCCGTGAGGGCACCGAACAGCAGGGGAACGGAGAGTAAGCTCTTGTTCATCTGAAGTTGGTTAGGGGATTGCTCGTTGTCGGCCAAAGGTAGATCCGTTGGCGGAAAATCGAACGTCCCATCAACTGATCCTGGCTTCCGGCCGGTCGACCATCCTTGGAGGGTTGTTCAGGAGCGCCCGAGGGGGCGGATCACCCTTGCGGCAGCCCCCGGGAGCCCTTGCCCAGAAGGGGTGTCAGCCCAAGGGCCAGCACCACCACGATCGCCGGCGCGACCAGGTTGTACCACAGGAAGGCCAGCTCCAACGGGTCCACCACCGTGCCGTCCGCCAGGGTGTGCGCGAACACGTCCGCCTGGTCCAGTCCATAATGCAGGAAGGTCAGGGCCTGCGTGGCAAGGCCGGCGATGAACACCGCGGTGCCGCCCACGCGGGGAAGGAAGAAGGCCACCAGGAAGATGCCGAGGATGGTGCCGTAGAACAGCGATCCCAGGATGTTGACGGCCTGGATGAGGTTGTCGAACAGGGGGAAGATGGCGGCGAACAGGAGCGCAAGGATCCCGAAGAGCACGGTCGCCCATCGTGTGGCGGTCACCTGGGCCTGCCCCGTGCGTTCCGAACGAAGGATGTCCACCACGGCGGTGGTGGCCAGGGCGCTCAACTGCGAACTGGTGCTGCCCATGCCCGCGCTGAAGATCATGGCGAGCAGCAGCCCCACCACCCCCACCGGGAGGTGGTCCATGATGTAGGTGATGAAGATGTAGTCCTTGTCGTTGGGCTCCGCGCCGGGATCAAGTTCGGCAAGGCGCTCCTGGAAGGCGGTACGCAGGTCGGCATCGCGGGCGTTCAGCTCCCTGGCCAGCCGCTGGAACGTGGCGGTGCGGGCCTCATCGCCGGCCCGTTGGGCATCGACCAGGTCCCGCATCACCGAAGCACGCTCACGGGCCAGCAGCGCATGCGCCTGTTCGAGCTCGGCGGTCCGGTGGGTGGTGTCCAGCGCCCGTGCCGTGGCGAGGTTGGCCTCGTTCCAATGCAGCGGGGCGGCATTGAACTGGTAGAACACGAACACCAGCACCCCGATCAGCAGGATGAAGAACTGCATGGGGACCTTCAGCAGGCCGTTGGTGATGAGGCCCACGCGTGCCTGGCGCGCCGACTCACCGCCGAGGTAGCGCTGCACCTGGCTCTGGTCCGTGCCGAAGTAGGAGAGCTGGAGGAAGAAGCCGCCGATCAGGCCGCTCCACAGGGTGTATTTGGTGGCCGGGTCCCAGGAGGTGTCGATCACCTGCATGCGGCCCATGGCGCCCGCCAGCTGCAGGCTCTCCCCGAATGAGACCATGCTGCCGAGGTGGTGCACCAGCAGACCGAAGGCCACGAAGAGCCCGCCGAACATCACGGCCATCTGCTGCTTGTGCGTGACCCCCACCGCCTTGGCGCCGCCGGTGGTGGTGTACAGGATCACCAGCCCGCCGATGAACACGCAGGTCCACCCCAGCGGCCAGTGCAGCACCTTGCTGAGCACGATGCTCGGCGCGTAGATGGTGAAGCCGGTGGACAGGCAGCGCTGCACGAGGAAGAGGATGGCGGTGAGCAGGCGCGTGCGGCCATCGAAGCGGCGCCCGATGTACTCATAGGCGGTGTACACGTTCGCCCGGTAGAAGAGGGGGATGAACACCCAGGCGATCACCACCATGGCCAGCGGCAGCCCGAAGTAGAACTGCACGAAGCCCATGCCTTCCAGGTAGCCCTGCCCCGGCGTGCTCAGGAAGGTGATCGCGCTGGCCTGCGTGGCCATCACGCTCAACGCCACCGCCCACCACCGGTCCTCGTTGTCGCCGCGCAGGTAACCGCCCACCGTGTTCGTGCGCCGCGTGCGCCACACCCCGTAGCCCACGATGAAGCCGAGGGTGCCGAGGAGGATGAGCCAGTCGAGCCAGTGCACGGTTAGGCGGGAATGAAGAATGAAGAATGCAGAATGTAGAAGTGCGAATGGGCGGATCTACGAGGTCGCCGTCACTTCCTTGGGTTGTTGCGTTCTGCTGTCTTGACGCTGGCGGTGAAGATGGCGACCAGCTCGCCGCACTCTTGGATCAGCCAGGCATGCTCGTTGTTCTTGGTGTCCATCATCCCGCTGAGCACCTGCACCCGCAGATTGTTCTTCGATTCGCGCAGCTCCTTCGATTCGCCGCTCATCTTGTGGATGAAGTCGCGTGACGACTCGGCTCCTTGCACCTCTCCGTAGTGAAGGGCAGGCGCTGTACCGCTCCGAAGCAGTTGTCCGGCCAGATGATTTCCGGCGCGCGTATTCGGCATGTTGTCGGTGTGCTTCACCACCGCCGCCGCGAACACACAGCATCGCTCCTCGAGATCGTACTTCCTTTCCATGCGCCAGCAGTTTTACATTCTACATTCTTCATTCTACATTTCACATTCTGTCTTCGCTCTCCGGCTTCACTTCGGATCGCGCGGTGAAATGAGATTCGCAATAAGCCGATACGCTCCCGGCACCCCCGCCGGCAACTGCCGGAAGAAGCTGATGCCTGTGTAGATGTAGCGGCCTTTTCCGTGGTCGCAGGTGATGAGGCCGCCGTTGAGCGGTTGCTCCCCGGGGTCGTTCCAGGCGATCAGCGGGGTATAGTGCGGATCCAGGGTGCCGCAGAAGTACAGACCACGCTCCTGAACCCATTCGTCGAAGTCCTTTTCAGTGATCGCGTTCGGTGTGGTGAGCAGCGGGTGCTTGGGATCGAGGAAGGTGGGCGGGGCCTCCTCCACGGTCACGCGGTCGCGGGTCAGGCTGAAGGGATAGGGGCCGAAGAGCGTGTCGGGCAGTACCATGTCACTGCTCTTGGTGTTGTACTGCACCACCAGCGTGCCGCCCTCCTCCACGTACTTCATCAGCACGGGGTTCAGGTCCTTCAGGCGCTGCACGGTGTTGTAGGCGCGGATGCCGGTGACGATGGCGTCGTAGCTCTTCAGGCTTTCGAGCGTGGCTGTCGTGGGATCCACGATGTCCACCTCCACACCGAGCTGTTCGATGGCCTGCGGCACGTCGTCGCCGGCGCCCTTGATGTAGCCGACCCGCCTGGCCGTGGTACGGGCATCCACAGGAACGAGCTTGAACATCGCAGCGGTGGAGTACACCTGCGGCATCAAGTGGTCGTAGCTGATCATGCGCTGCGTGCGCTTGTCGAAGCTGGCCGCGCTCCGCAGGCCGATCTCCAGGGTGCCTTCCTCGCAGCCCTCGTCCTTGATGAAGGTGACCCGGGCTCCGACCTTCTCACCGGCGTGCAGGTCGGCGATGGGCTGTTCCATCGCGCTCATCTTCCAGCCGTAGGGCTTTTCGCAATGCACGATGCATTGGGACAGGTCCGTGTACGCCTCCACCCCGAGCTCCACCACCTGGGTGTCGCGCGCGGCGATGTAGGCGGACCTACGGGCGTACACCATGGCGCGCGGGATCACATGGCACTCGCGCACCAGCTCGCCCTTCACACGGTCCACCCACCGATGCATCACGGGCAGGGACCGGATGATCCGCGGTCCGTTGCCGAACTGCAGCGTGCAGGGCACCTGGAAGTGAACCGGCAGGGCCGGTGCCCCGATGAGCTTCGGGTCCTCGAAGCGGTAGAGGTCGGTATGCGGTAGTTCCAGCCAGAACGGACCATCCGGCACCGAGGGGGCCTTCAGATCGAGCGGGATGGTGGTGGTGCGGTTCGGCGCCAGTGCGACCGGTGCCGCAGGGCCGGAGGTAATGATGATCGCACCCGGACGCCGGGCCACGACGTTCAGCTCCACCTTGGCCTGCGCCTCCACCACCACCGTGGGTGAAGCGCTCAAGGCCTCGAGGGTGATGCCGTGCACGTCAAGGAGCAACTGCTCCACCTCGGCCTGTTTCTTCGCCACCCACTTCGGGTCCAGGGTCTTGTCGCGTTCGCCGAGGGCCTTGTGGATGGCGATCAAGGCGGCTGCTGAACCTTCGGGCGCGCTCATGGCGTATGCGGCGATCATCGCGTCGACGCGCTCGCCCATCCCCGGGGCAGGCACCCGCCTCCACGTCATGTCGATCCCCTCGAAGATGTCGGAGGTCCTGGGTCGATCCCCTTTCACGAACTTGAGGTATTCGATGAGCTCGCCCCGGGTCTCCGCGGCGCCGAAGCCCTGGCTCTTGTGCATGCTGCGGCTGCGCCCGGCGATCTCCGTGTAGCTCAGGCCCAGCAGCGGGTCGTAGCCGCCCACGTCCACCGTGAACCAGTCGGGGTCGTTCTTCGCGATGTCGGCGAGGTCCTTCTTCCACCAGGTGCTGCCGTTGAAGAAGAGGCGGCGTGGCTGCCACACCTCCAGCCCTTGCTGTAGTTGCTCCGGAAAGGCCTTCGGGTCGCCGGCCAGGTCGAAGGCCTCGGCGGCCAGGATGGCGCTGGCCTCGTGGTGGCCGTGGCCGGCCTCGCGTGTGGGCGGGAAACGCGTGATGATGACATCGGGCCGGAACTGGCGGATCACGCGCACCACGTCGCTCAGCACTTCGTCATGCCCCCATTTCGCGAAGCTCTCCGCCGCGTTCTTGCTGAACCCGAAATCCACCGCGCGGGTGAAGAACTGCTCGCCGCCATCGATGCGCCGCGCCTCCAGCAGCTCCTGCGTGCGGATGATGCCCAGCGCGTCGCCCAGCTCGGGCCCGATGAGGTTCTGCCCGCCATCGCCGCGGGTGAGGCTGAGGTTGCCGGTGCGCACCTTCTTGCCGTTCGCGAGCCAGGCGATCAGGCGGGTGTTCTCGTCATCGGGATGGGCCACGATGTACAGCACGCTGCCCAGCACGTTGAGCTTCTGCATGCGGTGCAGGATCCCGGCGGCGTCGGGTTGCGCGGGAGGACGTTGGGCCTGAGCGACCACAACGCAGAAGCCGAGGCCGAAGGCCAGGAGGGAGCGGAACGACATGGTGGGACGCACCGGGTGTGTGCGGTGCGTGCCGAAGGTAGTGCCCGGAATAGCAGCAGGCCACCCGCTTCCAGCAGGGCTGGACGGATGGCCCGCGTCATCGTCGGTCGTGCTACACGGACTGCTCCTGCAGGGCGCGCGCGATCTGCTCCTTGTAGCTGCGCCCGCTGATGATGCGCTCGTTGTTGGCCATGTGGAACACGAACTCGTTGTTGCCGCTGTAGCGGGAGTTCCGCACGTGGGCCTTGTTCACGATGTAGCTGCGGTGGATGCGCAGGAAGCGCGAGGGGTCCAGCTCGCTCTCCACCGCGTTCATGGTCATCCGGTGCAGGTGGTGACGCTCCTTCAGCTGCAGGTGCAGGTAGTTGCCCTCGGCGCGCAGGTAGATGATCTCATCCACCGGAACCTTGTGCTCGCGGCCTTTCTCGCGGATGTTGAACACCTCCACGTACTCGCTGTTCGCATGCATGTGCTCGCGCACGAGGTCCATGAGCTTTCCGGTGAGCTTGCTGTTCATGCGCAGCTCCATGAACTTGCGGGCCTTCTCCAGGCTGGCCTGGAACCGCTCATCGTCGTAGGGCTTCAACAGGAAGTCCACGGCGTTCACGTCGAAGGCCTTCAAGGCGTACTGGTCGTGCGCGGTGACGAAGACCACGAAGGGCAGGCGTTCGCGGGGCAGGGTGCTCGAGAGGTGCTGCAGCACGTCGAAGCCGTTGCTCTGGGGCATCTGCACGTCGAGGAAGAGCAGGTCGGGGCGGTGCTTGGCCACGGCCTCGATCACCTCGGCGCCGTTGCGGCATTCGCCCACCACCTCGATCTCGGGGTCCTGGCTCAGGAGGCGCGCAAGCCGCGCGCGGGCCGCCGGTTCATCGTCGGCGATCAGTGTCCGGATGTGTTTCATGGGAGGTCGTGTTCAAGTGGGAAGGAGAGTGTCACATTGAACCCCCGACCCTGGGGGCTGGAAATGTCGTAGTGGGCCGCATCCCCATAGAGCAGCTGCAGGCGGTCCCGCACGTTGCGAAGTCCGATCCCGCCGTTCGTCATCGCACCCATGACATCGGAACAGCCTTTTCCGTTGTCTGAGACACGCAGCTCCAACCGTTCATCACGACGCACGGCCTGCACGCTGATGCGCACGGGTTCGTAGGTGGCGTCGGGCCCGTGCTTGATGCTGTTCTCCACCAGGGGTTGGAGCACCATGCTTGGCACCATGGCGCCGCCCAGTTCCGCCGGGATGTCGTAGGTCACCTGCAGGCGGTCGCGGAAGCGCACGCTCTCGATCCCCAGGTAGTTGGCCACGTGGTCGATCTCCCGGTCCAACCGAACCTTGTCGCGCTTCGTGGAGTCGAGGGTCACGCGCAGCAGACCGCCCAGCCGGCTGAGCACCGTGCGCGCGCTGGCGATGTCCTCGTCCATCAACGCGCTCACGGTGTTGAGGGTGTTGAAGAGGAAGTGCGGTTGCAATTGCTTCTTCAGGGCGTTCAACTGGCTCACCTGGAGCTCGTTCTTCAACTTCAGCAGTTGCGTCTGGCGCTCGCGGGCCTGGCGGGCGGTGTCGACCGCGAAGAGCACGGCGGCCAGGATCCAGTACTCCATGAAGCGGCTGAGGATCGCGGGCGGCAGCGCCTGGATCGCCCAGTTGATGTACGCCGCGCTGAACTCGAAGTCGTTCTGGCTCCAGAGGATGGTGTAGTAGATGGCGCTGGTGACCACCTCGTGCAGGCCGCCGATGAGCACACCGAAGCCCGCATGCACCAGGATGATCTTCCACAGCGGCCGGATGGTGAAGGGCCAGCGCTCGAGCACGCGGTATACCAGCGGGGTGAGCAGCGCCCAGAAGAGGAAGTTGAGGTAGGGCGGGGGTACCTCGCGCAGCCAGCGGAACTCGCCCATGCCCTTGAGCTCGGCATACACGTAATGGTGCATGTAGGCCTGCAGCAGGAAGAGCGTGGCCATCACCAGTGCCACGATGAGGATCGTGCGGTACGGGATGGGCGTTCGTTGGAAGTAGCTCATGCGGACGGGCCGGCCGGTGCTTGACCGGTCGAAGTAACCGCCCGTCCCAAGCGCGGCCCAAGCACCCCGTGATGAACGGCCGGTGGGGTGATGGAACGGTCCTAACCGGCGGGCCAAAGGCAAGGCCCCGCACCGTTCCCGGTCGCGGGGCCTTGTGGGCGAGGGCCGGCGGACCCGCGGCGGGGGTCAGCCCACGGTGATGGTGTAGGTGGATCCGTTCACGTTCACCGTGAAGGTGCCGTCACAAGCGCCATTGCCCCAATCGATGGTGCGGGTGGGGCGTCCGTCGGGCACGATCTGCACGGTGCCCGCCGTGATCCAGCCGCAGCCCACGGCCACGCGCAGGGCTTGGGTGATGGTGACGGTGTAGGCCGTGCCAAGGCGGTTCACCCCGCTGCCCGATCCGGTGATCAGGTACACATCGTCCAGTGGCGTGGTGGTGTCGTCGCCGGCGATCCATGTGCGCGTGCGCTGGGCCTGGTGCGTGGCCGTCCAGCTGCCGTCCGCAGCGGTGATGGAGCCGTTCACGTTCACGGTGAAGTACGGGTCGCCGTCGCCGTTGAGGCCCATGTTGGTCACGGTCTTCGTGCCCTGCACGTGCAGGTCGTTCACGTAGTAGTCCTCGGGCGTGATGGTGATCACGGTGCCGGCATCGCGGTAGCGACCGGTGAAGGTGACGTGCAGGATGCCCCGGCGCGTGCGGCCGTTGCTGGCCGTGCAGTTCACGCTGCCGAAGTCGATGGTCAGGGTGTGCGGCATGGCCACCGTGTCGATGGTGACGGTGGGGGCGCAGGCATCGTCGGCGGAGCGGAGCCCGTTGGCCTCGGCCACGTCGTCCACGGTGCGCAGCATGTCGTTGAACAGGTCCTCGGCGCGGGCGTTGTCCGTGGCGCTGGTGTAGTCGAGGTCCACCGGGGTGTCGTCCTCCTTGCGGCAGGAGGTGAACGCCAGGACAGCGAAGGCCAGGGCGAGGGGGAGATGCTTGGTCATGGGGTGGTGGTTCGGGATCGCACCCCTTGGACGCAAGGATCATGCCCGGGGTTTAGTCCGGGACACGGCACCGCCTCAGTTCAGGTGTTGGAGCACCTTGAAGGTGAAGGGGTACTGGTGCCGCTCGTCGGCCTTGTGGTGCTCCACCCACACCTCCTTCCAGCCCTTGCCGATCGCGGGGAACTTCACGTCGCCCACCACCTCGGCGTGCACGTTGGTGAGGTAGATGCGGTGGATGAGCT
Source organism: Flavobacteriales bacterium (assembly GCA_044226515.1). Classification (GTDB taxonomy): domain Bacteria; phylum Bacteroidota; class Bacteroidia; order Flavobacteriales_F; family PHOS-HE28; genus PHOS-HE28. Next base: position 175,628 of record JBGAGX010000002.1, on the reverse strand, counting down.
TCTTGCTGAAGGCCTCCTCGTAGATCTGGCCACCGCCGATGATGAAACACTCGGTCTCGCCGGCGTTGCGGGCCATGTCGATGGCCTCCTCGATGGAGCGGCACACCAGGGCGCCCGGCGCCTTGTAACCCTCGGCGCGGGTCACCACGATGTTGGTGCGGTTGGGCAACGGGCGGTAGCGCTCGGGGATGCTCTCGTAGTTCTTGCGGCCGGTGATCACGTAGTGGTTCACCGTGGTGCGCTGGAAGAACTTCATGTCGTCCGGCAGGTGCCAGGGAAGACCTCCGTCCTTGCCGATGGTCCCGTTGTCCGCCACGGCGGCGATGGCGCTGATGATCATACCGATACGGTGGCTTTGATGTGGGGGTGCGGGTCGTACTGCTCGAGCGTGAAATGCTCGAACCGGAAGGCGAAGATGTCCTTCACCGCGGGGTCGATGCGCATCACGGGCAACGGCCGCGGCTCACGGGTGAGCTGCAAGCGCGCCTGTTCGAGGTGGTCGTTGTACAGGTGCACGTCGCCGAAGGTGTGCACGAACTCGCCGGGCTTCAGGCCGCACACCTGCGCCACCATCAGGGTGAGCAGGGCGTAGCTGGCGATGTTGAAGGGCACGCCCAGGAAGGTGTCGGCGCTGCGTTGGTACAACTGGCAGCTCAGCTTGCCATCGGCCACGTAGAACTGGAACATGGTGTGGCAAGGCGGCAGGGCCATGCGGTCCACGTCGGCGGGGTTCCAGGCGCTCACGATCAGCCGGCGGCTGTCGGGGTTGCGCTTGATCATGTCCACCACGTTGGCGATCTGGTCGATCACGCGCCCGTCGGGGGCATGCCAGCTGCGCCACTGGTAGCCGTACACCGGCCCCAGGTTCCCGTCCGCATCGGCCCACTCGTCCCAGATGCGCACACCGTTGTCCTGCAGGTACTTCACGTTGGTGTCGCCGGCCAGGAACCACAGGAGCTCGTGGATGATGCTCTTCACGTGCAGCTTCTTGGTGGTCACCAGGGGGAAGCCCTCGCTGAGGTCGAAGCGCATCTGGTACCCGAAGCAGCTGATGGTGCCGGTGCCGGTGCGGTCGTGCTTCTGCACTCCGTTGTCCAGGATGTGGCGGAGCAGGTCGTGGTATTGCTTCATGGCGACCCCAAAGTTAACCCAGTCCGATCCCCGCGTTGGGTCCGGGCGGTGGTTCCTCCGCGGGCGGTGCGCCATCCTTGGACGGGCCCTTCTTCCGGTCCTTGGCGCTGTTGCCGGGCAGGGCGGCCAGCAGGCGCAGCTTCATGCGCTCGTAGTAGCTCTTGCGGTCGATGCTGTAGCTCACCATGTAGGCCACCATGGCGGCGTACATCAGCTGGAAGATCACGCTGTGGCGGTCGGTCATCTCCAGCACCAGGATGGCCGAGGTGAAGGGCGAGCGCGACACGCCGGTGAGGAAGGCGACCATGCCGCAGAGCACGAGCACGCGGAACTCGCCGTCGCTGGGCTCGAACAGCTGGGCCACCCACCCGCCGATGGCGGCGCCGCTGCTGAGGCTGGGGGCGAAGATGCCGCCCGCGCCGCCCGCGCCCATCGATACGAGCGGCCCCAGGATGCGCGCGGAGATGTGCTGCCAGCTGGGGTCGACGTCGGTCTTGAACAGGTACTCCTGCAGCACCGAGCGCCCGCTGCCCAGCGTGTGCGGACCCAGGTAGTGCACGAGCACGGCGAACACCAGCGCGCAGCCCACCGCCCACATCGCCTGCACGGGCACCGCCTTGATCCCGCGGCGCATCTTGTCGAGCAGCAGCAGCACCTTGCAGAAGAAGGCGCCCGAGGCGCCGGCGAGCAGGCCGATGGCGAGCACCTTGTACATGAAGGAGGGCCCGACGGCGGAGAGCTTGGGGTAGAGCAGGCCTTCGGACATGCCCAGGTAGCTCCCCACCAGCTGTTGCGAGGTCATGCCGGCGATGATCACACTGGTGAACACGGCGGTGCGGAAGTTGGCGAGGTGCGTCTTGGTGAGCTCCTCCACGGCGAACACGATCCCGCCCAGGGGGGTGTTGAAGGCCGCGCTGAGGCCGGCGGCGCCCCCGGTGATCATCATCACCCGGCGGCTGATGCGCGGCCAGAACGCGGGGAGCAGCTTGTGCACCACGCGGTACACGCTGCCGGCGATCTGCAGGGTGGGACCCTCGCGGCCCACGGCGCCGCCGCCGAGCACCATGGCCAGGCTGCTCAGGATCTTCACCCCGATGATGCGCACGTTGAGGAAGCGCCAGCTGCGGTCGTTGCTGCTGTCGTTGCTCACCTCGATCGCGGCCATGAGCTGGGGGATGCCGCTGCCGCCGGCCAGCGGGGCGAAGCGGCGCACGAGCCACCAGCTGAGCAGGAAGCTCACGGGGGCGCTCACGAAGATCCAGTCGGGGTGGATGCCCAGCACCCACAGGTGCAGCTTCTCCACCAGCTCGAAGAGCTTGGCGTAGCCCACGGCGATGAGGGCCGTGAGCACGGCGGCCACCTGGTAGGGCAGGGTGAGGAGCGTGATCTCCTTCAGCCTGCTGTTCATCACCTTGCGGCCCAGCCACGCGAGCGCGTCGGTGAAGGCGCGCCCGATGCGGTCGCCCAGGTGCGGCGCACGCTCCGGTGCAGGTCCAGCTTTCGGCACGGCGCAAAGATCCCCGCCCCGTGCGCGCGTGCAGGGGCGCGCCATCGCGCGCTACGAACAATGCGGGTTGAACAGCGCTACTCCCTGCCCACGGCGCTCAGGTCGATGAGGGCGTAGCGGTACTGGGTGCCCCGGTCGAAGGCGCGCACCAACGCCTTGTGGCCGGTGGGGTCGGTGAGGAGCTCGGTGGAGCAGGCCACGAAGGGCTGCTCCGGGCGCCACGCCGTACCCTCGTTCACCACCTTGCCGCTGCGGTCGAGCACCACGGCCTTGAGCACGCCGGGCTCGTGCGGAGCGCCCTTCCCCTTGCTCTTCTTGTCGTCGCCCTCCTCCACGTTGCCTTGGGCGAGCACACCGTCCAGCCCCTTCGGGGTGTGGCCGAACACAAGCGTCAGCCCGTTGTCGTTCAGGGCCACGCCCGCACCTTCGAAGGCCTGCCCGGCGGTGGTCATGTACGTGCGCTCGGCCACATGCTGCCAGCGCAGGGTGTCGTTGGCGTCGAACCAGGTGGCGCGCACCGCTCCGCTGAGGTGGCGGATGGCGATGGCCTCGCCGATGGGCAGCTCGAAGTTGTTCTCCAGGAAGGTCTCCACCAGCACGGTGCCGCCGTCCCAGGCCGGCAACAGGTCGATGACCTCGTCGGGCACCTTGGCCGTGCGCGAGGTGGTGCTCTTCGCGTTGCCCTCCAGGGCGCCGAAGGTGGTGAGCTTCACCTTGCGGATGGAGGGGATGCGCTGGTCCACCAGGGGCGTGGGCTTCAGCTTGGCGTCCTTGGGGTCCAGGGTGAGCAGCAGGCCGGGCAGGCCGGTGAGCGCGCCGTAGCGGATGGCGAGCGACACCTTGCCGTTGCCGCGCTCGCAGAGGCGCACGGTGCTCACGAAGTCCTTGTCCACGAGCAGGTCCTTCACGGTGTTGCCCTGGTCGGTGAGCGTGGTCAGGTGCACCTCGTGGCAGTTCTTGTCGCTCATCTGCCCCTCGTCCTTGCAGCGGAACAGGTAGCTCACCACGTGCACGTCGCCGTCGTCGGCGAGGCTCACCTGGTGCACCGTGCTCTGCACATCGTTCAGCGGAAGCTCCTTCATGCCGCTCCACAGCACGTTGAAGCCTTCGTCGAGGTAGGCGTACCACATCCGCTTGTTCTCCTTGCCGTCCTGGCTGAACATGTTGAGGATGTGGTGCTTGCCGTCGGGCGAGCTCACCAGCCGCTCCTGCTGGGCGAAAGCGAGGCCGCGGGTGAAGAGGATGGGGTCGGGCAGGGGGCGGCGGGCGAGGGTGTTGCTGAGGTCGCCGCTCAGGGGGTGGTCGAAGCTGTGGATGCGGCGGAAGCCCTTCACGGTGACCGGACCTGCGGCGCTGATGGACCCGATGCCGTAGTCCACGCCTTTCTTCTGGGGTGAGGCCAGCAGCACCTTCAGTTCGCCATCGGACACCACGGGGCACACGCCCACCCATTTCACGCCATCGAGCAGCACGTCCTTCAACGCGAGCTCCTCGGTGGGCTGCAACAGGGCATCGAGCCGCACCACCTTGTGCAAGGGGCCTTCCTCCACATAGAGCAGGGCGCGACCGTCCACGCCCACCACGCCGTCCACCACGGTGTGCAGGTCGCCCTGCGCGTTCTTGATCGTGCGGGCGAAGGGCTTGCCTTCCTGCACGCCGGGCTGTGCGTGGAGCGCGAGGAGGGTGCAGAGTCCGAGGAGGGTGATGCCGGAGCGGAGCATGGGTGCGGGGAATGCCCGGTGAAACTACGAAGCACCGGTGATCGCGGTCCTAGGGCATCCGCAACCAGCCGAGCACGCGGTCGTTGTCAATGCGCCACATGCCATCATCGGTATCGATGTCGTATTCCGCACGGGTGCTGCCGCAGTTCTGCTGGATCACCTCCAGTTCCCAGTCACCTGTCCTGGAGATGATCGCGACATGCCCATAGGGATTGGCGCGAGTTCCATCAAGGACCACGATGTCGCCCACCTGAGGCATGAAGCGGCCGCCGTTGGTGAACTGCATCAGCCCGCGCGCGGGGTTGAAGGTGCTGTCCGCCAGGGTGCGATCGAACAGGTCCTTGGCGTGCCCGTAGCTATTGGGCATGCGGTGGTGGAAGTGTTCCAGGTAGTAGCGCTTCACGAACTCCACGCACTGGTACTTCAGGCCCACGTTGTAGCCGTCCACGGTGTTGCGGCCGTGCACCGCGCCCATGCCCCCGTTGTGGTACACCACCACGCCGTTCAGGCTGTCGAGCGGGGCGCCGGGCACAGGCGGAGGTCCGGTGAAGGCCGGGTCGTTGGCGCGCCACAGCCACCAGCCGGTCAGCGCACCGGCGGCGAGCAGCAGCACGAGAAGGAGGCGGCGCATGCGTTCAACAACGCGTGAGGGTGCCGAGCAGTATCCCAAGGAACAGGAGCCCGAGCAAGCGGTTGTTGAACCTGTGTCCCGCCGTGTCGAGCACAGCGTCCCCGGGGTCGTCCGGTCCGTTCACGTATTCGTGATGGGCGTATGCCTTCCGCTTGGTGAGGCGTAAGGCGCGGATCAGGGTGCCATAGAGGTAACGCAGGGTGCCTCCAAGCCACTGGAAGGCATGGCCCAGAGGGCGCATCAACAGCAGGCTGATGAGGTCATCCATTGCTCCAGGGCACCACGGATAAAGGACGAAGGGCGATCGGCGAAGGAAACAGGGCGAAGCCTGACGGGATCCTTCTCAACGTTCAGCTTTCCTCGTTCAACTGTCCCTGTAGCGCTCACATGATGATCCCCGCGATGGTGGCGCTGAGGTAGCTCGCGAGTGTGCCGCAGAAGAGCGCCTTCAGGCCGAGCTTGGCCAGGTCGTGGCGGCGGGTGGGGGCGAGCTCGCCGATGCCGCCGATCTGCATGCCCACGCTGCTGAAGTTGGCGAAGCCGCAGATGGCCACGCTCACGATCAGCAGGCCCTTCTCGGTGACGATGGGCACGCTCTTGTTCGCCAGGTTCTGGAAGGCGACGAATTCGTTGATGGAGAGCTTCTGGCCGAGCAGGGTGGCCACGCTGCCCACGTCCTGCGACGGCACGCCCATGCTCCACGCCAGCGGGTAGAACACCTTGCCGAAGATCCAGTTGAGGCTGAGGTCGAGGTCGGGGCTGAAGAGGTGGCCGATGCGCAGCAGGCTCCAGTCGATCAGGGCGATGAGCGCGATGAAGCCGATGAGCATGGCGATCACGTTCATGGCGATCTTGAAGCCGTCCCCGGCACCGTGGCTGATGGCGTCGACCACGTTGATGTAGTGGCTCTTCACCTCGAGCTTCACGTTGCCCATGGTCTGGCTCTCCTCGGTCTCGGGGAACACGATCTTGCTGATCACGAGCGCACCGGGCGCGGCCATCAGGCTGGCGGCGATGAGCTTGGGGGCGAGGTCGTAGCCGGCCTGGGCGCCCATGTTCACGTACACCACCAGGATGCCACCGGCGATGCAGGCCAGGCTGCCGCTCATGCTGGCGAGGAGCTCACTGCGCGTCATGCCGGCGAGGTAGGGACGGATCATCACCTGGGCCTCCACCTGGCCCACGAAGGCGCTGGCCACGTTGCTCAGGGCCTCGGCGCCGCTCACGCGCATCACGAAGTTCATGGCGCGGGCGATCACCTGCACCACGCGCTGCATGATGCCGAAGTGGTACAGGATGGCCACCAGCACGCACACCAGGATGATGGTGGCGGTGACGTTGAAGGCGAACACGAAGCCGCCGGCGGCGTAGTTGGCCACGGTGCCGTCGAACTGCACCGCCGCGAGCCCGCCGTACACGAAGGAGGCGCCCTGCCGTGCGAACAGCTCGATCTTCTCCATGCCGTGCCCCAGGAACTGGAAGAAGCGCGTGACGGGCGGCACCTTCAGCACGAGCACGGCGATGCTGAGCTGCAGCAGGATGCCGCTGATGATCACGCGCGGGTTGATCGCCTTGCGGTTGTTGCTGGCCAGGAAGGCGAGGCCCAGGATCAGGGCCACGCCGATGAGTCCGATCAGTCGTTCCATGCGGTGTTCTCAGGTGGTGCGGTCATGCGCCTTCGATGCGCTGTCCGGCAGGTGCAGCAGGTTGCGACGCACCCAGCGGGGCAGCAGGATGAGGCCGATGGCGATGTAGGGGTAGTAGCTGATGAGGCGCCAGAGGAAGGCGAGGGTGGGCGCCAGCCCGGGGGCGATGTACATGCCCAGGAAGTCGGTGAAGATGAACTCGGCGATGCCGCTGCCGCCGGGGGTGGGCATCAGCAGCACGATGATGCCCATGATCACCTGCTTGGCGTAGATGGTGAGGTCGTTGTGGAAGCCCGCGCCCTGGGTGAAGGCGTGCACGATGCAGTTCACGATGCTGTAGCGGGCGGTCCAGCTGCCGAAGGTGGTGAGCAGCGCGGGCCACCAGTAGTCCCAGCCGCGCTCGCGCAGGCCGGCCGCGGCGGTGATGAGCTGGTCGCCGGTGGTGACCATGGAGCGGCGCCAGCGGCGAAGGCCCTTGATGGAGAAGATGCCCACGAGCGCGCGCTTCACGAAGGCGGGGTTCACGAAGAGGGCGTAGGCCACGAAGAGCTTGTAGGCGAGGATGATGCCGTACACCACCCAGAAGGTGAGGAAGAAGCCCGTGCCCCACCAGCCGCCTGCCGCGGTTTCCATGCCGCTGAAGAGCGCGGAGCGCCCCACCATGACGTACACCAGCGGGGCCATCAGCGCGATGAAGATGCCGTCCAGGAAGGAGGTGAAGGTGATGACGGTGATGCTCTTGCCGGCGTTGATGCCTTCCCGCGTAAGGATGAAGATGGCGAAGAAGAATCCGCCGCCGATGATGCCGGGCGCGATGGCGCTGGCGAACTCCCACAGCATGATCACCACGAAGGTGCGCCACCAGTTGAGCTGCCTGTCGCTGAGGTGGCGGATACGGAGCATGTACATCCAGTCGCGCACCACCAGGCTCAGGAAGGCGAGGAACATCCACCAGGTGCTGTACCAGCTCCAGGTCACGTCGGCGAGGGCCTGTCCGCTGCTGCTGCGCCACACGAGCAGCGCGGTGATGCCCAGCCCGATCACCACGGGCAGCAGCACCTTGCCCGTGCTGAACGAGCGCAGGAATTTCCTGGCCTCCTGTTCCGCGGTGCTCATGCCGGGGTTGGTGGTACGGCGTTCACCGGGTGCCGCTCAGTCGGGGTCGTTCTCCGAGAAACTGTCGGGCTCGGGCTTGGGCGGCGTGGTGAGCACGCGATAGAAGAAGTACAGCATGAAGCCGGTGACCGTGAGCACGGAGGCCAGCATCAGCACGAGGGCGGAAGCGTTCATGGTCGCGGGTGTTCACACCAGGCCGTGGCCGTGGCGTTTGCGTTTGAGGTAGGCCTTGCGCACGAGCAGGGCGATGCCCACGTAGAGGCCGAGGAGCAGCAGGCGCGAGCCGTGCACGTACGGGCTGGCCGGGGCGGTGACCTTCTCCCAGATGCCGGGCAGCGAGCCGAAGAAGACCACCACCAGGATCAGCGGGGTGATGTACTTGATGATGAAGCGGTAGGCCTGCGGCGGACGCAGGTCGGCCCCCATGTTGATCTCGGCCCAGCCCTTGTCCATGCCGAACACCCAGGCGAACAGGATCACCTCGAACAGGGCGAACACCACCAGGCTCACCGTGCCCGCCCAATAGTCGTACTCGTCGAACACGCCATGCTCGAAGAAGAGCACCGTGGGCAGGCCCAACACCAGCACGATCAGGCCGAACATCCAGGCCGAGGGACCGCGCTTCCACCCGAACTCGTCCTGCAGGAAGCCCATCACCGGGGTGCCCATGGCCAGCGAGCTGGTGATGCCGGCGAAGAACAGGAGCCCGAACCAGCACACCCCGGCGATGGCCGACAGCCAGGGGCCCCATTGGGTGAACAGGTAGGGCAGCGTCTTGAAGCCGAGGCCGAGGCCCCCGCTGGCGGTGAGCTCCTTCACCTTGTCGATGCCGAGGTAGCCGATGGCGATGGGGATGATGATGGCCCCGCCCAGCACCACCTCCACGAACTCGTTCATCCAGCCGGCGCTCATGGCGTTGAGGGCGATGTCGTCCTTCTTGCGCACGTAGCTCGCGTAGCACTGGATGCTGCCCATGCCCACGCTCAGGGTGAAGAAGATCTGCCCCGCCGCGGCCAGCCATACGCTGGGCTTCCAGATGCTCGAATAGTCGGGCGTCCACAGGAAGTTGAGGCCCACGGTGCCATCGAACTGCGCACCGTGCTCACCGGCCTTGAGGGTGACCCCGCGCACCGCGAGCAGCGCACCGAAGAGGATCAGCAGGGGCATGCCCACCTTGGCGGCCTTCTCCACCCCGCCGCTGAGGCCCTTGCTCAGGATCCAGGTGTTCAGCAGCAGGCAGATGAGCCAGAACCAGATGGCCTCGTAAGGGATGCCCGTGGTGCTCGTCGTCACGTCGATGTAGCTGCCGAAGAAACCGGCCACCTGGCCGGCGTCCATGGTCATGAAGGTGCCGGCCACGCTGTGCCAGATGTAGCTCAGCGTCCAGCTCTCGAGGTAGCAGTAGTAAGCGGCCACCGCGATGTTGGTGAAGATGCCGAACACGCCCACGTACTTCCACAGCGCCCGCTTGGGGTCCATGTTGTGCAGGATGAAGGGCGTGCTGTGGTGGCCGCTCCTTCCGCCGAAGCGCCCCATGCTCCACTCGATCCAGAGCAGCGGGATGCCCATGAGGAGGAAGCACACGATGTAGGGGATGATGAAGGCCCCGCCGCCGTTCTGGATGGCCTGCACGGGGAAGCGGAGGAAGTTGCCCAGGCCCACGGCGTTGCCCGCCATGGCCAGGATCAGGCCCACGCGCGAGCCCCACGATTCGGTCTTCGACATGCGGTCGGTGTTCGTGGGTGACAAGATAGAAGTTCGACCGAACGGCCAACGCGTGACCGGGGAGGCGTGCGCCGTTAATCGTGCATCGTTGTTCGTGCATCGTGGCCCACGTTCCCGACGAACAACGAACAACGAGCAATGAGCAATGAGCAACGAGTCTTTACAGCACACGCCAAGGCTCAGGGCTTCCCGGCCGGCAACGGCCAACGAACGATCGGCAACGGCTCGCTCAGTTCGTCTGCTCGCGCCGCTTGATCTCGTCGCGGAGCTTGCTGGCGCGCTCGTAGTCCTCGTCGTTGAGGGCCTCCTCGAGCATCTCCTTCAGGTCGTCGAGGCTGGCGCTCTTGATGCCCTTCTTCTCGGGCTTCTCCGTGGTCTCCATCTTCTCGCCCTCGCCTTTCTCCTCCTCGCCCTCCTCCACCTTGAGGCCGGCGGCGCTCATGATGAACTCGTAGGAGAAGATGGGGCACTCGAAGCGCAGGGCGAGGGCGATGGCATCGCTGCTGCGCGCGTCGATCTCCACCTCCTGGCCGTTCTGTTCCAGCACCAGCTTGGCGTGGAAGATGCCCTCCACCAGGTCGTTGATGATCACCTCCTTCAGCGTGATGCCGAGGGTGTCGCTCACGTTCTTGAACAGGTCGTGGGTGAGGGGACGGGCCGGCTTGATGTTCTCCACCTGGATGGCGATGGCCTGGGCCTCCACGCCACCGATGATGATGGGCAGGCGGCGGTCGCCATGCACCTCGGCCAGGATCAGCGCGTAGGCCCCGGCGTGCGTGTGGCTGTACGTGATCCGCAGGAACTTCAGCTCGACCTTCTCCATCCGGGGGTATCGCCTGCGCGGCGGTGCAACGGGCCGTGAAGATACGGCGCGGCGGCTAACCGGGACCACCATCGCCCGCCTCGCGGCCGGTGGTTCAGCGCTCAGCGTTCAGCTTCTTCGCCGCGTCGATCAGCTTGGGCAGCACCTCGAAGGCGTCGCCCACGATGCCGTAGTCGGCGGCCTTGAAAAAGGGGGCCTCGGGGTCCTTGTTGATCACGCAGATCACCTTGCTCTGGTTCACCCCGGCCAGGTGCTGGATGGCGCCGCTGATGCCGATGGCGATGTACAGGTTGGGGCGGATGGCCACGCCGGTCTGCCCCACGTGCTCGTGGTGCGGGCGCCAGTGCATGTCGGCCACCGGGCGGCTGCAGGCCGTGGCGGCGCCGAGCTCCTTCGCGAGCTCCTCCACCGGTCCCCAGTTCTCGGGGCCTTTCATGCCGCGGCCGGCGCTCACCACCAGTTCGGCCTCGGGCAGGGGGATGCCGCTGCCGGCCTTGCGCAGCTCCTTCACGGTGATGCGCGCGGGACCGAGGTCGCCGGTGAACTCCTGCACGGTGGCGCTGCCGCCGCCGGTGCCGATGGCGATGCTGTTGGGGCTCAGGCTCACCACCTTCACGGGGCTGCTCACCTGCACGAAGGCGCGGGCCTTGCCGCTGAACACGTTGCGCTTGAAGCGGTCGCCCTCGGGCAGCGCGATGGCTCCGGCCACGTGGCCGGCCTTGAGGCGGGCGGCCACGCGCGGGGCCACGGCCTTGCCGGTGGCGTCGGCCACGCACACGATGGTGGTGGCGTTCTCAGCGGCCGCCACCGCGCACACCAGCTTGGTGAGCTGCTGGCCGTCCACGGCCTTCACGCCGCGCGCCACGATCACCTTGCCCGCACCCTGTGCGCCGAGGGCCTCGAGCCCCTGGGCATCGCCGAAGGTGACGGCCGTTACGGGGCCACCGGCCAGCTGGCTGGCGTAGGTCACGGCCTCCTGGGCCGCCTTGGGGAGCTTCTCCCCCCGGGTGTCGATGAAGACGATCGTGCTCATGGCTATCTAGGCTGTGGGGGCGTATCCTGATGCGCCCGTACGGTTCAATGACTTCAGATCACCTTGGCCTCGGTGTGGAGCAGCTCGATGAGCTTGCCGGCCTCCTCGGCGGGGATCATTTTCACCGCGCCCTTGGCGGGCGGCAGCTCGAACTGCACGGTGGCGGCCACGGGTGCGGGGTTGGTGGCGGGCACCACCTGCAGGGGCTTGGTGCGGGCCGCCATGATGCCGCGCATGTTGGGGATGCGCTGCTCGGCCATGCCCTTGGCGGCGCCGATCACGCAGGGCAGTTGCAGCTCCAGCACCTCCACGCCGCCGGGCACATCGCGCTCCACGGTGGCCGTGGTGCCGTTCACATCGAGCTTGCTGGCCAATGGCACGTAGGGGAGGTCGAGCAGCTCGGCCACCATGGCGCCCACCTGGCCGCCGTTGAAGTCGATCGTCTCCTTGCCGGCCAGCACCAGGTCGAAGCCCTTGTCCCTGGCGTAGGCGGCCACCTCGGCGGCCACCTGCGATGCGTCGGCCGCAGGGGCGTCCACACGCACGGCCTCGTCGGCGCCGATGGCCAGGGCCTTGCGGATGGTGGCCTCGGTGTCGGCGCCGCCCACGGTGATGGTGGTGACGCTGCCGTTGCCCTTCGCCTCCTTCAGCTCCAGGGCGCGCACCAGGGCGTACCACTCGTCGTACGGGTTCACGATGAAGGTGACCCCGTTGGTATCGTACTGGGTGTTGTTGGCGGTGAAGGCGATGCGCGCGGTGGTGTCGGGCACCTGGCTGATGAGGACGAGGATCTTCATGATCGGGGAACGTTGGGGCACCGGACTTGTTCGTGGGTGCCGAACGAGGTCGGGCCGCGAAAATAGGAGCGGGGGCTGAACGGCGGACCGCTGACGGGGGGCTGTTGAAAGTTCGCAGGTCTGTGGCGCACGAACGACAGGGCCGGGCAAGGCAGGTGGATAGCTTCGCTGCCATCAACCGGACCAACATGAACACACGTTACGCGCTTCTTCTTGCCCTGATGACCCCTGCGGTGCTGGTGGCCCAGACCCAGAACGCCCTGGACTTCGACGGGGTGGATGATGAGGTCACGGTCGCGAACGCCTCCGCCCTCGTCGCCAACTCCACCACCGGGTTCAGCCTTACCTGCTGGGTGTATCCCACGCACTCGTCGAACTGGCCCGACATGGACGCGATCGCCGGCTTCCGGGACAACGCCACCTTCGATTTCTACCTGCTGCAGACCTACGGCACCACCTTGGAGGGGCGCTTCCGGAACAGCACGAACACGCTCTTCACGGTCGATTCGACCGCTCTGATGACCTTGAACACCTGGCAGTTCGTGGCGCTCACCTACGACGGCAGCACCATGCGCATGTACCACAACGGTGTGCTCATCAGGTCCATCGCCGCCAACGGCACCGCCACGAACACATCGGGCATGTTCCACATCGGCAATATGCCCATTCCCGGCTCCACGCAGATCTTCCTGGACGGCAGCGTGGACGAGACCACCCTGTGGAAGCGCGGCCTCACCCAGGCCGAGCTGCAGTGCATCATGAACTACGGCGCCGACCCGGCCGATCCGGACCTGCAGCTGTACTTCAAAATGGACCAGGGCACGGCGGGCGCCGCCAACGCGGGGCTCACCACCTTGATCAACGCCGCCGGCACGCCCAACGGCACGCTGTCCACCTTCGCGCTGAACGGCAGCTCCAGCAACTACGTGGCCGGCTGCCCCATCGGCGGCACCTCCACCGCCACCATCTGCCAGGGCGAGACCTACACCTACAACGGTCAGGCGCTAACCGCGGCCGGCACCTACACCACCGCCTATCCCGTGGGCGGGTCCTGTGATTCCCTCGCCACCCTGAACCTGTCCGTGACGGCCGTGAACCTCACCGTGGTGCAGGCCGGCGGCAACCTCGTCAGCCAGGCGACCAACGCCCAGTACCAGTGGCTCGATTGTGCGAACGGCTACGCCATCATTCCCGGTGCCACCGCGCCCCAGTTCGCCCTCACCACCGCCGGGTCGTATGCCGTGGAGGTGACCCAGAACGGCTGTACGGACACCAGCGCGTGCTACTCCAACGTGGGCATCACGGAGCTCCAGGCCCTGCAGTCGCTCGGCGTGGTGGTTGACCGCGCGAACGAGCAGGTGGTCGTTTCCGGCGCGCCGATGAACACCGAGCTGCAGGTGGCCCTGCTCGATGCGGGCGGTCGGTTGATGACGAGCGTGCGTGTGCGCGGTGGTCGCGCCGTGCTTCCTCTCGCCGGGGCACCCGATGGACTGTACCTTGTTCGGGCCACGGCCGACGGCGCGCAACGCACCTTCCGGGTGGTCGTGCAACGTTGAGCCTCGGTCCTTCGTCCTTCACCAACAACCGAAAGCCCATGCGCGGACGCTTCCTCCTGCTCGCCCCCTGCCTCCTGTCCGGCCTCGTTCACGGTCAGGTGCAGAACGCCCTTGCCTTCCCGGGCGCCTCCAGCCAGGTCACCGTGGCCAATGCCTCGGCCCTGGTGGCCAACAGCGCCGGCATCAGCATCACCTGCTGGGTGAAGCCCACCAGCAACAGCAACACGCACCGGGGCATCGCGGGCTTCCGCGACGAGGCCGTGGCCGACCTGTACCTGCTGAAGCTGCAGGGCACCAACGGACTGGAGGCCCGCTTCCGCAACGACCAGGGCGTCTTCTACACGCTGAACTACACCGGCCTGCTGCTCAACACCTGGCAGCACCTCGCGCTGGTGTACGACGGCAGCCAGCTGATCCTCTACCAGAACGGCACGCAGGTGTCGTCCGTTCCGGCTTCGGGCGGCATCACCAGCACCACGGGCACCTTCTACCTGGGCAACCTGCCGTACAACACCGACAACTTCTACCACGATGGGCAGCTCGACGAGGTGAGCCTGTGGAGCACCGCCCTCACCGCCCAGCAGGTGGATTGCATCGCCCACGCCGACATCGATCCGGCCAGCAGCGGGCTGCAGCTGTACTACAAGATGGACCAGGGCGTACCCGGTGGCAACAACGTGGGGATCACCTCGCTCGTGGATGAGATGGGCAACGCGAACGGCACCTTCGTGGGCGTTGCGCTCACCGGCACCACCAGCAACTTCGTGGCGGGCGCCCCCCTCGGCACGCCCATCGCCGGCCAGATCTGCCCGGGCGGCAGCTACACCTTCAACGGCCAGGCGCTCACCCAGCCCGGCACCTACACCACCTCGTACAGCACCGGCGGCGCCTGCGATTCCGTGGTCTCCCTCGTGCTCACCCAGGTCACGGTGAACACCACCGTGATCCAGAGCGGCAACAACCTCATCAGCCAGGCCGTGGGCGCACAGTACCAGTGGCTCGATTGCTCGAACGGCTACGCGGAGGTGGCCGGGGCCACGGCGCCCTCCTTCCAGCCCACCACCGTGGGCACCTTCGCCGTGGAGGTGACGCAGAACGGCTGCGTGGACACCAGCGCCTGCTTCCCCAGCACCGTGGGCATCGGCGAGGTGGATGCGCTGGCCGCGGTGCAGGTGCGCCTGAACGCGGTGGACGAGGAGGTGGTGGTGACCGGGGCCGCCGGCCTGAACGGCGCCACGGTGCGCCTGGTGGACGTGCAGGGCCGCAGCGTGCGCAGCATCCCGGTGCAGCGCGACCGCTGCGCGATCCCCGTTGCCGGCTTGCCCGCCGGCGCCTACCTGGTGGAGGTGACCGCGCGCGAAGGCCGCAAGGCGGTGCGTGTGGTGCTCACCCGCTGACCGTTGTGGACCGAACATCGGCCCGGTCCCCGATCACGGGGCCGGGCCTACCTTTGCGCCCCCAAGCCAGACCCATGCGTACCGTCCAATTCCGCGAGGCCCTGAACGAAGCGATGAGCGAGGAGATGCGCCGCGACCCCAGCGTGTTCCTCATGGGCGAGGAGGTGGCCGAGTACGACGGCGCCTACAAGGTGAGCAAGGGCATGCTGGCCGAGTTCGGCCCCAAGCGCATCATCGACACGCCCATCAGCGAGCTTGGCTTCACGGCCATCGGTGTGGGCGCCGCCATGAACGGCCTGCGCCCCATCGTGGAGTTCATGACCTGGAACTTCGCCATCCTGGCCAGCGACCAGATCATCAACCACGCCGCCAAGATGCTGCAGATGAGCGGTGGCCAGTTCCATGTGCCCATCGTGTTCCGCGGGGGCAACGGCAGCGCCGGCCAGCTCGCCGCCACCCACAGCCAGAGCTTCGAGGCCTTCTATGCCAACATCCCCGGCCTCAAGGTGGTGACCCCCAGCAACCCCTACGACGCCAAGGGCCTGCTGAAGAGCGCCATCCGCGACGACGATCCGGTGCTGGTGATGGAGAGCGAGCGCATGTACGGCGACAAGGGCGAGATCCCGGATGGCGAGTACCTGGTACCCATCGGCGTGGCCCACGTGGCGCGCAAGGGCACCGACGTCACCATCGTCAGCTTCGGCAAGATGATGAAGGTGGCCCTGGCCGCGGCCGAGGAGCTGCAGAAGGAGGGCGTGAACGCCGAGGTGATCGACCTGCGCACCATCCGCCCGCTCGACACCGCCACCATCCTGGCCAGCGTGAAGAAGACCAACCGCCTGGTGGTGGTGGATGAGAACTTCCCGATGGTGAGCATCGCCAGCGAAGTGGCCTACCGCGTGCAGAAGGACGCCTTCGACTTCCTCGATGCGCCCGTGCTCCGCATCAACCAGGCCGACACCCCGCTGCCCTTCAGCCCGCCGCTGATCGAGGCCAGCCTGCCCAACCCTGCCCGCGTGATCGCGGCGGTGAAGGAGGTGATGTATTTGCGGAAGTAAGGGAGGCGTACTGGGCACGAGCTTCTGGACGCGCTGCCCGCATTGCTGCCCAGCCTGCTGGAGGTTTGGGTGGACACGGGGGAAGGTGTCGGGCCTTGATTCGCTGTCTGAAGAGCAGCGAGCCGAGGCGGGGTACCTGCACAAGGAAGGCAGCGAATCCCCAGGGGTGAACCGTCATACCTTCAGCTCACCACTAAGGAAGCACTACCATGAGGGCCCCCACCATCCTTCTTCCGGTCCTTTTCCTGTTGCCCATGCGCTCGGAATGTCAAACACTTCCGCTCCGAACCTATGGCGGCTATGCGAACGACCACTTCCATGCGATCGCAGCGGCGCCTTCCAACAACCTGTATGTGGCCGGCACCACCGGGAGCTTGTTGACCGGGACCAACAGCTTTTGCGGATGGCTCCTGAAGGTGAATTCGGTCGGTGATACGCTCTGGTCCCGATCGTATGCGATGTCCGGTGGCGTGGACCTTCTGCTCGACGTTGAGACCAGGGGCGACAGCCAGTTGATCTGTGGTGGCACTTCCGGCCAGACCCTGGGGGTCGTCATGGTCACGGACACCAACGGTGTTCCGCTCTGGGTGCGCATGACCACGACCGTACCCAACATCGAGGCGGTGGATAACGCCCTGGATGGTGGCATCTACGCCGCAGGCAGCGGTGGGGGCAATGCTGCGAACATCGCTGTGTACAAGTTGGACAGCGTTGGCAACACCCAGTGGGGCACCTTGATCAACACGGGCTACGAGGATCTTGCATTGGACGTGACCACCACTCCGGACAGCGGTGTCGTGGTATCCGGCAGCACCCGATCAACGGGCATGTACACCGATGGATTCATGGCCAAGTTGGACCGGACCGGAACACTGCTGTGGAGCAAGGCATATGGCAACCAGAACCCGGGAGAGATCAACAATGTGATCAATGTCTCTTCAGGCGGAATGCTGGCGGCAGGTACTTGGGCCGTGGGCGGAACGACCTCCAACAGACCTATGCTACTACGCCTTGATGCCATGGGCGATACGCTGTGGACCCGGTCCTTCACCGGCTACCCCGATGGATGGGGCATGCAGGTGCTGGAGAAGGACAGCAGCTTCCTTTTGTACTCCGTACAACAGGTCGCGGGAAGCTACTTCTGCACCATCACGGTGCTGGACACCTCCGGGAACTTCATCGCCACACACACCTTCGGAAGTGGGGAGGATTCGGCGACCGAGCTCGCCGTTCTTCCGGATGGGCGCATCGCGGCGGCCAGCAATACGCAGTTGGACCAATCCAGTGGTGCCGGTGTCGGTGCTTCCGATGGCCAATTGGTCATCCTCGGGGCGGACGGATCCACAACCTGCGAGCGCCCCTTCACCCCACCACCCATGGACAGGGCGCCGGTAACGATCACCTCCGTTGGTGGTTCCAGCCCCCTGGCCCCCATGATCGCTTGGGGCCTGCCAACGAGCACAGCGGTATCGCCCCTTCTAACGGATCATTGCTCCGTTCCCATTGGCATGAACGAACCGGTACCCGAACCACCGCTTCTCTTCCCAGTGCCTTCGAGCGAAGAGCTTCACGTGCAATTCCGCGCCCCCGGTTCCGGGATCATGCATGTGCAGGTCTTCGACCTGTCCGGCCGAGGAATGCTGAGCGAGCCATTTTCCATGAATGGCGCGGCAAGCTTCCGATTCGATGTTCGCGACCTTGATCCCGGACCCTATGTGCTTCGTATGCAAAGGGCTGACGGGAGCACATGTTCGGCTCCTTTCCTTGTAGCGCGCTAGAGGCCCATTCTCCTGCGGTACCTCCCGGAAGGGCCCTGCGGTGTCTCGTAGCCACGCACTCCCGAACAGGATGGTGTGGTCGTGAACGAGCGGCGCGGCAGCTGCATGCCCCGCCTACCTTGCTGCGGTCATGTCCCTCCTCGATCCCTTCGAGATCGACCGCGGCTTCCGCAAGCTCTACTGGCGCTTCGGCCTGAAGGTACTGGCCGGGATCGGGGTTCTCGCGCTGGTGGACCTGCTGCCGTTGCCCTCCAAGTGGTGGGCGCTGCCCTTCATCCTGGTGGGCGGTTGGCTGGTGCTGGTGAACCTCAGCAGCATCGCGGTGCTGGCCCAAGCACAGCATCACTACCTGAACGGCCCTGAGGACACCACCCCGCTGAAGCAGCAGGAGCGCACCGAGCGCCTGGTGCACATCGGTTCGTTCGTGGTGCTGGGTATCACGCTGCTGGGCATGAAGCCGGTGTCGCGTTTTGCGGAGAACATCGTGGAGGAGGGACGCTTCGTGCTGGTGATGGGCGCGGTGGGTGTGGTGCTCGCCGCCTTCGTGCTGTGGTGGATCAAGCGCGTGGTGCCCGGCTACTACGAGCGCAACAGCGAGGCGCGGGGCGGGGCGGTGCTCGGCCTGTTCTTCAGCATCGTGATGATCGTGGTGCTGGGCTCGGCGTGGATCGACCGCTCGAGCGCGGAGGCACGGGCGCGGGTGCAGCGCTACGCCGTGAAGGACACCGGCACCAACATCAAGACCGGTTCCAACTACGTCCACCTGTACCACCCCGGGCAGCGCACCGAGGACTTCCGCATCCAGGTGCGGGGCGGGGAACTGGAGGCCATCGCCGGGCGCGACAGCGTGGACCTGCGGGTGGGCGTAGGGGACCTGGGCTTCATGCATGTGCTGGGAGTGGCGCGTGATGAGTGACGCGTGGCGAGTGGCGAGAGGATGACGCCCGCCCTGGACATAGGCCCAAGGGGCATTTCACTCGCCACACGCCACTCGCTGCTCGCCACTCCTTCCCCTGATCCCAACGCTCTCAAAAAGGACTTTCCTATTTTCGCGCCCCTCTTCCGTCCAATGGGGATGGAAGGCGCTGACGGACAAGAACATACACAACACTGTACGAGACGATGGGAAGTGAAATGATGTACTACCTGCCCTTGCTGGGCGTGGTGGGTCTGGTGGTGATGGTCACCAAGGCCATGTGGGTGAACAAGCAGGACGCCGGCGATGCGAACATGCAGGAGCTGGCCGGTTACATCGCCCGCGGCGCCAGCGCCTTCCTGAAGGCTGAATGGAAGGTGCTCGGCATCTTCGCCGCCATCGCGGCGGTGCTGCTCGCCTGGAGCGGCACGCTCGTGGAGCACAGCGACTGGGTGATCGCCATCGCCTTCCTCATCGGTGCGTTCTTCAGCGCCTTCGCCGGTTGGATCGGCATGAACATCGCCACCAAGGCCAACGTGCGCACCACGCAGGCCGCCCGCACCAGCCTGGCCAAGGGCCTGCAGGTGAGCTTCAACGGCGGCACGGTGATGGGCCTGGGCGTGAGCGGTCTGGCCGTGCTGGGCCTCAGCGGCCTCTTCATCGTGTTCTACAACATGTACGTGCACGGGGAGAACCCCAACGGCGAGCACATGATGCAGGCCCTGGAGGTGCTCGCGGGCTTCAGCCTGGGCGCCGAGAGCATCGCGCTCTTCGCCCGCGTGGGCGGTGGCATCTACACCAAGGCCGCCGACGTGGGCGCCGACCTGGTGGGCAAGGTGGAGGCCGGCATCCCCGAGGATGACCCACGTAACCCCGCCACTGTGGCCGACAACGTGGGCGACAACGTGGGCGACGTGGCCGGCATGGGCGCCGACCTCTTCGGCAGCTACGTGGCCACCATCCTCAGCACCATGGTGCTCGGCCGCGAGGTCGTAAGCCAGGACAACTTCGGCGGCATGGCCCCGATCCTGCTGCCCATCCTCATCGCCGGCCTCGGCATCCTCTTCAGCATCGTGAGCTTCTACCTGGTGCGCATCAACAAGGACACCGACAGCGTGATGGCCGCCCTCAACCGCGGCAACATCTTCAGCATCCTGCTCACGGCGGCCACCAGCTACTTCGTGATCGACTGGATGCTGCCGGACACCATGCAGTTCGTGCGCAACGGCGTGGCCACGGAGATCGCCAGCCTAAACGTGTTCTTCGCCATCGTGCTCGGCCTGGTGGTGGGCTTCCTCATGAGCTACATCACCGAGTACTACACGAGCATGGGCCGCAAGCCGGTGGACAGCATCGTGCAGAAGAGCGGCACGGGCCACGCCACCAACGTGATCGGCGGCCTGGCCGTGGGCATGGAGAGCACCTTCCTGCCGATCCTCGTGCTGGCCGGCGGCATCATCGGCGCCTTCACCCTGGCCGGCCTGTACGGTGTGGCCATCGCGGCCGCCGGCATGATGGCCACCACCGCCATGCAGCTCGCCATCGACGCCTTCGGTCCCATCAGCGACAACGCCGGTGGCATCGCCGAGATGAGCGGCCTGCCCAAGGAGGTGCGTGAGCGCACCGACATCCTCGATGCCACAGGCAACACCACCGCCGCCACCGGCAAAGGCTTCGCCATCGCATCGGCCGCCCTCACCGCCCTCGCGCTCTTCGCGGCCTATGTGGGCCTCGCCGGCATCAACGCCATCGACATCTACAAGGCCAACGTGCTGGGCATGCTCTTCGTGGGCGGCATGATCCCCTTCCTGTTCAGCAGCATGGCCATCAGCGCGGTGGGCAAGGCCGCCATGGACATGGTGAAGGAGGTGCGCCGCCAGTTCAAGGAGATCCCCGGCATCATGGAGGGCACCGGCAAGCCCGAGTACGAGAAGTGCGTGGAGATCAGCACCAAGGCCTCGATCCGCGAGATGATCCTGCCCGGTGCGCTGGCCCTGCTCAGCCCGGTGATCGTGGGCTTCGCCTTCGGCCCCGAGGCCCTCGGCGGCCTGCTGGCCGGCATCACGGTGAGCGGCGTGCTCATGGGCATGTTCCAGAACAACGCCGGTGGTGCCTGGGACAACGCGAAGAAGAGCTTCGAGAAGGGCGTGCTGATCGACGGCCAGACCTACAAGAAGGGCAGCGACCCGCACAAGGCGGCCGTGACCGGCGACACCGTGGGCGACCCCTTCAAGGACACCAGCGGCCCCTCGATGAACATCCTCATCAAGCTCACCAGCATCGTGGCGCTCATCATCGCCCCGCACATCGCCGTGAAGAACAGCGTGCCGGTGGTGCCCTCGGGTTCCTTCGAGAACGCTCCGGCGGGCAGCAGCGATGCCTCCATCAATCCGTTGGAAGGCCACGATGCCACCGCCCAGGTCGGCACCATCGACCTGAGCGATCGCTTCTGATCATCGCACACCTCATCGGAAAGGCCCGCGAGCATCGCGGGCCTTTCCTTTTCCGGCCTTGCGCGCGGCGATCGTCGGTGGAGCATCGCTTCCGTCATCGCCCCATGATCCTTGAACGAGACGGCCGCGAAGGCGTGGAACGGAAAAGGCCTGCGCACCGCGCAGGCCTTCCCAAGGGCGTTCGTAAGCTCAGCGCTTGGCCTTTGCGAGCGCGGGCTTGGCGGCGGGCTTCGCCGGTGCCTTGGCAGGGGCCGCGGTGGCCTTGCCGTTGCCGGCCTTGGCCTTCTGCTGGCCGTTGGTGGCGGGCGCCTCGATGGGGAACAGGCCGTGGATCTCCGCGTCGATCGCGTTGATGATTCGGCCCAGGTGCTCCGGGTTGGTGTGGAACGCATTGTCGTCCACGTCGATCACCAGCAGCTTGCCCTTGTCGTAGGTGCTGATCCAGGCCTCGTAGCGTTCGTTGAGGCGCTTGAGGTAATCGATGCTGATGCCGTTCTCGTACTCACGGCCGCGCTCGGCGATCTGGCGCACGAGGTTGGGCACGCTGGCCCGCAGGTAGATCAGCAGGTCGGGCGGGGTGATCGCGCTGTCCATGTTCTGGAACAGGCGGAAGTAGTTCTCGAAGTCGCGCGTGGTCATCAGCCCCATCGCGTGCAGGTTGGGGGCGAAGATGTAGGCGTCCTCGTAGATGGTTCGGTCCTGGATCACGTTGCGGCCGCTGCGGCGGATCTCCAGCAGCTGCTCGAAGCGGCTGTTGAGGAAGAAGATCTGGAGGTTGAAGCTCCAGCGCTGCATGTCCTTGTAGAAGTCGAAGAGGTAGGGGTTGTTGTCGACCGCCTCCTGCAGCTGGTCCCACTTGTAGTGCTTGGCGAGCAGCTGGGTGAGGGTGGTCTTCCCCGAGCCGATGTTGCCTGCGATGGCGATGTGCATGATCGTGATCCCTGTGAAGGATGGCGAAGTTATCCGCCGGGTCGCACGGCGGAACGGATCGTGGATAAGTCGCGGTCAGCGCAGGATCCGCACGATGTCGATGCGGTCCTCGCGCAGCAGGTAGAGGTGTCCGCGTTCGATCCGCGCGTCGCGCACCGCGCCGGTACCGGGCATGGGGAAGTGCTCGGTATCGAAGGTGCGCCGGTCGTAGTGGTGAAGCGTGTCGCCGGCCATGTACCACAGGTCGCTGCCGCGCACCTCGAAGCGGGTGGCGCCGGTGATGGGCAGGGTCTGGTAGTAGGTGGCGAAGAGGTCGAACACGAGGATCCCGTGCGCCGGGTCGTTCACGAAGAGCCAGTTGTCGAGCTCCTGCATCTGGGCGGGCTTCGGCGTGAAGCCCAGCAGCTGGTCGAGCCGGCCGGAGCTGTTGAGCACGGTGAGCTTGCTGTTCACGCGCATCAGGGCGAGCTGCCGCGGGTCGAAGAACCAGAAGCAGTTCTGCACGCTGCCACAGGCCATCTCCACCTGAGGGAACCCCTCGCGCGGCAGGTTGATCACGCTGCCCTGCACGGCGAGGGTGTTGTCGAGCATGGCCAGCTGCCCCTGGTCGCGGGCGAACACCAGCGGCTTCAACGACTGGAACACGTCGATGTGGGTGATGCGGCCGAAGGTCTTGAGGCTGTTGCGCAGCCAGCTGCGGCCCTCCACGTTGAAGAGCTGGAGCTCGTCGCCCTGGAGGGCGTACACGTTGCCCAGCTCGTCGGTGGTGAAGAGGTCGAAGCGGCCGGGGATGCAGCGCACGCTGTCGAACACCTGGGCGTGCGCACCGGGGCGCGCGGCAAGGAGGGCGAGGAGGAGGAGGAGCGTGCGCATCAGGCGGTGATGGCGGCGAGCAGGGCGTCGAGGTGCTCGCGGTCATTGCTCAGCCGGGGCACCTTGTTCTGGCCGCCGAGGCGTCCGCGCTGCTTCAGCCACTGGTGGAAGGTGCCCGCGGGCACGGCGTGCACCAGCGGTCGGCGCAGGGCCATGTCGCCGGCGCGCTTGGCGTCGTAGTCGCTGTTCACGCCGCGCAGGGTGGAGTCCAGCACATCGATGAAACGCTCCAGGTCGTCGGGAACGCGTTCGAACTCGATCACCCATTCGTGGCCGCCCCGTGCCTCGCCGCTCATGTACACCGGACCGGCGGTGTACTCGCGCACCACCGCACCGGTCACCCGGCCGGCCTCCTCGATGCCGCGGTCGGCGTTCTCCACGATGAGCTCCTCGCCGAAGGCGTTGATGAAGCTGCGGGTGCGGCCGCTCACCTGGATGCGGTACGGCCGCACGCTGGTGAAGCGCACCGTGTCGCCGGGCATGTAACGCCACAGGCCGGCATTGGTGCTGATCACCACGGCGTACTGTTCGCCCACCTTCACGTCCTGCAGCATCACCGTTCGGGGTTGTTCGCGTCCGAGCTCGTGGAGCGGCACGAACTCAAAGAAGATGCCGTAGTCGAGCATCAGCAGCAGGTCGTCGGCGCCCGGCCGGTCCTGGATCGCGAAGTAGCCCTCGCTGGCGTTGTAGCTCTCCAGGTAGTTCATGGTGGGCGAGGGGATCAGCGCCCTGAACTGGTCGCGGTAGGGGCGGAAGCTCACGCCGCCGTGCATGAAGAGCTCCAGGTTCGGCCACACCTCCATGATGTTCCGCTTGCCGCTGAGCTCCAGGATGCGCTTGAGGATCACCAGCGTCCAGCTGGGCACGCCGGCGATGCTGCGCACGTCGTCGCGCATGGTCTCGCGCGCCATGCGGTCCACCTTCTCCTCCCAGCCCTCCATCAGCGCCACCTCCTTGATGGGCGTGCGGCGGATCTCCACCCAGATGGGCAGGTTGCGGATGATGATGGCGCTGAGGTCGCCCGTGTAGGCATCGGGCCTGAACTGCTCCAGTGCGCTGCTGCCGCCCACCACCATGCTCATGCCCTGGTAGAGCTTGCTCTGCGGGAACATCTGGTAGTGCAGCGCGATCAGGTCCTTGCCGCCCTTGTAGTGGCAATCCTCGAGCGCTTCGCGGCTTACGGGGATGAACTTGCTGCGGTCGCTGGTGGTGCCGCTGCTCTTGCTGAACCACTTGATCTCGGTGGGCCAGAGCAGGTTCTGCTCACCACGCCGCAGGCGGTCCACATAGGGCTTCACATCGTCGTACTGCTGCAGCGGCACCCGCTCGCGGAAGCGGTCGGGCGTGTTGATGGAGGCGTAGTCGTACTGCCGGCCCCACTCGGTGAAGCGGGCGGCCTGCATCAGGTTGGTGAACACCTCCAGCTGCGCGCCCTCGGGGTTGTCGCGGAACAGCTCGATCTGCTGGAGCCGTTTCTTGATCAGGAAGGAGAAGAGGGCGTTGACGGGCATGGGGGAGGCCGGCGGGGCGAAGATCGCACGGTTACCTTCGTCGAAAAGATACGCACGGTGCTCGGAACAGGGATGCTGGTGAAGATGCGCGCGGGCCTCGATCCCGATCGCCCGGCCGAGGAGGGGGCGGTGCGGTACGCCCTGCGCTTCGGCGCCCATGAGCTCGTCCTGAACGACCGCGTGGGGAGCGCGCTGGCGGTGCGGTTCACCGGGCAGATGACCTGCGTGAGCTGCGGCCGCGGCGTGAAGAAGTTCTTCGGGCAGGGCTTCTGCTTCCCCTGCTTCCGCGATGCGCCCGAGGCCGCCGAGTGCATCGTGCGCCCCGAGCTGTGCCGCGCCCACCTGGGCGAGGGGCGCGATCCGCAGTGGGAGCGCGAGCACCACGACACCGAGCATTACGTGTACCTGAGCCACACGAGCGGACTGAAGGTGGGCGTGACGCGTGCCACCCAGGTGCCGGTGCGCTGGATCGACCAGGGCGCCTCAAGCGCGGTGCTGATCGCCCGCACGCCCTACCGGCAGCTGGCCGGCGCGATCGAGGTGGCGCTGAAGGCCCATTTCGACGACCGCACCAACTGGCGCGCCATGCTCAAGCCCGTTCCACCGGCCGACGAGGCGCTGCGCCAGGCCCGCGACAGGGCCTTGGCCGTGCTGCCCGATGCACTTCGCACCTACGGCCTGCCCAACGAGGCGGTCCAGCAGCTCCACTACCCGGGGGAGGCCCTGCCGCCGAAGGTGGCCAGCATCGACCTGTCGAAGGTGCCCGAGGTCGTCGGAACGCTGGCCGGCGTCAAGGGCCAATACCTCATCTGGGCCGATGGGCGCGTGCTCAACGTGCGCAACCACAGCGGCTACCACGTGTCGGTGGAATGAACGGGGACCGTAACCCGGTAGGCCCGTGCGGCGTACACCTATCGGGTTTTGGTCAATGGACCGATCGTTAGGGTAAGGGGAAGGGTCCCGCATTACGCTGGGACCCTTTCTCTTTTCCGTCGGTTCAGTACACCTGTAGGTCGAACGGCATCCGCGCCTGCACACCGGTGATGCGGCGCACCTGCCGGGCCTGCTCGAAGTTCCGCAGCATGGCCGCGTCCTCCCCGAGCACGGCGCCGGCCACCCAGGTGCGGGCCTCGTCGTTCAGCTCCTTGAAGAACCGGGTGAAGAGGTCCTCCTGGGCGGGGTAGTCCACCAGGCGGTAGTTGCCCTCGGTGAGCCCGGCCAGCGCCACGGCATCCTTCACGGCATCCTCCAATCCACCGAGCTCGTCCACCAGGCCGATGGCCTTGGCGTCCGTGCCGGTCCACACCCTTCCCTGCCCGACGCTGTCCACCTGCTCCTTGGTGAGCTTGCGTCCCTCGGCCACGCGACCGGTGAAGGTGTCGTAGAAGTGGTCGATGAAGCCCTGGATGATGGCCTTCTCGTTGGCGGTGAGCGGGCGGCTGGTGGTCATCATGCCGGCATAGGTGTTGGTCTGCACCCCGTCGAAGGTGATGCCGAGCTTGTCGTTGAAGAAGCCCTGCATGTTGGGGATCATGCCGAACACGCCGATGCTGCCGGTGATGGTGGTGGGCTCCGCGTAGATCCTGTTCGCGGCGCAGCTGATGTAGTAGCCACCGCTGGCGGCCACATCGCCCATGCTCACCACCACGGGCTTCACCGCCGTGGCCAGCTTCACCTCGCGCCAGATCACGTCGCTGGCCAGGCCGCTTCCGCCGGGGCTGTTCACGCGCAGCACGATCGCCTTCACGCTGGTGTCCTCACGGGCCTCGCGGATGGCGGCGCTGAGGGTGGTGCCGCCGATCACCCCGTCGCTGCTCTCTCCGTCCATGATGTCGCCCTGGGCATAGACCACGGCCAGCTTGGGCCGCTTGCCGAAGGGCAGGGTGGAGGCCCCCTCGGGCTTGGCGGCCGCCACCGTGGCGCGGGTGTAGCGGCCCAGGCCGGTGAAGGCGATCTCCTTGCCCGCGTCCAGGCCCATGCGCTCCTTCATGCGGGCCAGCACCTCGTCGCGGTACATCACCCCGTCGATCAGGCCGTAGGTCACCGCATCGGGCGAGCGGCGGATGAGCAGGCTGTCGGCGATCGCGTTCAGGCGGGCCTTGTCAAGCTTGCGCGTGCCGGCGATGGTGCTCAGGTAATGGTCCCAGATGCCGTGCAGCAGCGCGGTCATCTGCTGTTCGTTGGCGGGGCTCATCTCCTTCTCGGTGAACACCTCCCCGTAGCTCTTGAAGCGGTTGTTGCTGCCGCGGATGAACTGCATCTCCACGCCGAGCTTGTCGAACAGGCCCTTGTAGAACATCATCTCGCTGCGCAGGCCGCGGAAGTCGAGGTCGCCCTCGGGCACCAGGTACACCTCATCGGCCGCGCTGGCCAGGTAATAGGTGGCCTGGGTGAACATGTCGCCGTAAGCGATCACGGGCTTGCCGCTCTCGGAGCGGAACGCGATGAGCTTGTCGCGGATCTCCTTCAGGGTGGCCATGCGGGCGTTCACCATGCCCAGGTCGAGGAAGATGCCCTTGATGCGGTCGTCGCGCTTGGCCTTGTCCAGGTCCTCGAGGATGTCGTTCAGGCCCATCTCACCCACGCCACGGAACGGACCGAAGTCGAGCATAAGCCCGTCCTCGCGGCCCCGGTCCACGATGGGGTGGTCGAGGGTGATGCGCAGCACGCTCTCGTTCTTCACGGTCACGGCGCGCTTCTCCATGTTGAAGGCGCTGCCCATGGCGGCCACGGCACCGGCGATGAGCATGATGATGAGGAGGCCGATCGCCACCGAGCCGAGGATGAAGCCCAGCATGCTGGCGAACATGAACTTGAGGAACTGGCGCATGGGAAATGGTCCGTTGGAAGGCGAAACTAGACGGGGGGGCGATGGCGTTCGGCCGGTGATCCACGAGCGGCGAGCCCGGGGTATGGATGGCCCGGACCCGCGAATACCTTTGGCCGCATGGGTGTGGCGGTGGAGACCTACCTCCTGTTGGGCGGCAACGTGGGCGAGCCTGTCAAGGTGCTGGAGGCGGCCGAGGAGGCCATCGCCAGGCGCATCGGGCCGGTGCGGGCCCGGAGCCGCGACCATTGGACCGAGCCTTGGGGCTTCGTGGACGACCGCCTCTTCCTGAACCGGGCCCTGCTGGTGGAGACCACCCTGGCGCCCGAGGCGGTGGTGCAGGAGGCGCTGGGGATCGAGGCCGGGCTCGGGCGGGTACGCAGGCCGGGCCGGGGTGTCGAGGCACGCCCGATCGACATCGACCTCCTGCTTTACGGCCATTGCATGGTTGACGGGCCGGGGCTGATCGTTCCCCATCCCCGCCTCCAGGAGCGCGTTTTCGCGCTGGCCCCGCTCGCCGACATCGCCCCGCTCGTGGTGCATCCCGTGCTCGGTCGCACGGTGATCGACCTGCTCAACGCCCTCTGCCGAACCCCATGAGCCCGCGCTACGGCTACATCGCCATCGAGGGGCTGATCGGTGCGGGCAAAACGACCTTGTGCACCCGGCTCGCCGACGACCTCAACGGCCGCCTGGTGCTCGAGGAGTTCGACGACAACCCCTTCCTGCCCCGCTTCTATGCCGAGCCGGACCGCTATGCCTTCAGCGTGGAGCTCTCCTTCCTGGCCCAGCGCTACCACCAGCTCAAACGGATCACCGAGCAGTCCCTCTTCCACAGCTGCACCATCGCCGACTATTCCATCGGGAAATCCCTGGTCTTCGCCCGGGTCACCCTGCCGGAGGACGAGTACGCGCTCTTCCGGGACCTTTACAGCATCATTTACGGCGACCTTCCGCGGCCCGACCTGCTGGTGTACCTGCACCTGCCCTTGGAGAAGGTGCGGGAACGGATCCGGATGCGGGGACGGGGTTACGAGCAGACCATCCAGGCCGATTACCTGGTGCGGTTGCAGGAACGCTACCTGGACCACCTGCAGAAACTGCCCGGGACGCGGGTGGTGGTGGTCGACCTGGGGGGTGCGGACCTGCGGAACGACCCGGGAGCTTATCAACAGTT
This sequence comes from Flavobacteriales bacterium, assembly GCA_044226515.1. GTDB lineage: Bacteria > Bacteroidota > Bacteroidia > Flavobacteriales_F > PHOS-HE28 > PHOS-HE28. The sequence goes on along the minus strand of JBGAGX010000002.1, from coordinate 147,022 downwards.
CCTGTCCCTGCTCGGGCAGGAACATCCGGAAGGCTGCGTTGTGCGGGGCCTGTAGTCAACAAAAGGCCTGTGGACAACTGCGATCCCGGCCGGGCAACGTCCGGAATATGGTCGTTATGTTTGCGCCCGAAATACGTAACGCGCGAACTCATGGACAAACGGCACGTCGCCCCGCTGCTTCTGGCGGCTCTCCTCGTCTCCGGATGCGGTGGCCTGGGCAAGATGAACAAGTACGTGAAGAACATCACGTACACGGTGGACCCCAATCCGCTCATCGTTCAGGGCGACTCCGTGGCGGTGAACGTCAACGGGAACTTCCCGGGCAAGTACTTCTACCGCAAAGCGCAGGCCGAGCTCACGCCCACGATCACCTACGCCAGCGGCACCACGCCGCTGAAGATGGTCGGCTTCCAGGGGGACAAGGCCGCGGGCAACTACACCGTGGTGCCCTATGAGACCGGCAAGAGCTTCAGCTACAGCGACAAGGTGGCCTACAACCCCGCCATGGAGCAGAGCGAGCTGATGCTGAACATCCTGGGCAAGCAGGGCAAGAAGGAGAAACCGTTCGACGCGGTGAAGCTGGCCGATGGGGTGATCACCACGCCCTATTTGGTGCAGAGCGACGACAAGGTGATCATGGCGAAGGACGCCTTCCAGCGGGTGACCTCGCATAGCATGGACGCCAAGCTGAACTACCTCATCAACTCCTCGCAGGTGCGTCCCTCCGAGCTCTCCGATGACGACATCAAGGCGATGGCCGCCTTCCTGAAGGCACGTGCCAAGGACCCCAATTATGTGTTCAAGAGCGTGACCGTGAATGCTTGGGCCTCCCCCGACGGTGAACTCTCCTTGAACGAGAATCTGGCCGATGACCGTGCCGCCTCCGCCAAAGCCTGGGTGAAGTCCGAGATGAACCGCCAGAAGATCGCGGCCGGCAAGAACGATTCACTTTACCAGCTCATGCCCCGCGGGGAGGATTGGGATGGATTCAAAGCGGCCATGCAACAGAGCACCGAGGTTCCTGATAAGGACCTGGTGCTGCGCGTGCTGGAGATGTACCCGGATGTGAACAAGCGCGAGCAGGAGATCAAGAACATGGCCGCCACCTACACCGAGATCGCGGACCACATCCTGCCCTCCCTGCGCCGTTCGGAGATCCGCCTGAGCTATGACATCCAAGGCAAGACCGATGAGCAGCTGATGGCGATGAGCCGCAACATGCCCGACAGCCTGAACGTGGAGGAACTGCTCTTCACGGCCACCCTCACCAACGACCCGAACGAGCAGCTGCGCATCTACAAGGAGTGCGAGCGTGTGCACCCCCGCGACGAGCGCGCCAGCAACAACATCGGCTGCATCTACTACGCACAGAACAAGATGGCCGAAGCCGAGGCGCAGTTCCAGAAGAGCAACAGCATCAAGGAGACCGCCATCGCCACCAACAACCTGGCCGCCATCACCCGCCAGAAGGGCGACCGCAAGAAGGCCATGGAGATGCTGAAAAAGGCCACGAGCGCCGGTCCGGAGGTGAAGTACAACATGGGCATCATCGACATCCAGAACGGCAACTACGCGAGCGCCAACAGCAACTTCAGTGGCACCAACGACTTCAATGCCGCCCTGGCGAAGGTGCTCGGTGGCGATGCGGCCGGTGCCCAGCGCATCCTGGAGGCCAGCGCCGACAAGGACACCGCCAAGGGCCACTACCTGATGGCGATCATCGGCGCCCGCCAGAACAACGGTGACATGGTGCGCACGCAACTGGGCATGGCCGCCAAGATGGACGCCAGCATGGGCGAGAAGGCGAAGAAGGACCTGGAGTTCCGCGCCTTCAAGGACAACCTCGGGCTCTGAACCGTTCATCCGCTTTCACCGAAGCCCTCACTGTAATGGTGGGGGCTTCGTCGTTCCGGCCCGTTCGCCTTCACCCCCGGCCACGCGACCCTCGGCCCAGGCGGGCCACGCACCGATCCGACACCGCAGCTCGCTTTTCGGGGCCGGCACTGGCTGCTCGGTCATGGCCGTAGACCGGTTCGCGGCTTGGTTGCTCATCAGCGTGCTTGGGCAGGTCACGTTGACCCGACCCCAAGAGGGCTGCCGCACCGTCAAGGGCTTGCTGGCTGGAGCGTGCTGATGTTCGCGGTCCTGCGCATGCCGAGTCGTTCAAGGCCGTAACAGCTTCTTCAGCATTGGACCTTTCGGCATCGCCATCTTTCCGCACCTGAACCTGACCGTTGGGCACGGCGCTCTACCGCACTGCCGATCGCGGCGACCGAAAGTCCCGCGGATCCACCGGCCATGACTTGACCTTATTGGGCAACGCTTTTGCCGTCGAACCGGCGCACATGCGATCAATACCCCTTGATCCCGGGGTTCCGGCGTGCCGCGCCGCCGTAATGCGACGATGTGGGTGGGTCTCTGGTGCACGGTGGAGATGGAGCTGCGGTAGCTCCCTTCCGCGCTGCCTGCGCGGCCGCAGCTCAAGGTCCGCCGTTGTGGAGCATGAAAAAGCCCGGCACCAGGCCGGGCTTTCCAAATTGGTCGGCTCGATCAGAACACCACCTTCTGGCGGCGGATGCGGGTGCGGTATTTCTTGCCCGTGCCCTTGAACTTGTAGAGCTTGTAGTGGAACTGGGCCTTCAGGAACAGGTAGGCGTCCAGGTCACTGCTGTCGCCACGCTGGGCGCCGGTGTTGGTCTGGCCGGGCACCTTGTCCAGGCTGGGGTCCGCGAGGTAGGCGGCAAGGTCGCCCCGTTCAGCGGCGAGCACGGAGTTATCGAAATAGACACCGCTCACATCATCGATGTAATCGGTGAAGGTCTTGGTGTACTGCAGTTCGAGACCGGCGCTCCATTGCTTGCTCAACGCCTTGCGCACCCCGAAGCCCATGGGGATGCAGAACTGGAAGTTGTTGTACTCATCAGGACCACCAGGCAAGCCTTGTCCTTCGGTACCCAGAGGGCGAAGCTCGACGTAGGTGCCGTTCAGGAGGCTCTTGGGGTTGAAGTAGAATCCGCCCACCCCGGCGAAGAGGTACAGGCCTACGCGGGAGGACTTCTCGCCCTTCACCCCACGCAGGTCGTACACGTGTCCCAGCTGTTCGGTGAAGAAATGCAGTTCATACACGATCTGCAGTTCGAACACGTCGCTCTTGAAGTTGAGGTTCCGGTTCTGGCGGAACACTTCGGTGGTGAGGTTGTCGTTACCGGCAAGGATGCCGTAGGTGAAGTTGGTGCGCACGGCCATCTTCTCACCGGTGTAATACCGATGGCCGATGCTCACGGCAGGCTTCGTCTGGCTGAGCTCAAGGTCCCAGATGAAGGGCGATCCGATCTGGTTGCGCCCGCCGAGCTCGCCCAGGAAGTTGGAGATGCCCAGTCCGATGGTGAGTTCGTTGCGGTGCGTCTTCCAGTAGTTCGAATTACGGAAGTACTGCCCCCGGGCGGTGGAGGCCGCCAGAACCAGGGAGAGGACCAGAAGGAGGGGTATGCGTTTAGCCAACAGCACTAGCGTAGCGGTCCGGACCAAATATAGGAGTATGGATCTAACACCCACGTTGGCGGAGTGGAACTTACCAGAAGACCGCTTGTGAACGGCAGGGTTGCCTGCCTGGTTACGATCCGGCAGGCACATGGCGGCCCGCGAACCACCAGAGCACGACCCCGGCGCACACGCTCACGTTGAGGGAGTGCTTGCTTCCGGATTGGGGGATCACCACGCAGGCATCGCACGATCGGACCACGGCATCGCTCAAGCCATCAAGCTCGTTGCCGAAGACAAGGGCCACCGGTCGGTCGGGTGCCAGGTCGAATTCGCGCAAGGGCCTGGCCAGCGCGGTCTGCTCCACGGCCAGCACCAGGTACCCCGCCGCCCTCAGGCGGTCCACGGCCTGCATGGTCGAGGGCTCTTGGTTCCAAGGCACCGAGAGCGTGGCCCCGAGCGCGGTCTTTTCGATCTCGCGGTGGGGCGGCAAGGGGGTGAACCCGCACAAGAGCACGCGTTCCACCCCGAAGGCATCAGCGGTGCGGAAGATGGCGCCCACGTTGTGCCGGCTGCGCACCTCGTCCAGCAGAACCACCACCGGCCTGTGCGGCGTTTTCGCGTAGGCATCGGGTGATGGTCGTCCCAGCTCGTCCATGGTGAGCTTTCGGTCGTTCACGGGCATGATGGATCGTTGATAAGTGGGGGGGGATGGACCGGAGGTGGACGGTAATTTTCCGGGCTTTTCGGGGCCCGCCCGAAGGCACAAAGAACGCCCCCGAAGCGCCCATGAGCAAAGCCGCCGAAACCCCCTTGATGAAGCAGTACCAGCGCATCAAGGGCCAGCATCCGGATGCGATCCTCCTGTTCCGGGTGGGGGATTTCTACGAGACCTTCGGGAAGGATGCGGTGATCGCGAGCGGGGTGCTCGGCATCGTGCTCACGAAGCGCAACAACGGCGGTTCGCAAGAGATGGAGCTGGCCGGCTTCCCGCATCATTCGTTGGAGAGCTACCTCCCCAAGCTGGTGCGCGCGGGATACCGGGTGGCCGTATGCGACCAGCTCGAGGACCCGAAGCTGGCGAAGACCGTGGTGGAGCGCGGGGTGACCGAGGTCGTCACGCCGGGTGTGGCCTTCAGCGAGCACGTGGTGGATGGCCGGGCGAACAACTGGCTCGCGGCCCTCTGCCCCAAGGGCGATCGTTACGGCGTGGCCTTCCTGGATGTGACCACGGGGGAGTTCCTCGTAGGCGAAGGCGATGCGGAACAGGTGGGCAAGTTCCTCGACGGGCATCCGCCCGGTGAACTGCTGTACCCGCGCGGTTCCACGGATCCGGTGGTGCAACAGGTCGTTCCCCGGGGACCGGCCTTCGGCATGGAGGAGTGGGCGTTCGCGGCCGAGCTGGCCGGCGATCGCTTGTTGCAGCAGTTCGGTACCACCAGCCTGAAGGGCTTCGGCATCGAGGAGCTGCTGCTTGCGCAACGCGCGGCGGGTGCGGTGTTGCACTACCTCGGTGAAACGCGCCATGACCGGCTCGGCCACGTGCGCAGGATCGCCCGGCTGAGCACCAGCGGACACGTGTGGCTCGATCGCTTCACGGTGCGCAACCTCGAGCTGGTGGCGCCGGTGAACGAAGGCGGTCGCACCCTGCTGCAGGCCGTGGACCGTTGTGTGACGCCGATGGGTGCCCGCCTGCTGCGTCGTTGGCTCCTGTTCCCGCTCACCGAGCGGGCTGCGATCGAGGCGCGGCACGACAAGGTCGGGGCGATGCTTGGATCGGAGGAGCTGGTACGCGCCCTGGAGCCCGACCTGCAGGCGGTGGGTGACATGGAGCGTCTGGTGGGCCGGGCGGCCGCGGCGCGCATCAACCCCCGCGAGGTGCTCCAACTGCAACGGGCGCTGGACGCGGCCGCGCGGATCAAGGAGCGGCTGTTGCGCAGCGAGCCGGCCCTGGCCCAGGCCGCCGAGGGCTGGGATCCACCGCTCGGGCTGGCCCGGCGCATCGAGCAGGGCCTGGAGCCCGAGGCCCCGGTGAACGTGCTGAAGGGCGGCGTGATCCGCACGGGTGTGAGCACGGAGCTGGATGAGCTCCGCCATGTGACGGCGCACGCCAAGGAGCTGCTCCTCGGCATCCAGCAACGCGAGGCCGAACGCACCGGGATCACCTCGCTCAAGGTGGGCTACAACAATGTGTTCGGCTACTACCTGGAGGTGCGTCATACGCATCGCGACAAGGTGCCGGCCGAATGGGTGCGGAAGCAGACGCTCACCGGCGCGGAACGCTACATCACCGACGAACTGAAGGCGCTCGAGGAGCGGATCCTCGGTGCGGAGGACCGGATCCAGACGTTGGAGGCGCAGCTCTTCCAGCGGTTGGTGGAGGAGGTGTGCGCCGGCATCGCCGCGATCCAGACCACGGCCTCGGCGCTGGCCGCGTTGGACGTGCTGCGCTCTTTCGCGCTGGTGGCCGCGCAGTGGCGGTACTGCCGCCCGGTGCTGGACGATGGCGCGGCGCTCGAACTGCGGGCGGCCCGGCACCCGGTGATCGAGCAGCAACTGCCACCGGGGGAGCCCTACATCGCGAACGACCTTGTGCTCGACCCGGAACAGGCGCAGATCGTGGTGATCACCGGTCCCAACATGAGCGGTAAGTCGGCGATCCTGCGCCAGACCGCTCTGGTGGCCCTGCTGGCGCAGGCGGGCAGTTTCGTGCCGGCGCAGCGTGCGCGGCTCGGTGTGCTCGACCGCATCTTCACCCGTGTGGGCGCCTCCGACAACCTCAGCACCGGCGAGTCCACCTTCATGGTGGAGATGAACGAAACGGCCAGCATCCTCAACAACCTGAGCGAGCGCAGCCTGGTGCTGCTGGACGAGATCGGCCGTGGTACGAGCACCTACGATGGCATTTCGATCGCGTGGTCCATCGCCGAGTTCCTGCATGAACATCCTTCCCGTCCGCGCACGCTCTTCGCCACGCATTACCACGAGCTGAACGAGATGGCGGGCACCTTCCCGCGCATCCGCAATGCCAACGTGGCCGTGCGCGAGGCCGATGGCAAGGTCCACTTCCTGCGCAAGCTGTTGCCCGGCGGCAGCGACCGCAGCTTCGGGATCCATGTGGCGCGCATGGCGGGCATGCCCCCGCGTGTGATCGACCGGGCGGAGAAGGTGCTCGCCCACCTGCAGGCCACGCACGGCGGCGACCTGGGGGCTCCGGCCGACCGGCCACTGGCATCGCTCGAACGCGAGCCGCAGTTGAGCATCTTCCAGCTGGACGATCCCGCGTTGGAGGCCATCCGCGCGCAGATCGATGCGCTCGACATCGACACGCTCACACCCGTGGAGGCGCTCCTGAAGCTGAACGAGATCAAGCGGATGGTGGGTGCCGGCAAGGTGAAGTTGCGCAAGGCCTGACCGTTCGCGCCACGGTGCGTAGGTTGCGGCGTGAAGCCCATCGCCCTCGCGAAGCGCGCACCGGTCGTGGTCATCGCCGCCGCGGTGCTCCTGGCGTACTGGCCACTGTCCACCTTCGGCTACACCCTGCCCCACGGCGATACGCTCGACTGCTGGCTCCCCTGGCGCTACTTCATCGCCGCGTGCCTGCACGACGGTTCGTTGCCGCTCTGGAACCCGTTGCAGCAGATGGGCTATCCGGTGCACGCCGATCTGCAGGGCCCGGCCTGGTCCCTTGAGGCGCTCGCTCTGGCCGGAACGATCGGCCAGGGGCTCGGCGTGCTGCAGGCGCTCTTCCTGGCGTACGTGGTGCTGGGGGGGTGGGGCATGCTGCGGTTGGTGCGCACGGTCCACGGGCATGGTGCCGCCGCACTGCTCATGGGCCTCGCTTATGCGTTGGGCGGCTTCTTCACGGGGCATACCATGCACTTCTATTCCGTGATCAGCGCGGCCTGGCTGCCCTGGGTGGTGGAGGCGCAGATCCGGCTGATGCGCGCGCCGCATTGGCGTCCGGCCCTTGCGGCGGCCGTGTACCAGGCCTTCCAGCTCACCAGCGGCAACCACACGTTCACCATCCTGGCGGCGTACCTGATCGCCGCCCTGTGGACGGTGCACGTGGTGCGCGCCTTGGGCCGCGATCGCGCCAAGGTGCGGGGCCTGGTCCTGTGGGAGGCGGTCTCGGTCCTCGCGATGGCCGTTATGGCATGCGGTACGCTCTGGTCGGCGGCGGAGGTGATCCCCCGGATGACACGCGGGGAGGGGCTTTCGCTGGATGCGGCCGCTTCCGGCTCCTTCACCCTCCGGGCGTTCATCTCATTGCTGACGCCCTTCGCCACCGGCACGGACAAGGTGGTGCTCGGCACCGACCCCACGATGGCGAACGGCTACATGGGCGCACTGGTGCTCGCCTGGGCCGCGCTCGCCCTGTTCCGCCGCAGGACCTTGGTGGAGAACGTGCTGCTCGGCGCAGGCGTGGTGAGCGCCCTGGCCGCCATGGGTCCTGCCCTGCCGGTGCATCGGCTGCTGTGGGCGGTGCTGCCGGGGATGGACCTGTTCCGCTTCCCGAGCTACTTCCTGCTGGCCACGCAACTGGCCATGCTCGTGCTGGCCGGTGGAACGCTCGCGCGCTGGCCGGAGGTGATGGCGCGCAGGGCCACGGTGCTCTCCGTCCTCGGCGCCTTGCTCGCGGTGGCAGGCGCGTTGGTCGCACGGGCCATGGTCGACGCGCATGGGGATGGCGTGGAGGCCACGCTCTACGACCGGCTCAGGGCCATGGGCACGGCGCAACGGATCCTGCTGAACGGGGCCGTGCTGCTGCCCGTGCTCGCAGCGGCCGTGTGGTGGGTCTTCCGACGCAGGACCGGCATGGCGGGCTGGGGTGCGCTGCTGCTGGTGGAGATGATCTGGTCCACCGGGCTGGCGGCCTTCAACACCAGTGTGGCCGACCTGTCACCGGGCGCCGTACAGGCCCGTATCAACGCGTTCACGCCGCTGCCGATCGTGCCACCGCTCACGCCGATGGGCGAAGCGCGGGACGATGCCATGGACCTTCAGGTGTTGTGGCGCAATACCCAGAACTACAAGGGTCATCCTTCGTTCGGTGGCTTCAACTCCTTCCAACTCCGCAGCACCGCGCACCTGATCGAGGCGGAGCCGCGGTCGTACCAAGCGCTGCTCAAGCATCCGCTGATCCACCTGGGCGATACGCTCGACGCGAGGAGCCCTGTGCCGGGTCATGTGGAACTGATCCACATGGACAACCATGCGATCGGGGCGATGACCCGTTCCCCGGTGCCGGCGATGCTGCACGTGCAGCAGGCCTGGTATCCGGGCTGGCGGGCCTGGGTCGATGGGGTGGAGGTGCCCGTCGAACGGATCCAGGAGGTCAGTTTCGCTACCCGGGTTCCCGCCGGTGAGCACCGCGTGCGCTTCGCCTACGAGCGTCCGATCCTGTCCCTGCTCTACTTCCTGTCCCTGGGGGCACAGGTGCTCGTGCTCCTGGTACTGGCCTGGACAGGTTCCGAACGGTCCTGGTGGACGGCCGGGGTGGTGGTGCTCGCTTGCGTCCTGGGCTACAGCCTGTTGGCGCATCGTTCGAAGGCCGACCAGGTACGGGAAGGACTGGTGGCCACGGCGCTCGGTGCGGACCTTCCCGATCTGGTGGTAACGGACCGGCCGCTGCTCGTGCGTGAGCTTCTGCCAGCGGCCGCCACGCTCCGGATCGAACGGGCCATCGACCTGCCATTGCTGGTGAAGGCCGTGGAAGCCGTGGGCCGCGACCGTGTGGCCGTGGCGACCGCGGGGTTGGCCTTGCCGCCGGAGGCCTTGCCGCTGCTGGACGATCAGGGCTGGCATCACCAGGCGCTCACGGTGCATGCCGGGGTTGAACTTCACCGGTTCGTGCGTCAGTTGCCGGGAGGGGAAGGGGAGGTCATCCACCTCGACCCCTTGGATGGTGGGAGGCTGCTGCACGCGCCGGGCGCCCCCTACACCGCGGCGTTCCGACGGCGGGTGGGCGACATGGGCCATCTTCCGGGCGAACGGATCGGTATCGACCTGCGGTTCCGCGCCGGGCGTGGGGCCCGGGCATACGTGGTGATCGAGCGCAAGCGGGGTGATGCCGTGGTCGACTACGAAGCCGTGCCGTTCACGCAGAACGCCACGGCGGACACGGCATGGAGCGCGTTCCTGGTGCTCCGCGACCGCCGGGAGCTCCGCGACCCGGATGCGGAACTGGGCATCTACCTGTGGTGCGACAGCCCCGATACGGTGGAGGTGAAGGACCTGCGGATCCGCATGATGGGAGGAAAGCGGGTGAAGGAGGGCGGATGAGTTGTGCGGATCGTTCGACCCATTATATTTGCCCCCGCTTCGGCAACGGAGCCCATGCGAGAGTAGCTCAGTTGGTAGAGCACGACCTTGCCAAGGTCGGGGTCGCGGGTTCGAGTCCCGTTTCTCGCTCCAAGGATGCCTCCCCCCGGGAGGCATCCTCGTTTTCCACCAGTTCCTCGCACGGATAGCTTTGCCGGTGCACCCGCCCGGGTGGTGAAATGGTAGACACGAGGGACTTAAAATCCCTTGGTCCGCAAGGGCCGTGTGGGTTCAAGTCCCACCCCGGGCACGATGGAGGTCCCTGCATTGCCCGCCGGCCTGCGCACACGTCTCGCGCCCACGCCCAGCGGACCGCTGCACCCCGGCAATGGGGCCTCGTTCGTGCTCACCTGGAAGCTGGCCCGGCAGGCGGGTGGGAAGGTGCTGTTGCGCATCGATGATCTGGACGCTGAGCGGATGCGCCCGGAATACGTGGACGACATCTTCCGGACCTTGGAGTGGCTCGGGATCGATTGGGACGAGGGCCCCTCAGGCCCGGACGACCTGATCGCCACCTGGTCCCAGCGGCATCGCATCGAGCGTTACCAGGCGCTGGTCGATCGGTTGCGCGCGGCTGGTGTTGTATACGCCTGCACGTGTTCGCGTTCCACCATGGCGGCGTGCACCTGCAAGGCCGCTGGGCTCGCGTTCGGTGCGGAGGGCGTGACCTGGCGCGTGGACCTGCAACAGGCCCTGCCGGTGGAGGTGCACCAATGGCCGGGGGGCGATGCCCGCTTCGCGCCGGGCGATCGGATGCCTGTGGACCCGGTGATCCGGCAGCGCAACGGCCGGCCGGCCTACCAGGTGGCCTCCCTGGCCGATGACCTGGACCGCGACATCGACTTCATCGTTCGCGGGGTTGACCTGCTGCCCTCCACCCTGTGCCAGCTGCACCTGGCGCGTGTGCTTGGTGCCCAGGCCTTCATGAGCGCACACTTCGTGCACCATGGCCTGCTCCTGGGCAGCGACGGGGAGAAGTTGAGCAAGAGCCGCGGTGCGGGTTCGCTCCGTGCCATGCGCGAGGCCGGGGCCGACCCTGCCGTGGTCCACGACCTGGCCGATGCGCTCCTGGCCGCGCTGCTGCGCGGTGATCAGGCCTGAGGCGGGGCCGCGGGAGGTCCGCCCGCGTCGTTCTTCTTGCGCCCGCCGAAGAAGCGCCACAGCCCGGCGCCGGCGGCTCCGAGCACCAGGAGGATCTTGCCGCCGAACTTGGCGAGCAGCGCGAAGATGCCCGCCTTGGCGAGCACCTTGCCGGCCACCAGACCACCGATGGTCATGGCCGCCACCTCGTCCACGTTGCTGTCGAACTGGTCGTACCGGTGGCCATCATCGAACTTCACGATGCCCAGCACATCGGGCACGTGCTTCTTCACCAAATCCAGCTCGTCCATGGAGGCGACGGCGTTGAGGTTCAGCACCCCTTTCCGGCCGAGCACGCGCACATTGTAGTTGAGCGTATGCGTGGCGGCACTGTCGCCGAACTGGATCTCCTTCGCCCAATGCAGCACCTTGTTCTCCTTGTCGTAGTAAGGGGGAAGCGCCCAGCCCAGGGTGTAGGCGGGGTCGAAGCCGGCCTCGGCCCGCTGCTTGTTCTCCTCCACCTCGTCCTTTTTCATGGAAGCGAGCAGCTCATCGTAGTCGATGTCGTCGGCATCGCCGTCCTCCACGTGGCCGATGTCCTCGTACTGCACCACGAAGGCGAATCCACCGTCCTGGAGCACCCCATCATGCTCGGGGAAGATCATGCCCAGGCATCCGTCGGCGTTGGGGTTGCCCCACAGGTCCACCAGCACCCGCCGGGTCTGCGCCTCATCCAGGAACTTGAAGCCCTCGGGAATGTGCAAGGTGGCCACCCCGGCCACCGGGATCTCGCCATGCTGCCAGGTGAACGACCGCTCGATGGAGTCGATGTAGCTGTTCCCGATGGAGTCGAGCAAGGCCTGGGCGTCGAAGGTGACCGTATCGGTGGGCGGGTCGTTCTGGGCTGTGGCCTGAAGGGTCAGACCGGCGGCCAGGAGCACCGGCCAGGTCGTTCGGGATCGCTGCATGGGGTTGGTGAGGTGATCGACAATGATACGGGGGATCCTTCACCCTCACGGGATTTCGGCCACCACCTCGACCCCCTGTGCCGACCGCACCACGAACCCCTTCCGGGCAAGGGCTTCGAGGTCGCGCTGCAAGGTCTTCGCGTGAAGGGGTGCATAGAGCGCTGCGAGGTCAGCGCTGATGCGCGGGATCGCCCCCGGCGCGACCGGCCCCGGCATGTTGCGCAGGTCCATCAACAGGCGGCGCTGGCGGGCCTCATTGCGTGTGTTCCCCGGGCTGAAGCTCGCTTCGAGGTGGGCGGTCCAAGCGGCCTGCCGTTGGGCGTCGGTCACAACGGTCCACAGCTGGTCGAGTTCATCCACGAACGCGCGCACCCAGGTGCCGAGGAAAGGCAGGGGATCGGCGGTGCGGGCGCATTGCGGCGCCAGACGGCCGTAGGCTGAACGCACCCGGTCGAGCCCGACAGCGGGCAGCAGGGCGGCGCGGGGCGGCACGCCTGCGGTGAGCAATAGCTGGTGCTCCACGGCCCTTGCGGTGCGGCCGTTGCCCTCGCCGAACGGGGCGATCCACAGAAGGTGGAGGTGGGCCATCGCCGCCTTGATCAGGCCGAGCGGCAGCCGCTCCTCCTCCGGTTCGGGGTCGAACAAGGGGCTGTCGAGCCAGTCGCAGAGGCGTTCCATGAGGAGGTCGAGGTCCTCGGCGGGAGCACCGTCGTACGGCCCCGGGGCGGTGCGTGCGGTGCGCCATTCGCCGGGGTGCACCTCATCGCCCCAGGGGAGGCCCTTGAGGACCTGCGCATTGAACAGTTGGATGGTCCATGGGCTCAGGTCGTGATCCCCGGACCGGACCCTATCCTCGGTCCACCGCACCGCCTTCACCAGGTTGTCCACCTCCACCTTCAGGTAGTGCTGGGCGGCGGGTAGCTGGAGCTTGCCCTGCAAGAGCTCGTTCACCTGTTCAGGTCGCAGGGTGTTGCCTTCCATCGCGGCACTGGCGAGCACGCCATCGGCAAGGGCGCGGAGGTCGATCTGCCGCGCCGTGTTCGGGGGCAGGGGAGCTTCCCGAACACGTTCGCAAAGGGCGCTGGCACGGCCGAGCAGCAGCCATACCGGGGCGGGTATTTTCCGCAGGTCAAGCCTGAAGTTCAACCAGGGATGTGTCTGTTCATAGGTCCGCATCGATGTCCAGTGGGCATGTCCGTTGCAAAGGATTGACCACGAAGGGGTTGATGCGTGAACGTAGCGGGCCGTGTTGTGAACAATGTCCGGGTGATCGTCCATGTGATCCGTCACGCCTCGGGATCAGGACATCCGTGAACGCATGGGCGCGGTCACGACCGGTGGAGCCCGAAGAAAATGGGGAAGGTTCTACTCGGCCCGGCCCCTCCGGTCGAGCTCCATCAGCTGCCGCTGGGCCGCGGTATCACCCGGCTGCTCCTGAAGGCGTATGAGCAGCTCCGCCCGCACGGGGTCCGTTGCGTACAGGGCGCGGATGTACCGCTCGGTGGGGGTGAGGTGGAGCAGGAGCGCTGGCAGACCCACGAGAAGGAGGCGGTGCCGCAGCCCCTTGAAGTACTGCTCCCTGCCCCGGTCGCGGAAGTGAAGGGTGAGGATGGCGCCCATGACCACCACCGAACCGAGAAGGCCCAGGAGCAGTTCGGTATCGGCCCCGGGCCAAAGCTGCAGCTTGAACAGCATGCCGATGCACAGCAGGCTGAGCACCAAGCCGGTGATCACGCTAAGCGGCACAAGCTGGTCCTTGTGGGATGGCCTGCCGAACAACAACCAGCCGAGGGGGAAGTAGAGCGTGGCCACCACCGAGAAGCCCAGCACCAGCAGCACGCCGGCGAACGGCGCATGGAACACGCGCAGCAGCGCCCCCAGGACCACGGCTCCCCAGCCGAGGCGTTCAGCCCATTTCATGAAGGCAATGTAGCACGCCGGGATCATGGCCGGCATCGCCGGCCGCATCCCTCGTTCAGTTGCCGAACATCTCCTTCACCCGCTCGAAGAAGCCCTTGTCCTTGGCCGTGGGACGGGGTTGGACCCCGGGACTGTTCCGCAGCTTCTCCAGCGCGGCCTTCTCCTCCTTGTTCAGGTCCGAGGGGGTCCACACGGCCACGTGCACGAACAGGTCGCCATGGCCATGGTGGTTCACGGCGGGCAGCCCCTTGCCCTTGAGCCGCAGGATGTGATTGCTCTGGGTGCCCGGCTCGATCTTCACCTTCGCCTTGCCGTTCACGAGGGGCACCTCGATGCTGGTCCCCAGCGCCGCGTCGATCATGCTCACGAAGGCCTCGTGGTGGAGGTTCTGTCCGTCGCGCTTCAGGTCGGGGTGGTCCTCCTCCTCGATCACCACCAGGAGGTCGCCGGGTACGCCACCGGCCGGTGCGTCGTTGCCCATTCCGCTGAGGTTGAGCTGCATGCCCTCCTCCACGCCGGCGGGGATCTTCACGGTCACCACCTGCTCCTCCCGGGTAAGGCCGTGCTCATCGCTGCCGGCGCCACGTTTGCTCACGGTCTGCCCCAGGCCACCGCAGGCGGGACAAGTGGTCACCGTTTGCATGGCGCCGAGGAAGGTGCTCTGTACGCGCGTCACCTGACCGTGGCCCTTGCAGGTGGCGCAAGTGCCGTACTCGGTGCCCTTGGCGCGCACCAGCTTCTGCAGTTTCAATTGCTTCTCCACGCCCCCGGCGATCTCGGCCAGGGTGAGCTTCAGGCGCACCCGCAGGTTGCTGCCCTTCACGACGCGCCGACCCCCTCGGCCGCCGCTGAAGCCCCCGAAGGCGCCTCCCCCGAAGGCCTCACCGAAGATGTCGCCGAACTGGGAGAAGATGTCCTCCATGTTCATGCCGCCACCCTGGAAGCCACCTCCGCCGCCCATGTTCGCACCCGCATGACCGAACCGGTCGTAGCGGGCCTTCTTCTCCGGGTCGCTGAGGATCTCGTAGGCCGAAGCCGCCTCCTTGAACTTCTCTTCCGCGGCCTTGTCCCCCGGGTTCTTGTCCGGGTGGTACTTGATCGCGAGCTTCCGGTACGCCTTCTTGATCTCGTCCGCACTGGCGTTGCGGTCAACACCGAGCACGTTGTAGGGGTCCTGCTTGCTCATCGGCGTCCGTTCATTCGCCCACGACCACCTTGGCGTAGCGGATCACCTTCTCGTGCAGGGTGTAGCCGTTCTCCACCACATCGAGCACCCTGCCCTGCAGCGCGGGCTCCGGGGCGGGGGCCTTGGTGATGGCCTCGTGGCGGTCCACATCGAAGGGGTGGCCTTTGATGTCGCCCATGGGCTTCACCCCCTGCGCGCCGAGGATGTGGAGGAACTTGTTGTGGATGAGGTGGAATCCCTCCTTCACGGCGGCGAGGTCCTCGGTCCGGGCGTTGTTGGCGATGGCGCGCTCCATGTCGTCGAGCACGGGCAGCACGTTGCGCAGCACGTTCTCCCCGGCGAACTGGATCAGGTCGATGCGCTCCTTGGCGTTGCGCTTGCGGAAGTTGTCGAACTCGGCGTTGAGGCGGATCCAACGGTCCTTGAGCTCGGCGGCCTCCGCCCTGGCGGCGTCGAGCTCGGCCTGGAGCGTGGACACATCCTCCCGGCCATCGGCCTCGGCATCATGGATCACGTGCTCGGCGGCGGCTTCGGAGGCCACGGTGAGCGGGTCCTTGCGGGCCTCATCGAGGCCGTCGGGTGGCAGTTGTTGCGCGGCAGAATTGGCAGCGGGCTCCGTTCCGGAGGCGGCTTGAGGGCGGTCCGACATGGGTTTTCGAGCTTTTCCGAAGATGCCGCGCATGGGTCAAGGACAATGCCGGGGCGAATGTGGGGACATTTTGACAGCGCTCGACCGGTAAAAGAAAGACCCCGCCGAAGCGGGGTCCGGCTCCAAGCACAGCGGTGCTCAGAAGCTCTTCACGTACTTGTCCAGCTCCATGTCGAGCAGCTCGCCGCGGAGGTTCTTGGCGATGATGATGCCGTTCGGGTCGACGAGGAAGCTGGCGGGGATGCTGTGCACACCGTAGAGGCGGGCGGGCTCGCTGTTCCAGGCGCCCAGGTCGCTCACATGGTACTTCCAAGCGAGCTTGTCGGCATCAATGGCCTTCTTCCACGCTTCACGGCTCTTGTCCAGGCTCACGCTGAAGATCTCGAAACCTTTGCCCTCCTTGAACTTGGCCTTTCCGTACTTGGCATAGGCCGCCACCACGTTGGGGTTCTCGCGTCGGCAGGGTCCGCACCAGCTGGCCCAGAAATCCACCAGCACGTACTTGCCCCGCAGCTCGGAGAGCTTCAGCACCTTGGTGCTGTCGGTGTTGTAGAAGGCCAGTTCGGGGGCCTTGTCGCCCACGTTGGTGCCGATCTTGGGATCGCCGCCTCCGGCCATCCGGTTCGAAAAGCCATACACGGCGAGCAGGGCCACGGCGGCCACCAGGGCGACCTGGGTCTTCTTCATGAGCGAGGGGAAGGACATGGGTGCAAAAGTAGGAAGGTGGCCCTGCCACAGCGATCATCGTGCCGGGATGGCAGTGGCTTGGCCGGGCGCGGTCACGACTTCTTTTCGGCCTTCGCCTTGTGGGTCCGCTTGGCCGGTTTGGCGGTCGGCACCTGGCGGGCTTTCTCCATTTCGGCGATGCGGGCGGGGTCCTTCTCCACCAGGCTTTCCAGCAACTGCTCCAGGGCCGCTCCGTGCACGTCGGTGGCGATCACCTTGCCCTCGGCATCGATCACGGCGTTGGTGGGGATGAAGGCGACCTGGTAGGTGTTCGCGGCGGTGTTGTTGCCATCGTCCACCGCTCCCACGTGCCATTTCCAGGTGAGGCTGTCGGAGGCGATGGCCTTCTTCCAGGCCTCACCGCCGCCCGCACGGTCCAGGCTCACGCTGAACACATCGAAGCCGTTGCCCTTGGTGAAGTAGCCGTCCTTGTACTTCTTCCAGGCCTGCACCACATGGGGGTTCTCCATGCGGCAGGGGCGGCACCAGCTGGCCCAGAAGTCCACCAGCACCACCTTGCCGCGCAGCTGGCTGAGCTTGAGGGTGTCGCCGGCAGGGCTCTTCATGGCGATCTCGGGGGCCACCTGGCCCACGGCCACACCACCGATGCGCTGTTGAGCGAACGCCGTGACCGGCATGAGCAGGAGGACCAGAATGGCGCTGCGGAGGAAGGACTTCATGCCACGAAAGTAGGAGGATGTGCCGAGGATGGCCTGCCGCGCTTCGGGCACCCTGTGGATCCTGTCGCTCACTCCACCAGCGAGATCCGCGCGCCGATGGCGTTCAGGCGGCCCTCGATGTCCTGGTAGCCGCGGCGGATCTGCTCGATGTTGTCGATGGTGCTCACGCCCTCGGCGCTCAGCGCGGCGATGAGCAGGGACACGCCCGCGCGGATGTCGGGACTGGTCATGCGGATGCCGCGCAGGGGAATGGCGAAGTCGTGGCCGATCACCAGCGCGCGGTGCGGGTCGCAGAGCGTGATCTGCGCGCCCATCTCGATCAGCTTGTCCACGAAGAACAGGCGGCTCTCGAACATCTTCTGGTGGATGAGCACGCTGCCCTTGGCCTGGATGGCGGTGACGAGCACGATGCTGAGCAGGTCGGGCGTGAAGCCGGGCCAGGGGGCATCGGCCACGATCATCTGGCTTCCGTCGATGAACCGGGTGACCGTGTAATGCTCCTGTGCGGGCACGTGGATGTCGTCGCCGTTGCGCACCACGGCGATGCCGAGCCTGCGGAAGACGTCGGGGATCATGCCGAGGTGGTCGTAGCCGGTGTCCTTGATCGTGATCTCGCTGCGCGTCATGGCGGCCAGGCCGATGAAGGAGCCGATCTCGATCATGTCGGGCAGCATGCGGTGCTCGGTGCCGCCGAGCTCCTTCACCCCGTCGATGTGCAGCAGGTTGCTGCCGATGCCGCTGATCCTGGCGCCCATGCGGACGAGCATGTTGCACAGCTGCTGGATGTATGGCTCGCAGGCGGCGTTGAAGATGGTCGTGCGGCCCTCGGCGAGCACGGCGGCCATGATGATGTTCGCGGTGCCGGTGACACTGGCCTCGTCGAGCAGCATGTAGCAGCCCTTGAGCTGCTTCGCCTCGGCGCGGTAGAAGCCTTCCTTGGCGTCGTACTTGATCTCGGCGCCAAGGCGCTCGAAGCCGATGAAATGGGTGTCCATGCGGCGGCGGCCGATCTTGTCGCCGCCGGGGCTGGGGATGTAGCCGCGGCCGAAACGGGCCAGCGCCGGGCCGGCCACCATCACGCTGCCGCGCAGGCTGCCGCCCATGCGCTTGTACTCGGGGTCCAGGAAGAACTCGAGGTTCACGGTCTTGGCGGTGAACCGGTACGAGCCCGGGCCAAGCTTCTCCACCTGCACGCCCATGGCGCGCAGCAGGTCGATGAGCTTGTTCACGTCCACGATGTCGGGCACGTTGTGGATGGTGACCGGCTCGCTGGTGAGCAGCACGGCGCAGAGGATCTGCAGCGCCTCGTTCTTGGCGCCCTGGGGAACGAGCTCGCCCTTCAGGCGGCGGCCCCCTTCGATGCGGAAGCTGGACATGGCTGGCGTGGACCGCGCTCAAGGGCGGCCTGCGCCAAAGCAACAACGCGCGTGCATGGCCTCACCGTGCACAGTGCACGGGCTACTAACAGCGCGAACAGGATAACACCCTGCCCTGGCCCTGCTCCTGCCCCTGCTAGAGCCTGTCGAAGGGTCAGTACCGGTTCTTCTTGCGCTTGCGGTTGCGCTTCTTGCCGCCACCACCGCCGCCCTGGTTGCCGTAGCGCTGCTTGCGCAGGTCCACCTCGTTGCGCGGACCCTGGCGCTGGGCCTGGAGCAACGCATCGGTGCTGGTGAGCTGCTGGTCGGGCTTCAGCTTCAGCTTGCCCTTGCTCAGCTCAACGAGGTCCTTGATGATCACACCGTCGCCCACGCTGTCGCGGTTCCATGCGAGGAACTGCTTCTTCATGAGGTTCGCGATCAACAGGGTGAGGGCCTCCTTCTCGGGACCCTCCTCCTTGGCCACGGTGGTGGCGATGAGGCGCTCCACCAGCTTGCCGTAGTGGCCGTAGGTGATCTGCTGCTTGGGGTAGTTGACCTTCTCGGGCTTGCTCTCGAGCTCCTCGGGCGTGGGCTTGGGGAAGGGACCGTCCACATCGAGCTTGAACTCGCTCATCATGTAGAGGTGGTCCCAGAGGGTGCGGTCGGCGTTGTCGCTGGTGCGCAGCTGGGGGTTCAGGCGGCCGATCACCTGGATGATGGCGTGCGCCAGGCGTGTGCGCTCCGCGCGGTCCTCCACGCCCATGCAGTGCTCCACCATGCGCTGCACGTGCCGCCCGTACTCGGGAATGATCAGGCGCGGGCGCTGCGTGTTGTAGTCGTACGGAACGGCGGGAAGCGTGCTCATGCGGTGCGGAAGGTCGGTGGGGCCGGACACTGCGATCGGCGATCGCGATGGAGCAACATTGGCATCGCTCCGGCCTGGCCTCGGCCAAAGGTAGGAGGAACGATGGAATTCAATCCCTCGGGATGCGCGGGTACAGCAGCACGCTGTCGGGCACCAGCTGGATGCCTTGCGGCAGCTGGTCGGGCGGGTGGGTGTCCTGCAGCACCGCCACGGTGTAGCCCTTGGCGCGCAGGCGGTCCACCACCTCCTGCGGCGGGACCATGTCGATGCACGCGATGCCGAAGCGGAACATGAGCTCGAAGCCGCGTTGCGAGGGCACGTTGAAGAGCACGAACGGACCGGGTCCTTGAAGCTTCGCCACCAGCGTGTCCTCGAAGGCCTGCGCACGCATCCGCTCGCGCCAGGGGTCCTGCGCCACCAGCTCGCCACGGTAGCTGCTGTGCCGGAACTGCGTGCGGTCCAGGTCGAGGCCGAGCAGGCCCAGCAGGGCGAGGGCCGCCATGCCGACGATCGTGCTCCGGCGTTCGTGAACCAGCGCATCCACCAATGCATACAGCAGGTGGGCCAAGGCGATGAGGTACAGGGGCAGCAGCACCAGGGTGTAGCTCACCATCTTGGTGGCGGCCACGGCGAAGAAGGCGTGCACGGCGATCACCAAGGCGCCCACGAACACGCGGTGCCGCGGGTCGGGCAGGCGGAACACAAGCCAGGCCAGCGCCGGCAGCACCACCCACCAGGCATACGGCGGCACGAGGTCGGCGATCACGTCGAAGTGGAAGGTCCACGTGCCTTCATGCCCGTCCACCGGCACGCTGAAATGCTGCGCCTTGAAGCCCCATTGGAAGGCCGCCAGTTCGGGGAAGCGGATGAACATGGCCGCGATCCACGCTCCGGCCATGGCGACGGCCACCAGCACGGCGGCGAGCATGGGCCGCAATTCCGACCAGCGCAGGCGCGCACCGAGCACGACGAGCCCCCAGGGCAGGAACACGCTGAGGCCCACGTACCACTTGGTGAGGAGCGCGCACCCGCTGAACACGCCCGCCAGCAGGGCCCATCCCATGCGGCGCGAGCGCCAGTGCTCCAGCAGGGCCCACCAGCTGCAGGCCACCACCGGGATGAAGATGGCGTCGTTGTGGTCCGTGTTGAGCGCCCCGGCCGTGAGCTCCTGGATGTAGAAACTGAAGGTGGTGAGCAACGCTGCGCCGAAGGCCACGCGGCGGTCGTGGGTGAACAACCAGGCCATGCGGGCGGTAACGGGCACCAACGCGGTCATCCACAAGGCGCTGGGCAGGCGCACGGCCCAGTACTTCAGGCCGAAGAGCTTCAGC
Source organism: Flavobacteriales bacterium (assembly GCA_044226515.1). Lineage (GTDB taxonomy): Bacteria > Bacteroidota > Bacteroidia > Flavobacteriales_F > PHOS-HE28 > PHOS-HE28. Next base: position 126,455 of record JBGAGX010000002.1, on the reverse strand, counting down.
GAAAGGGCGATCTGCCACAGGAAGAAGGGCGGCTTGTGCAGCCACACGTGGTTGCGGGCCCAGCTGTCGGTGAGCGGCAGGGCCGTCTCGCGGTACAGCATGGGCGTGAACGGGTCCGTGATCAGGTTCTTCGCCACCACGGCGTGGAACACCTCGTCCCAGTCGTTGAGGAAGGGATCGAGCCAGGCGGCGAACAAGCGGAGCACGAAGGCTGCCAGCGTGAGCAGGAGCAGCGCCCAACGGTCGCGTTGGCGCACATGCAGCGCCAGGGCGCCCAGGCCCAGCGCGGTGGCGAGGGCGATGGTGAACTGCTGGCCTGCGGTGAAATAGCTGCTGAGCATCGGTGTACCGCAGCGAAGATGCACGGAACGGGTGGATCGCTGTCCGTGTCCAACCGATGAACATCGAGAGACACGCCCTAGCTCGGTTCAGGGAAGTTGGGCAAATACGGACCGATCATGCCGGAACCGCTTACATTCAACAGCCATTGCTCTTAACCATATGCGCTCTGTGTTCATAACAGCTTGCGTGCTTGTCGAATTGGCGTCCGTTGGGCAGAATCTGGTGCCCAACGGCGATTTCGAGCAGTACGACACCTGTCCGGACTTTTGGAACCAGCTGGATCGCGCGATCGGATGGTCAAGCGCAGGACTCTCGCCAGATTACTACAACGCATGCGATACCAATGGCTATGTCAGCGTTCCACAGAACGTGACAGGCTTTCAACAGGCAGCTAGCGGGAGTGCATATGCAGGGGGGTACACTTGGTGCGAGTTCCCTTTGAATCGGCGAGAGCTATTGAGGGTCCAATTGACCGGGCCACTTACTCCTGGTGTTCCGGTCTACCTCTCCATGAAGGTGGCTGCTGCTACGGATGGGTTCCAGGAGAACATGCAATGGACCGTTGCGGGCGTAGGCATGCGATTTTCCATGACCCCCTTCTGGTATGATCAGATAGGTTCATTACCGGATCAAGCAGCAATAAGCATGTCCATTGCACCGAGCGATACGAGCATTTGGTATTTGGTCAGTGGAAGTTACACACCTGACTCTGCGTACGAGCACCTTGCTGTGGGCAATTTCTTCTCAGATGGTTCTGCCCTACCGCAAGTACTCAATCCTGCTGGAACGCATCCGTGCGCATACGTCTATGTGGATGATGTTTGCGTGTCATTCGATCCCTCTTACTGCGATATGGCCTCAAGTGTCGCGCACGATCAGATCAGTTTCATGGCTGATCTAGCCTTGGCACCCAATCCGGCGCGCGGTTGGTGCATGGTCACCTGGACCCCTGCCCAAAGCTCCGTCCAGCGGTTGTTGATGTATGATGCCTTCGGTCGGCAAGTAGCTTCTTGGGACCAGCGACCTCAAGCTCATCAGTTCGAGTTCGATACAAGGCTATTCCCTCCCGGAGCGTATCTCGTTCACTTGGAATCGAGTGCAGGCAGAGCGACTTGCAGGCTCTTGATCACACAGGAAGCCAGTCCTTAGGGAGAACAGTCAACAGGCACTCAGCTGCCCCACGCACCGCATTCGCGATCGTGCAAACCCGCTGCTCACGCGATGTTCAGCGACACCAATTCCGCGCCCTTGGGGAACAGTTCCTTGCGGATCTCGTGCACCAGGCCGAAGTCCATGGCCTCCTCGGGGCTGAGCGTGGTTCGGCGGCGGATCACGGCCATCAGGTCCTCCTCCTGCTTGCCGGTGGCGCGGGCGATGGTGGCGGCGATGTTCTCGGTGTCGATGCGCATGCCCTTGAGCTGCTCCTCGAGCTTGTCCTGTTCGAAGGTGCCGTTGAGCTGCAGAGACACGGGGTGCATCAGGAAGCGCGCGTCGGGCGCGGAGTAGCGGCGGCTGCCCGCGCTGAAGATCACCACGCCGATGGAGTCGACGCTGCCGAAGTTGTGCGTTTCCACCAGCACCGGGATGCCCGCGAGGTAGTTGTGCAGCGAGAGGCCGTGAAGCACCGTGCCGCCCGGGGTGGACAGCAGCAGCACGATGCGTTCGTACCCGGCCACGACCTTCTGGTCGATCACGGACATCAGCTGGTTCGCGCTCGCGGCGTTCACCGGCGCGAAGAATTTCACATGGCAGGTCTTCAAGGTCGGATGCGGTTCTTGGTCGGGCTCAGCCTTCGATCACGCGCAGCTTCGCGAAGCGCAACAGCAGCTGCTTCTGCCCCGCGCTGGGGAAGAAGACGGTGGCCTTGAGGTCGGGCGCGCGGCCCTCGATCTTCACCACCTTGCCCTTGCCGAACTTCTCGTGCTCCACCGTGGCGCCCTCGTGGATGCCTTCGGGGGGCGTGTGGCCCAGGGTGCTGGTGGCTTCCAGCGGTGAGCCTTCGCCGGTGATGCGCTTCAGGTTCTTGCGTTGGGGCGGCGGGGGCGGCGGCGGTGCGTTCGAAGGTGGAGCGGTCGGACGGCCCTGGAGCGGTCGGCTCAGCGGGCGGTCCATGGAAGGGCGCTCGGCGGCGGGACGGTCGGCCGCGGGACGGTCGAAGCTGCCCGAGCGGCTGGCCCAGGGCGGTGTGAGGCTGCGGCGGTCGCCGAAGCCCATGTTCATCCGCGCGTTGCTGGTGGGCATCTCCAGGTACTGCGGGTCGATCTCGTCGATGAAGCGGCTGGGCTCGGCGGCTGTGAGCTGCCCCCACTTGTACCGGCTCATCGCGTAGCTCAGCGTGGCCTTGGTCTTGGCGCGGGTGAGCGCCACGTAGAACAGGCGGCGCTCCTCCTCCAGGTCGGCGCGCGTGGTCACGCTCATCTGGTTGGGGAAGAGCTCCTCCTCCAGACCCACGATGTGCACGTGTTCGAACTCCAGGCCCTTGGCGCTGTGGATGGTCATCAGGCTCACCCGGTCGTTGTCGTTGGGGTCGTCGCCCCCGGTCCCCGTGCCGGGGTCGGCGTCGGTGAGCAGCGCCACATCGATGAGGAAGTCGGGCAGCGTGCGCGGCACGTCGGAGCCTTCGTTGTTGTCGCTGAACTCCTTCATGCCGTTCAGCAGTTCCTGGATGTTCTCGTAGCGGCTCACGCCCTCGGGCGTCTTGTCGGCGAAGAGGTCGCTGAGCAGGCCGGTGGTGCGGGCGATGTACTCACCGAGCGTGTGCGCGCTCTGGTCGGTGAGCATCGTCTGGAAGCTGCGGATCATCAGCACGAAATCGGCAAGACGCTTGCGCGTGCCCTCGTTGAACCCGAGCTCCCCGAGGTGCTGGTTCATCACGTCCCACACGCTGAGGCTGCGCTCGCCGGCGGCCACCATCAGCTTCTCCACGGTGGTCTGCCCGATGCCGCGCGCGGGGTAGTTGATGATGCGCTTCAGCGCCTCCTCGTCGTTGGGGTTGCAGGTGAGGCGGAAGTAGGCCAGCAGGTCCTTGATCTCCTTGCGCTGGTAGAAGCTGAGGCCGCCGTAGATGCGGTAGGGGATGTTGAGCTTGCGCAGCGCCTCCTCCATGCTGCGGCTCTGCGCGTTGGTGCGGTACAGGATGGCGAAGTCCTTGTTGGGCACCTGCCGCTGCATGCGGGTCTCGAAGATGCTGTGGGCCACGAAGGCGCCCTCCTCGTTGTCGCTCACGGCGCGGTGCACGAGGATCTTGTCGCCCTCGGCATTGGCGGTCCACACGGTCTTCCGGATCTGGTCCTTGTTCTTGTCGATCACGGAGTTGGCCGCGCCCACGATCACCTTGGTGCTGCGGTAGTTCTGCTCGAGCTTGAAGAGCGCGTGGTCGGGGTAGTCCTTCCGGAAGTTGAGGATGTTCTGGATGTTGGCGCCGCGGAAGGCGTAGATGCTCTGGCTGTCGTCGCCCACCACGGTGAGGTTCTCGTGGCGTGCGGCGAGGGTGCGCACGATGTTGTACTGCGCCAGGTTGGTGTCCTGGTACTCGTCCACCAGGATGTAGCGGAAGCGCTGCTGGTACTTCAGCATGGCGTCCGGGTGGTCGCGGAAGAGCAGGTTGGTGTTGAAGAGCAGGTCGTCGAAGTCCATGGCGCCCGCGCGGAAGCAGCGCTCGGCGTAGGCCTTGTAGAGCTCGCCGAGCTTGGGGCGCAGTGCGGCGGCATCGCTGGCCATGAGCTCGGCGTTGTTCAGGTACTCGAGCGGACCGATCAGGTTGTTCTTGGCGATGCTGATGCGGCCGTGCACCTGGTTGGGCTTGTACAGCTTGTCGTCGAGCTGCCACTCCTTCAGGATGGTCTTGATCAGCGAGCGGCTGTCGTCAGTGTCGTAGATGGTGAAGTCCTTCGGGTAGCCGAGCTTGTCGGCCTCGGCGCGCAGGATGCGGGCGAACACGCTGTGGAAGGTGCCCATCCACAGGTTGGCGGCCTCGCTGCGCCCCACCACGTGGGCGATGCGCTCCTTCATCTCGCGCGCGGCCTTGTTGGTGAAGGTGAGCGCCAGCACCTGGAAGGCGTCCACGCCGCGGGCCATCATCAGGTGCGCGATGCGCGTGGTGAGCACCTTGGTCTTGCCGCTGCCGGCCCCGGCGATCACCATGGTGGGCCCGTCCGTGTGCTCGACCGCTGCGCGCTGGGCCTCGTTCAGGCCGCTCAGGTAGTCCATCTGCTCGTTCCCCGCCGCTTCGTTCAGGCGGACCGCGAAGGTACTTCCAGCGCCCTGCGCCCCACGGATCGGCTTATGAACAGCAGAGGAACCACAGATGAACGCAGATGAACACGGATGGGATCACGGCCACGGGATCATCCGTGTCCTCTGCGCCTTCGCGGAGCCTTCGGCGAAGCGAGGTCCGTGTTCATCAGTGGTTGGAAAGGGAGGGCGGCGTTGCCGGAGCAATTGGAATTGTACCACAGATGGACAAGGATCCACTCAGATGGATCTCCGACACAGCGGTATCCGTGTTCATCTGAGTCCATCTGTGGTCAAGAACGGGGGTGGCTCACTTCCGCTCCGGCAGCGCCATCAACCGCGTCCAGCACCAGCGGAAGAGCGGGTGCAGCGCGAAGGTGTACACGATGATGCCGCCCCACAGGAAGGCCTGCATCATCCAGGCGATGTGCTGGTCCAGTTCCGCGAGCTGCTCACGCAACGGCATCAACCGCGGGTCGTTCGGGTATTGGTATTCGATCGCGGAGATCAAGGCCTGCAACGCGTCCTGGCCGAAGATGTCGAAACGGTCATGCAGCATCCACAGGGTGAAGAGCCCGAAGAAGGGGGTCGCCGCGTTCGCCAGCACGGCCATCACCGCGGGCCGGGTGCGGTAGGCCTTCAACAACGGAACGCGCAGGGACATGAGCATCAGGAAGAGCACCACGAGGTAGTAGCTCCATTGCATGATCACTTCGTCGCGCGCATGGAACACGGTGTGCTCGGTGAGCAGGGCGAAGACCAGGATGAGGATGGGCAGCACGCCGGCGGTGACCACCGCGATCAGGAAGGGCTGCCAGTACAGGTTCTTGAACACGGAGAGCAGGAGGGCGATGACGAAGCAGGGCAGCACCATGCCGTAGAAGATGGCCGCCCATTCGAGGAATTCGTAGTCCCAGGCCTTCGCTTCCGCGATCCGCTCGATGGGACTTTCCGCGCTCCAGATGCTGGTGGTGCTGCCCGCCCGTTCGCTGAACTCCTTGAGGACCTGCGCCCCGCTCACCGCGCGCACGTTCGGCGCGTACCAGCGGCCCGCGGCCAGGGCGGCCTCGATGGTGGTCGCGTCCGGCAGGTCGTGATGGTCGAAGCGCTCCACGTATTGCCGCTCCAGCGCACTGTCGGTGGCGAACGCGCTTCCTTTCCACCGGTGGTAAGGCGTGAACGGGGTCACGTCCTGGCACAGCAGCGGACAATGCGCTTCGATCGAGTCGATGACGTGCAGGTGATAGGCTGCCGTATCCGGGTCGTAGCCGTCGGTGTCGGAGGGGTCGGCGGTGAAGTTGTAGGCCCGCACGTGGTCCTCGTAGATCTCGTGCAGGTCGCGTTCGGTCTCCACCTCCATGCTCATGCGCGCACGGTACCGGTCCAGGTACTCGGCCGTGCTGCGGTGGAAATGGTGGGTGCCATGTCCCTGCGGTTCCCGGCGCTCCATCCGGGCCTGGGCCTCCGCCATCGTAGCGTCCATCTCCGCCATGGCCATCGATGTGGCCGCCGTGCGGTCCCCCACCTCCTCATCGGCTTCGTAGGTGTCCGTGCCGTAGAGCCAGGGCGCCACGTTGTTCAGGGTGGCCACGTCCTGCTGCAGGCGGTCGTCGCTCACCAGGTGCCCGATGCGCCACGCCAGGGTGAGGCTCAGGGTCATCGGCAGGGTGAGGATCAGCAGCAGGCTCACCCAATGGAGCAGCAGTTCGCCCACCTCGGCGTAGAGATGCCGCTTGCCGAAGCGGCGCTCCACGGTGAAGAGGAGCACGCGGTACACCCAGAAGCAGGCGTACACCACGGTGGGCACCATCATGTAGCCCCATACCTCCTCGGGCTCGGGGTGGCGGTGCGCGCTCACGGGGATCAGCAGGCCGAGGCCGAAGGCGAGGACGTCCAGCAGCGCGATGAACCACAGGTGCAGGTGGATGCGCGTGGCCCACAGCCGCGGGTGGTTCTCCTGCAGCCACAGGTCGAGCTGCTGCAGGAAGGGCGGGATCAGGCGGCGCAAGAGGTTCATGTGTCCTGGTGGAATAGCTTGCGCGTGCTGGTGCTGATGTCGCGGAAGTAGCCCACCTCGATGCCGGCCTGGGTCACGGCCAGGAGCAGGTCGCGGGAGGTGAGGGTGCGCGGTGTGGTGATGCGCCACAGGAGGCCGTTGTCATCCAGGTCCACGCCGGTCAGGTGCGCCAGGGCCTGCTGCAGGCGCGCGCGGTCGGCGTCGGCCTTCAGCTCGAACACGTTGGTGCTGCGGTCGCGGTCGAAGGCGTTGGCGGCACCGCTGTAGGCCACCTTGCCGTTCTTCAGGAACACGATGGTGTCGGCGATGGCCTCGATCTCGTGCAGCTGCTGCGAGCTCAGGATCACGGCCACCGGGTTGCGGCGCGAGCTGGCCAGGTGACGCAGGTCCTGCAGGAAGAGCTGTTGCGCCTGCAGGTCGAGGTTGGCGATGGGCTCGTCGAGCACCAGCAGGCGCGGACGCCACACCACCATGCGCGCCAGCTCGAAGCGGAGCTTGTAGCCGCTGCTGAGCTCGTTCCAGGTGAGGTCGCGGAAGCGGGTGAGGCCCAGGCGGTGCAGGGTGTGCTCCACGCGCTCGCGGTTGGCCTCGCCCTTCAACCCGTGCACGGCCGCGGTGAAGCGCAGGTTCTGCAGCAGGGTGCCGTACCAGCGCGCGTTGCGCTGGGGGATCCAGGCGATGCCGCTGCGGATGCCGTAAGGGTCGGTGCCCGAACCGGGATACACGCATGTGCCTTCGTCGTGGTCGAGCAGGCCGGCCACCTGCCGCAGCAGGGTGGTCTTCCCGTTGCCGTTCTCGCCCACCACCCCGGTGATGGTGCCGGCCTTCAGCTCCAGGTTGATGGGGCCCAGGCTGAAACGGTGCCCGCGCGAGCGGAAGTGCTTCACCATGCCCTGGCAGCGGAAGAGCGGGTCGCCCGGCAGCGCGGTGCCGTCGGTCTCCGCGAGCGGACCCTGGGCGCGGATGCGGCCAAGCAGGTCGCGCACCTGTTGGGCGTAGGCCTGCCCGCGCTCGCCGCTCAGTTCGGCGGCGCCCAGCCCGCGGTCCAGGTTGTAGGTGGCGCGCAGCTGCATGGCCTCCTGGCGGAAGCCGGCGAGCGTATCGTACTCGTCGCACAGGTCCATCAGCCGGCGCGTGGCCAGGCTCATGTCGGTGCCTTCGGCCAGGTCGGCCAGTTCGGCGAGGCGCTGTGCGGCGGTCATTGCGGGGAGGAACGTGGGGCGGGCGGTGAAAGTATGAGGAAGCGTCACTCCACTTTCCTATACACCGCCGTCCTTCCCATGCCGTCGCGCACGATGCGACCGCTCTCCACGGCCTCGGCCAGGTCGCGGCTGGCGCTGGCGGTGCTGATCTCCGGGAACAGGTTCAGGTAGTCCTTGCGACGGAAGGCGCGCGACGGCGCCTGCTGCAGGAAGAGGTCCATGCGGTCGGGCGCGCGGCGCACGGGGTCGGGCATGGCCAGCAGCTCGGCCAGCGCCTCGTCGATGCGCTCGAGCAGGTAGGTGATGAAGCCGCCGCAGTCGCCCTGGCGGTCGGCGTACTCCAGCGCCGCGTAGTAGGCGGGCTGGGTGTTGTGGATGAAGGCCTCCACGGGCAGGAAGGCGAACACGGGCCAGTGGCGCATGAGGAAGCGGCGCTGCCACAGCCGGGCCATGCGCCCGTTGCCGGCGGTGAAGGGGCGCAGGTACACCAGGCCGAAGTGGAGCACGCAGCTGGTGATGATGGGCGGGGTCTCGTCCTCCTCGATGAAGTGGAGCAGCTCGTCCACCTGCGCGGGGATGTTGTCGGCCGGGGCGGTGCGCAGGGGCGGCGGGTCGCCGTAGAGCACGTCCATGGGGCCGGTGCGGTAGTGGCCGGCGTCGAGGGCCAGCCCGTGCATGAGCACGCCGTGGGCCTGCCGCAGGTCCAGGGCCATGTAGGGGTCCAGGTCGGGCAGCAGCTCCAGGGCACGGTGGGTGTTCACCACCTCCAGCGCGGCCGGACCGGCGGTGGGCGAGGGGCGCGTAACCAGCTCGGCCACGGGCAGGGGGTCGAGCACATTGCCCTCCAGGGCCAGGGTGGCGTGCACGGCGCTCACGCGGTAGGCCTTGTCCAGGTCGGCGGCCGGTCGCTGCAGGTGTCGGGCCTGCACCTCCCCCAGGCGGTGGTAGATGGAGGTGAGCAGCGTGAGCATGCGGCTGTGGAAGGTGTAGAAGGCGTAGGAGGAGGGGAGCATGGCGGGGCAGGCATCAAGTCACAAGGTCCAAGGATGTCGGAAGGAGGTGGGTGGCATCAAAAATAGCATCAAATGATATTATTAATGGAGTGGATCACGCGGAGCCGGAAGGGATCGCAGCCGTTGATCGGACGGATCCCGGGCGGTGTCGGGCGTGGGCGGGTGTTCGGGCTGAAAGCCTTGATGGGCTTGGGTTATATGAAGGGGGCCGGGGGGAGTTCCCGGGTCGTTCGGACCTCGATCGGAGGGGGATCGGTGAAATTTTCCTTCAACAGGAGTTGGTTGAAAGGGGGCTTTATCTACCTTTGCAGCCCGTTTTTCACGCCCAAAGTGTGTGAAAGCGCCTGATAGACAAGAGAAAACGAGCTTCATGCCTACCATTCAGCAGCTCATCCGCAAAGGCCGCACGGCCCCGACCTACAAGAGCAAGTCGGTGGCCCTGACGGAGTGCCCCCAGCGCCGGGGCGTGTGCACCAAGGTGTACACCACCACGCCGAAGAAGCCGAACTCGGCCCTTCGCAAGGTGGCCAAGGTGCGCCTCACCAACAAGATGGAGGTGATCGCCTACATCGGGGGCGAGGGCCACAACCTGCAGGAGCACAGCATCGTGCTCGTGCGCGGCGGTCGTGTGAAGGACCTGCCGGGCGTGAAGTACCACATCGTGCGCGGCGTGCTGGACACGGCCGGCGTGGAGGGTCGCAACCAGCGCCGCTCCAAGTACGGCACCAAGCGCAAGAAGGAGGTCAAGAAGTAACCTGAACGCGATCGAACAGCCATGCGCAAGAAGGCAGTCAAGCACACCACGCTCCCCGACCCGAAGTTCGGCGACGTGCAGGTGACCAAGTTCGTGAACAACCTGATGTACGACGGCAAGAAGAACAAGTCGTTCGACATCTTCTACGCGGCCATCGACATGGTGGCGGAGAAGACCGGCGAGGACGGGATCGAGGTGTTCCGCAAGGCGCTCTCGAACGTGACGCCGCAGGTGGAGGTGCGCACGCGCCGCGTGGGCGGTGCGAACTTCCAGATCCCGCAGCCCGTGCGCGACGAGCGCAAGAAGAGCCTGGCGATGAAGTGGCTCATCGGCTACAGCCGCGGCCGCAATGAGCGCAGCATGGCGCAGAAGCTCGCCAACGAGATCATGGCCGCCGCCAAGGAGGAGGGTGCGGCCTTCAAGAAGAAGGAGGAGGTACACAAGATGGCCGAAGCGAACAAGGCGTTCAGCCATTTCCGCTTCTAAAGCCAATACGGAGAACACATGGCCCGCGATCTTAAATACACGCGCAACATCGGCATCATGGCGCACATCGATGCCGGCAAGACCACCACGTCCGAGCGCATCCTGTATTACACCGGTCTGGTCCACAAGATCGGTGAGGTGCACGATGGCGCCGCCACCATGGACTGGATGGAGCAGGAGCAGGAGCGCGGCATCACCATCACCAGCGCAGCCACCACCACCAGCTGGAAGTACCGCGGCGACCTGTACAAGATCAACCTGATCGACACCCCGGGCCACGTGGACTTCACCGTGGAGGTGGAGCGCAGCCTGCGCGTGCTCGACGGCGCCGTGGCGCTGTTCTGCGCGGTGGGCGGCGTGGAGCCCCAGAGCGAGACGGTGTGGCGCCAGGCCAACAAGTACAAGGTGCCCCGCCTGGGCTTCGTGAACAAGATGGACCGCAGCGGTGCGGACTTCTTCAACGTGGTGAAGCAGATCGAGGAGCGCCTGGGCGCGAAGCCGGTCCCCCTGCAGGTGCCCATCGGCGCCGAGGCCGAGTTCAAGGGCGTTGTTGACCTGATCAACAACCGCGGCATGGTTTGGAACGAGGCCGACCAGGGCATGACCTGGAACGAGGTGCCCATCCCCGCCGACCTGGTCGACACCGTGAAGGAGTGGCGCGACAAGCTCATCGAGGCCGTTGCCGAGAGCGACGACAAGTTGATGGAGAAGTACTTCGCCGATCCGGACAGCCTCACCGAGGCCGAGATCATGAACGCGATCCGGAAGAGCACGATCAGCATGAGCATCACGCCCATCCTGTGCGGCAGCGCCTTCAAGAACAAGGGCGTGCAGACGATGCTCGATGCCGTGATGGCCTACCTGCCCAGCCCGGTGGACATCGACGCGGTGACCGGCACGGACCCCGACAGCGGTGCGGAGATCATGCGCAAGCCGATGGTGAGCGAGCCCATGGCCAGCCTCGCCTTCAAGATCGCGACCGACCCCTACGTGGGCCGTCTGGCCTTCTTCCGCTGCTACAGCGGCAGCGTGCCCGCCGGCAGCTATGTGAAGAACATGCGCACGGGCAACAAGGAGCGCATCAGCCGCATCTTCCAGATGCACGCCAACAAGCAGAACCCCGTCGAGGTCATCGAGGCCGGCGACATCGGTGCTGCCGTGGGCTTCAAGGACATCCGCACGGGCGACACGCTGTGCGACGAGGCCAAGCCCATCGTGCTGGAGAGCATGAGCTTCCCCGAGCCGGTGATCGGCATCGCGGTGGAGCCCAAGACGCAGGCCGACCTGGACAAGATGGGCCAGGCCCTGTACAAGCTCGCCGAGGAGGACCCCACCTTCCGCGTGCACACCGATGAGGAGACCGGCCAGACCGTGATCAGCGGCATGGGCGAACTGCACCTGGAGATCATCGTGGACCGCATGAAGCGCGAGTTCAAGGTGGAGTGCAACCAGGGTGCGCCCCAGGTGAAGTACAAGGAGACCATCACCACGAGCATCCAGCACCGCGAGGTGTACAAGAAGCAGACCGGTGGTCGAGGCAAGTTCGCCGACATCCATGTCTTCATCGAGCCGCAGACCGACATGACCAAGGAGGGTCTGGAGTTCGTGGACGAGATCAAGGGCGGCTCCATCCCCAAGGAATTCATCCCTGCGGTGGAGAAGGGCTTCAAGGCCAGCCTGCAGAACGGTGTGCTCGCGGGCTTCCCGATCGAGCGCCTGAAGGTGACGCTGAACGATGGTTCGTTCCACAACGTGGACTCCGATGCGCTGAGCTTCGAGATCTGCGCGAAGAGCGCCTTCCGCGAGGCCCTGCCCAAGTGCAAGCCCGTGCTGCTGGAGCCCATCATGAAGATCGAGGTGATCACGCCAGAGGAGAACATGGGCGACATCGTGGGCGACCTGAACCGCCGCCGTGGCCAGATCCAGGGCATGGAGGACCGCAGCGGAGCCAAGGCCATCAAGGGCACCGTGCCCCTGAGCGAGATGTTCGGCTACGTGACCAGCCTCCGCACCCTGAGCTCCGGCCGCGCCAGCAGCACCATGGAGTTCAGCCACTACGAGCAAGCCCCCAACAACATCACCGAGGCCGTGCTGGCCAAGGTGAAAGGTAAAGTGACCGCCAAAGCCTAAGGACCCCGATGACCCAGAAGATCCGGATCAAGCTTCGGTCTTACGATCACAACCTCGTCGACAAGAGCGCCGAGAAGATCGTGAAGACGGTGAAGAGCACGGGCGCTGTCGTGAGCGGACCGATCCCCCTGCCCACGCACAAGCGCATTTTCACCGTGCTCCGCTCGCCGCACGTGAACAAGAAGGCACGCGAGCAGTTCCAGCTGTGCAGCTACAAGCGCCTGATGGACATCTACAGCAGCAACAGCAAGACCGTTGACGCCCTCATGAAGCTCGAGCTTCCCAGCGGCGTGGACGTGGAGATCAAGGTCTGACCGATTAACACGATACAGCCATGAGCGGCATCATTGGAAAGAAGATCGGCATGACCAGCCTGTACGACACGGACGGGCAGCTTGTGGGCTGCACGATCGTGGAGGCGGGTCCCTGCGTGGTCACCCATGTGCGCACCAAGGAGCGCGACGGCTACGAGGCCGTACAACTGGCCTTCGGTGAGCGCGGCGAGAAGAACAGCACCAAGGCGGCCAAGGGCCACTACGCCAAGGCCAGCACCACCCCCAAGGTGAAGGCCCACGAGTTCAAGGAGTTCGAGCAGGAGCTGAAGCTCGGCGATACCATCGATTGCTCGCTCTTCGAGGAGGGCAGCTTCGTGACGGTGACGGCGAACAGCAAGGGCAAGGGCTTCCAGGGCGTGGTGAAGCGCCACGGCTTCAGCGGTGTGGACGAGACCACCCACGGTCAGCACGACCGCGTGCGCGCCCCCGGTTCGCTGGGCGGCAGCTCCTACCCTGCGCGCGTCTTCAAGGGCCTGCGCATGGCCGGCCGCAAGGGCGGTGATCAGCACACCACCGAGAACCTCAAGGTGGTGAAGGTCGACAAGGACAAGAACCTCGTGGTGCTCCGCGGCTCGGTACCGGGTCCGAAGGGCGGCTACGTCATCATCTGGAAGTAAGATGGAGCTCGAGATCTACGGCAAGGACGGCAAGTCCACCGGCAAGAAGGCCAAGCTGAACGACGCGGTGTTCGCGATCGAGGCCAACGACCACGCCATCTGGCTGGACGTGAAGCAACACCTGGCGAACAAGCGTCAGGGCACGGCCAAGACGCTCGAGAAGAGCGAGGTGAGCGGCAGCACGAAGAAGCTGCACCGCCAGAAGGGCACGGGCGGCTCCCGCAAGGGCAGCATCAAGAGCCCGCTGTTCAAGGGTGGTGCGCGCGTGTTCGGCCCCAAGCCGCGCGACTACGACTTCAAGCTGAACAAGAAGGTGAAGGACCTGGCCCGTCGCAGCGCCCTCACCCAGAAGGCGAAGGCCGATGCCATCCGCGTGCTCGAGGGCACGGGCATCACGGCCGTGAAGACCAAGGACTTCGCCGCGCTGCTGAGCGCCTTCGAGCTCGGCGACCGCCGCGCACTGCTGGTGCTCCCCGCGCACGACAGGAACGTGCTGCTGAGCTCCCGCAACATCCAGGGCGCCCGCGTGGTGACCGCCACCGAGGTGAACACCTACGACATCATGAACGCCACCAAGGTGCTGATCGTGAAGGACGCGATCGCTCCCCTGGAGGCCACCCTCACCAAGTAAGCCATGAGCCAGATCCTCATCCGTCCCCTCATCACCGAGAAGATGACCAAGCAGGGCGAATCGCTCGGCCGGTACGGCTTCGAAGTGGCGCGCAGCAGCAACAAGCTGCAGATCAAGCAGGCCGTGGAGAAGGAATACGGCGTGACGGTGACGGGCGTCCGCACCATGATCGTGCGCGGCAAGAACAAGACCCGCTACACCAAGACCAACATCCTGCGCGGCGGCACCAGCACCTACAAGAAGGCGGTGGTGAGCCTGAAGCAGGGTGACGTGATCGACCTGTACAGCAGCATCTGACCCTGAAGAGAACCAGACCATGGGCGTTCGCAAGTTCAACCCGGTGACCCCGGGTACCCGCCACCGGACGATCGTCGATTTCGACGGCATCACCACGCGCGTACCCGAGGCTTCCCTGACCGAAGGCCGCACCAAGAGCGGTGGCCGCAACAACCAGGGCAAGATGACCATGCGCTACATCGGCGGCGGCCACAAGCAGCGCTACCGCACGATCGACTTCAAGCGCAACAAGCACGGTCTGCCCGCAGTGGTGAAGACCATCGAGTACGATCCCAACCGCAGCGCGCGCATCGCCCTGCTGTTCTACCCCGACGGCGAGAAGCGCTACATGCTGGCGCCGACCGGCCTGAAGGTGGGGCAGACCGTGGTGAGCGGTTCCGGTGTGGCGCCCGAGGTGGGCAACGCCCTTCCGCTGAGCGAGATCCCGCTGGGCACGCTGGTGCACAACATCGAGCTGATGCCCGGCAAGGGCGGCGCGATGGCCCGCAGCGCCGGCACCTTCGCCCAGTTGAACGCCCGCGACGGCAAGTACGCCACCCTGAAGATGCCGAGCGGCGAGATCCGCATGGTGCTGTGCGCCTGCATGGCCACCGTGGGCACCGTGGGCAACGCCGAGCACATGCTGCAGAGCGACGGCAAGGCGGGCCGCAGCCGCTGGCAGGGTCGCCGCCCCCGCACCCGTGCGGTGGCCATGAACCCGGTGGACCACCCGATGGGCGGTGGTGAGGGCCGCGCCTCCGGCGGTCACCCGCGCAGCCGCAAGGGCCTGCTGGCGAAGGGCAAGAAGACCCGCCACCCGAAGAACACGTCGAACAAGTTCATCATCGCGCGCCGCAAGAGCAAGGCCGCCTCGATCTGATAGAGCACCATGAGCCGTTCACTCAAGAAACCGCCGTTCGTCCACTACAAGCTGGCGAAGCGCGTGACCGACATGCAGAAGTCGGGCAAGAAGTCCGTGCTGAAGACCTGGTCGCGCTCGAGCACCATCACGCCTGAGTTCGTGGGCATCACGTTCGCGGTGCACAATGGCAACAAGTTCATCCCCGTGTACGTGACGGAGAACATGGTGGGTCACAAGCTGGGCGAGTTCGCCCCGACCCGCACGTTCCGCCAGCACTCCGGTAACAACAAGAGCTAACGATGGGAGCGCGCAAGAAACTCGCCGCTGACAAGCGCAAGGAGGCCATGAAGAGCGTGGCCATCGCCAAGCTGAAGGACGTGCCGACCAGCCCGCGCAAGATGCGCCAGGTGGCCGACAACATCCGCGGCCTGGACGTGGAGAAGGCCCTGGCCATCCTCCGCTTCCACACCCGCCACGCCAGCAAGCCCATGGAGAAGCTCCTGATGAGCGCCGTGGCGAACTGGGAGGCCAAGAACGAAGGACAGAAGGCCGGCGAAACCAAGCTGGTGGTGCGCACGGTGATGGTGGACGAGAGCACCAGCCTCAAGCGCATGCTGCCCGCCCCGCAGGGCCGCGCCTACCGCATGCGCAAGCGCAGCAATCACGTGACCATCATCGTCGACAAGGCCGAGTAAGAACTACCATGGGACAGAAAGCACACCCGATCGGACAGCGCCTCGGCTTCATCAAGGGCTGGGACAGCAACTGGTATGGCGGCAACGACTACGGTGACAAGATCGCCGAGGACGAGCGCATCCGCCAGTACCTGATGGCCCGCCTGAAGAAGGCGAGCGTGGCCAAGATCGTCATCGAGCGCACGTTGAAGCTCGTCACCGTCACCATCAACACCGCCCGCCCCGGCGTGATCATCGGCAAGGGCGGCGCCGAGGTGGACAAGCTGCGCGAGGAGCTCAAGAAGTTCACGGGCAAGGACGTGCAGATCAACATCTTCGAGATCAAGCGTCCGGAGCTCGACGCCCGCCTGGTGGCCGACAGCATCGCGCGCCAGCTCGAGGGCCGCATCAGCTTCCGCCGCGCCATGAAGATGGCCGTGGCGAGCACCATGCGCATGGGCGCCGAAGGCATCAAGGTGCAGGTGAGCGGCCGCCTCAACGGCGCCGAGATCGCCCGCACGGAGAAGTACCGCGAGGGCCGCGTGCCCCTGCACACCCTGCGTGCCGACATCGACTTCGCCATCACCGAGGCGCACACCAAGATGGGCCGCATCGGGGTGAAGTGCTGGATCTGCCGCGGCGAAGTGTTCGGCAAGCGCGACCTGAGCCCGAACGTGGGACAGGCGAAGGGAGGTCCGGGTGGCACCCGCATGGGCGGTGACCGTCCCGAGCGCCGTGGCGGCGACCGCCGTGGCCCGGGTGGCGACCGTCGCGGTGGTGAGCGCCGCGGTCCCGGAGGTGGAGGAGAGCGCCGTGGCGGCGATCGCCGCGGTGGAAACCGTTCTAACAACTAAGAGCCATGTTGCAACCGAAGCGCAGCAAGCGCCGCAATATGCACAAGGGCCGCATGAAGGGCGTGGCCCAGCGCGGTCACCGCGTGAGCCTGGGCTCCTTCGGCCTGAAGGCGATGGAGAGCGTATGGCTGACGAGCCGACAGATCGAGGCCGCCCGTGTGGCGCTGACCCGCCACATGAAGCGTGAGGGCCAGGTGTGGATCAAGGTGTTCCCGGACAAGCCCGTGACCAGCAAGCCCGCCGAGGTGCGCATGGGTAAGGGTAAGGGTTCCCTGGACCACTGGGTGGCGGTATGCCACGCCGGCCGGATCATCTTCGAAGCCGACGGCGTGCCGATGGAGACCGCGAAGGAGGCCCTGCGTCTGGCGGCCCAGAAGCTCCCCATCAAGACCAAGTTCGTGGTGCGCGAGGACTACGACGGCCAATAAGCTCAGCAGCCATGAAGAAGAAAGGCACCGACCTGAAGGAGCTCACGCTCCAGGAACTGCAGGACAAGCTGCAGGACGAGCGCTCCACGCTGACGAAGCTGCGCTTCAACCACACCGTGAGCCCGATCGAGAACCCGATGCAGCTGCGCTCCAAGCGCAAGGAGGTGGCGCGCATCCTCACCGAGCTGCGCAAGCGCGAGCTCGCCAACACCAAATGATGAGCGCCATGGAACGCAACCTGAGGAAAGAGCGCGTGGGCATCGTGACCAGCGACAAGATGGACAAGAGCATCACGGTGATCGTTGAGCGCCGCGTGATGCACAAGAAGTATGGCAAGTTCGTGAAGATGTCCAGCAAGTTCATGGCGCACGACGAGAAGGAGGAGGCCAACGTGGGCGACACGGTGCGCATCATGGAGACCCGCCCTCTGAGCAAGAGCAAGCGCTGGCGCCTGGTGGAGGTGGTGGAGCGTGCGAAGTAACCCGGAACACCTAGAGAAGCCATGATCCAACAGGAATCACGACTGAACGTAGCGGACAACAGCGGCGCCAAGGAGGTGCTCGTGATCCGCGTGCTGGGCGGCACCAAGCGCCGTTACGCCGGCGTGGGTGACACCGTGGTGGTGACCATCAAGGACGCCCTGCCCAACGGCAGCGCCAAGAAGGGCACCGTGCACAAGGCGGTGGTGGTGCGCACCAAGAAGGAGCTCCGCCGCAAGGACGGCAGCTACATCCGCTTCGACGACAACGCCGTGGTGATCCTCGACGCCGCCGGCGAGATGAAGGGCACCCGCATCTTCGGCCCCGTGGCGAAGGAGCTGCGCGACAAGAAGTTCATGAAGATCATCTCCCTCGCCCCCGAGGTGCTGTAAGACCAGCGAGCCATGCAGAAGAAGACGCATATCAAGAAGGGCGACATGGTGAAGGTGCTCGCGGGTGAGAACCGCGGCGACACCGGCCGTGTGCTCGAGGTGGACCGCGAGAGCCTCACGGCGCTCGTGGAGGGCCTCAACATCAACAAGAAGCACAGCAAGCCCACCACGGCCAACCCCCAGGGCGGCATCGTGGAGAAGGAGGGCCCCATCCACGTGAGCAACCTCATGCTCATCGACGCGAAGTCCGGCAAGGCCGGCCGCGTGGGCCGCAAGGTCGGCAAGGATGGCAAGCTGGAGCGTTACGTGAAGACCAAGAAAACGGCCGCCAAGTGATGAAGACGTATCAACCGAGGCTCCGTGCCAAGTACGCCACCGAGGTGGCCCCCGGCCTGATGAAGGAGTTCAAGTACAAGAGCTCCATGCAGGTGCCGCGCCTGGTGAAGATCAACGTGAACCAGGGTCTGGGCAGCGCCGTGGGCGACAAGAAGATCGTGGAGAACGCCGTGACCGAGATGACCATGATCACCGGTCAGAAGGCGGTGCCCACGGTGTCCAAGAAGGACATCAGCAACTTCAAGCTGCGCAAGGGCATGCCCATCGGCGCACGCGTGACGCTGCGTGGCGACCGGATGTACGAGTTCCTGGACCGCCTGATCGCGGTGGCCCTGCCCCGCACCCGCGACTTCCGTGGTGTGGCCCCCAAGGGGTTCGATGGCAACGGCAACTTCACCTTCGGCGTGAAGGAGCAGATCATCTTCCCGGAGATCGACATCGACAAGACACCGCGGATCCAGGGCATGGACATCACGTTCGTGACAACGGCCCGCACGGACGCCGAGGCGAAGGCCCTCCTCACCGCCTTCGGCTTCCCCTTCGCAGACAAGAAATAACCGAACAGACAGCGCAAGACCATGGCCAAGGAATCCATGAAAGCCCGCGAGCGCAAGCGCGCCAAGATGGTGGAGAAGTACGCCGCCAAGCGCGCCGCGTTGAAGGCCGCCGGTGAGTGGGACAAGCTCCAGCAGCTTCCCGCCAACAGCAGCTACGTGCGCAAGCACAACCGCTGCCTGATCAGCGGCCGCCCCAAGGGCTACATCCGCCAGTTCGGCATCTCCCGTAACATGTTCCGCCAGATGGCGCTCGAGGGCAAGATCCCGGGCGTGACCAAGTCCAGCTGGTAAATCGCGAAACGACCATGACGACCGATCCCATCGCCGATTACCTCACCCGCCTGCGCAACGCCATCCAGTCGCGCAAGAAGGTCGTGGAGGTGCCCGCCAGCGGCCTGAAGAAGGACATCACGCGGATCCTCTTCGACAAGGGCTACATCCTCAACTACAAGATGGAGGATGACGGCAAGCAGGGCCTGATCAAGATCGCCCTGAAGTACGATCCCCAGACGCGCCGCAACGCCATCACCGAGCTCACCCGCGTGAGCTCCCCCGGCCTGCGCCAGTACGCCCACGTGCGGGAGCTTCCCCGCGTGCTCAACGGCCTCGGCGTGGCCATCATCTCCACCAGCAAGGGTGTGGTCACCGACAAGGAGGCCCGTGCGCTGAACGTGGGCGGTGAGGTCCTTTGCTACGTGAGCTAACACCGAGAACGACGATGTCACGAATCGGAAAAGCACCGGTCAATGTGCCCAACGGGGTGCAGATCAGCATCAGCGACAAGAACCTGGTGACCGTGAAGGGTCCCAAGGGCACGCTGGTGCAGCAGGTCGACCCGGACATGACCCTGAAGCAGGAGAACGGCGTGCTCACCGTGGAGCGCCCCAGCGATGCCAAGCCGCACCGCGCCAAGCACGGCCTGTACCGCGCGCTGCTCGCCAACATGGTGAAGGGCGTGACCGAGGGCTATGTGATCGAGCAGGAGCTGGTGGGCGTGGGTTACCGCGCCACCGCCAAGGGCCAGCGCCTGGAGCTCGCCCTGGGCTACAGCCACCAGGTGGCGCTTGAACTTCCCGCCGAGGTGAAGGTGAGCGCCGCCCAGGAGAAAGGAAAGAACCCCATCATCCGCCTGGAGAGCGCTGACAAGCAGCTCATCGGGGCGGTGGCCGCGAAGCTTCGCAGCCTGCGCAAGCCCGAGCCTTACAAGGGCAAGGGTGTCCGCTTCGTGGGTGAGAACGTACGCCGCAAGGCCGGTAAGGCCGCCGGCAAATAAGCTAGAGCACCATGGCATTCAGCAAGATCAACCGCCGCGCCAAGATCAAGCGCACGATCCGCAAGAAGGTGCATGGCACCCCCGAGCGCCCGCGCCTGACCGTTTACCGCAGCAACAAGGACATCTACGCGCAGGTGATCGACGACGAGCAGGGCCGCACCCTGGTGAGCGCGTCGAGCCTGAAGGACAAGAAGGCGCACGACGCCAGCGGCCTGGAGCAGGCGAAGCTGGTCGGTGCCGCGATCGCCGAGAAGGCGAAGAGCGCCGGCATCGAGATGGTCGTCTTCGATCGCAACGGTTACCTGTACCATGGCCGCGTGAAGGCGCTGGCCGATGCCGCCCGCGAGGCCGGTCTCAACTTCTGATCCCCACGATCCAATGGCAGTTTCGAACATCAACAAGGTCAAGAGCAGCGATCTCGAGCTCAAGGACAAGCTCGTTGCGCTGAACCGCGTGACCAAGGTGACCAAGGGTGGCCGCACCTTCACCTTCGCCGCCATCGTGGTGGTGGGGAACGAGAACGGTGTGGTGGGCCACGGCCTGGGCAAGGCGAAGGAGGTGCAGGAGGCGATCGCCAAGGGCATCGACGACGCGAAGAAGAACCTGGTGAAGGTGCCGGTCCGCAAGGGCACCATCCCCCACACCCAGGAGGGCAAGTACGCCGGCGCCAAGGTGCTGTTGAAGCCCGCCGCGCACGGTACCGGTGTGATCGCCGGGGGCGCCATGCGTGCCGTGCTGGAGAGCGTGGGCGTGACCGACGTGCTGGCCAAGAGCAAGGGCAGCAGCAACCCGCACAACGTGGTGAAGGCCACCATCGAGGCCCTCACCAGCCTGCGCGATGCCTCCGGCGTAGCCGCGCAACGCGGGGTGAAACTGGAGAAAGTGTTCAACGGATAAGGCATCTTACACCGGCCGGGGACCCGGCCAGGAACCATGAGCAAGCTGATCATCACCCAGACGGGCAGCCAGATCAAGTGCCCCAAGCGCCAGAAGGACACGCTGAAGGCCCTCGGCCTCGGCCGCGTCGGAAAACGCGTGGAGCACGATGCCACGCCGCAGATCCGCGGCATGGTGACCAAGGTGGAACATCTGGTGAGCGTGCAGGAGCAGGCCTGACCCCTTAACGACGAGAACCCATGGACCTGAGCAAATTGAAGCCCGCAGAAGGGGCCACGAAGAAGGAGAAGCGCATCGGCCGCGGCCAAGGCAGCGGACGCGGTGGCACGAGCACGAAGGGCCACAAGGGCCAGAAGGCCGCCAGCGGCTACAACAACCGCCGCGGTTTCGAGGGCGGTCAGATGCCCTTGGTGCGCCGCGTGCCCAAGTTCGGCTTCACCAACCCCACCCGCGTGGAGTACAAGGGCATCAACCTGGACGCGCTCCAGGCCCTGGTGGAGAAGCGGGGCCTGAAGGCCATCGACCCCCAGGTGCTGCGCGAGAACGGCCTGATCGCCAAGAACGATCTCGTGAAGATCCTCGGCCGCGGTGAGCTGAAGGGCGCATACGATGTGAAGGCGCACGCCTTCAGCGCGAGCGCGAAGGCCGCCATTGAGGCGAAGGGTGGCAAGGCAGAGACCGTCAACCGCTGACGATGAAGAACCTGCTCGAAACGATCAAGAACATCTGGCGCATCGAGGAGCTGCGCAAGCGGATCCTCATCACGCTGGGTCTGCTCCTGGTGTACCGCATCGGCAGCTTCATCGTGCTGCCCGGCGTGAACAGCGCCGCCCTGGCCAACGCCGCTTCCAGCGGTGGGGGGGGCGGCCTGGTCGACCTGCTGAGCATCTTCACCGGCGGTGCCTTCACCCGGGCGAGCATCTTCGCCCTGGGCGTGATGCCGTACATCAGCGCCAGCATCATCATGCAGCTGGCCGGCATCGCCGTGCCCGCCGTGCAGAAGATGCAGCGCGAGGAGAGCGGCCGCCGCAAGATCAACCAGTGGACGCGCTACCTCACCATCCTCATCTGCTTCTTCCAGGCGCCGGGCTACATCTACACCTATGTGGATGAGGTGGCCCGCCCCGCCAACGATGCGATGTGGCTCCCCGTGAGCGTCATCATCCTCACCTGCAGCACGCTGTTCGTGATGTGGCTGGGCGAGCGCATCACCGAACGCGGGCTTGGCAATGGCATCTCGCTGATCATCATGATCGGCATCCTCGCCCGCCTGCCCGAGAGCTTCATCCAGGAGTTCGTGGGCCGCACCACCGGTGGTGGCGGCCTTGTGGTGATCCTCCTCGAGGTGGTGATGTGGCTGTTGATCATCGCCGGCAACATCCTGCTCGTCCAGGGCACGCGGCGCATCCCGGTGCAGTTCGCCAAGCGCGTGCAGGGCAACAAGCAGTACGGCGGTGTGCGCAATTACATCCCGCTGAAGGTGAACGCGGCCGGTGTGATGCCCATCATCTTCGCCCAGGCCATCGTCACCATCCCCATGATCCTGGCGAGCTCGTTGGGCTGGGATTCGCTGGCCTTCTTCAGCGACATCACCAGCTGGTGGTACAACATCGCCCTGTTCAGCATGGTGGTGCTGTTCACCTACTTCTATACGGCCATCACCGTGAACCCGAACCAGCTGGCCGACGACATGAAGCGCAACGGTGGCTTCATCCCTGGTGTGAAGCCCGGCAAGCACACGGCCGATCACATCGACGACCTGTTGAGCCGCATCACCCTGCCGGGGGCCATCTTCCTGGGCATGGTGGCCATCCTTCCCGCCTTCGCCATGATGGCCGGTGTGAAGCAAGGGTTCGCGCAGTTCTTCGGCGGCACCTCGCTGCTGATCATGGTGGGTGTGCTGCTGGACACGCTCCAGCAGATCGAGAGCCACCTGTTGATGAGGCATTACGACGGCCTGATGAAGGGCGGTCGGATCAAGGGACGGACGAACGCCGCCTATACGATGGCGACAGGATAGACATGGCGAGGACCGTGCATATCCTGAGCGAGGAGGAGATCGCGTTGGTGAGGGAGAGTTCTTTGCTTGTTGGGAGGACCTTGGCCGAAGTGGCCGGGAAGATCGCGCCGGGGGTGACCACCGGTGAGCTGGACCGGATGGCGGAGACGTTCATCCGGGACCACGGCGGTGTACCCGGCTTCAAAGGCCTGTATGGATGCCCGAGCACGCTGCTCATCAGCGTGAACAGCGAGGTGGTCCACGGACTGCCGGGCGACCGGCAGCTGCGCGACGGAGACGTGGCCAGCGTGGACTGCGGTGTGCTGATGAACGGCTTCTACGGCGACAGCGCGTACACCTTCTGTGTGGGCGACGTGCCACTGGAGACGCGGTCGCTGCTGCGCGTGACGCAGGAGTGCCTGGAGCGCGGCATCGCGGCGGCGGTGGCCAGCAACCGGGTCGGCGACATCGGGTACGCGGTGCAGCAGCACGCTGAGGCGCATGGCTACGGTGTGGTGCGGGAACTGGTGGGGCACGGTGTGGGGCGCAAGCTCCACGAGGCCCCGGAAGTGCCCAATTACGGCCGCCGCGGGCACGGGGTGATGTTGCGCGAAGGCATGGTGATCGCCATCGAGCCCATGATCAACATGGGCACGAAGGAGGTGCGCCAGCTCGACGACGGCTGGACGATCGTGACGCGCGACGGGAAGCCCAGCGCCCACTTCGAGCACACCGTGTGCGTGCGCACAGGCAAGGCAGAGGTCCTCTCCACGTTCAGCCACATCGAGGATGTGCTGAAACGGAAAGGTGAACTGGTGGGATGATCGGTGCCGGCGGAGCCGGAACAACGATAAGGAAGAAACGAACGGAACGAAGGATCGGACAAGTAGGTACGAACGGGATGAGCAAGACTGGGACCATCGAGCAGGACGGCGTGATCAAGGAAGCGCTGAGCAATGCCATGTTCCGCGTGGAGCTGGAGAACGGCCACGTCATCATCGCGCACATCTCGGGCAAGATGCGGATGCACTACATCCGGATCCTGCCGGGCGACAAGGTGAAAGTGGAGATGAGCCCGTACGACCTCAGCAAAGGCCGCATCACGTTCCGATACAAGAGCTAAGAACCAGGACACCCATGAAGGTCAGGGCCTCCCTCAAGAAACGCTCGGCGGACTGCAAGATCGTCCGTCGGAAGGGGCGTTTGTACATCATCAACAAGAAGAACCCCAAGTTCAAGCAGCGTCAAGGCTGATAAACGCACGAGCATGGCACGTATCGCAGGCATCGACCTACCCAAGCAGAAGCGGGGCTGCATCGGCCTCACCTACATCTACGGCATCGGCCGGAGCACAGCGCTGCACATCCTTGAGCAGGCGCAGGTGGACCCGGACACCAAGGTGGAGGAGTGGACCGATGAGGAACAGGGGCGCATCCGCCAGTTCATCAACGACAACATCAAGGTCGAAGGTGCGCTGCGCAGTGAGGTCCAACTGAGCATCAAGCGCCTCATCGACATCAACAGCTACCGGGGCATCCGCCACCGCACGGGCCTGCCGGTCCGCGGCCAGCGCACCCGTACGAACAGCCGTACGCGCAAGGGCAAACGGAAGACCGTGGCCAACAAGAAGAAAGCGACCAAGTAATCAGTTGCCAGTTGTCAGTTGCCAGCGGGCGACCACTGACAACGGACAACGGACAACCGACAACTGACGAGCAATGGCAAAACAGCAAGAAGGCAAGGGCGGCGGTGCCGCCGGCAAGAAGAAGAAGAAGAACGTGCATGTGGAGGCCTTCGGGCAGGCCCACATCCGTGCGACCTTCAACAACCTCATCGTGAGCCTCACCAACAACAAGGGCGAGGTGATCAGCTGGGCCTCCTCCGGCAAGATGGGTTTCAAGGGCAGCAAGAAGAACACGCCCTACGCCGGCCAGGTGAGCGCCGAGGAGGCGGCACGTGAGGCCCACGAGCTCGGCCTGCGCAAGGTGAAGGTGTTCGTGAAGGGGCCGGGCAGCGGTCGTGAGAGCGCCATCCGCGCCCTGCACAACAGCGGCATCGAGGTCACCGAGATCGTCGACATCACGCCCATGCCCCACAACGGCTGCCGCCCGCCGAAGAAGCGCCGCGTGTAAGCCCCCTACAAGAGAACGACCATGGCACGATATACTGGACCCAAGACCCGCATCGCCCGCAAGTTCAAGGAGCCGATCCTGGGCGCGGACAAGTGGATGGAGCGCAAGCCCTACGGCCCCGGCCAGCACGGCGGGGGGCAAGGCAAGCGGCGCAGCAAGCAGAGCGAGTACAGCACCCAGCTTCAGGAGAAGCAGAAGGCGAAGTACACCTATGGCATCCTGGAGCGCCAGTTCCAGAAGATGTTCGTGAAGGCCGCGAGCAAGAAGGGCATCACCGGCGAGGTGCTGCTGCAACTGTGCGAGGCCCGACTGGACAACACCGTCTACCGCCTCGGCATCGCCCCCACGCGCCGTGCCGCCCGCCAGCTCGTGGGCCACGGCCACATCACGGTGAACAACGAAGTGGTGAACATCCCCAGCTACACCCTTCGCCCCGGCGATACGGTGGCCGTGCGCGAGCGCAGCCGCAGCCTGGAGACCATCGCCAACAGCGTGCAGGTGAACAGCAAGCGCTTCGACTGGCTGGAGTGGAACCCCTCCAACATGACGGGCAAGATGATCAACATGCCCGAGCGCGCCCAGATCCCGGAGAACATCCGCGAGCAGCTGATCGTGGAATTGTACTCCAAGTAAGAACCCCACTAAACCGAACGAGCAGAACATGCCCATCCTTGATTTCCAGCGACCGGACAAGGTCGTGATGATCGAATCCGATGACCAGCGCGGTACGTTCGAGTTCCGCCCGCTGGAGCCGGGTTATGGCATCACCATCGGCAACGCCCTTCGCCGCATCCTGCTCTCCAGCCTGGAGGGTCATGCCATCACCGCCGTGCGCATCGACGGGGTGGAGCATGAGTTCAGCACCATCAAGGGTGTGATCGAGGACATGACCGAGATCGTGCTCAACCTCAAGCAGGTGCGCTTCCGCCGCCAGTTGGAGGACGTGAGCACCGAGAAGGTCTCCTTCACCCTCACGGGCAAGGACAGCTTCACCGCGGGCGACATCGGCAAGCACACCACCGGCTTCCAGGTGCTGAACCCCGAGCAGGTGATCTGCAACATGGAGGGCAACGTGAAGCTCAACGTGGAGCTCACCATCGGCAAGGGCCGGGGGTACGTGCCGGCCGACGAGAACAAGGTGGAGGGCGCCCCGATGGGCACCATCTTCATCGACTCCATCTTCACGCCGATCAAGAACGTGAAGTACAGCGTGGACAACACCCGCGTGGAGCAGAAGACCGACTATGAGAAGCTCACGATCGAGCTGCTCACCGACGGTTCCATCAGCCCCAAGAACGCCCTGCAGGAGGCCGCCAAGATCCTCATCCACCACTTCATGCTCTTCAGCGACGAGCGCATCAGCCTGGAGCTGGAGGAGCGTGACATGGGCGGTCGCAGCAACGATGGCGAGGAGTTCGACGAGACGAGCCTGCACATGCGCCAGCTCCTGAAGACCAAACTGGTCGACATGGACCTCAGCGTGCGCGCCCTGAACTGCCTCAAGGCCGCCGACATCGAGACCCTCGGCGACCTGGTGGCCTACAACAAGAACGACCTGTTGAAGTTCCGCAACTTCGGCAAGAAGAGCCTGACCGAACTGGAGGACCTGGTGGAGAACAAGGGCCTGAGCTTCGGCATGAACGTGAGCAAGTACAAACTGGACAAGGAGTGAGCGCGGTGCACGAGCGCTGTTGAGCACCACACCACCCGAAAGAGGACGAGACCATGAGACACGGGAACAAGAACAACGCCCTGGGCCGGAAGAAGGCGCACCGCGAGGCGCTGCTGAGCAACCTGGCGTGTTCGCTGATCGAGCACAAGCGGATCAACACCACGCTGGCCAAGGCCCGCGCCCTGCGCCGCTACGTGGAGCCCCTGATCACCAAGAGCAAGACGGACAGCATGTTGAACCGCCGTACGGTGTTCAGCTACCTGCAGAACAAGGAGGCCGTCGCCGAGCTGTTCCGCGAGGTGGCCCCGAAGGTGGCCACGCGTCCGGGCGGCTACCTGCGCATCATCAAGCTGGGCAACCGCCTGGGTGATGCCGCCGAGATGGCCATGATCGAGCTGGTGGACTTCAACACGGTGTACACCAAGGAGGCCAAGGCCGCCGGCACCGCGAAGAAGACCCGCCGCGGTCGCAAGCCCGCCACCAAGAAGGCCGAGGGCGAAGCCCCCGCTGCCGAGGGCGAGGCCAAGGCCGAGTGATCCCACCGATATCCTGCACGGAGAAGGCGCCTGCAAGGCGCCTTTCTTCATTACGAGCCAGCGTTCGGGCGGAAGGCGAGGACGGCCGGGATGAGCAGCGGTGCGATCAGGGGCACCAGGAACCTGCCGCTCCATTCATCGCAGGTGAGCATCACCAACAGGGCGTACACGCCAAGGATGCCGATGAGCGCGGCCGGCCAGGTGGAGCCACGATGCTTCCAGAGCCCCGCGAACGCCGCCGGGTACAGCAGGAGCCAGGGGGCCAGCAGCAGGTCGTGGGCCAGGGAGAAGTGCGGCCGCAGCGGGTTGAACAACGACAGCAGGCGCGCGCCCCAGAGCTCGATGAGTTGACCCGGTCCCAGCGCGCGGGCCAGGTGGACCTGGGTATCGAGCACACTGTGTCCGCTGAATCCGTTCGCCGCTTCCGGGTGGAGGGTGCAGCCGCAGAGCACATCGGACCCGACGATGATCCGCAGCTGGGGCGCGGCCACGCCCGGGTTCAGGACCGCGAGCGCGAGCACGGCGGAACATCCTGCCCATTGCAACCAGGTTGAACGTCCGCGGGTGAGCCACCAGATGGCCAGCGGACCTACGACGAGCAGGCCCACCGGGCGGGTGAACAACAGCAACACGGCCAGGGGCAGGGCCCATCGCCCGAGGCGTTCCCGACCGAGCACCTGATCGAGCAGCAGCACCGTGAGGGAGGCAAAGAGCGACTCGGTGTAAAGTGCGAGCACCCACTCCTGCACCGGCACCGCGGCCAGCAGGAGCACGGTAGCGAGCAGGGCCGATCGCTCATGCCCGCCCAGACGTAGCACGGTGCGGCCCAGGGCCAGGGCGGCGAGGAAGGCGATCCCGGCCTGGAGGGGGATGGCCAGCAGGGGGTTCCCGGCCGCCACGAAGGGCACCAGGAAGAGCACGTAGGCGCCGTAATGCCGGTAGTTCCCCAGCAGGTCGTGCAGGTCGCCCTGCAGCACCTGCCCGGCGCACCCGATGTACTTCAGGGCTTCCTTGTCGGCGTGGACCCCATCCCAGGCCAGGAGCGCGCCGAGCATCAGCGCGTAGCCCGCGGCAAGGGCCATCAGCGTGCGCAGGGACAGGGCGTTGGGGGCCATCAGCCCAAAGCTAGGCGCGCCTTGTCAACACCTGTGGACAACACATGGTACCGGCTTCCGGCGTCGGGGGTATTTTTGCGCCGCAATGCTGATCAGCCAACGCCCGGAGGCCATCCTGTTGCTCGCGGATGGCACAATTTTCCGGGGCCGCGCCATCGGTGCGCACGGCATCACCGCCGGAGAGATCTGCTTCAACACCGGGATGACCGGGTACCAGGAGATCTTCACCGACCCGAGCTACACCGGACAGATCATGACCATGGCCACCGCGCACGTGGGCAACTACGGCGTGAAGGACGAGGAGGTGGAGAGCGCCCAGGTGCGCATCGCCGGCCTGGTGGTGAAGAAATTCAGCGAGGTGTGGAGCCGGCCCGGCGGCAGCGGCTCGCTGGACGATTACCTGAAGGCGCATGGCATCGTGGGCATCAGCGACGTGGACACCCGCAAGCTGGTGCGGCACATCCGGGACAACGGAGCGCAGAACGCGCTGATCAGCAGCGCCGGGATGGACCTGGCCGAACTTTCCGCGCGGCTGGCCGAGGCTCCGAGCATGGAAGGGCTGGAGCTCAGCAGCACCGTGAGCACCAAGGAGGCGTACGAGGTGGGGGCGGAGAACCCGCCTTATCGCGTGGCGCTGGTGGACTTCGGGGTGAAGCGCAACATTGAACGCTGCCTCGTGGAGCGGGGATGCCGCGTGCGGGTGTTCCCCATGACGACCCCGGTGGAGGAGATGCTCGCATGGCGCCCCCACGGCTTCATGCTCAGCAACGGCCCGGGCGACCCTGGCGCGATGCCCGCCAGCGTGGAGCTGGTGCGGTCGATCGTGGCCACCGGCATCCCGGTCTTCGGCATCTGCCTTGGGCACCAGCTGCTGGCCGAGAGCCAGGGCCTAGGCACCGAGAAGATGCACCACGGCCACCGTGGCATCAACCACCCGATCAAGAACCTGGTGACGGGCCGCGACGAGATCACCTCGCAGAACCACGGTTTCGTGGTGCGCAAGGCCGATGCGGAGCGCAACGCGGAGGTGGAGGTCACGCACGTGCACCTCAACGACGGCAGCATCGCGGGCATCCGGCTCAAGGGCCGTCCGGTGTTCAGCGTGCAGTACCACCCCGAGGCCGGTCCCGGTCCGTTCGATGCGCGCTACCTGTTCGATGACCTCATCACGAACATGAAGGCGCATGCCGCCGTAGGAACGTCCCACCTGCAGAACGTCTGACATCATCATGAGCCTTATCGCCAAGATCCAGGCGCGCGAGATCCTCGATTCGCGCGGCAACCCCACCGTTGAAGTGGATGTGTGGACCGACTCCGGTCACATGGGACGTGCCGCCGTGCCGAGCGGTGCCAGCACCGGTGCCCATGAAGCGGTGGAACTGCGCGACGGCGACAAGAAGCGCTTCCTGGGCAAGGGGGTGCAGAAGGCCGTGGAGCACGTGAACGGCACCCTGAACAATGAGCTTCAGGGAGCGCTGGTCACCGAACAGGCGCTGATCGACAGGGCGATGATGGCGCTGGACGGTTCGCCCAACAAGGCCAACCTCGGTGCCAACGCGATCCTTGGTGTGTCGCTCGCGGTGGCCAAGGCCGCCGCCAGCGAGGCGGGCCTGCCGCTGTACCGGTACGTGGGCGGGTCCAACGCCAGCGTGCTGCCTGTGCCCCTGATGAACATCCTCAACGGCGGGGCGCACGCCGACAACAAGGTGGACGTGCAGGAGTTCATGATCATGCCGGTGGGCGCGGATTCGTTCGGCCACGGCCTGCGCATGGGCGCCGAGATCTTCCACGGCCTGAGGTCCGTGCTGAAGGCCAAGGGCCTTTCGACCAATGTGGGCGACGAAGGCGGTTTCGCCCCCGACCTGCCCAGCAACGAAGAGGCGCTGAAGCTGGTGATGCAGGCCATCGAGAAGGCGGGGTACAGGCCCGGAGAGGACGTGGTGCTCGCCCTCGACTGCGCCAGCACCGAGTTCTACGATGCGAAGAAGAAACGCTACGTGCTTGAGAGCACGGGCGACAGCCTCACCGGCGACGAGATGGTGGCGATGTGGAAGGACTGGTGCAAGCGGTATCCCATCGTGAGCATCGAGGACGGCATGAGCGAGGATGATTGGGACGGCTGGAAGAAGCTCACGGCGGCCATCGGCGACCGCGTACAACTGGTGGGCGACGACCTCTTCGTCACCAACACGAAGCGCCTGGCGGAAGGCATCGCCAAGGGCATCGGCAACAGCATCCTGGTGAAGGTGAACCAGATCGGCACGCTGACGGAGACGCTGGAGGCGGTTGACATGGCGCACCGCGCCGGCTACACCGCGATCATGAGCCATCGCAGCGGAGAGACCGAGGACAGCACCATCGCCGACCTGGCCGTGGCGACCAATTGCGGCATGATCAAGACCGGTTCGGCGAGCCGCAGCGACCGGATCGCGAAGTACAACCAGCTGCTGCGCATCGAGGAGCAGTTGGGCCGTGCGGCGCGCTACCCGGGCCGGGGCCTGCGCTACGTGGGTTGATCCACGCACTTCCCGAAGGATCCACAGGGCCCGCTCCGGCGGGCCTTGCTCATTGGTTGAAGCCGATGTACCGGTCGAGCAGCACCTGCAGCTCGGCCCGACCCTCGCGCAGCAGGCGGTCGCGGTCGGCCGTGCGGCTGCTGTCGCGCAGTTCCAGCACGCGTTGGCCGACATGGTCCCACACCACGGTCTGCACACTGTCGGCGATGCCGAAGCCCTCGTCGAAGGTCCAGAAGGCGCGATGCGCCACCGTGGGATCGAACACATCGTTGCTCCATTCGTGCTGCGCGGCGGAGAGCCCGAGCTGGTGCAGGATGGTGGCCGCCACGTCCACATGGCTGGCATAGGTGTCGTTCACCGTGCCACGGAGCGCGGGCTCCAAGGCCCCGCCAAGGAGCAGGAAGGGGATCCGGTGGCGCGCTTCCTCATGGGCCTCGAGCCGGTGCGGCAGGAAATGCCCGTGGTCCGCCATCACGATCACCAGCGTGTTGTCCCACCACCAGGCCTTCCGCGCGCGATCGATGAAGTCGCCGAGGCAGCGGTCGGTGTAATGCACGGTGTTGCGGTAGCGCTGTGGTTCACCGCCCTGGAACCCCTCTTCCACCGGGGCGTCGAAGGGCTCGTGGCTGGTGGAGGTCATGATGATGTGGAAGAAGGGGGCCTTCTCCGATGCGGTGCGTTGGAGGTGGAAGTCGAAGAGCTCCTCGTCGAACGCGCCCCAGCGCGTGCGCTGCTTGATGGGGAAGGAGTGCTCGTCGTGCACCACCTCGAAGCCCATGGCACCGAGGTAGCTGCGCGTGTTGGCGAACTCCACATCGCCGGCGTAGAAATAGGTGGACGTGTATCCGACCCGGCCCAGTTCGCGCACCAGGCTCGGCAGCTGGTCGAACTTCCCGAACTTCCGAATGATGGTGGTGCGTGGCTGGGAGGGGAAGGAACTGAGCGTAGCGCAGATGCCCTGCTCGGTGCGGAACCCCGTGCTGTGGAAATTCCGGAAGAGCAGGCCTTCCCGCGCCAGTCGGGTGAACTGGGGGGCCACGCCGGTGTCGCCTCCGAGCGGTGCGATCACACCGGCCGTCCAGCTCTCGAGCAGCACCAGTATGATGTTCGGTCGTTCCGTGCGCAGCAACCGGGTCGCAGGTCCGCCCTGCCCGTGATGCAACCGGTCGTGCACCATGCTCGCTTCGGCTTCCGGCAGGTAGGCGTAAGGGTTGGACCTGAACTCGGGTGGCTTCACCAGCAGTTCCATGAAGTTCCAGGTGCCGTTGAGCGCTGCGAGGTTCAGCACGGAGTGGCGTGAGAAGTAGGCCCAGCTCTTGCTGATCGGCAGTTCCTGCGGACCACCGCGGGCCGCCAGGAGGCAGAGGCCGAGGGAAAGTGCGAGGGTCCCGCCCTTCCACCCCCAACCGCCCTCGTCCAGGCCCTGCGCCGGCCGCACCCGCCGCAAGGCGAGTACAGCAGCGGTGCAGAGCAGCAGCAGCGTGGGGATGAGCACCAACAGCGGCGCGCCGGTCACCGATGCCGCCACTTCACGCGGGTAGGCCAGGTAGGAGATCGCCTTCAGGTTCACCCGGCTGCCCCAGCTCCGGTAAAGGCCCACGTCCACAAGGGTGAGCGTGCAGCTCAACAGCGCGATGGCCACGAGGTAGGCGTGAAGGATGCGGCGCCGATGCGGTGTGTCGCGAACGGCGAGGGGGATGGACAGCAGCACAGCGGGCAGCAACAGGTAGCCGGTCATGGAGAGGTCCATCGCCTGGCCATGCCGCTGGGTGAGGAGGATCTCGCCGATGGACAGGCCGTGCAAGCGGTCGAGGTTCAGCGCCAGGAAGAGCGCGCGCTGCACCAGGAACAGCAGCGACCACAGCACGGTGAGCCGGAGCAGGTAGCCAAGGAAGCGGAGCGCGCCGTTCACGGTGCGGGGTCATTGCCCATGCAACACCTGCACGCGGCCGATGTGGCGCATGCCCTCCACCGGGTCGATGGCCGCCACCACGTAGGTGCCCGAAGCAAGGTCCGGGAGTTCAATGGTCGTGCGCTTGCCGGTGCAGACCGCTTCGTGCACAAGGCGCCCGTTGAGGTCGTGCACCCGGATGCGCGTGCCGGAGGGAGGACGCTGGTCGCAGGCGATGTGGAGGGTGCCCGCGGTCGGGTTCGGTGCGATCGACCATGCCGCAGGCCGGCGCGCTTCGCGGACACCCGTGGCGCTGTACCGGAAGCCGAGGCAATAATCGCCCGGCTCCACGTGGCCCAGGTCGATGCGTCCGTTGCGGTCAATGGCGCTGCCCAATGTGCTCACACTGTGGTCGGCGTACGGGCTCCAGGGGAAATGCGGGTTCGCCCGGTAGAGCAGCACCAGGCTGTCCTCATTGAAGGACACGCCCGAGGTGTCCTGCATCAGCAGCACATCCATGCCTGTGTTGGTGGTGGGCCGGCCATCGTACGGGATCCTTCCGGTGACCTGCGCACCTGCCGGAAGCTCCAGGTGCACGCGCCACCAGCGGTCAGGCGACACCTTGTACAGGTTGGGTACATCGGTGTAGGTGTCGGCCGGCACCCAATGCTCCTCGATCCGCACCGGCGTGGGCGACGGCATGGACGCCACCGTGAGCCGCAGGTCCGCCAGGGCCATTCCGTATACCCCGTTCGGATCGAGCGTGTCCTCGTGCACCGTCACGGCGTGCCCGATGCGGTCGTCGGTGTTCAGCAGCACCTGTTGAGCGATGAAGGGGACCTCGCTGCCGACCGTGGTGGTGCTCGGCCCGAGCAGATGCGGTATCGGATCGGTCCAACGGTTCCCTGCACCATCCACGAAGGTCACCGACATCGGTACGTTGTGGTAGGGCTGGGCGGGTCCGCGCTGCTTCTGTTGGATGAACACCTGTGTCTGGTATGAACCGCCGGGCAGCGGGGTGGTGTTCACGGTGAACGAATCCACCTCGAAGGCCGCCCAGCCGGGTTGCAGCACCCAGTCGGCGAAGAAGTCCGTCAGGTCCACACCCGTTGTCGCGCTCAGGTGGTCGCGCAACAGCTGGGTGTTCACCCGGCCGAAGGCGAACTGGTCGAGGTAGCTGGTCATGCCCTGGCGGAAGAGCGTGTCACCGAGGTAGCTGCGCAGAGTGTTCAGCACGTCCGCACCCTTGTTGTAGGTGGTGGACCCATAGGTGTGGTCCTGCGGCATATCGGCCAGGGCCCACCACCCTTCATCGAGCAGATGCGCACGCCACACCATCTCATGGTGGTTGTCGCGCACCTCGTCGAGGTAACGCGCACGGCCGTACACGCGCTCCAGGAAGAGCTGGCTGAGGTACTCGGCGAAGCCCTCGTTCAGGTACATCTCCTCGGCGCGTTCGCAGGTCACCTGATCGCCGAACCAATGGTGACCCAGTTCGTGGGCCATGGTGGCCTCGTTGGTGAGCGTGCCGTTGGCGATGCCCGCGGGGTAGGAGATGTTGGTGGGGTGCTCCATGGCGCCCTGCGGGGTGAGGCAATAGCCCACGCGGGGCCACCGGTGCCGACCGAACCACCACTCGAAGGCGGCGAAGGCTTCGGGCAGGTGGATGAAGGAGGCCTTCATCGTGGCCGTATCCCCCGGCTGGGCCACCAGGTCCACCGGGCAGGCGCTGCCGTTGATGCTGGGCAGGCTGCTGTGGGCCGCCGTGTACGTGCTCGCGGTGACGGAGGCGAGGTAGGAGGGGATGGGCTCCTGCAGTGTCCAGTGGCTCTCGAACTCGCCTGCGCCGAGGTCGGTCTCGGAGAGGCGCACCCCGTTGCACCAGGCATGCCGGCCGGCGTTGGTGCGCACCACGTACTCGTAGGTGGACCGTTCCACGAAGTTGTCGAAGCATGGGAACCAGGCGCGACCGAAGCTGTGCGGCTGGCTTTCGAACGCGACGCCCAGGTCGTAGATGATGTTCCCGGCGGTGTAGAAGCCACCCCAGCCACTGCCGTCCACCACGGGGTCGCCGTGGTAGTGGATCCACACGTTCAGGGTATCGCCGGGGCCGTGCAGGCCTCCGAGGTCGATGGTGAGGGACTCGCCGTCCTGGTGGAAGCTCCCCGCCGTACCGTCCACCTCCACCGAATCGACGGTGAGCGCGAGCAGGTCGAACCGCACGGAGCCGACCCCGGGCAGCTTCACCGCCAGCCGTTGCTTCGCCGTGCCGGCGATCTGGCCGATGCCCACTTGGGTCAGGTCCAGTTCCAGCCTTGTGTGCAGCAGGTCGATGCTGTCGCTCCGGCTGGCATTGCCGGTCTCCCGAAGTTCCGGGCCGGTGTTCCCGCGGCCTTCCCAGAAGCTGTTCTGAGCGTGGACAGGCGAGGTGCGCAAGGAAAAGGCGATGGCGGCCCCGAAGGCGACGAAGGAGATGAGCTTCCCCATGGTGCCCAAAGGTACCTGCCGTTGGAACAGGGTGATCGCCATGGAGATCACTGGTTGGGATCCCTATCTTTGAGTTGCTGGTTTGAGATCCCGGCGCCTGTTCGCATGAAACCGAGCACCGAGCTTTTCGACCTGATCCGCTCCCTTACCAAGAGCGAGAAGCGGTTCTTCAAATTGCATTCGTCGTTGCAGGCGGGCGACAAGAACTATCTGCGGATCTTCGATGCGATCGACAAGCAGCGCAGCTATGACGAGGAGGCGCTGAAGAAGCACTTCTCCGGGGAGCAGTTCGTGCGGCACTTCCCCTCGGAGAAGAACCACCTGTACAAGCTGATCATGAAGGCCCTCCGGGCCTACCACTCCGAGAGCAGCATCAGCGGCATCCTCAAGCAGGAGATCAAGAACATCGAGATCCTGTACGACAAGGCGCTGTACAACGAATGCAACAAGGCGCTCCATCGGGCCAAGCGCATCGCACGCGAGAACGAGCGGTTCTACTACTGGTTCGAGCTGCTGAGCTGGGAGAAGATGCTGCTGGAGGAGGCGTATGAGAGCGGCGAGTTCACCAAGGACCTTGATGCGCTGATCGAGGAGGAGCGCGAGGTGATCGAGAAGCTGCGCAACCTGGCGGCCTATCACATCCTGTACTCGAAGATCAACTACGTGTTCCGCAGCGGCGGGTATGTGCGCACCGACGAGGAGCATGCCATGGTGGAGGAGATCAGCGAGCACCCGTTGATCAAGGGGAAGAACACGGCCTTGAGCCGGAGGGCCGCCACGATCTGTTATTACACCCAGGGCTTCTGCCAATGGGCCAAGCGCGATTGGGCCGCCAGCCTGGAGAAGTTCACGCGGGTGAAGCAGCTGCTCGATGACGATGCCCTGATCCGGTCGGACCTGCCGAAGCGGTACATCCGCACGCTTCAGTACATGGTGCAGTGCCAGATCGAGCTGGGCCGGTTCAAGGAAGCACGCGAGTCGATCAAGCTGCTCCGTTCCCTCGAGGGGCAGGACGGGTTCGCCGGGTTCCAGATCCATGTCCACGTCTTCAACGCGAGCTACCTCAGCGAGCTCCGCCTCTGCGACCGGATGGGGGAGCACCGCAAGGCGCTGGAGCTCGTCCAACCCGTCATCGCGGGCATGGAGGAGCTCGGGCCACGGCTGCACAAGGAGTACGAACTTGAGTTCTACTTCAGCCTGGCCACCGTGCACTTCGGTGCCGGCGAAGTGAACAAGTCGCTCTTCTGGTTGAACAAGGTGCTCAACGACCCGGAGCCCACGCTGCGCCAGGACATCTTCACCTATGCCCGCCTGTTCAACCTGATCGTGCACTACGAATTGGGCAACTACGACCTGCTCGAGTACATCGTTCGGTCCACGCACCGGTTCCTGAGCAAGAAACAGCGTGCGAACCAGGTGGAGAACCTGCTCATCGACCACGTGAAGAGGCTCGCGCGTGCCACCGAGCCCTCGATGAAGCGCGACCTCCATCGATCGCTCCGGGACCAGATGACGCGCGTGCTGAAGGATCCCAGCGAGGGGCTGGCCTTGAAGTACTTCGACTTCCTGGCGTGGGCGAACGCCAAGGTGGACGGGGTGTCCTTCAGCGAGGCCGTGAAGGCCGCGCTCCCCAAGGGCTGAGCCCGTCAGCGGCCGGCCATCGTGCCGATGTTCAGCACCTTGAACTCCGTGCGCCGGTTCGCCTGGTGGTCCTCCTCGGAGCAATACACGCCGTTGCGGCAGCCGTTCACCAGCTTCTCCTCGCCGTATCCCTTCGCCACGATCCGCTCCGGGTCGACCCCTTGCTGGATGAGGTAGTTGACGGCCGAATTGGCGCGTGCATCGGACAGGACGAGGTTGTAGAGGTCGCTGCCCCGGCTGTCCGTGTGGGAGCTCAGTTCGAAGGTGATCGCCGGGTTGTCCTTCATCAGGCGGACGATCTTGTCCAGCTCGATGGTCGATTCCGGACGGAGGTCATACTTGTCGTAGTCGTAGTAGATGTTGGCCAGCGCGAAATGGTCGCCCACCGCCACCCGGTCCATTGCGAAGTCCTCGCGCATGGTCTTGTTCCGCACGATGCCCGCGCTGCTGATGTCGCGGCTCTGCGTGATGAGGTCGGCTCCTGCGATACGCAGCCGGTACTGCCCGTCGGGCCGGAGCTTGAACCTGTAGGAGCCGTCAGGCCCCGTCATCACCGTCGTGTCCTCGCCCGTCATCAGGTCGATGAGCGTGGCCTCGATGTTCGGCAGGTAGAGCCCGGTGCTGTCCTCGGTGACGAAGCCCTCCACGAAGATGATGGGTTCGTTCATGTAGAAGTAATAGACACGGTCCTCTCCGTTGCGGTCGCTGGAGAGGAAGCCGCTCTGGCCCGTGGTGTCGAGCGTCAGTCCCATGTCGTCGCGGGTGCTGTTGATGGGGTAGCCCAGGTTCTCGGGTTCGGTCCAGCCTTTCGGACCGGAGCGGCTCACCAGGATGTCGAGGCCGCCCATGTTCTCGTGCGCCGCGCTGCTGAAGTAGAGGTTGTCCCCTTGGATGGTGGGGAAGAGCTCGTTCGCCTGGGTGTTGATCGTGGGGCCGAGGTTCTCCGGCTGGCTCCAGCCGTTGCCCAGGTCCTGGCAGCGCCAGATGTCGGAGCCTCCGAGCGAACCCGGACGGTCGCTCGCGAAGTAGAGCGTTCGACCATCGGCGCTCAAGGCCGGATGACCCACGGAGAAATCCTCGCCGTTGTAGGTGAACTCGCGGATATCCCCCCAGGTGCCATCGTCCTGCATGGTGGCGCGGAAGAGCTTCAGGTGACTTACACTGCCCTCGTCCTTCATCAGTTTCACCTTGTGGTAGTTGCTGCGCGTGAAGTAGAGCGTGCGGCCATCGGCGCTCAAGGCGGCCGGACCTTCGTGATAGGGGCCGTTCACCGCACCGGGGATGGGCTCCGGCTC
Organism: Flavobacteriales bacterium; assembly: GCA_044226515.1. Lineage (GTDB taxonomy): Bacteria > Bacteroidota > Bacteroidia > Flavobacteriales_F > PHOS-HE28 > PHOS-HE28. Next base: position 88,383 of record JBGAGX010000002.1, on the reverse strand, counting down.
GCTCCAGTTCGCAAGGGTGCGCTTCTCGGTGTAGCAGAGGTCGAGGTAGGAGCCTTCGGTCCACGGGTTGGACCGGCCCAGCTTCGGGTCGCGCTCGGTGGCCACGAGCAGACCCTCGCGGTAGGGCAGCGCGCTGAACAGACCGCGGGCCCCGGGGATGGGCAGCAGGGCGACCGTGAAGTGGGTGGTGTCCTTGAAGAAGGAGGCGTATCCCTGGCAGGAAGCGTACAGGTCAACGGCGGCGGTGAGCTCGGGCTTTTCCTGGACCACCTGCAACAGCGCCTTCTCCGCGGCTTCGGGCCGGCCCAGGGAGAGCAGCACGGTGGCCTGCTCGTAGCGCTGGTCCGCGGCGAGCGGGGCGATGGAATCGGCCACGGCGTACCAGTGCGCCGCGCGCTCGGTGCGATTGGTGCGCCGGTAGGCATCGGCGGCGTGGATCGCGGCGGTCCGGTCCAGGTGCTTCGCGAGGCAGCGTTCATAGCGCTCCGCGGCCTGCACGTAGGCCATGCGCTCATAGGCCCTGTCGGCGCGGGCCAGCCGTTGTTCGGCGCAGCCCATCAGCGTAACGGCCGCGAGGAGCGGAAGGAGTAGGGAGCTGGAGCGGTCCATGGGAACGTTCATCAGAAGTAACGGGGCGTCTTGATCTTGATCAGGTCGCGACCGAGGTCGAGTCCGAGCATCACCTCATGCGATCCGCCGCTGTAGGGCTGCAGGCGCGAGGTGGTCATGTCGTAGGCATAGCCCAGGCGCAACTGCGGCGTGAACTGGTATTCGAGCATGGCCACGAGGGCGTCGCCCGTGCGGTAGCCCGCACCGAACCACAGCCGCTCACGGTATAGCACGTTGCAGTTCACATCGGCCTGCACCGGTGCCTGCGGTTCCACTTTCACGAGCACCGACGGCTTCAGGTCGAACGATTCGTTGAGCTCGAAGACCCGGCCCGCGTTGAGGTAATAGTGCTTCACGAAGTAGTGCGCGGCCGTGGAGCTCGCGGTGAGCGCGTCATCGGCGGCGTACAGGGTGGGCACCGAGAGCCCGATGTAGCTGCGGTCGTCGTTGTAGTAGATGCCGAATCCGAACTTGCCCACCAGCGCGTTCTTGATGTTGGCCTGGAACACCTGGTCGTTCGCGTCCCAGTAGGTGAGCTCGTTGAGGTGGGCGGAGTACACGGAGAGACCGGCCTTGAGGCCGAAGGCGAGCCTCCCATGGTCGGAGACCCGCAGGCGATAGGCGTACTGTCCGGCCAGTTCCAGGTCGCGGCTCACGCCGATCTGGTCATGCACCAGGGTGAAACCCAGGGCCATCTTGTCCCCGATCACGGGGCCATCGATGCCCAGCAGGCTGGTGCGCGGTGCGCCCTCCATCTGGGTCCACTGGGCGCGGTGCAGCAGCGAGGCACTGGTGTACGGATGGCTGCCGGCGTACGCGGGGTTCAGGAAGAGCCCGTTGAACATGTACTGGCTCATCATGATCTCCTGCTGGGCGCTTACCGCTCCGGTGAGGAGCGCGCAGATGGCCGCGGCGATCAGGTTTCCGGTGTTGCGCATGGCGTTGTGCGTTGGGGCGTTCATCGGCGCAGGTCGACGTAGTTCTGCATGGTCATCGCTCCCTCGTTCAGGCGGAGGATGATGAAATAGGTGCCGTCGGGCAGGCGCTCGCCCTCGGTGTTCTCCCCGGCCCAGGCGTTGCGGTAGTTGAGCTGCTCGTACACCACGTTGCCCCAGCGGTTGAACACGATGAACTGGTTGTTCGGGTACGCCTCGATCCCATGGATCACATAGGTGTCGTTCGAGCCGTCCCCGTTCGGGCTGAAGCCGGTGGGCATGGCCAGGTCATCGGGCTCGCTGAGGGTGAAGGAGAGCTGCACGGAACAGCCGTTCGCGTCGGTCACGGTGGCCGTATACGTACCTGCGGCCAATCCGTTCACCTGGGCCGTCGTGGCCCCGTTGCTCCACTGGTAGGCATAGGGCGGGGTGCCCCCTGACACCGACAGGGTGATGTGGCCGTTGCTGGCCCCGCTCGCGGATACGTTGGTGCCGTTGGGGTACACATACACCTGCGTGTCCACCACGAGGGGAGCGGGCCCGACGATGAGCGTGCTGTCGCTCCAGGTGCAGCCGTTGGCGTCGCTCACGTTCACGGTGTAGGACCCCTCGCCAAGCCCGTTCAGGTCCTCGGTGGTGCTGCCATCGCTCCAGGCGTAGGTGAAGGGCGCCGTGCCGTTCAACAGGGTCAGATCGATGCTGGCATCGTTGGCATCGGCGCAGAGGAGCGTGGTGGTGTTCAGCTCGCCGAGCAGGCTGTTCGTGCCCGTGATGGTGAGGGTGGTGTCGGCGGTGCAGCCGTTCGCATCGGTCACGGTGACGCTGTGGTCACCGGCCGCTGCGCCCTGCAGGTCCTGGGTCTGCGCGCCCCCGGTCCAGGCGTAGGCGTAGGCCCCGCTGCCACCGGACACCTCGAGGTCGATCCCGCCGTTGCTCGCGCCACAGGTGGCGTCGGTGCTGGTCGCCGTGAGCTGGATCGGGGCCGGTGCGAGGAGGTCGAAGCAGGCCTGGGTGGTGCATCCGTTCGTGTCGGTCACCGTGGCGCACCAGGTGCCCGCCGCAAGGCCCGTGATCGACAGGCCGCTCGCCGTGGCCCCGTTCGGGCCGGTCCATTGCACATCGAATCCCGGAACACCGCCGTTCAGGCCGATGGTGAGCGTGCCGTCGTCCGCATCGGCGCAGCTGATCATCGAGCCGCCCGGGAACAGGGTGGGCGTGATCTGGGCCGTGAGCGGATCGGGCGCCAGCACCGGAATGGTGTCCGTGAGGCTGCAGCCGTTCAGGTCGGTCACCGTGGCGATGTAGTCGCCGGCGGCAAGACCCTGCAGGCTGTCGCCCGTTGCGGTGAAGCCGTTGGGGCCGCTCCACACCAGGGAGTAGGCTCCGTTCCCGCCAGCGGCGGTGGCGGCGATGGTGGCATCGCTGCTTCCGCTGCACGAGGTGGCGTAGCCGCCGGCGTAGCTGGAAAGCGATACGCTGAGCTGAAGGGCGCTGTCGGGCTCGGTGAGCGTGATGGTGGTGGTGTAGCTGCACTGGTTCACGTCGGTGACGACGAGCTCATACAGCCCGGCAACCACCCCGGAGAGGTCCTCCGTGGCGAAGCTGGTGCTGTCGGGCCCGCGCCAGTCGAACGTGTAGGGACCGGTGCCGCCGGTGATCGTGGCATCGATGGACCCGTCGCTGGCCCCGTTGCAGCTTACGTTCGTGCCCGAGGGGAAGAGCGCGGCCAGAAGCGAGGCGTTCAACGTGCCGGTGGGCTCGGTGAGCGTGACGGTGGTGTCGGCGGTGCAGCCGTTCACATCGGTGATGAGGGCGGTGTAGGTCCCGGCAACAAGACCGTACAGATCCGCATCGTTCGACTGGAAGCCGTTCGGTCCGCTCCAGTCGATCGCCAGGCTGCCCGCCCCACCGGCCACGGAGAGCTCGATCACGCCCGAGCTGTCGCCCTGGCAGGGGATGTTCACGCTGTTGTACTGCGAAGTGTACACGGCCAGGTCGATGGACGAGGAGGCGCGCACCGAATCAGTGGCGCTCGCGGTGCAGTTCATCGCATCGGTCACCACCACGCTGTACGTGCCTCCTGCGAGGTTCGCGATGTCCTCCGTGCCCGCGTTGAAGCCGTTCGGTCCGGTCCAGGCGAAGGTGTACGGCGTCACACCGCCGGTCACGGTGAGGTCGATCGCACCGTCCACCGCGTTGTTGCAGATGGTGCCCGTGACCGCCGTGGCGGTGAGCAGCGTGACCGGACGCTCCAGGATGAAGGTCTGGCCCAGCGTGCAGCCGTTGGCATCGATCACGTTCAAGGTGTACGTTCCCTCGGCCAGCCCGGTGAGGTCCTCGTTCAGGGCCGCGAAGCCGTTGCTGCCGGTCCAGTCGAACACGTAGGGGGCCGTGCCGCCGCTCACGTTCACATCGATCGCACCGTCGTTCCCCGTGCAGCTCACGGCGTAGCCCGAGCCGGCGTCGGAGAGGGTGCTGGCGAGCGACATGTCCGTGGGCTGGGTGAGGGTGAAGGAGGCCGAGGCCGTGCAGCCTGCCGCGTCGGTCACCAGCAGGGTGTACGTGCCCGCCGCAAGCCCGGCGAGGTTGGGTGAGCTGCTGGTGAAGCCGCTGGGACCCGACCAGGCATAGGTGAAGCCGCCGCTGCCACCGGTGACGGAGGCGCTCAACGTGCCGCTGTTCGCACCCATGCAGGGAAGGTTGTAGCCGTTGCCGAAGAGCGAGGCGGTAAGGCCGACGCCCAGGGTGTCGGGCGCGTTCAGCGTGGCGCTCGCGCTGCTGGTGCAGCCGTTCACGTCGGTGATCGCCGCGGTGTACGTGCCTGCCGCAAGACCGCTGATGTCGGCCTGGCCGGAAGCGAACCCGTTGGGGCCGGTCCAGATCACGGTGTACGGTTGCGCACCGCCCGTTACGGCGAGGTCGATGCTGCCGTCAGCGGAAGAGGCACAGCTCACGTTGGCGCCGTTACCGAGCACGGTGGGCGTTGCGGATGCGGCCACGGGCACCGCGGGCACCAGGGTGATGGTGTCGCTGGTGGAGCATCCCACGGCATCGACCACGTTCAGCGCGAAGGTGCCGGGCTCAAGGCCCACGATGTCCTCCGTGCCGGCGGTGAAGCCGTTGGGACCGGTCCAGCTGTAACTGTAGGGTTGGATGCCGCCAGCGACGATGGCGTCCACAAGCCCGTCCTGCGAATCGGCGCAACCGGTGTTGGCGCCTCCGGCGAAGACCTGGGCGAGCAGACCTGCCGTCAAGGGTGTGGCCTCGGTCACCGTGTAGTTCACGAGCGTCCCACAGCCGTTCTGGTCATTCACCACAAGGATGTAGTTGCCGGCGGCCAGCCCGTTCACGTCCTCGATGATGGCCAGGAATCCGTTCGGTCCGCTCCACTGGTAGAAGTACGGTGCCGTTCCGCCCTGCACGGTCGCGTCGATGGCCCCGTCGGATTCACCGGCGCAGCTCACATTGAAGCCGCCGGGATAGATGTGCTGAGCGGCGGTGATGGTGAACGTGCTGGGCTCGGTCACCGTCGCACCGTGCACCGTGGTGCAGCCGCTCGCATCGGTGATGGTGGCGATGTAGCCGCCTGCGTACAGGCTCTGGATGTCCTCGGTGGTGGCGGAGAACGCCCCGGGTCCCGCCCACAGGTAGCCGTACGGCGCCGTACCTCCGGAAACGCTGAGGTCGATGCTGCCGGTGTTGGAACCGAAGCAGGTGGTGGACACCGTGGTGCTGGTGGCCTGCAGCGGTTGCGGCGCGGTGAGCGTGAACTGTGCGCTGGCGATGCATCCGTTCTGGTCGATCGTGGACACGGTGTAGACACCCGCCTCAAGACCGGTGATATCCTCCGTGGTGGCGGTGAAGCCGGCAGGTCCCGACCATTGGTAGCTCGCGTTGCCGGCACCGCCGCTCGTGGTCAGGTCGATGCTTCCGTCGTTGCCTCCGGCGCAGGAGATGTTCTGGCCGTTGGGCAGCAGCGCGACCGTGCCGCTGAGCGTGGTCGGGGCCGGCGCGCTCAAGGTGATGGTCGCACCGCTCGTGCAGCCATTGGCGTCGGTGATGGTCGCGGTGTAGGTGCCGGCCTCCAGCGCGGAGGGCGAGGCGTCGGTGCTGGTGAAGCCGTTCGGTCCGCTCCACACCACGCTGTACGAAGCGGTGCCGCCGGAGATGCCGAGGTTGATGCTGCCGGTGGCGGCGCCATCGCAGCTCACGTTGCTGCCGCTGTTGTAGGTGGGGCTGGCCGCAGTGGCGGTGAGGGGCAGCGGTGCGATCAGGTCGATCGAGGCCGTGGCGGAACAGCCGTTCACGTCGGTGGCCACCAAGGTGTAGCTGCCTTCCTCCAGACCCGCGATGTCCTCCGTGCCGGCGCTGAAGCCGTTGGGACCGCTCCAGGCGAAGACGATGGAAGGTGTGCCGCCGGCCACCGTGGCGTTCACCGAGCCGTCGTTGGCACCGGCACAGCTGATGGCCGTTCCGTTGTACGTGGAGGCCTGCAGCGAGAGGGTGAGCGGGTCCGGCGCTGAAAGGACGAATGAGGCGAGCGTGGCGCAACCGTTCGCATCGGTCACGGTCACGGCATAGTTCCCTGCACCAAGGCCGGTGAGGTCCTCGGCGGAAGCGTTGAAGCCGTTCGGGCCGTTCCACAGGTAGCTGTATGGAACGGTACCACCGGCAATGGTGATGTCGATGGCGCCATCGGTCGCTGCATCGCAGCTCACGTTCGCGCCGCCAGTGAACGAGCTGGTCGTTCCGGTGAGGTTCAGCAGGCCTGGTTCGGTCACGTCGAACAGGGCGGTCGCGGTGCAGCCGTGCGCATCGGTGATGAGCATCGTGTACACGCCGGCCGCCAGCCCGGTGATGTCCTCGCCGGATCCGGTGTATCCGTTCGGTCCTGTCCAATTGACGGTGTAAGGTGCCGTTCCACCGTTCACGCTGGCATCGATGGCACCGGTGGGCGCACCCTGGCAGGTGGTCGTGGTGACGTTGGCGGTGGCGCTGATGGGCGCCGGGTCGATCAGTGTGAAGTCCTGTTGCAGGCTGCAGCCGTTGGCATCGCTCACCGTGAGGTGATAGGTGCCGGCGCCAAGGTTGTTGAGGTCCTCGCTGCCGCTCACCCCGCCCAGGTCATCGGTCCAGGTGTGGAAGTACGGTGCGGTGCCGCCGGTGATGGTGATGTCGATGCTGCCGTCCTCACCGCCCGGGCACGAGATGGGGAGCCCGTTGATGCTGCTGATCAGTGCGCTCACGGCCACGGGGGCGGTGGGCCCGCCGATGGTCACGGGGTAGGACTTCGGGATGTTGCAGCCGTTGTTGTCCGTTACGGTCACGGTGTAGGTGCCCGTGCCGAGCCCGGTGGCCAGCAAGCCGCTCTGCGCAGGTACGGTGTTCCAGGTGATCGTGTAGCTGCCGCTGCCGCCCACCACGTCGATCTGCGCCCAACCATCCGAGAGACCGTAGCACGATACGTTCGCGTAGCTCTCCACGTAGGCGCTCAACGGCGCGGCCGGCTGCGGCACGTTCACATTGGTGGAAGCGATGCAGCCGTTGGCATCGGTGACGACCGCGGTGTAGCTGCCAGCGCCGACATTGCTCAGGGTGCTGCCATTCACCTGTGGCGTGGTGTACCACACGAAGGCGTACGGTGCGGTACCACCAGTGGCCCCGACGGTGGCGCCGCCCGTGCTCGCACCGTTGCACAGCACCGGCGTGATGGACACGGTGCTGATGGCCAGTGCGGCGGCGGGCCCGTTGATGGCCACCGCCACCTGCGCCGTGCAGCCCGAAGCGTCGGTCACCGTGGCGGTGTAGCTGCCGTTCTGCAGGCCCACGGCGGTGGCGCTGTTCTGCACCGGGACGGTGTTCCAGCTGTAGCTGTAGGGCGCGATGCCACCGCTGGCGGCCACCGTGGCCTGGCCGGTGGCCGAGCCGAAGCAGGTCTGGTCAAGCGTGCTCACCACGGCGATGCCGAGCGAGCTGGGTGACGTGATGGTGGTGTTGCCGGTGGTCGTGCAACCGTTCGCATCGGTCACGGTCACCGTGTAGGTGCCCGCGTTCACGCCGGTGAGCGTCGCGCTGTTCTGGACCGGGGTGGAGCTCCAGGCGTAGCCGTAAGGCGCGGTGCCTCCGTTGGCCGTGGCGATGGCCGCGCCGTTGCTCAGTCCGCAGGTGGCCTGCTGCAGGTTCGACACGCCCACGGTGAGCGCGGCAGCCGGCTGGGTGATGGTGGCCTGTACGCTGGTGGTGCAGCCGTTCGCATCGGTCACCGCGCAGGTCCAGGTGCCGGCAGGGAGGTTCACGGCCGTGGCCGTGCCCTGCACGGGTGAGGTGTTCCAGGAGTAGGCGTACGGCGCGGTGCCGCCGTTCGCCGCGGTGGTGGCCTGTCCGTTCGCGCCGCCGAAGCAGCCCACCGCGTTCTGTGCGGTGATCGCGGCGCTGAGGGAAGCGGCGGGTTCATTGATCGTCGCGGTCGCCGTGGTGGAGCAGCCGTTCGCATCGGTCACCGTGCAGGTCCAGGTGCCGGCGGACAGACCGATGGCCGCGGCCGTGCTCTGCGCGGGAACGGTGTTCCAGCCGAAGGTGTACGGTGCGGTGCCGCCTGTGGCCCCGACGGTGGCGCTGCCGGTGCTGTTGCCGCGGCAGTCCACATCGGTCCGGTCCGGGATGCTGGCGGCAAGTGCGGCTGCCGGTCCGGTGATCGTCACGCTGGTGGTCGTTACGGCCCCGTTCGCATCGGTGATCGTGCAGGTCCAGGTGCCGGCGGAAAGGCCCGTGGCCGTGGCCGTGCCCTGTGCCGGAGCGGTGTTCCACTGGTAGGTGTAAGGCGCGGTGCCGCCGCTGCCGCTGGCCGTGGCGCTGCCGGTGCTCGCACCGAAGCAGCCCACGTTCGTCTGCGCCGTGATGGCCGCCGACAAGGGGGAGAGCGGCTGGGTGATGGTGACGGTGCTCGCGGCGGAGCAGCCGTTCGCATCGGTGGCCGTTACGGTGTAGGTGCCAGCGGAAAGGCCGGTGGCGGAAGCGGTGTTCTGCACCGGGTTGGTGCTCCAGCTGTACGTGTAGGGCGAGGTACCGCCGCTGGCCGATGCCGTGGCCGCTCCCGTGCTCTGCCCGTAGATGAGCACGTTGGTCTGTGCGGTGATGCCGACCGAGAGCGCGGCGGCCGGTTGAGTGATCGTAACCGTGGTGCCGGTGGCGCAGCCGTTGGCGTCGCTCACCTGCACGGTGTAGGTGCCGGCGATGAGGCCGGAGGCGTTCGCACCGTTCTGCGCAGGGGCGGTGTTCCAGCTGAAGGAGTAAGGAGCGGTACCGCCCGTGGCGTTCACGTTGGCGATGCCCGTGGCGCCGCCGAAGCAGCCCACGGCCGTGGTCATCGAGGCCGTGGCGTTCAACGCGGCGGGCTGGGTCAGCGTGATCGCGCTGTTGGTGGAGCAGCCGTTCACATCGCTTACGGTGAGGGTGTACGCACCGGCGACGAGACCGCTGATGTCCTCGTTGCCGCTGGTGAAGCCTGAGGGGCCGGTCCACGCGTAGATCATGGGTCCGGTGCCGCCGGTGATGGTGGCATCGATGGATCCCGTGCCCGCACCATTGCAACTGATGTTGGTGCCGCCGATCACCACCGGAGCGTTCAGGCCGGCGGAGAGCGGAGCGGGAGCGTTGATCGTATAGGTGGCCGAGGTGGAGCAACCGTTCGCATCGGTGAGCACCATGGTGTAGGTGCCTGCGGCGAGGCCGCTCAGGTCCTCCGTCGCAGCGGTGAAGCCGTTCGGCCCCGTCCATATGTAGGTGTAGGGAGAGGTTCCGCCGGTGATCGTCTGGGCGATGCTGCCGTTGGTGGCCGTGGCGCAGCTCACCGCATAGCCGCCCGTGAAGCTGCTGGTGGTGCCGTTCACCGTGAAGAGGCCCGGCTGTCCCACGTTGAAGGCCTGCGCGGTGCTGCATCCATTGGCATCGGTAACGGTGAGCGTGTACACGCCGGAAGCGAGCGCGCTGATGTCCTCGGAGGCAGCGGTGAAGCCGGAAGGACCGGTCCATGCGAAGCCGTAGCCTCCGGCTCCGCCGGTCACCGTGGCATCAATTGCGCCCGTGGACGAGCCGCCGCAGGTGGCCGCCGTGGTCGCACCGCTCAGCGTGAGCATTGCGGGCTGGGTGATGGTGACGTTGATCGAGGTGGTGCAGCCTTTGCCGTCGGTCACCGTGCAGGTCCACGTGCCGGCACCGAGGTTGTTCGCGGTGGCGTTGTTCTGGGCGGGGATGGTGTTCCACGCATACGTGTACGGCGCCGTACCGCCCGTGGCGGTGATGGTGGCCGAGCCGTTCGTTCCGCTGGAGCAGGCCACGTTGGTCTGCGCGCCGATGCTCGTGGCGAGCGCGGCCGCGGGCTGGGCGATCGTTACGTTGCCCGTGGTCACACAGCCCTTGCCATCGGTCACCGTACAGGTCCAGGTGCCGGCGGCAAGGCCCGTGGCCGAGGCGCCGCTCTGCACGGGAACGGTGTTCCAGCTGTAGGTGTAAGGGGCTGTGCCGCCGTTGGCGGTGATGCCGGCGGTCCCATCGGTGCCACCGAAGCACGACACATCGGTGCTGCTGTTGAGGGTGGTGCTGAGCGCCGCAGCGGGCTGTGTGATGCTCGCGTTAACCGTGGTGCTGCAGCCGTTGGCATCGGTGATGGTACAGGCATACGAGCCGGCGGACAGGTTCGCCGCCGCGGCGCTGTTCTGCACGGGCACGGTGTTCCATTGGTAGGAGTAAGGCGCCGTGCTGCCCGAGGCCTGGGCCGTGGCGGTGCCATCATTGCCGCCGAAGCAGCTCACGCCGGTCTGCGCACTGATGCTGCCGGAGAGCACAGCGGCGGGCTCGGCGATCACCGCGGTGGCGGTGTTCACGCAGCCATCGGCATGCTGCACGGTCGCGGTGTAGCTGCCGGCCGGCACGTTCACGAGCGTTGCACCCGTCTGCTGCGGCGTGCTGTTCCAGGTGATGGAGGTGATGGCGCCGCCACCGGTGCTGATGACCGTGGCACCTCCGTTGTCACCACCGGTGCAGCTCACGTTGGCAGTGCTTCCGATGGCCGTGGTGGCGGACGGCGCGAGGTTGATGGCGATGTCGGTCTGCGCCGTGCAGCCGTTCGCATCGGTGACCGTCACCGTGTAGGTGCCGATGGAAGCCACGGACACGCTGGCGCCGGATTGGACCGGCGTGGTGTTCCACGCATAGCTGTATGGTGTGGTGCCTCCGGTGGCGCTGGCGATGGCCGAACCGTTGTGGCTGCCGCTGCCCTGGCACACGAGCACATCCACCACCGAGCCGATGCTCACGCCGAGGTCGGCCGCAGGTTCCGTGATGGTGATCGTGCGCGTGGTCGTGCAGCCGTTCGCATCGGTGATGGTGCAGGTCCAGCTGCCGGCCGGAAGGCCGTTGGCGGAGGCCGTGTTCTGTGCGGGCACGGTGTTCCATTGATAGGCGTACGGGGCGGTGCCGCCGCTGGCGTTCACCGTGGCGCTGCCCGTGGCGGCGCCATGGCAACCCACGTTGGTCTGCGCCGTGGTGCTCGCGCTCAACACGGCGACCGGCTGGGTGATGGTGACGGTGCGGGTGGTGGTGCAGCCGTTCGCATCGGTCACGGTGCAGGTCCAGCTGCCGGCGCCCAGGTCGGTCGCGGAAGCGGAGCTCTGCACGGGCGAGGTGTTCCAGCTGTAGCTGTACGGCGCGGTGCCGCCGCTCACGCCGATCGTCGCGGAGCCGTTGTTCCCGCCGAAGCACGACACGTTGCCCTGGGCCGTGATGCTCGTGGACAGGGCCGCGGCAGGCTGCGTGATGGTCACGTTCACCACCGTCTGGCAGTTGTTCACGTCACGCACGGTGCAGGTGTAGCTGCCGGCGGAAAGGCCGTTGGCGGTCGCCGTGTTCTGCGCGGGCGTGGTGTTCCACTGGTAGGTGTAGGGCCCCGTTCCCCCGCTGGCACTGATGGTGGCGCTGCCGGAGGCGGCGCCGAAGCAGCCCACGTTGGTCTGGGCGAACACGCTGGCGGCCAGCGGAGCGGCGGGTTGCGTGATCACCACGTCGAAGGTGATGGAGCAGTTGTTCGCATCGGTCACCGTGGCCGTCCACGTGCCGGCGGGAAGGCCCGTGGCCGCGGCGCCGCTCTGGGCCGGCGTGGTGTTCCAGCTGATGGTGTGGGGAGCAGTGCCGCCGGTGGTGTTGATGGTGGCGCTGCCGGTGCTGTTGCCATGGCAGAGCACGTTCGTGCGCGACACGAGCGAGGCGCTCAGCGCGTTGGTGGGACCACCGACGTTCGCGGTGGCGCTGGCGGTGCAACCGTAGCCATCGGTCACGGTGACCGCATAGCTGCCGGCGGCGAGGCCGGTGGCCGTTGGGGTGGCTTGCGCGGGCGTGGTGCCCCAGGCGTAGGTGTAGGGCGGGATGCCGCCGGAGGTGCCCACGGTGGCCTGCCCGATGTTCGTGCCGAAGCAGGTCACAGGCGTGGTGCCGGTGATGCTCGCGGTCATGGCGGTGGGCTGGGTGAGGGTGGCGTTCGCGGTGGCCGTGCACCCGTTCACGTCGGTCACCGTGAGCGCATAGGCGCCGGCGGAAAGACCGCTGATGCTCGCGCTGTTGCTGGTGTAGCCGCCGGGTCCGCTCCAGTTCACCGTGTACGAGGGCGTACCGCCGGTGATCACCGTGGCGATGCTGCCGGTGCTACCGCCGTTGCAGGCGATGTTCTGACCGAAGGGAAGGATGGACGGCGTGATGGACACGCCGAGGGCGGCCGGTGCCACCACGTTGAAGCTCGCGGTGCGCGTGCACCCCGCGTCCGTCACCGTCACCGTGTAGGTGCCGGGAGCGAGACCGGTGATGTCCTGCGTGCTCGCCGTGAAGCCGTTCGGACCGGTCCATGCATAGGTGTAAGGCGCCACCCCTCCCGAGAGGGTGAGGTTGATGGCCCCGTTGCTCGAAGTGGTGCACAAGGGCGGTGTCACCGTTCCGCTGATGGCGAGCTTGCTTACGCGCACGGTGCGGCTGATGGTCCTGGTGCAGGTGCCGTCCATGATCGTGACGGCGTAGGTGGTGGTGTTCGCAGGATGTACCCAGGTGGTGGCGCTCGTGGGGTCGCTCACCCCCGTGGTGGGGCTCCAACTGTAGCTCGAGCCGCCGGTGACGGTGTACTGCACCGAATCGCCCTCGCAGATCGTGCGGTTGCCGGGCGTCATCGTGGCGATGAGCGTGTCCACGATGTTGAACTGCAGCGTGTCGAGCGCCTGCGCCGGGCAGAAGGGGTTGCCAAGGATGAAGGTGAGGGACTCGGTGTTCTCGTTCAGCGCGTCGCTCAAAGGGTTCACAGGTCGGTCCACGTAGGTCTGGTTCGCCGGGATGGTGATCGTCTTCGCGAGCGCCGGGTTGGTGGGGTTGATCGCCGAGTAGTCCGTGCCATTGGTGGCGGTGCCCTGGATGAAGTAGGAGATGTTCAAGGGGGTGGGACGCGGGAAGGGACGCGTGAAGCGCACCCAGCCCGGGTTGCAGCCCTCGACCATGTCCGGACCTCCGCTCTGCGTGAAGGCCTGCATGGTCACGTTGTTGCTCTTGATCTTCTGGATGAACACGCCGGAATCGTACTTGCGGTCCGAGGCGTCGGCGATCACCAGCTTCAGGTGGTAGCTGTTGCACGCGGAGACCGCCGTGCGCGCCACCAGGTTCCGGGTGAAGCCATCGTATTGGATGTGGGAGCCGCCCGCGTTGTCGTGGTAGTAGGCGGAGTTGCTCCCGTTGTTGACGTTATTGATCGTCACGGCCTGGTTGGTACCGGGGATCAGGGCGATGTTCTTGTCGTTGCCCGCGTTCGGGTCGCCCACGATGCCGGGTCCGCTGATGAAGAAGCCGAACACATCGTTGTACTGCGAGCCCACCCACTCATTGTACTCTTCGGAAGCGAAAACGAAGTTGAAGGAGAGGCTGTCGCCGGTGGGGATGATGTCGAACTCGAACTTGCAGGCGTCCATCGTGGTGCGGCCCGTCACGGCGTTGAGCACCGGGTCGCCCGCGGTGTTCTGGGCGAACCAGTTCGATGTGCCCGTGTTGTTGTTCGGTCCCGGCGCGTCGGTGATGCGGCCGGTGGTGAGGATCACACCCTCGTCGGCACCGAGCTGGGTGCCGGTGTAGGAGAAGACCCCGTAGCCGAGGGAATGGCAGGTGATCACCGGGTTGGAGATCGTCACCCCGGGTCCCGTGATGTTCGCGGCCAGTTGCTGCAGGTTGCTCTGGGGGGCTACCGTGAGCTGGGCCCTGGAAACGACGGAAACCGCCAGCAAGGCGGTGGTCAGGTACGGTCGCATGGTCCGAAGGAGCTGCATGGGTCGGCGCTTCAATTGTTGCGCGCCGTGGCGCACAGGGCTTCGAGTTGTTGACGGTCGTTGGTGGCGGCCACCACGTTGGCACGTCCCATCCGCTGGGTGATGAGCCCTTCCACCTGGGTTCCGAGGTCCGCTCGTGCGGCCCCGTTCACCGGTTCGAACACCAGGATGCCGGCCGGCACGCACGCGAACGTGAGCTTCACCACGCCGCCTTGGTCCGCCTGCAGCGCAAGCTGGTCACGGTCGGCCGAGGTGAGGCCGCTCACCTGATAGGCCACCAGGGCGTTCACGGGCTGCTGGGCCCGAAGGTCCCGGGCCATCGCAAAGGCCATGACCATCAAGGCCATGGCACGCAGAAAGGGCATCTTGTCCATCGTCAGGTCCATTGGACCGGAGCGGTAGTTCTCCGGCGAGTGGACCCTTATACCGCGGACAGGGGTTGAAGGTTCTCGACGGAAGTGAAGATGCCGTCGATGAAACCGGTCGAAGGGGCTATAAGGAGCGGTCAGCGACCAGCTCTCACACGGGCCACCCGGTGCAGGGCGATGCCGGTGGCCACGGACACGTTCAGGGAGCCGATGGCGCCGGCCATATCGATCCGCACCAGCTGGTCGGCCATGCGCATCACGGTGGAACTGATGCCGAGCTCCTCCGACCCCATCACCATCACCACGGGGCCGCTCAGGTCGGCCTGCTCAAGCGAAGTGTCGCCTTTCTCGGTCACCGCGATGATCCGAAGGCCGTGCTCGCGTGCGCGTGCGAGCGCCTGATGCAGGGCCATCACCCGGCATACGGGAAGGCGGAGCAGGGCCCCGGCGGAGCTTTTCACCGCATCCGGGCCCAGGCGTGCCGTGCCCTGCTTCGGCACCAGGATGGCGTGCGCGCCGAAGCACTCGGCGCTGCGGGCGATGGCGCCCATGTTGCGCACATCGGTCACACCGTCCAGGGCCACGATGAAGGGGTCCGTGCCGCGGTCGTAGGCCTGGGCGATCACCCCGTCGAGGTCCTGTTCCTCCACCTGGCTCAGGAAGGCCACCACGCCCTGGTGCTCGGCCCGGGTCAGCCGGTCGAGCTTCTCCATGGGCACCGGCTGCCAGGGCACTTCGCGGTCGCGGGCCAGTTGCTTGATCTCGCGGATGCCCTCACCGCCGGCATCGCGGCGGATCATCAGGCGTTCCACGTTGCGCCCGCTGCGGAGCGCTTCAACGACCGGCCTAACGCCGCAGATCAGGTCCTTTTCCGCCACAGGGTCAACGTTGTTGAATGCGTCCGTTCCGCCAGCTCTCCACGTTCCGGTACCAGGCACCCTTGAAGACCGGGTCGCGGTCGAGCTGCATGTCGTTGTCCGTGAACGGCCCTTCCCGCCGGCGGAACTGGAAGGTCAGGCTCATCATGTTGTTCTCTTCACCGTAGGTCCAGGTCTCGCCCTGTTCATTGCGGCGCACGGTGTTCGGCGGTCCGAAGATGATGTGCACCAGGCCCCGGTCGGTGCGCCACCCCTCCACCAGCCCCGTGAAGTTGCGGTTGGCGTTCTCCACCCGGCCGTAGTACGCCCGGATGGCGTCGCGCGCGCGCTCGCGGTCGCCGGCCGCGTCCGTCCAGAACTTCTCCACGGCGCGGCGACGGTCCCCGGCCGTATTGATGCGTTCCCACTCCTGCATGCTGGTGATGTAGCGCAGGGGTGGAAGCATGTCGGCCGAGCGGCGCACCTCCGGGTAGCAATTGTCCAGCACGTACAGGGTGAGGCCCTCGCGCATGGCGGTGTCGGGGCGCACATGGTAGAAGCCGCCCGGCCTGAGGTCGAGCTGGAACGCTCCGAGCTCATTGCAGGTAACGGTGAACTGGCTGTCGGGCACAAGGTCCACCGGGGCGGGGGAGGAGGAGAAGACGGGTGCCGGAAGCTTGAAGGCCAGCTCGTAGCGCTCCACCGTGAGGTCGCGCAGGGCGTATTGCTCGGCCAGCACTTTCACCGCCCCCCCCTTGGGGAGGTGGTCGTCGAAGAGGGGGAGCCCGTTGCTGGCGTTCACGGGGAGGAAATCATGGCGGTCCGGCCGTCCGGCGGCGGGCACCCGGATGATCACCATGCTCGCGATGTCGCGGTTCAGGTCGCGCGCGGTCACCTTCACGGTGAAGGGGCCGGTCGCGGTGCGGTGCATCTCCATGCTGCCGATGAGCTCCTTGTCCTCGGTGGGGTCGGTGCTGCGGTCGCGCACCTGTGTGGTCGCGCTGTCCAGCGGGGTGCGCCCGCCGGTGGCGAAGGCCTCGTAGGTCACGGTCACGTTGGCGGCGAAGGGGGCGCCACCGCCCTCTCCCTTGTACAGCAGGTCGCGTGTGTGCAGCTTGAAGTACACCACCGATCGCTCGGGGGAGGCGTGGTAGACCCTTGCCTCGAGCCGCAGCGCGGCCGCGTCCTGTCCGTAGAGGTAGGCCAGGTTGTCGCGCGGGGCGCCGGTGGTGGTGGAGGAGGAGCCACCGCAACCCGCCACGAGCGCGACGAGCGCCGGGATCAGCAGGGCGGTGGCGGGCAGGGCGCGGGTCATTCGTTCTCCGGGCCTTCGCCCAGCGCGCGTTGCAACAGTTTCTCGTGGATGGCCTTGTTGGTGCGCGCGCCCAGCTGCTTCAGCATCTCCACCTGCCGCACCAGGTTGCCCGGACCATCGCTCAGCTTGCCGAGGGCCTTCTCGTAGCTCTCCTTGGCATTGTTCACGTGCTTGCCGATCAGCCCGAGGTCCTCGGTGAAGCCCACGAACTTCTCGTAGAGCGCACCGGCGCGCTCGGCGATCTCCAGGTGGTTGCGGGCGATGCGCTCGTGCTTCCAGATGCCATGGATGGTGCGCAGCGTCGCCATGAGCGTGCTGTGCGTCACCATCACCACCTGCCGGTCATAGGCCTCCTGGAAGATCTCCGGGCGCTCGCGCAGGGCCAGCAGGAAGGCGGGCTCGATGGGCACGAACATGAGCACGAAGTCCACGCTGCGCACACCGTAGAGCTTCGTGTAGTCCTTCTCCGAAAGCCCCTTGGCATGGGCCCGAAGGCTCTCCACGTGCAGCTTCATCAGGCGCTCGCGCTCGGCATCGTCCGTGGCGACGGCCCACCGTTCATAATGCAGGAGCGACACCTTGCTGTCGATCACCAGCTGCCTGTCCTCGGGCAGCATCACCACCGCATCGGGCCGCAGGCGCGAACCGTCGGCCAGGGTGGTGCTCTCCTGCATGCTGTATTCCGCGCCCTTCACCAGGCCCGAGGCGTCCAGGAGCTTCTCAAGGATCATCTCCCCCCAGGCCCCTTGTGCCTGGCTGTCGCCTTTCAGGGCCCGGGTGAGGTCGTTCGCCTCCTGGCTCAGTTTCTGGTTCTGTTCCACGAGCTTCCCGATCTCGCCTTTCAGGGCGAAACGCTCCCGCCCTTCCTTCTCGTACGCATCGCGCACCTGCTGCTGGAACTCGAGGATGCGTTCCTGCAGCGGCTTCAGGATGGTGCCCAGCTTCTCCTGGTGCTGTTCGTTGAGCACCTTGCCGCGTTCGGTGAGGAGGCGGTTCGCGATGTTCTCGAACTCCGTGGTCATGCGCGCCTGCAGCTGCTCCAGCTCGGCCTTTCCCGATGCCAGCTTCTCCAGCAGGCCCTTGGCGCGCTCCTGCTCGGTGGCGAGGGCGCTGTTCAGCCGCACCACCTCGCGGGCCTGCTCCTCGGCCGCTTGCTGCGCACGGGCGAGGCGCTGCTCGGCCTCCTGCCGGTCGAGCGCCTGCTGTTCGCGCGCCAGTTCAAGGGCCAGTTCCTTCTCGGCCAGCTGGCGTGCCAGGCCATTGCGTTCCTGCTCGTACCGCAGCTCGGCCTCGGCACGCACGGCCGCAGCGCGGCCCCGGGACCACGCGTACACCGCACCCCCTCCCAGCACGATCCCCGGGATCAGCCACGTCCATTCCATCGGATGGCGAAGGTAGCGCCCCTAGAAGAGGCTGGTGAAGCCGAAGTGCACCTTCGCCTGGCGGAGCTCCACCGGTTGCCCGCCCTGGCGCGAAAGGGCGTAGGTGATGCCGAAGATGCCGGCCTTGGTCTCGAAGCTGGTGCCCACCCCGAAGCCCAATGGCGCGTCGCTCGGGTGGTCGGCCTTGCTGTCGTCCTCCCACCACCCCTGGTCCACGAAGAGCAGGAGGTTCGAGTTCTGTTCGAAGAGGAACCGGTACTCGACCGTGCCGATGGCGTAGGCGGAGCAGTATACCGAGGCCTCGTTCAGGCCGCGCATGGTGCGCAGGCCACCGATGCGGTACAGCTCATTGGCGTACAGGTTATCGTTCACCATCCAGCCGCCCTGGCCGGCCACCCGCACGGTACCGCGCTTGCCCACGGGCAGGTGGCCCACGGCCTGACCGGTGAGCTCGTACTGCACGCTGGTCACCTCGGGCACGTCGGTGTCGCCGATCACGGCGGTGGTGGTGGTCTTGTTCCCGGTGGAGGCCTCGAGCGTGAGGCTGTGGCCGCTGCGTGGATTGAAGCGGTAGTCGAACCGTTCGCGGGCCACGCCCAGCCCGTAGGAGCGGATGGACACATCGGCGAGGCCGGCCGTGGCGGTGGTGGTGCGCCCCAACCGGTCGGAGCTCTTGCTGTTGGCGAAGCCGTACACCTTGTCCCCCCGGTCCATCAGGTACTCCAGCGCGAGCCGCGCCGTCACCTCCAGGAAGGTGGTGTCGCGCTTGAAGAGCTTCAGGCTTCCATCGGCGCCGAAGGGTGTGTTGAAGAGGTAGGGCAGGTTCAACCGCACCTTCAGGTCCTGGGTCTGGTCGGTGAGGCTGCGCCAGTTGAGGTCGATGGCCTCGCCGCGCCGCAGCGCATTGCGCAGGCGGAGGTCGAGGTCGCCGGTGGCGCGCACCTTGCTCGTCACGGGGTCGGGTTGAAGGCCCAGCACGCCGTTGATGGAGCTGGCGCGACGTGCGTCGAGGAAGAGGTAGAGCTTCGTCTGGTCCGGGGCGAAGAGCACGTGCGCTGGTTTCTTGGCGCTCACGAAGGGCAGCTCGCGGATGCGCTGGTCCACGGCGGCCACGAGGTGCTCGTCGTACGGGTCGCCGGGCTTGATGCCGATGTGCGCGCGGAGGTAACGGTCGTTGATGTGGGCGGTGCCCTTCACCACCACGCTGTCGATGCGCACGAAGCGACCCCGGTCCAGCACCAGGGCCGCCCGCAGTCCGTCGGCGCTGGGTGCGATGCTGTCGAGCCGCACCACGGCGAAGGGGTGGCCGTTGCGCTCGCAGGCATCGAGCAGGTCCTCGAACACGCGCGCAAGCTGACGGGGGCGCAAGGGTTCCCCGGTGAAGGCCCGCTCCCGGAAGTGGACCGATGTGGCCAGCTCCGTGGGCACGTTGCCCTTGGAGAGGCGGGCCCACCGGAAAGGCCGCCCGGTGTACAGGCGGCAGCGCGTGGTGTCGCCTTGGGCGTGGCAGCTGTCGAAGGAGGCGGCGAGGAAGCCCTTGTCCACGAGCTCCAGGCGGATGGCCTCGGCGTGCTGGTCGGCGGCCGCGGCGTTGGCGGCCTTGAAGGGGCCCCGCGCCCACCGCGGCAAGCTGGTGTCCGCCTCGATCACCAGGGTGTGCTGCGCGGCGGCCACGGCGCACCAGGCCACCAGCAGGGACACCAGGGACCAGCGCATCATGGGAGCGACCAATCGATGGGGGGGATGCCCTGGGCAGCCAGGATCTCGTTGGCCGCGCTGAAATGCCCGCAACCGATGAACCCGCGGTGGGCCGAGAGCGGGGAGGGGTGCGGAGCGGTGAGCACGTAGTGCCGGTCGGTGTCGATCAACGCGGTCTTCTGCTGCGCCGAGCGGCCCCAAAGCATGAACACGAGGCCCTGCCGCTCCTGGGAGAGCCGGCTGATGGCGGCGTCGGTGAACCGTTCCCAGCCGCGCCCCTGGTGCGAGGCGGCCTGGTCGGCGCGCACGGTGAGGGTGGCGTTCAGCAGAAGCACGCCCTGCCGGGCCCATGGCGTGAGGTCCCCGCAGCGCGGTCGCGGCAAGTGGAGGTCGCGCTCCAGTTCGGCGAAGATGTTCTGCAGCGACGGAGGTGCGGGAACGCCATCCGGCACGGAAAAGCAGAGGCCGTGCGCCTGGCCGGGTCCGTGGTAGGGGTCCTGGCCCAGCACCACCACCTTCACCGCGTTGAAGGGGGTGAGCGCGAAGGCGCGGAAGATGTCGCCACCCTTGGGGTGCACCGTGAACCGCTGCCGCTCGGCCACCAGGAAGGCCTTCAGCTCCGCGAAGTAGCCCGACTCCAGCTCGGCCCCAAGGCGCTCGGTCCAGCCCTCGCCAATGATCGGCCGCTTTTCGGCGTTGTAGGGTCCAACGGTGGTGCTCACGGTGCGAAAGATCGACGATCGGGTTGTTGAAACATTTCGGACCGGCCGGTCGTACACCGCCTTAATTTTGACCGTCCTTGGAAGCGGAGATCCGGTTCCACAGGAGCAAACGACGCAACGATGAAAAAGCTGACCATCGTACTCGCGCTGGTGATCGCAGGGTCCGCCTTGCTCACCTCGTGCAGCAAAGGCCACTCGTGCCCTGCGTACGGCAAGGTACACACGGTACCCGCCCAGCACCGCTCCTGAAGCGGCCCTTCATGAACGCTCAAGCCCGGACCGCGGTCCGGGCTTTTCCGCTTCTGCCCGGTCAACGATAGCTGAAGTGCAGTTCCTGCTCGAGGTCGGCCCGCAGGCTCATGGCCACGGGGCAGGTGCGGGCGGCGTTCTCCAGGATCGCCCGCTCGCGTTCGCCCAAGCCCTCGCCGTTCAAGGTGAGGTGCACTTCGATGCGGGCCACCCTGCGTGGCGCGGCGGCCATGTGCTTCACCACGCGGGCCTCCAGCCCGCCGAGGGGGATCCCCTTCTCCTGGGCCGCGATCCCCATCAGGGTCATCATGCAGCAGGCGAGCGACGTGCTCAACAGGTCGGTGGGCGAGAAGGCCTCGCCGCGCCCCTTGTTGTCCGGTGGCGCATCGGTGATGATGACCTCGCCGCTGCGCAGGTGGGTGGCCTCGGTGCGAAGCCCGCCCAGGTAGATGACCTTGGCCGTATCCATGAACGATGTCGGCGAAGGTAGCGTTGTGAGCATGTAGCTTTGTGGGTCAATGGGCCGCCGTGCTATCCTGCTCGTTCTCCTCCTCACCCTGTGGGGCGGCAGGTCCTTGGCGCAGGGGGTGAGCATCTACGACGATCCCTCCCGCACCCTTTTCCGCAGCGAGGCCTACGGCGGGTTCACCGCCCATGGCGACGGCTGGGGCCTCCACTTCTACAACGCGAAGTACACCACCGCGAAGAAGCGCCGCCTGCTCGGCATCGAGGTGGTGGGCATGCGCCACCCGAAGGAGGTGAAGAGCTACAACCCGTATTACGAGGATTCGCGCGGGTACTTCTACGGCAAGCTGAACTCCTTCCTGATCATGCGTCCCATGTTCGGCAGCAAGGTGATGCTCGCCGAGAAGATCCGCAGCAGCGGGGTGGAGGTGTCCCTGGTATGGGGCTTCGGTCCTTCGCTGGGCCTGTTGAAGCCGGTGTACCTGCAGATCGGCAAGCCGGGGATCCCGTACGAAGTGATCGTGGTGGAGAAGTACGACCCGGCGGTGCATTCGGTGAACAACATCTACGGGCGTGCCTCGTGGTTCACCGGAGTGGGGGAGATGGGGCTTCGGCCCGGGGCCTTCGGGCGATTCGCGTTCAACTTCGAGCACTCCACGGCCGCCGCCGGGGTGAAGGCGATCGAGGTGGGCGCCACCCTGGACGCGTTCCTGCAGAAGGTGCCCATCATGGCCGAGGTGGACGGGGTGCAGAACAAGCAGTTCTTCTTCGAGTTCTACCTCTCCCTGCAGTTCGGCAAGAAGACCATCCGATGAACGAGACCACACCGGTCCGCGATGCCGCGGACGTTCCCGCCGAACGCCCCGCCCGCCGGCCCGACTGGCTGCGGGTGAAGCTGCCCACCGGCGAGAGCTATCGGAAGGTGCGCGGCATCGTGAGCGAGCACAAGCTCCACACGATCTGCCAGAGCGGCAACTGCCCGAACATGGGCGAGTGCTGGGGGGCGGGCACGGCCACCTTCATGATCCTCGGCAACATCTGCACGCGGTCGTGCGGCTTCTGTTCGGTGGCCACGGGCCGCCCCGAGGCCGCCGACCCCTTCGAGCCGGCCCGCGTGGCGCGCAGCGTGGAGCTCATGGGCGTGAAGCACTGCGTGATCACCTCGGTGGACCGCGATGACCTCGCCGATGGCGGGGCCGACATCTGGTCGCGCACCATCCGGGCGGTGCGCCGACGCAGCCCGGAGACCAAGCTGGAGACCCTCATCCCCGACTTCCAGGGCAACTGGGCGAACCTGGCCGTGGTGCTCGAGGCCCGTCCCGATGTGCTCTCGCACAACCTGGAGACCGTGCGGCGCCTGACGCGCAAGGTGCGGGTGCAGGCCCGCTACGACCGCAGCCTGGAGGTGCTCATGCGGGCCAAGCGCGCCGGCCTGCGCACCAAGAGCGGCGTGATGCTCGGCCTGGGCGAAACCGACCGCGAGGTGCTCGAGACCATGGACGACCTGCGCAGCGTGGAGTGCGACATCATCACCCTGGGGCAGTACCTGCAACCCACCAAGGCGCACCTGCCGGTGACCGAGTTCGTCCATCCCGACCGCTTCGCCCGGTTCCGGGAGGAGGGGCTGAAGCGCGGATTCCGCCATGTGGAGAGCGGGCCGCTGGTGCGCTCGAGCTACCACGCCGAGAAGCACGTCCATTAGGCTGGGGCGTTCCGGGTTCAGACCTGTATAAGGATGGCATGTCCGTGACGCAGGGCACGGTCGGTCCCTGTGTCCCCGCGCCTATATTTGTGATCCTTCGAGCAACTACCCGAACATTCGATGAACCGATTTCTCCTCCTCGGATCCCTTGGTGTCGCCCTCGTCGCTTCCATCGGCGCGCACACGCTGCGCGACCGTGAGCTGGCCTACACCCCCCGACACGTGCAGGCCGGACCCTCCGAGGGCATCAAAGGTGCCCAGGAATGGTTGAGCATGATGCGCCGCAACGTGGAGACCGGCGTTGTGGACCCCTCCGACCACTTCCGCACCCGCAAGGCCGTTGATGCCTTCGAGCGCACGCACCGCTCCAAGGCCGTGGGCCTTACGTGGGAGGAGATGGGGCCGGACAACATCGGCGGCCGCATCCGCAGCATCGCGGTGGACCGCAACAACCCCACCACCCTCTGGGCCGGTGGCGTGAGCGGTGGCCTGTGGAAGAGCACCAACAACGGCAACAACTGGTCGCAGGTGACCAGTTTCACCACCTTCGATGGCGCCCAGGGTGTGGACAACGAGAACCTGTGCATCTCGTCCATCGCCATCCTCGGCAACGGCCACATCTACGTGGCCACCGGAAGCACCTTCGAAAGCCCGAACGGCGCCGGTGGCAGCGGGTTCTACGGCGGCGGCCTGTACCGCAGCACGGACAACGGTGCGACCTTCGAGCCGGTGCCCGGCGCCCAGCCCACCAGCTATTTCGGTGGTGCCGAATGGAGCATCATCGACAAGATCGAGTACCACCGCACCGATGCCAACAAGCTGTGGGTGGCCTACGACCGCGGCCTGCGCCTGTTCGATGAGACCACCAGCACCTTCGCCACGGTGAACGGCCTCCCCGGCACCCAGAAGGTGCGCGCGTTGGAGAGCAGCACCGATGGCCAGACCATGCTGGCGAACGTCGGTTCCGACGTGTACATCAGCACCGACGGCGGCCAGAACTTCCAGCTCCTGGACGATCAGAACATCGGCTTCGGCTTCCCGCAGAGCAGCTTCGGCCGCATGGAACTGGCGATCTCGCCCGATGATGCGAACTTCATGTACGCCATGGCGGCCAGCAACGGCGGTCAGATGGCCGGCGTGTGGGCCTCCACCGACCGTGGCCAGAACTGGACGCGCATCTGGCCTCCGGGCTTCGGCACCGGCGCCGTGCCTGCGCTGGACATCTTCCGCGACAACCAGCAGGGCTTCTACGACAATGTGCTCGCCGTGCGCCCGGGTCACCCCGATGAGCTGTGGCTCGGCGGCGTGGAGCTGTGGAAGACCACCATCGCCGGTCCGCCTCAGCAGATCGCCATCGCACAGGATTTCGTGGGCTGCTTCTTCTGCGTGCACGCCGACGTGCACGAGATCACCTTCGTGGACGAGAACACCTGCTTCGTGGGCTGTGATGGCGGC
Organism: Flavobacteriales bacterium; assembly: GCA_044226515.1. Taxonomy (GTDB): domain Bacteria; phylum Bacteroidota; class Bacteroidia; order Flavobacteriales_F; family PHOS-HE28; genus PHOS-HE28. The sequence continues at coordinate 64,282 of JBGAGX010000002.1, read as the reverse complement.
GTGTACCGCACCGATGCCGCCGGCCAGTTCTTCGTGAGCTGCAACCGCGACCTCAACATCACCCAGTTCTACAGCGTGGCCTACAACGCCAAGGGCAAGGTGATCGGTGGTGCGCAGGACAACGGTTCGCTGTACATCCCCCTCACCGGCAACACCGCCATGGAATCGGTGGACCTCACCGGCGGCGACGGCTTCGACGCCGACATGTCGCAGCTCGATCCCAAGATCATGTTCACCTCCATCTATGCCGGCGCGGTGTACCGTTCCAACGATGAGGGCAACAACTTCGGGGACTTCTACAGCAACCGCATCACGGCACTGGGCGATCCGGGCAACACCGACGACGGCCTCGGTGACTTCTACACCAACCTGCGCCTCTACGAGGACCCGTACGATGAGAACAGCGAGGACTCGCTGACCTACATCCGCAAGACGAAGCTCACGGACACCTTGGTCGTGGCCGAGGTGGTGGGAACGCCCTTCAACTACATAAGCGCCAACTGCAGCGCGGTGCCCCTCAGCACCACCTGGCAGGCCGATTGGTTCCCGGCCGGTGTGGACACGCTCTTCCCCGGCGACTCGCTGAACCTGAACCTGCGCCTGTGGGACCCGGTGCAATCGCTCTTCGCGGTCGGCTTCGCCGGCACCGATGGGGTGTGGGTGACCCGCGATGCCCTCAACTTCAACAAGGCCACCGAGTGGTGGCAGGTGGCCACCAACGTGGGCAACGTGAACTGCCTGGAGTGGAGCGCCGACGGCAACCACCTCTTCATCGGCAACACCAGCGGCCAGGTGTACCGCATCTCGGGCTTCAGCACCGCCTACGACTCCGCCCATGCGGACCTCACCAGTTCGCAGCGCTCGCTGCAAGGGCCGGTGCAGATCTTCAACAGCGGCAGCGCGGTGATCTCGGGCCTGGCCCCCGGCCCCACCGATGGCAATGACCTGGTGGTGACCCTCGCCAACTACGGAGGCAACGGCAAGGTGCGCCGCTCCAGCAACGCGCTCGCCGCCTCACCCACCTTCGCCAACATCTGGAACGTGCCCACCGACCTTGCGGGCATGCCGGTGTACGACGCCATCATCCATGCGGAGGATCCGGACATCGTGGTGGTGGGCACCGAGTTCGGGGTGTTCTCCACCGACGACAACGGCGCCACCTGGAGCTACGAGAGCACGGGCCTCGCCAAGGTGCCGGTGTTCGCCGTGCGCCAGCAGCGCTGGAACTGGCAGAACAACCCCTACGGTCCCGCCTACGTGGAGAACCCCTACGTGATCTACGCGGGCACCCACGGCCGCGGCTTCTTCCGCTCCACCACGCTGCTGGGCGTGAACGGTCCGGACGGCGGCGACAACGGCTCCTCCAACGCGCTCTTCAGCGGCCTCAACATCTTCCCCAACCCGGCCGCGGCGAACGAACCGGTCTACGTGCGGTTCAACCTGCGCGAGCGTACCGAGGTATCGGTGAACGTGTACGACGTCAACGGCCGACTGGTGCGCGCCGTGTCGCGGCAGACCCTGCCGAAGGGCGAGCAGCGCATCGAGGTGGCCTCCACCGACCTGCCCACGGGCACCTACATCCTGGAGCTGCGCGCCGGCACCGGCCGCCAGACCGGCCGCTTCGTGGTGAAGAATTGAGCCCTTCCCTGATCATGCCGAAGCCCTTCCTCCGCACGGAGGAGGGGCTTCGTTCTTCCAGTACTTTTCGTCCCATCATCCCCCGCCCATGAAACCTGTCCGCGTCGCCATCAACGGGTTCGGCCGCATCGGCCGCGTCACCGCACGCATCATGCTCGGTCGTCCTGATATCGAGCTCGTCGCCGTGAACGACCTCACCGACACGCTCACGCTCGCGCACCTTTTCAAATACGACAGCGTGCACGGCGTGTTCCCCGGCGAGGTGGGGCACGATGAGCAGCACCTTGTGCTCGGCGGTCGGCGGATCAAGGCCTTCGCGGCGAAGGATCCGGCCACGCTTCCCTGGGGCGACCTCGGCATCGACGTGGTGATCGAGAGCACGGGCCACTTCCTCACGCGTGAACTGGCCGCGGCCCACCTGAAGGCCGGTGCGAAGCGCGTGATCCTCTCCGCGCCCGCCAAGGAGGGGGGCATCAAGAGCGTGGTGATGGGCGTGAACGAGCACATCCTCGACGGCACGGAGGACATGGTCAGCAACGCCAGCTGCACCACCAACTGCGCGGCCCCGATGATCAAGGTGGTGCAGGACCTGTGCGGCATCGAGAGCGGCTACATCACCACGGTGCACAGCTTCACCGGCGACCAGCGCCTGCACGATGCGCCGCACAAGGACCTGCGGCGCGCGCGGGCCGCCACCGTGAGCATGGTGCCCACCACCACCGGCGCGGCCAAGGCCATCACCCGCATCTTCCCCGAGCTCGACGGCAAGCTCGGTGGCGGCGGCATCCGCGTGCCGGTGCCCGATGGATCCATCACCGACATCACCGTGCGCGTGAAGCGCATCCCCACGGCCGAGGCGCTCAACGCGGCGTTCAGGCAGGCTGCGGACGGTCCGATGAAGGGCATCCTGCGCTATACCGAGGACCCCATCGTCAGTGTGGACATCGTGGACGATCCGCACAGTTGCATCTTCGATGCGCTCCTTACCAGCGTTGTGGGCGACTTGGTGAAGGTGATGGGCTGGTACGACAACGAGTACGGCTACAGCAGCCGGTTGGTGGACCTGGTGCTGTACATGCGGAAGTTCGACAGGTAGAGATCATCGCAACGGCGCAACGAACGCAACGCGGGAAGGGCCCCGTTCTTCCTGCAGGTCCATGCAAGCCGTGTAGCCGCGGAGATCGTCAGTTCGGGATCTTCGGAGCCTCCACATCCCCGCTCAACGGACCGTCGCTCATGCGCTTCATCAGGCGCACCTCCGTGCCGTCGAACACGGCGTAGGTGTACCACGTGATCCAGTCGCCGAGGTTGATGTAGCGGCTCTTTGGCTCAGGGTCTCGCGGAGCTGACCCTGAGATCAGCTCCAGGTCCATGGGCAGGTGGCGGTGCCCGAAGAGGAAGGCGTCGTAGTGCTCTTTCTTCAGCACCTCGCGGCAGTGGATGGCCAGCCACTCGTTCGCCTCGCCGAGGAACTTGCGGTCGTTCACGTAGTTCTTCTTCCGGCTGCGGCCGCTCCAGAAGTGGGCGATGCCCAGGCCGAGGTTCGGGTGCAACCGCGCGAAGCACCACTGCATCACCGGGTTGCGGAACACCTTCTTGATGAACTTGTAGCCGTGGTCGCCGGGGCCGAGGCCGTCGCCGTGGCCGATCATCAGGCGCTTGCCGTTCCATTCGCGCACCACGGGCTCGCGGTGGATGATCACGCCCGTTTCCTTCGGCAGGTAGTCGAAGATCCACATGTCGTGGTTGCCGATGTACAGGTGCACGGGCAGGCCGCGGTCGTGCAGCTCGGCGAGCGTGCCCAGCAGACGCACGAAACCGCGCGGCACCACCTCGCGGTACTCGAACCACATGTCGAACAGGTCGCCGAGGATGTGGACCTCGGCCGCGTCCTTCGCCGCCTCGTGCAGGAAGGCCACGATGCGCTTCTCCCGCGCCAGGCTGGCCTCCGCATCGGGCGCACCGAGGTGGAAGTCGGAGAGGAAGTAGATCTTCTGGCCGGCCTGCATCACGGGTTGAGCTTGCGCACGATGCGCGTGGGGTCCAACTTCTCCAACGCGAGCACGAAGCGGATGGTCTGGCCGAAGGTGAGGCCCTGGAACTCCTGCTCGTCCTTGATGTTCTTCGACACCGCGAGCGGGAACCACACCTCCGCCACATCGCGCACGATGCGGAGGCCAAGGCCCATCTCGTAGTAGCTGTCCCAACTGGTCGTTCGGTTCCCCTGCGCGTCCACTTCGGTGATGGGCGCGGCGCCGTAGTTGGCATACAGGCTCAGCGGCAGCTTGAAGGGAGCATCGAGCTCCAGGTTGAGCGCCCCGATCCAGCTGTCGGTGCCGCCCTGCGCGGTGGGCGTCCTGAAGCCGCCCTGGGTCTTGGCGATCTGCTGCCCGGCGAAGAGGTCGGGACGGCCGCGTGCGAGGAAGATGTTGTCGTAGAGCAGGTCCTCGCTGCCCCAGTTGAGGCGCCAGGCCATCAGCCGCTGCAGGTCGCTCTCCTCCTTGCGCAGGAAGGTGCCGGCGAAGGCGCGCAACGTCACCCGGTGCTTGGCCTTGTCATAGAGGGCGCTCCACTTCGCTTCCACGCTGGCGCGCGTGAAGGCGCTGTGGTGCAGCACGGTGCCGGTGACGATGTAGGGATGCAACCCGCGCTGCTGCTGGATGTCGTAGCGGAGCTCGTGGTAGGTGTCGGAGGTCGTGACCTGCGCGTAGCTCACCCCCTCATCGCCGGTCACGCTCCCCACGGTCTCCTGCTGCAGGAACACGGTGCGGTAGGCGGCGGTGTGCTGGGCGGCCATCAGGTCGCGCTTCACATCGAGGCGGACCGAGGGCGTGTACTTGCGGAAGCCGGTGCCGAGCCCTTCCTCCTCCTGCGTGCTGAAGCCCCAGGTGCTGAGGCCGAGGTGGATGTTGCGGAAGAGGTCGCTGTTCAGGCGGTCGAAGTGGTACTCGGCGCGCCCACCTCCGACGAGCTCGTTGCTGGTGAAGCCGTACATCGGCGCCAGTACCCATTCGAAGCGCCGGCTGGGAAAGGCGTGGTTGTGCACCGCGAGGCCGGCCATGAACCCATCGTGCGCGTTGGCGCCCAGCAGCGGGGCCCAGTAGATCGTGCGCCGGTCGTCGCGCTCCAGGCCGCTGAGGAAACGCAGCTGCAGCTTCGTGCCATCGCCGTTGTTGCGGCGGTCGATGTCGAGGGTGCGGGCAGCGGCGTCGATGCGGACGTGGTCGACATTGGGCCATGGAAGGGTTTCGGTCCTTATCCAGACGCTGCTGGAAGGATGGGCATCGATGGTGGTCTTCCCGGTGCCTGCGGAGCGCTCATCGGATCGAATGGTATCCGGCTCGACCCATACGGTCCCGAGTGAGTCAGTGCCATTCCATGCGGTGACAGGCAATGGTGCGTGATGCCTGATACCCCGGGACTTCAGGGTGAGGTTCGACCCGGACAGGTGCTTGGCGGAGATGTCGGGTTTTCTGTTCGTGCCGATCAGTTCATCGAACACCCAGGTGAGGTCCTTCCCGCTCTCGCGCTCGAACACGGCGCGCAGGTCGGCGGGCTGTGGGTGCTTGAACCTCCACGTGTCGAAGTAGGCGTGCAGGCAGCGGTCCATCGCGTCCTCGCCGAGGTAGGCCATCAGGTGGTCCATCACCAGCGCGGTCTTCATGTACACGGTGGTGCCGTAGTTCATCGGTGTGAACGCGGCGGAGGTCTGCTCGATGGGCTGGTCCAGGTTGCGGCGGGCGTTCAGCCGGTACCCGAGCTCGCTCTGCAGGTGGTGCAGGTCGCCGCGGCCGCTCATGTCCACGAAGGGGAGCTGCACGTTCAATCCACCCTTCGGATACCGTTCGCGCATGTACCGCAGCTCCACGAAACTGTTCATGCCCTCGTCCATCCACGCATGGTCGCGCTCGTTGCTGCCCAGGATGCCGTAGAACCAGTTGTGGCCCACCTCGTGCGCGATCACGTTGTCCAGGCCCTCCTTGTCGCCCATGTTGCCGATGATGGTGATCATGGGGTACTCCATGCCGCCACCGGCGCTGATGGTGCCGTCCACCGCGGTGCACGCGTCGTACGGATAGTCGCCCACCCACTGGCTGTACAGGCGCACGCTCTCGCTCACGTAGTCCACGGCGTCGGCCCATAGCTCGGCGTTCTTCGGGGTGAAGAGCGCCCAGGTGGTGACGGTGCGCCCGCTCTTCGGCAAGGTGACGCTGCTCTTGCGCACGATGAAGCGCTTGTCGGCGAACCAGGCGAAGTCGTGCACCTTGTCCTGCACGTAGCGCAGGGTCTTGGACTCCGGTGAGGAGGCGGGGAAGAGGTTGGGCTGCGCTTTCCCCGTACGCGCATCGATGGTGCTGGTCGGGTACTTCCACTCCGGCGAGGCCATGCGGTCCAAGCGCTCGCGCTCCTCCGCGTTCTGCAGGATGCCTGTGGCGCCCACCACGTAGTTGGCGGGCAGGGTGATGGTGACGTCGTAGCTGCCGTACTCGCTGTAGAACTCGCCCTGGGTGAGGTAGGGGAAGGCGTGCCAGCCCAGCGCATCGTACACCGCGGGCTTGGGGAACCATTGCGTGATGTAGTAGGCCTGGCCGGTGTGCCCCAGGCGGCTGAAGCGGCCATCGGGGATCTTCACGCGGAAGGGCGTGCTGATGCTGATGCGCTCCCCGGTGCGCAGCGGGGCGGGCAGCTTCACCCAGCCGATGTCCGCGTGCTGCGGATGGAAACCCCACACGAGCTTGGTGCCGTTGCTCGTGAGGTCGAGGCTGTCGATCCAGCCGCGGTCCTTCTCCTCCGCGAAGTGCAGGTCGGGGTCGCCCATCCGGTCGAGCTGGTCGCACAGGGCCGAGCGCCGGTCGCGGTAGGCGTTGGGCCACAGGTGCAGCCACAGCGTGTCGAGCGCGGTGGGGCTGTTGTTGGTGTAGGTGAAGGTCTCGTGCGCGTGCAGCATGTGCGCCTCGTCGTCCAGGCGCACGGTGATCACGTGGTCCACCTGCTGCTGCCAGTACGTCTGCGCCTGCGCATGTGCGAGCAGGCTGCCGGCGAGAAGGAGGGAGAGCGACCGCCTCATGCCGGTGTCATTCGCCGAAGATGCCGGCGAGCTTGGCCTCCAGGGCCGGGCCGCGCAGGTTCTTGTCGATCACCTTGCCGTCCTTGTCCACCAGCACGGTGAAGGGGATGCTGCTGATGCCGTACTGCTGGGCCACGGCGTTGTTCCAGAAGCCGAGGTCGCTCACATGCAGCCAGGGCAGTCCGTCCTGCGCGATGGCGCCCGTCCATGCGCCCTTGTCACGGTCGAGGCTCACGCCCAGGATCTCGAAGCCCTTGCGGTGGTACTTCTCGTACACCTTCTTCACGTTGGGGTTCTCCATGCGGCAGGGCTTGCACCAGCTGGCCCAGAAGTCGATGAGCACCACCTTGCCGCGCAGGCTGCTCAGGGAGATGGGCTTTCCCTCGGGGCTGGCCTGGCTGAAGTCGGGCGCCTCGCTGCCCACGGGGATCAGGTTGCTCAGGCGTTCCATCTCGGCCTGCTGGGCCTCCTGCGCTTTCAGCTGCTGCTCCGTGCGGTCCACCTGATCGCGGAAGCCCGCATAGAACTCGCTCTTCGGCATGGTGGTGCGCAGGGCGTCGCGCGTGGCCTTGAACAGTTCCAGCTCGCGGCCCATGTCCAGCCGGCTCAGTGCGGCCAGGGCGATGGGCGAGGACCTGTGCTCCTCGGCGAAGGCCTTGCAGCGGTCGTAGAAGGCCTGGTTCATCTCCTGGAACCGCTGCACGGTGGCCTGGTCCTGCGGGTTCGCGTTCACCACCGCGCGCATGGAGTCGCGCTGCTGGTCGAAGCGCCGGGCCTCCTTGTTGAAGGCGTAGAGCGCCGTGGTGTGCGCGCTGCCGGCCACGCTGCCGGGGTCGCTCATGCGGGCGGCCGTGGTGGTGACCTCGAGCGATTCCGCGCTGTCAAGCACCAGGATGAGGTCCTCGCGGTCGCTGAGGGAGAGGCGGTAGAAATCCAGCGGCATCGCGGCGATCCGCATCGAGCCATGGCCGTTGGCGTCGAGCACCACGCTGTCCACGTGCACGGGCTTGTTCGCGCTGAAGCGGTCGAAGTAGAGGGTCTTGCCGCCGGCCCCTTCCACGGTGGCGGTGATGGTGCGGGTGCCGTCCCCGCCGGCGCAGGCGAGCAGGGTGGTGGGCAGCAGGAGCAGGAGGAGGTTGTTCTTCATCGGTGTTCAAGCGTTCGTTCCGTCGAGCATGCGTTTCACCACCTCGTTGGCGCGGCGCGGATCGGCCTTGCCCTTGGTGGCCTTCATCACCTCGCCCATGAAGAGGCCCAGGAGCCCCTTGTTGCCGGCGCGGTAGGCGGCCACCTTGTCGGGGTAGCGCGCCAGGAGTTCGTTCATGGTGCCTTCGATCACGTCCTCGCGGGTGTCGAGCAGCAGGCCGTGCGCGGTGGCCAGCTCGGCGGCGGGCGTGCCGGGGTTGTCCACCAGCAGCGGGAAGAGCTTCTGCGAGGCGAGCGTGTGGCTCACCTTGCCCGCGTCGATCAGCGTGATCAGGCCGGCGAGCTGAACGGGCGTCACGGGCATGTCGGCCATGGCGAGGCCGCGTTCGTTGATCCAGCTCCGCACATCGCCCATCACCCAGTTGGCGGCGGCCTTGGCGTTCGGCGTGTGCTGCAGCACCGCCTCGTAGTAGAGCGCGGTGTCCTTGTCGTCGGTGAGGATGCCGGCGTCGTACGCGCTGAGGCCGAGCGTGGTGGTGTACTTGGCGAAGAGCTCGCGGGGCAGCGGCGGCATGGCCCTGCGGATGGCCTCCTTCTTGGCCTCGCTCACGGTGAGCGGCTGGATGTCGGGCTCGGGGAAGTAGCGGTAGTCGTGCGCCATCTCCTTGCTGCGCAGGCTCATGGTGGTGCCTTTCGCCGCGTCGAAGGTGCGCGTCTCCATGCTGATCGTGCCACCGGCCTCGAGCACCTCCACCTGGCGCGCGGCCTCGAACTCGATGGCGCGCTGCACGTTCCTGAAGCTGTTGAGGTTCTTGATCTCGGTGCGCGTGCCGAAGGCCTCGGTGCCCTTGCGCCGCACGCTGATGTTGGCGTCGCAGCGCAGGCTGCCCTCCTCCATGTTGCCGTCGCAGATGTCGAGGTAGCGCACCAGGCGCCGCACCTCCACCAGGTAGTCGTAGGCCTCCTGGCTGGTGCGGATGTCGGGCTCGGTCACGATCTCCACAAGCGGCACGCCCGCGCGGTTCAGGTCCACCAGGGTGTTGAAGGGGTCCACGTCGTGGATGCTCTTGCCCGCGTCCTCCTCCATGTGGATGCGGGTGAGCTTGATCACCTTCTCCCCTTCGTCACCACCCTCCCCTTTCTCACCCGCATTCCGCACCGGTATCTTGATCTCGCCGCCGCGGCAGATGGGCGTGGTGTCCTGCGTGATCTGGTAGCCCTTGGGCAGGTCGGGGTAGAAGTAGTTCTTGCGGGCGTAGTGCATCCGCGGGGCGATGGTGCTGCCCACGGCGAGCCCGAGCCGGATGGCGTGGTCGATGACCTTCGTGTTGGGCACGGGCAGCGTGCCGGGCAGCCCCAGCGTCACCGCGCTCACGTTGGTGTTCGGGTGGTCGCCGTACGCGTTGGGGTCGCTGCTGTACGCCTTGCTCGCGGTGAGCAGCTGGGCGTGCACCTCCAGGCCCACCACCAGTTCCCAGTTGTCGCTCCAATGGCTCATGCCTTCATCGTGATCGTTCGTGCGGTGTAGGTGCGGCCGTCCACGGTGGCGCGCACCAGATAGGTGCCGGCGGGCAGTGCATCGATGCCCAGCGGTGTGTCGTTGGTGATGCGCGCGCGCAGCACCGTGCGTCCCTGCATGTCGAGCAGTTCCACATCGATGCGTTCGCTGCGGTCGCGGTCCACGGCCACGCTCAGGTGATCGGTGGCGGGCGTGGGCCACACGTGCAGCGAGGCTTCGGGCCGCTCCGCCCCCTCGTGCACGGCCAGCGCCGCACCGATGTCGAAGACCATCAGGCCGCGCTGCATGTCGGCGCCGATCACATGCCCCGAGGGAAGCCAGGGGTACACGCCCCACAGGCCCTTGTAGCTGAAGCCGTTCGCCACCAGGGAACAGTCGTAGTAGCCCAGCAACTGCGCGTCGGCGGGGTCGCTCACGTCGTACAGCCAGTAGCCGTCGTAGTAGTAGGCCAGGTGCAACAGGTCGCCCGCGAAGAAGGGGTTGTGCGGGATGTTGTTGGTCCGCGTGGCCGGACCGATGGTGTCGATGAATTGGATGTCGGTGGGGTCGCTCACGTCGAAGAGCTTCACGCGGGTGCCGTGCGTTTCGTCGCACATCGCGTAGAGCCACCCATTGTCGTGCAACCATCCACTGTGGTTGTAGCCCGGCTGCGGGTAGGTGGTGAGGGAGCCCAGCAGCGCCGGGGCGTTCACATCGGTGAGGTCCACGATGTGCATGGCGTCCACGTCGTTGAGGTAGGCCACGTTGTCCACGGTGAAGCCATCGTGCACGGGGCCCACACTGGTCCACCACGGCACGCTCACCTCGGGCTTCAGCAGCAGCACCGGCTGGTCCGGGTCGGCCAGGGAGTACACGGCGAAGTCGTTGCTGCCGGCGTGGGTGTAGAGCCGTGCCTGGGCCGTGTCGATCCACAGGGTGTGCGCGCGGAAGAAGAGCGCGTCGCTGTCGTACACCACGGTGGCGGTGGCCGGCAGCCCGCTCAGGTCGATGATCTGCAGGGTGGCGGCACCCTCATCCGCCACGGCGTACAGGCGGTCGCGGTAGGTCTTGTACTCGCGGTGCACCACGTTCGGGCCCTGCACCGCACCGGGGATGAAGTGCAGCTCCTGCAGGTCGGCCGGGTCGGTCACGTCGATGATGTGCGTGCCCATGGTGCTGCCGATGATGCCGTACTCGCGGCCGTCGCGCGCGTAGCCCCACGAACCGTTGTAGGTGTTGTCGTACAGGCCCGAGGCGGGCAGCGCGGGGTCGTCCCACACGCCGAGCAACCGCATGTTCAGGCTGTCCTGGGCCGGTGCCGTAAGGGGCAGGAGCAGGAGCAGGGGCAGGGGCACACCTGCGGCAAGGCTTCGGCGATGCAGGAACAGGAGCAGCGTGCGCAGGAGCATGGTTCAGCAGCCGGCGACCAGTTCGCGCATGATCAGGGTGAGGCTCGGTTCGGCCTTCATCGCCACGCGCTGCACGAGCTCGTGGGTGGTCTTCTCGATGCGGCCGGGCACGCCCAGGTCGGTGATCACGCTCATGGCGAAGCAGGGCAGGCCCATGTGGCGCGCGGCGATCACCTCGGGCACGGTGCTCATGCCCACGGCATCACCGCCGATGTTGCGCACGTAGCGGTACTCGGCAGGCGTTTCCAGCGTAGGGCCCGTGAGGCCCACGTAGGTGCCGGTGAGCACCTTGATGCCGTGCTGCGCCGCGATGGCCTTCGCCCGGGCGATGAGGGCGTGGTCGTAAGGCTCGCTCATGTCGGGGAAGCGCGTGCCCAGTTCGTCGATGTTGGGACCGATCAGCGGGTTGGGGAAGAGGTTGATGTGGTCGTCCAGGATCATCAGGTCGCCCACCTCCATCGCCGGGTTCACCCCGCCGCTGGCGTTGCTCACGAACAGGCGCTGGATGCCGAGGAACTTCATCACACGCACCGGCAGCACCACCTCGCCCATGGTCCAGCCCTCGTAGTAGTGGAAGCGGCCCTGCATGGCCACCACGGGCTTGCCGCCCAGCGTGCCGAAGAGCAGACGGCCGGGGTGGCCCTGCACCGTGCTCACCGGGAACTCGGGGATGGAGCCGTAGCGCACCGTGTGCTGCACCTGGATCTCGTTGCCCAGTCCGCTGAGGCCGGTGCCGAGGATGATGCCGGTCTCGGGCACGAAGCCTTCGGTGAGGGTCTTCAGGTGGTCAGCGATGCGCTGGATGCGGTCCAACATGGCGGTGCAGCAGGGAGGAGAAGCGTTCGGGTTCGGTCAGGATCACCGCCTCCACACCGATCACCGCCACGGGCACCTGTTCCAGGGGGCTTCCGGGGATCACGGAGCGCAGGCGCATGGCGTCCTTCTCCGTGGTGATCAGCGTTTTCCGACGGCCCGCGAAAGTACCAAAAAGTGCCGCCAGCCGGGCCAGGTCCGCCGGGGTGAAGCGGTGGTGGTCGGGGAAGGCGGCATGCTCCACCCGGCCCCAGCGCCGCTGCACTTCCGCCACGAGCGGACCCGGGTCCGCGATGCCCGTCACCAGCAGGGCGTCCACGTCCGGTCCTTCGGGCACGGCGTCCGGCGTTCCATCGAGCCAGCGCAGCGGACCGTAGCGCAGCCCGCTGAAGAAGAGCGCCTGTTCCGAACGGAGTCCGAGCCGTTTCCGCCAGGCGGCCTGTTCAGCGATGGACGGCGCATGCGGACACTTGGTCACGATCACCGCCTCGGCCAGGTGGGCGCGGGCGGGCAGGTCGCGCAGGGTGCCGGCGGGCAGCAGGGCATCGTCGCTCCAGGGCTTGCTCCACGTGGTGAGCACAAGGTTCAGCCGCGCCTTCACCGGGCGGTGCTGCAAGGCGTCGTCCAGCACCACGGCCTTCACCTCGGGCGCCGTGGTGGCGATGTGCTCCAGGGCCTTCACCCGGTCGGCGCCCACGAACACGCGCACCCCGGGGAAGTGGCGCTTCAGCTGCAGGGGCTCGTCGCCAACGGCCTGCGCCGCTTCGCTGCCCATCACCTCGCGCACTTCCGTGCCGCTGCGGCCATAGCCCCGGCTCAAGGTGGCCAGCGTTCCCGCATCGCGCAGCGTGCGCAGCACCAGCTCCACATGCGGGGTCTTGCCCGTGCCGCCCAGGGCCACGTTGCCCACCACCACCGTGGGCAGGCTTGGCGCCGAGCTCCGCAGCACGCCCGCATCGTACAGCGCGTGCCGCAGCCGCAACACCCCGCCGTAGAGCAGGGCGAAGGGGGCGCCGAGGAGGCGCCGGAGGGAGGTGCTGCGTACCGCCGGCCGGACCATTGATGCCGCAAGATGCGCATCGCGCAGGTGATCGCTCTGCGAACGCGATGGTTCCCCCTTGCTTCACGTTGCGTATGTTCGAGGAATGGAGCGAATGGACGGCCGGAGGCTGGGAAGGAAAGGGCACTCGGCACAGCCGAGCGCCGGTCCGGAGTTAAGCAAGCCGTTATAGAGCAATGAATAGCGATAGCTCATTGCTGAGAAAATCGACAGTTGTCGATCATATTATCGTTTTTGTTGTTATTTCTATTTTGCTTGTTTTAATTACTATCAGTTCTTTTCCATTATTATTTGTAATTTGGGAAATATTACTGTACGCATACGTATCTTATATTATACTCAAGAATGCGAAGACTATTGATTTCAGCAAGACAAGCATACGGATCAAATATCCATTCCGAAATAGAGTCTACATCATTGAAAATAGTCAAATCGAAAGAGTCTTCTATATCAGTGCGGGGTCTAGGAGTTTCCCAACATTGACTTTCCATACCGTAAATCGAAAGAAATTTGGAATAGTTCTGCATAGTCCGATATTACTCAAGCGAATAATGGGGCATTACCGCGACATGGGGATTCCGTGTTTTGTTCATTCGATTAGTACGTTCAACTGGGGGTTAGATGAATCGTTTCCGGTCAGTGATCTTCCTAAGACCGGCCATCACTATGATTATCTCTGACAGAGTTGCCCAACCCGCGCTCGGGTGACTCGAGTTCAAAGATGTACCCACCCCAACCCGCGCTCGGGTGTCCCCGCGAGGCCATAGCCAACTGCCGGCGCTCGGCTGCGCCGAGTGCCTGAAGAGCGCTCCGCCTCTGGCGGTCTCCGGTAACTTCACCGGTCGATGAGCGAACCCTCCACGACGAGCGGGAGCAGATCGAGGCCATTGAGTGGACCGTGGCCGGCAAGGTGAAGAGCGTGTCGCGCACCAGCGGAAGCACCCGCGAGCCCCTGAGCTTCGGCTACGGTGCCAGCGGCCAGCGGATCGTAAAGCAGGTGGGTTCGAACCCCGGTGGCGGCAACGGCTACCGCGAGCACTATATTCGTGATGCCCAGGGCAACATCATGGCCACCTACCGCTTCGCCAACACCGGCACCGCCAGCCTGAGGCTGGGCGACCGCCCGGTGTACGGCTCATCGCGCCTGGGCGCCTACGGCCAGCAGGTGGAGCTGCACTCCCTGCAGAACTGGGACCCCGCCGACCCCGTGCTCATGGACGAGGTGGCCCTGCACTACGAGCTTACCGACCACCTGGGGAACGTGTGCGCGGTGGTGACCGGCCGCCTGATGGATGGCAATGGAGGAGGTACGCCCAAACAGGCCGAATTGGTGAGCGCGCAGGGGTATGAGCCGTTCGGAGCGCTGCTGCCCGGAAGGAACTACGGCTCATCGAGCTACAACTACGGGTTCAACGGAAAACTCAAGGACGATGAGATCCACGGCGCTACAGGGACCAGCTACGACTTCGGCGCTCGAATGCACGACCCAAGAATCGGACGCTTCCTATCAATAGACCCACGAACGCTTGAATGCCCGGAAAGCAGCCCATACACCTTTGCTGCGAACAACCCAATCTATTTCATAGACAACCAAGGGAAGAATCCTGCCGTAGCCGTGGAGTTCCTTTACGAGGGAGGGGTAGTTCTTCTCCACCTCGTTGGCATCGCGAGCGTTAGTCTTCTCCTCCGGGATGCCATGTTTGGTGCCCACACAACCTGGTCGGCCCCGATGTTTGAGGCTACTTACCGCGATAACCCCGGATGGAAGAATCAACAGCGGCAAGAACGCATGTACAAGGACTTCGCGAGGCTACGAGACTTGGCTTTCGCTGAATCAATACGGCGAAACCTACCGAATCCAGGCCCCGATGGCAGCGACCCCGAAGGGTATGAGAAGATTGCTAAATCCATCGGTGTTGGTGGCGCAATTGTTCTCGGAACAGTTGAGATACTTCAGAGCATGCGTGAACAAGCGGCCGGGGAAAAGCTGGTTCTTGAACAAGACTTGGCAGAAAAACAGGCATATATCAAAGCGAAGGAAGGGACGACGATGACCTCGGTCGAACAGACCAAGTTCGACGCCTACAGTCAGCACATCATTCCTATGCTTCAGGAGAAAATCCAGGCACGTCAAGACGTGATCGAGTTCACAGATGACCTCATTCAGCAATCACAAGCCCAGGAAGACTACGAGAACCCAGGTATCATGCGCCAAGACAACACAAGCGTTGGATCTGGAATCAGTGGGGGACAATGAGGAGTTCTGTAACGGTCGACGAAGTTGAAGCGTCGCTCTCACAACCCGGCGAGGTTGACCTAGAAGCCTACGCGGCTAAGGTCCGGCATGTTTTACAGGATGGCGCTCTATCAATGCAGCCGCGTGTTCATCTAGCGGTGGCGAAAGGCTATCATGACCTCAAGGGCTATAAGAACGCCATACGATTCGCAGAGCAGGCGATCGCCTTGTCAGAGACTGCCGCGAATGGACTGGAGGCAAGCCGAATTTTGGAATGGTCCTACTTAGTTAAGGCAGAGTGCCTTAGGAAGTTGAACCGAAGGTTTGCAGAGCTACGTATGCTGGTTCAGTACAATCGCACCTATGGTAATCGTGAAGACTTCAGATTGCAAGCGGATGCTCTGTTGCAGCTTTATTCCACCCGGTTGCATGCGTGGACAATTATCGTGTTCCCGATTTGCATTGTTGGGGTAGTGATCATGCATCGCCTATTCGGCTGGTTCGCGTCCCCAATCCTCTACTCGTCCATTCTGCTTCCTTTTGTCGCCATCGCGAGTTGGGCAGCGCTACATAGTCGCAGCTTTAAGCAGTTCTCTGCGCGCCTGTTACGCGGTTGACTCTCTAGACCTGCTCCAATTGTCGCAAGTGTTCCCTCCACCCCGCGTTCGGGTGTCCCCGCGAGGCCATTGCTCACTGCCGGCGCTCCGCTGTGCCGAGTGTCTGAAGAGCACCTCTGACGGGTCTGAAGGCTCCCGGCCTCAACGCCGCGCATCCCAACCGGCGCTCGGGTGTCCCGAGTGCCCTTGCTTTCTCTCGCCCACCCAACCCGCGCTCGGGTTCGCGAGGCCAAACCAAGGCCCGGCGCTCGGCTGTGCCGAGTGCCTGAAGAGCACTCCGCCTCTGGCGGTCTCCGATAACTTCACCGGTCGATGAGCGAAGAACCGGCCCGAACACATTGCCTGGAGCAGCGCGCACCCGGCCAGTCCATTGCGTATGTTCGATGAATGAGGACCGGGTAGCGGCCGGAGGCCGGTGAGGGAGGGGCACTCGGCACAGCCGAGCGCCGGTGGGGAGACCTCGGGTTCAAGCTCTTGTTCGATCGCGCAACCGGCTACTGACATGCTGCGCATCCTTCAGGTTTGTTCCAACTACGGGATCTTGGCGTGCATCTTCGCTCTCGGCATACGGCACCGCTTCGTTGACAGCACGGCTCCTGATTACTTGCCCAACTGCCACGCCAAGTATTACCCGGTCTTTTGGTACACCTGCTTGATCCTGATCGCGCTGTTCCAGTTGCTCTCCGTGTCCTTCCTTCTGATGCTAGCGGTGAAGCGCATGAAGGCAAGTAGATGGGAACTGATCGCCTTCTTCTCCGGGCTCGTGCTGTTAGTAGCGGGCATCTATGACGCAGGCTTCAGAAGGCTCCTCGAATGGCTTCTGAGCGACTGCCTTGATTACGGGCTGATCTGAGTCCTGCCTCGCGCGAGGGTGTTCCCGCACGGCTTTGTCTGGCGCTCGCTTCGCGAGTGCCCCAGTTGCCCTCCGCCTCTGGCGGTCCTGAACCTGGCCCCCCATCTCGCGCTCGGGTGTCCCCGCGAGGCCATTGCTCACTGCCGGCGCTCGCTTAACCTCCCGCAGGGTCTGCGCCTCGCGACCCTGCGGTCCGCTCACTTCCCCATCCCGCGCTCGTGTGTCCCCGCGAGGCCATTGCTCACTGCCGGCGCTCCGCTGTGCCGAGTGCTTGAAGAGCGCCCAAAACCCGGCCACTCATTTCGGGAGGATGCAAGGTCGAACGGGTCAGCTGTGAGCTTCCCCTGTTTCCGGGCCGATCATTACCGGAGACATCAAGCCCCCAACCGGCGCTCGGGTGTTCCGAGTGCCACCAACGCGCCCCAACCAGCGCTCGGTTATCTCCGCTAAGCTGTGGCCAACTGCCGGCGCTCGCTTCGCGAGTGCCTGAAGAGCGCCCACCCCAACCGGCGCTCGGGTGCGCGAGTGCCCCTATGATCCGGCGCTCGCTTGCGGCGAGTGCCTGAAGAGCGCTCCATCCCGCGCTCGGGTGTCCTCGCGAGGCCATAGCTTACTTCCGGCGCTCGGCTGTGCCGAGTGCCTGAAAGCGCTCCGCCTCTAGCGGGTCTGAAAGATGCCAGCCTCTGCGCCATGCATTCCGCCCTGGATGGGAGCGGCCGCTTGCCGAAGGCCAGGCCTTGCGGACAGTAGCGGCACGCCGACGGCTACGGCTTGGATCCAGGCAGGGTGTCCGGCGAGCGCCACACCTCTTCTCAAGCCTCCGCCGGGTCTGTCCGCGCATTTCGCGGACGCCCCTGCGGCCTCGAAGACCACGCATGAGCCTACCTTTACAGAGCAATCCCTAGAACATGGACATCGCAGCGATCAAGCTCGAACTGGTGCAGCGCATGCTTGCCGTTCGCGACACGGCCATCCTTGACCGGGTCCGCGAAGTGATCGACACCGAAGTTGAGGACAGCGACATCAGCGAGGAAGAACTAGCCCAACTGGAAACCCTTCGGGCCGAGCGCTTGCGTGGTGAAGGAAGTTCCTACACCTGGGAGGAAGTGCAGCGCATGGCCCGCGAGATGATCAAGAAATGACTTACCGGATGGTCGTGCGCGGCAGCGCTGCCAAGGATGTGCTCGAAGCCTTCTTCTGGTACCATACCATCCGCCCTCAGTTGGGCGATCGGTTCATGGCGGCGCTGAAAGAGTGCTACGACTCGATCGAGGCCAACCCGTACGGATACCAGCTCCGCAAAGGCAACTTCCGTCACGCGATGCTGCGCAAGTTCCCGTACCGCTTGGCCTACGAGATCGAAGGACAGGACGTGTTCATCTATCGCGTTGTCCACGTCAAGCGCAAGCCCAGTAGGAAGTTCGGCCCATAGCAGGGCAACATCATGGCCACCTACCGCTTCGCCAACCCCGGCACCGCCAGCCTAAAGCTCGGCGACCGCCCGGTGTACGGCTCCTCGCGCCTGGGCACCTACGGCCAGGAGCTGGAGCTGCACTCCCTGCAGAACTGGGACCCCGCCGACCCCGTGCTCATGGATGAGGTGGCCCTGCACTACGAGCTTACCGACCACCTGGGGAACGTGTGCGCGGTGGTGACCGGTCGCCTGATGGATGGCAATGGAGGCGGTACGCCCAAACAGGCCGAATTGGTGAGCGCACAGGGGTATGAGCCCTTCGGTAGCCTATTGCCCGGACGCAACTTCAGTGCGGACAGTTACCGTTTCGGGTTCAATGGACAAGAAAAGGATGATGAAGTCCATAACGCAACGGGGACCAGCGTCAACTTTGATGCTCGCATCTATGATCCGCGTGTTGCTCGTTGGTTGAGCCTTGATCCAAAGGCAACGAAATATCCATCTGAAAGTAACTATGCCTATACCTCTGACAACCCTGTGTTGTTTGTGGATGAAGATGGCAAGGACAGGACTTACTACCTCAAAGTCATCGACAAGCAAGGCAATGGACACTTGATTGCCACACGAGTGGTACGCAACAACGAGGTGGCCGCCAAAGTCAGCGACGGCTATGATTCACAGCACATGTACTTCAACGTATACAATGTCAGCACCTCCATCACCATCGATCTTCGAAAAGAACAAGGACAGCAGCTTTCTGTCACCGATGATGGTGCAGACTACTCAAATCCGAGTGAAGATAATAGTCAATCGGCCCTTGGTGCTTTCGCTTCGCTCTTCTCTGAAGTACCGGACATGATGGGTGAAGGCTCATCGCAATCCGACGGTTGGCGGTTCACGTCGGAATTCGATGGAGAAGGTTCGGGCGTCAAGTCAGACCATGATCCACAGACCACTAATGTTGATCTTTTGATGGCTGCTATCGGCGCCATGGGCAAGTCCACGGAACTACCTAGCCTTCATGAAGAATTGGGCCTCGCCGATTTCGCGAACAACATCAAGGAACAGTTCGGTGCATATAAGGACGTCATGGAGGAAATGAAGAAATGGGGTGAGAGCAAAGAATCTGAGCCAACGCAAGAAACATGTGGTTACTGTGGCGGCGACACCATACCCATCCAGGACACAGTGAATCATAGCGGCCCCTTCAAAGCGGTTCCCTAGGTCGGATGAAACTCGTTGATTGCATAGCACTAGTTGCACTAACGCTGTGCGGATGTAGTGGTTGTCAACAGGGTGATCACCAAGAGACCAACACGCAGGACTCTTCAGCAAAGTTCTACTACTCCAATGGTCAGTTGAAGGATGACTTCAACTATCGAAACGGTCGTAAAACGGGCTGGCATACACACTATCGAAAGGATGGAGTAATCGAGTACAAGGTGGCCTACAAGGACGACGTGCGTCATGGGCCTGGTTACTGGTATGATCAGTCTGGAAAGCTCCAGATCGAAGAGCACTGGAATCAAGGGCAGAAGTTCGGGCACTTCAAATGGTACTTCCCCGACGGTAGGATTAAGGCCCTTGACTTCTATGACTTCTACGGGAAAGCCTTCTGTAAAGCGGACTATGAGCACTCGATTCCACAGTTGCAGTGGCTCGTTGTCAGCCCTGGCACTTGGTCCAGTCCAAGGTTGGACACATTGCGCGTCGGAAGCCAAGCGACCGTCCAAATCGCCTTTGCCGAGGTGCCTGAAATGAAAACGACTGTTCGTCTCTATTGGGACGATTCCCTAATCCAGCCCACATCCAGAGATAGCCTCATCATCACGGCCGCAATTGCTCCATTGGCTCAGGGCGCTCACACACTTCGGGTAGAGGGCACTATCCAGGACAATGATGGTGCAGTCCGATTACAGAACCAGTTTGCCAAGGCCGTCACTGTCATACCCTGAAACCCACGGAACTCACGCGAGCGTCCTTCGCTCGTGCGCTAGGTGTAGGCCTTACGCGCCTTGGCGTCGCGGATCAGCGCCCCAACCCGCGCTCGGTTGTCCCCGCGAGCCCATAGCCAACTGCCGGCGCTCGGCTGTGCCGAGTGCCTGAAGAGCACTCCGCCTCTGGCGGTCTCCGGTAACTTCACCGGTCGATGAGCGAACACCTCAAAGCCCACAAGGAAGGCACGCTCTACTTCTGCACGCTCACGGTGGTCGGTTGGGCGGACGTCTTCACACGGAAACGCAATGCGGAAGTCATTATCGAAAGCTTGACCTATTGCCAACAGAAGAAAGGGCTTGAGCTCTTCGCATACGTGCTGATGCCCAGCCATCTCCATTTGATCGCGCGGGTGCAGCAGGGGCGCCTGGCCGATGTGCTGCGCGACTTCAAGAGTTACACCGCCAAACGGCTGCTGGCCATGATCGGCGAGGAACCCGGCGAAAGCCGGCGGGAGTGGCTGATGCGGCTGTTCCGCGAAGCGGCGGCGGGTACGAACCAGAACAAGGCGCTCATGTTCTGGCAGAAGACGAACCACCCGATCGAGATCACACACCCGGCCATGTTCGACCAGAAGGTGGCCTACATCCGTACCAACCCGGTTGAAGAGGGCCTGGTGAACCTGCCCGAGCACTATGCATGGAGCAGCGCGGACCCGTACAGTCCATTGCGTATGTTCGATGAATGAGGACCAGCAAGCGGCCGGAGGCCGGTGAGGGAGGGGCACTCGGCACAGCCGAGCGCCGTTGGGGGGGGCATGCCATGAACGAGCACGTTGGGATACTGGCGCTCAAGTACCTCGCTATCAAGTACGCTTTAACGGCTCTGGTTCTTGCGTTCGTAGGCAACCGGTTCTATGACAGCGTTCTTAGAGACTCATCCGGTATGAGCGATGGGCTCTCCAAGGCCGGCGCCTACGGGTTCTATGTGCTGATCTTCATCCTTGTCATGACCGCACTGTGCTTCCTGCTCTACTACGGAGTGTTCAAGGGCATCGTCCCGAAAGCGTACATCCCTTTTGTACTCGTCCTCGTCGTGGACTTCGTAATCCACTGGAAGCTCTTTTCCCCGGCCAGCTTGATACCTCCGGCCATAGGAATTGCCTCCGGAATCCTGCTCTCCCTATACATGCCTTACCGCGCAAGCATTTGGACTAGCACTTAGTGTATCCCCAACCCGCGCTCGGGTGCGCGAGTACTCCTATGCTCTGGCGCTCGCTTGTAGCGAGTACCCCAGTTTCCCTCCACCTCTGGCGGGTCTGAAGGATCCCGGCCTCAACGCCACACCTTCCGCCCGGTCTGGCTTGTGGCGTTCGGCATTACCCGTCACTTCCGCATCTCGCATTCGCACGCCCAATGGCTTTCCTTCCTATTTTGCATGCATCCATCACACGACCACATGCGCCTGACCCGATCACTATTGTTCGCTCTCGGCACCAACCTGCTAGCGCCTTGCTTCGCACAAGACCTCAGCGCACCACAATGGCTGATCGCGGAAAGGCCTCACGATGTGAGCAAGATCGATTACCTGGACACCTACGGGCCTTACGAGCACGACGGGCAGGTCTTCGTATTTGAGGATGTGCACCATCCCATGGTGGGCAAGGATCACGGGCAGTTCGCGTACAAGTACGATCCCAATGGTGGCGGGCAGCCGCTGGTGAAGGACCTTGGCCTCAACATCCCCAAGGGTGGGGGGCGCTTACTGGCCGCCCTGGAGCTCAGCGACCGCTTCATCGTGGTGTTCTACACCCATGTGGATAAGCGGACGGTGCGCATCCATGCCCGACCCTATTCACCGGCTGACCTTACCCCCATGGGGGAAGCCGTGCAGATCACCGAGATCCCCTTCACCGACCCTACCTATGGATATTTCGAAGCGGACGTGGTGCTCTCCCCGGACCGCAGTCGCTTCTTACTTTACCACGATCGGGTGATGGATGCGGAGAACACACCGCTGATGCTCTGCTGGGTGGTGAAGGCGGACCTCTCCCTGGACTGGCAGGCAGCTTACAAGCGCCCGCGCTACATGGGTGGCATGGCGCTTTGGTGGAGCCGCGGGATCTTCCTCTCGGATGACGGCACGGTCTGGCTCAACATGCGTCCCATCAAGGAGACGGTGAAGACCTATACATCCGCCTCCGACCCGAACAAGCTTACCGAGCGAAAGCTTGGGCGCCTGAAGGGCGAACGGTACGATCTGATCGACCTGAAGGTGGACGGCAAGCCGATCGCGTTCTGCGCCCCTGAGATGGTCGGTGACGTCCTGGAGCTGGCGACCGCCATCAACACCGGTACCGAGAAGAAGCCCAGCTATACCTATGGCCTGTTCCGGGTTACCGGAGCCAATACCCTGGAGCCCATCTACCGCGCGCCGATCCCTGGCGAAGGATTGGTGAAGGTGGGGGCAGTGCATCGCAAGGAAGGGGGTTGGTACGGGCTCTACCGTACGGACGAAGGGCTGACCGTGTTCACCCTCGATGCGCGCGGCGACCAGGAATGGTCCACCACGCTCTCCCGGTACAAGGATGAATGGTCAATGATCTTTGAATGGAAGGGCGACCTGTTCTTGACCCAATACGCCCAGGAAAGCGCCATCAACGGCTACGCGAAGGGCAAGGAGTTCAGCTCCCGCGACAATGCCTTCCAACTCATTCCTGCATACCTGTGTGTGAAGGGCAGGGACCAGCATTCACTTGGCGCCATCTACCCGGCTGAAAGTGGAGGGGAGCGCGATGTGATCAACCATGGCAGACGCGCTTTCGTGGAGGCGCCATACTGCGGTTGGTTCATGGAGCGCAGCCGCGAGGACAAGAAGCCCGGGGTGGTGCTGGTGCGGATCGATTGAGCAATGTGTTGCGCCCACTGTGACCGTAGCATGAATCTAGGTGGTCCCCTCACGGTCAACCCATAACGAAGTTCTTCCCATGCGATCCACCCTCTTCCACCAGCTGAGCCTGATGGTGGCTCTGTTGCAGCATGCCCCGAGCGAAGCCGGAGAATTGCCCAAGCCTGGAGTGCCACCCATGGTCGCGCAGGTGGTCACCTTCGAGGAGAACGCCGGCCAGATCCGTGACCAGCTTGGGCGGCCAAGGCCGGATGTGATCTACAGTGGCACATCCGAAGGCTTATACTTCCACGTACGGCGGGATGGCATCAGCTACCAACTGGTAAGGGTGGAGCACCTGCGCGCGGAGACCAAGCATCCCGTGACCGGCGTCCTGAACGAACCGGCCGTGCCGGACAGCTTCACCATCCATCGGATCGATGTGGACTGGCTGGGTCAAGATCCTGGATATGCGATAGCAGAGGGAGAAGCGCTGCCGGACCCCACCCATTACTACAACGTGCCCGACGGCATGGCGCCTGCCCTGAACGTGCGTCGCTACACGGAAGTGAAATTGAAGGGTCTTTGGCCGGGCGTCGACCTGCAGTTCCACGCGCGGCGTGGTGTTCTGGAGAGCGACTGGGGCCTGGCCCGTGCCAGCGACCACACGAAGATCCGGTTCCGCATCACGGGGGCCGAACTGACGGTGGCCGAGGACGGTGGCCTGGTGATGCATACCCCGTTGGGCGATGTGCGCGAAGCGGCTCCCCTGGCCGTGCAGCAAGGCCGCCATATCCCTGCGCGTTGGGCGGTGGATGGGAACACCGTCCGCATCGAGCTCACTGGATACGCACCCACCATCCCCTTGGTGATCGACCCGATGACACGGCTGTGGGGCACTTACTATGGTGGTTACAACAACGATTACCCCTGGGATGAATCCGTGATGGCCAACGGAAATGTGATCACTACGGGTTGGACCTGGTCATTGAACTCGATCGCGACCAGCGGGGCTCACCAGACGACCCATGGGGGCGGGATCTCTGATGGCTTCCTGTTCTGCTTTTCGCCTTCCGGGGCGCGGCTGTGGAGCACCTACTATGGAGGAGAGGATGATGACCAATCCACGGCCTGTTCAGCATCGGCGGCAGGCGAGATCTTCATCGCTGGTTGGAGCGACTCGCAAACGAACATTGCCACGCCCGGAACGTATGGTCCTACGGCGTGTTTGTTGGGCGGCAGGAATGCCTACCTGGCCAAGTTCAATAGCAATGGAGTGCGGCAATGGGGTACATACTATTGCAGCGACCTGGAATCGTATATCCTGAGCAGTGCCGCCGACAATGCCGGCGGCGTGTATGTATGCGGCTGGACCGATGCGGATACCGGCTATGCCAGTGTTGGATGCCTGCAGCCTGCACCGCTCACGTTCACGTACGGGGTGAACGGCTTCATGGCCCGGTTCAATGCCAGCGGTCAGCGCGTTTGGGGCACCTTCCTCGACGCTGTTGGGGAGAACCGGGCCACCGGGTGTGCGGTCGCACCGGATGGCAGCGTGTATGTGACGGGCTACGAGAGGGGCGGCGCTCCGTTCCTGGGCACGCCAGGGACCTATCAAACGGACACGGTAGGTCTCTACGATGCATACTTGGTGAAGCTGAGTCCGCTCGGCGGCTTGATATGGTCCAGCTACTTCGGCGGCCCCTCGGCTGATTTCGCGCATGACTGCGCGGTCGCGTACAACGGGAACGTGACCTTCGTGGGCATGACCTCGTCGGACACGAGCATCGCCTCGGTCGGTGCGCATCAGGAAAGTTGGGGCGGCCTCTTGGACGGATTTGTGGCGACGTTCGACTCCCAAGGCCAACGCCTTTGGTCGACTTACATTGGCGGTCCGCAGAATGAGGTTTGCTACAACGTTGGCTTGGATGATGGCGGTGGCATCAACGTGGTGGGCCAGACGGAATCCGCGGTCAACCTCACCACTTCGAACGGTTTCGACATCTCCTACGCCGGTCAGGCGGACGCGTTCGCGGCCCGCTTCACACCGACAGGTACGTGCCATTGGAGCACCTATTATGGAGGCCCAAGCCTAGATTACGGCCGAGGTATCGCCAGTCGGAACGGCGACGAGGTCTACTTCGGTGGCGTCACGGGCTCCAATTCCGACATCGCCAGCCCGGGATCGTTCGATGAGTTCTACAACGGGGGCGTCACTGACGGGTTCCTGGTCAAGTTCGATGCGTGCGATGCCTTTCCCATCTCGGTGGCACCAACCTCAACGATCATCTGCAGAGGTGACAGCGCGGTGCTTACGGTTTCCGGCGGCATCACCCAGTTGTGGTCACCGTCGCAGAGCCTGAATACCGCGGTGGGCGATACAGTGTTTGCTAGCCCTTTGGTCACCACGAACTACTTGGTAAAGGCCTTCGATAGCTTGTACTGCGGCGTGACGGCCACCGTTTTCGTTTCCGTCACCGTGGTGGACACTTCACTTACCCTTACGGACACCACCCTCATCGCCGACCAGGCCAATGCGCAGTACCAGTGGGTGGACTGCGGGAACGGCGGAACCTTGATATCCGGGGCGACGGACCGGATCCTTCAACCCACCAGCGGCGGCGCTTATGCAGTGATCGTCACGTACAACGGCTGTACGGATACCTCAGCATGCACGGCCTTCAGCCTCACATCCATGGAGGATATGGCCGCCAGAGCGGATCTCCGGTTGTTCCCGAACCCGGTCTCCGATGTCCTCTCCTTCACCTGCCCTAATTGCCGGGAACGGAACTTCCTGTTGCTCGATCCGTTAGGCCGAGTCGTAAGGAGGGTCAGCGTCGCGGATCCCCGGAACGGCTCCTTCGAGGTTGGCGACCTTCCCTCAGGTATCTACTTCTTCGGCCCTGTGGGAGGCAGTCGTTGGGTTCGTGTGGTGAAGACTCGGTCGTGAACCGGACTTCACCTCGGCGGATCCGGAGATGAAGAGGTAGGCTCCCTTTTCACCCCCGGGTCTTCGAAGAGAGAACCGCATTCGACGGCAACCGAACCTCGCTAGAGGGCACTATTGGGGCGTCGTTCATGAATGATCATCACGATGGGCCTACTGCTTGTGCTCGCGGATGATCTAAGGATTGGGTCGAATTGGATCCTGCTCGACTGCATATGAACGGTCTTGCATCGAGGTAAGGGTACTAGCAGCACATGCTGACCCGGACGGGCGGAGCGCTGGCGTACTTCAGCTCTTCATTGAAACGGAAGTCTGGACATCCGAAATAAGCTCACCCCTGGTTGCGTTCCGATGGATCCTTGTCCGGATGCCTGAGACGCTCGGGAAAGGGATGAAGTTGATTCCGTCGTCTTATTGCCTCCGGAGAAGCCGGTCATCATACTGGCTCCTCATTTGAATAGTGCCATCCCCTGTGAGCGTGAATTCCACGACCTCGCTTTCACTCATCTGGCCGAACAGCATGTTCCCGCGACGCCTCACTTCCATATCGAGCGGAGGTTCGTTGGACGTTGTGCTCTTGAAGAGCATGCGGTAGCTGAATTCACCGGTGCGTGTTATGGTGCAGTTCTGAACATAGCTCTCATCGAGCTCAATACCGTCGTCGTGAAATGTGGCCCCGATCGCCTTCCACTCTCCCGTAAGCTCATCGGTCATGAAGGAGAAAAGTGAGGGTGTAAGCTTCCCCAAAGTTCGGCCGGCCATTACTAGAGGCCCAAGAACATCGGACAGGGTGGGAGCGGTCCGCACCGGGCAGCATTTCCCCCGAGGTACCTTCGCCCTCCCCATGCACATCCACGACCTCATCACCGCCCTGGAGACCTGGGCGCCCCCGTGCTCCAGGAGGAGTACGACAACAGCGGCCTGCTGGTGGGCGACCGCCAGGGCGAGGTGAAGGCCGCGCTGGTGTGCCTGGACCGCACCGGGTCGTTGCGTGAAGGGATGATCGGTGTGGGTTACCGATGAAGGCGTCGTGTCCGGGTGCGGGGCAGCCCAGGCTGCGCCACGGTCCAACGTTCAGCCCAATTGGGCCTGAGCTGTGGCTTTCAAGATGGGCAGATGTTGCCGGACCACTTCCCAGATGATCTTGTCGTCCACATTGTCGTACGAGTGGATCAGGCGGTTGCGCATGCCTACGATGGCCCTGGAGCCGTCGATCACCAGATCCGGTCGATCCTTGCTGATCCTGCCAACGGCCTCGCCGATCACGGCCAGTTCACGTTCCACGGCGCGCTTGGTCTTCAGGTCCGCGACGTAGGCGTTCAGCGAGCCGATCCCTTCCACGAAGACCTCGATCTCCGCGATGGCGGAAAGGATGTCAGACCAGTACTTGGCGCTTCGATCCGTCATAGATCAACTTCTTGGTGCGCTCGATCTCGGCGCGGAGGTAAGGGTTCCGCAATGCACTTTCGGTGAGCAGGTCCACCGGGCGTTGGAAAAGGGCTTCAAGGCCGTTCCACACATTGATGAGCAGGCGGCCGGTCACCTCGTCATCCGCATCCACCTCGATCAGCACATCCACATCGCTTTCGGGACCGAAGGGTCCATGCACGCTGCTGCCAAAGGCGTACAGCGCACGCACCCGGTTCTCTGCGAGCAGGGCACTGAACGCCGCCCGGTCCCTGGCGATGAGGTCCGTGATCATACCATCAAAAGTAGGCCAGGAAGCCACGGTGCGCACGTTCATCGGGTGAACGAGGCACGACCCCTCTCGGTACCTTCGCCTTCCCCATGCGCATCCACGACCTCATCACCGCCTTGGAGACCTGGGCGCCCCCCGTGCTCCAGGAGGACTACGACAACAGCGGCCTGCAGGTGGGCGACCGCCAGGGCAAGGTGAAGGCCGCGCTGGTGTGCCTGGACTGCACCGAGGCCGTGCTGGACGAGGCCGTGCGCAAGGGCTGCGGCCTGGTGATCGCCCACCACCCGGTGATCTTCCGCGGGCTCAAGGGCCTCACGGGCCGCAACGCCGTGGAGCGCATCCTCCTGAAGGCCGTGCGGCACAACGTGGCCATCTACGCCATCCACACCAACCTGGACAACGTGCTGGACGGGGTGAACGGCGAGATCGCCGCGCGCCTGGGGCTCACCGGCCTGCAGGTGCTCGAGCCCAAGGCCGGCCAGCTGCGCAAGCTGGCGGTGTTCGTGCCCCACGCCCAGGCCGAGGCCGTGCGTTCCGCGCTCTTCGCCGCGGGGGCCGGAAGGGTGGGGCTGTACGACGAGTGCAGCTACAACGTGGAGGGGCAGGGCACCTTCCGGGGTGGGGAGGGCACCAACGCGTACGTGGGGGCGAAGGGCCAGCGGCACACCGAAGCCGAGACCTGCATCGAGGTGATCTACCACGCCCCCTTGGAGCGGACCATCGTGGCGGCCATGCAGGCAGCGCACCCGTACGAGGAGGTGGCCTACGACCTGGTGCCCCTGCTCAACGCCCACCCCGGCATCGGTTCCGGGGGTGTGGGTGAACTGCCTGAGCCCGAGGCGGAAGAGGCCTTCCTGGCCCGGGTGAAGCGGGTCTTCGGGGCGCCGGTGGTGCGCCACACGGCGCTGCGCGGGCGGCCGGTGAAGCGGGTGGCGGTGTGCGGCGGTTCGGGGGCCTTCCTCATCGGCCGGGCGCTGGCCGCCGGGGCCGATGCCTTCATCACGGGCGACGTGAAGTACCACCAGTTCTTCGAGGCCGACGGGCGCATGGTCATTGCCGATATCGGGCACTTCGAGAGCGAGCGGTTCACCATGGACCTGATCCAGCGGAGGTTAGTGGATTATTTCCCTACTTTTGCGGTCCATTTGACGGATACCGTCACCAACCCCATCCACGTTTCCTGATCCGCGCCTTCGCCACGCTCCACACGCAGCGGCACGAAGGCCGGCAGGACGACTAACCGAAAACCGCGCTACGGCGCACGAAGATGGCGAAGACCGAGACCAAGGCCCCGGCGAAGGAGGAGAAGACCACCGCGAAGGCGAGCACGGCGGCCGGCAAGGCCGAGATCACCATTGCCGAGAAGCTGGTGGAGCTGTACCGGCTGCAGCACATCGACTCGCAGGTGGACCGCATCCGCACCCAGCGCGGCGAGCTGCCCCTGGAGGTGCAGGACCTGGAGGACGAGGTGGCCGGCCTGGAGACGCGCCTGAGCAAGGTGCAGGACGAGATGGCCGAGCTGGAGCGCAACGTGGCCGACAAGCAGAACTTCATCAAGGACGCGAAGGCGACCATCAAGAAGTATGAAGGTCAGCAGGGCAAGGTGCGCAACAACCGCGAGTACGACAGCCTGAGCAAGGAGGTGGAGTTCCAGAACCTGGAGATCCAGCTCGCCGAGAAGCGCATCAAGGAGACCAAGGCCCTGATCGACGCGAAGAAGGGCGTGGTGGACGAGACCGCCGCCACCTACAAGGAGCGCAAGAAGGACCTGGACCACAAGAAGAAGGAGCTCGACGACATCATCGCCGAGACCGAGAAGGAGGAGAAGGACCTGCAGAAGAAGAGCGACACGGCCGCGAAGCACATCGAGGAGCGCCTGCTCAGCGCCTACCACCGCATCCGCAGCAACGCCCGCAACGGCCTCGCCGTGGTGCCGGTGCAGCGCGGTTCCTGCGGGGGCTGCTTCAACGCCATCCCGCCCCAGCGCCAGCTGGACATCAGCAGCCACAAGAAGATCATCGTGTGCGAGCATTGCGGCCGCATCCTGGTGGACGACTACGTGGTGGAGCGCGTGAAGGGCGAGCAGTGATCGCCTGATCCCCGAGAACGACAAGGCCCGGTCATCGACCGGGCCTTTCCTTTTCCGCGCCGGGCGCTACGGCCTGTAGGCCAGCGTCAGCAGGGCGCGGGTGTCGGTGACCTTCTCGTACGTGGGGTCCACCAGGGCGGGATCGTACAGGTAGCGGTAGCCCGTGCGCTGGCCGTAGAGCAGGGCGAGGTCGATGCTCACGTGGTCCGTGCGGTAGCCCGTGCCCGCGGTGTAGCGCTTGTAGCCGCTGCCCTGGCGCTGGTCGCTGTCCGCGTAGGGGTCCTGCCACCAGCCCCAGCCCCCGCGGAAGTACCAGTTGCCGGCGCGCCACTCGGTGCCCACGCGCACGCTCTGCGAGGCCCTGAAGGAGGAGGCGATCACACCGTTCTCCACCGCGAAGTCGTAGCTGTCGGGTACCGTGTTGTCGCCGCGCAGGCGCATGCGGGCGAAATCGGTGTAGCCATAGTCCACGCTCACCAGTCCCTGCCTGCCCACCACGTAGGCCGCGCTGGCCAGCAGGTTCCACGGCGAGTTCACGTTGTAGCGGAACACGCCATCGGGCGAATCCGCCGTGTAGCTGTAGTTGCCGTCCGCATCCGGGGTGCGGAACCGCGTGGAGAGGGTGGTGCGGTAGGCATCGTCCATCGTCATCCATTTCGGGCTGTGGAAGGAGAAGCCCAGGCGCAGCTTGTCCGTCACCCGGCCGATCACGCCCACCTTGAGGTCGATGCCCCCGCCGCGTGTGGTAAGGTATTCGGTATAGGTCATGTCCTGCAGGTCGAGGGTGTCCACCAGGGTGGTCTCGGTGTGCGTGGTGGTGCGGTCGAACCGGGTGCCCACCAGGCCCAGGGAAGCGCCGAGGTACAGCCGGTCCTGGTAGTTGGCGGCGAAGAAGAGGCTGGTGGTCTGCGACTTCCCGCTGATGTCGGCCACCTGGGTCTGGTGCACCGCGCTGCCGAAGGGGATCGCCGGCACGTAGGCCGTGTTCGCGGTGTCCGTGGGGTCGGCCGGATCGATCCCGTACGCATCCCAGGCCAGGCCGCTGGTGAAGGGGTAGGCGTTGTAGAGGTCACCGGCCAGGGTGCCGTTCGCTTCGTTCGCCCACTGCTGCAGGATGGTGCTGTTCACGACCGCGCCATCGGCCGTGCGCTGGGCGTGGAAGCTGGCCTCGCGGTCGAAGCTGAGGCCGAACTGCGTGGCCTTCCAGGGGCTGTTGGTGCGCCCCGGGTAGCAGAGCACCAGGGCGAAGTTGTTCACGAAGCCACGCGTGCTCGTACCGGTGGCCGGGGTGCCGTAGTGCACGTTCTCCGCCGTGTTCACCTCCAGGCCCGGGGTGAGGGACAATTCCGTGGTGTTGTACAGCCCGAAACCGGCGGGGTTCAGCGAGGCGGCGCTGGGGTCGGCGCCCACCGCGCCCATGGCATTGCCCAGGCCCCAGCCGCGCGCCGAGCCCGCCGGCAAGAGCCAGGAGTAGCGCAGGGCATCCTCCTCGTTCTGGGCGCGTGCGGCCATGGTGAGCACGAACAGCAGCATGGCCGCCGCCGTCCTTCGAGCGATGATCATCATCACGGGCAGGGGCTTCAGCGACGTCCGCCGGTTGAAGGACGCGAGCCGCCGCCACCGCCTCCGCCGAAGGAACCACCGCCGCTGTGGGAGCCGCCGCTGCGGCTGCCGCCCATGGACGGAACGCTGATGCGTCCGCCCCCTCCGCTGCGGCTTCCCTGCATGCGCTGCGGGCTGCCACCGTTGCGGCCGCCGCCCTGCACCGTGCCGGAACCGGACCGTACCACCGGTGCGGTGCCCGGTCGGGGCTGGAGCAGCGAGTTGGGCCGGTACTGCGGCGGGGTGCCCGCGCTGCCGCCCGATCCGCTCCACGAGGGGCGATGCTGCACCACCACCGGGTTGCCGTAGGAGCCGCCGCAGCTCATGCAGCAGGGCGGGCCGAAGGGGTACAATCCGCCGTAGGGCGAATAACCACCGTAGTAGCCCCCATAGAACCCGCCGTAAGGGTTATAGCCGTACGGATAGCCCCAGCCCATGGAGCCGTACATGTTCCACCCCGAGCCGTACGGGCTGCCCCACGCCCCGTAGCCGCTCATCCAGCTGTTGCTCCAGTAAGGGTTGTAGAAGGGGTCGCCGTAACCGCCCGGATAGCCGTAGCCTCCCGGGTAGCCGTAGCTCATGCCCATGCCGTACGACGGGCCCCAGGAGCTCACGCCCACCCCGAAGCCGAAGCGGCCGTAGTTGTACCACGAGGGGTCGTTGTAGGTGATGTCGTTGTAGGTGCGGTCCTCGAAACGCGCCAGGTCGTACTTGCCCGAATCGGCCGGGTTGAAGTAGTCGTCGTCGGTGGGCTGGCCCTGCGAGGTCGCGGCGGCCATCACCGGCGTGCGGTCGGGGATGTCGTACACGTCGTCGCGTACGGTGCCGGCGGTGGGCTGCATCGAACCGCAGGCGGACGCCAGCAGGGCGATGGCCAGGAGGGGGGTGGTCGTTCTCATCGGCGTGGGTCCGTGTTACCTGCTCGAACGCGAAGGGCCCGGCGTTCGTGCCTTACTTTGTGCGCCCTTGCGCCAGAACAAAAATAATACCACGCAAGGCCGGCGATGAGCGATCAATTGACGAAACGGGCGGCGGACTACGCGCAATGGTACAACGACCTGGTGCTCAAGGCCGATATGGCCGAGCACAGCGACGTGCGCGGCTGCATGGTGATCAAGCCCCATGGCTACGCCATCTGGGAGAAGATGCAGCGGGCCCTGGACGGCATGTTCAAGGACACCGGGCACGTGAACGCCTATTTCCCGCTCTTCATCCCCAAGAGCTACCTCGCCAAGGAGGCCAGCCACGTGGAGGGCTTCGCCAAGGAATGCGCCGTGGTGACGCACTACCGCTTGAAGAGCGACCCCGAGCATGGTGTGGTGGTGGACCCCGAGGCGAAACTGGAGGAGGAGCTCATCGTGCGCCCCACCAGCGAGACCATCATCTGGAACACCTACCGCGGCTGGATCAAGAGCTACCGCGACCTGCCGCTGCTGATCAACCAGTGGGCCAACGTGGTGCGCTGGGAGATGCGCACGCGCCTCTTCCTGCGCACGGCGGAGTTCCTGTGGCAGGAGGGGCACACCGCACACGCCACCCAGGAGGAGGCCGTGGAGGAGACGCGCCGCATGCTTGACGTGTACGCCCGCTTCGCCGAGGAATGGCTCGCCATGCCCGTGATCAAGGGCGTGAAGACCGCCAGTGAACGGTTCGCCGGTGCGGAGGACACCTATTGCATCGAGGCCATGATGCAGGACGGCAAGGCGCTGCAGGCCGGCACCTCGCACTTCCTGGGGCAGAACTTCGCCAAGGCCTTCGATGTGGTCTTCACCAACAAGGAGAACCGGCAGGAGCATGTGTGGGCCACCAGCTGGGGCGTGAGCACCCGTCTGATGGGCGCGCTGATCATGACGCACAGCGACGACAACGGCCTGGTGCTGCCTCCGAAGCTGGCGCCCGTGCAGGTGGCCATCGTGCCCATCGCCAAGAACGAGGAGCAGCTCAACGCCCTGCGCGCCTACGTGCAGCCCATGCTCGATGGCCTCCGGGCCAAAGGCATCACCGTGAAGTTCGACGACGACGACAAGAAGAAACCCGGCTGGAAGTTCGCCGAGTACGAGTTCAAGGGCTATCCCGTGCGCATCGCCGTGGGCCCGCGCGACATGGAGAACGGCACCGTGGAGGTGGCCCGCCGCGACACGCTGGAGAAGCAGGTGATGCAAGCCACGGACATCGCCGAGAAGGTGGAGCACCTGCTCGCCGCCATCCAGGACAACCTGTACCAGAAGGCCCTGGCCCTGCGTGAGCGGTATACCCGCGCGGTGGACACCTACGACGAGTTCAAGGTGGCGATCGAGGAGGGCGGCTTCATCCTGGCGCATTGGGACGGCACGGCCGGCACCGAGGAGAAGGTGAAGGAGGAGACCAAGGCCACCATCCGCTGCATCCCCTTGGACGGCGACACCACACCGGGCGTGTGCATGGTCACCGGCCGGCCCAGCAAGCAACGCGTGATCTTCGCGCGCGCCTACTGAGAAGCATGAGCAAGAAGCGCACCGCCCCCGAGAACACCGCCGCGCCTTCGCCGCGCGACCTCATCCTGCGCATGCTGCAGCAGAAGAGCGGCATGAAGCAGGACGTGTACCACCGCACCATCGGGCTCTTCGCCGAGCTCAAGGAGGTGCTGCAGGAGATCGCCGACGACCTCGAGCACGCCATGCTCCAGCTCGACAAGCGCGTAAGCGTGCAATACCGCGACAAGGGGGAGATGGCCTGCGAACTGAAGGTGGCGGGCGACACCATCATCTTCCACATGCACACCAACGTCTTCAAGCTCGACCAGGCGCACAGCCTGTGGCGGGGCAGCTACCTGGAGGAGGATGAGCAGCGCGGCTACTTCGGGGTGGTGAACATGTACAACTTCCTCAGCGACTCCTTCAAGTACAACCGCGAGCGCGACCTGGGCTACCTCGTGAGCCGCCTCTTCCTGAACAAGGAGGGGCACTTTTTCCTGCAGGGCAAGCGCCAGCTGGGCTTCCTGTACAACGACCTCGCGGAGAACGTGCTGGACCGGGCGGTGTTGAAGCAGGTGCTCCATTCGGTGATCATCTACGTGCTCGACTTCGACCTGCTCACCCCGCCGTACGATCAGGTGAACCAGGTGACGGTGAGCGAGATGAACGAGCTGAACGCGGGCCTGCAGATCAGCACGGGCAAGCGGCTCGGCTTCCGCTTCCAGGCCGATGTGGACGACCTGACGTGAGGATTTGGACGGATCGCGGTTCTGTTTACTTTTGCGACCCGTTCGCCGGTCCCCGGTGAACGCTGGTTGGAAAGGCCCGTTCGTCTAGGGGTTAGGACGCGTCCCTTTCACGGATGAAACAGGGGTTCGATTCCCCTACGGGCTACACTCGAGAACCCGCGCTCAGCGCGGGTTCTCTTTTTTCGCCCTCCGGGGAAGAGCACTGGCCGGATGCGGCCGTCGTTCCTGCGGGGGGCGAGGGGATACCGCTTTCAGGCCCGCGACGACCTGCGGTCCGCAGGGGGAGGCAACGGAACCTTGGGCGGGAGCCGCACGTATCTTTGGCCTTCAGCATCAAGCACATCTGTGTCGGTCGGTTGACCGGGCGGGAAGGATCCCGGCCGGCCCGGCGGACCAACGAGCAACAAGGAATGAGGATGATCCGGATCTTGCTGGGGCTGGTCGTGGTGGCTGCCCTGCTGCCCGCCTGCATCAGCCGGCGCAACGTCAACTACCTGCAGGACCCTTCGCTGAGCAACACGGCGAAGCTGTTCCCCAACCGCGACTTCGAGTACCGCATCCAGATCAACGACATCCTGAGCATCCGCGTGCTCGGCCTGGATGAGGAGAACTCGCGCTACTTCAACATCGAGAGCACCCAGGGGAGCTCGGTGGTGAACGATGCGCAGATGTACGTGAACGGGTTCAGTGTGGACAAGGCCGGCAACGTGCAGTTGCCCACGGTGGGCAAGGTGAAGGTGCAGGGGCTCACGGTGGGCGAGGCGCAGGAGCTGGTGCAGCGCAAGATCAACGACTACTTCACCAACGCCACGGTGATCCTGAAGCTGGTGAGCTTCCGGGTGAGCGTGCTCGGCGGGGTGGAACGGCCCGGCTCCTACCTGGTGTACAACAACCAGATCACCATCCTGCAGGCGCTGGCATTGGCCGGCGGTCCCAGCGAGTTCGCGGACAAGCGGTACGTATCCCTCATGCGCAAGAGCGACCAGGGCACCCAGGCCGTGAGCCTGGACATCGGGCGCATGGACGTGCTGAGCTCGGAGTACTACTACCTGCTGCCCAACGATGTGGTGTACGTGCCCATGCTCAAGGCGCGCCCGGGGCGCCTGAACATCGAGCTGCTCTCGGTCTTCCTGACGGCGATCAGCGTGGCCGCGGTGGTGTACACGGTGATCCAGAACCAGAACAACAACTGATGAGCAGCACCGGCGCACAGGAATCGATCGACCTCCGGGCGATCCTGCGGAAGCTCGCCGCGAAGTGGTGGCTCTTCCTCATCACCCTCACCCTCTGCGGCGCGGCCGGCGTGGCCTACATCAAGACCACGCCCAAGAAGTACGCCGTGGCCGGGGTGATGCTCATGAGCGAGAAGAAGCGCAACGGCTTCGGCGCCACCAACGAGGAGTTCCTCAAAGGCACCAGCTACCTGCGGCAGAGCGGTGAGCTCGAGGACCAGATCAGCATCCTGATGAGCTATGCGAACGTGCGGCAGACCATCCGGCGGCTCGATTTCGGTGTGTCGTACCTGGAGGAGAAGAACTTCCTCGTCACCGAGGCGTACCAGTACAAGCCCTTCATCGTGAAACCCGACACGGGCCTTCAGGTGACGGGCGTGCGCGTGCAGGTGATCCCGGACCTGGCCGCCGGCACCTACCGCGTGAAGGCCAAGGGCGTGAACGTGAAGCTCTACGACCACGGGCGGCAGCGCACCTCGGAGGGCTTCGTGGACAAGCTCGATGTGGACGGTTCCGCGCGGATCGGGGAGCCCTTCCGCAGCGACTTCCTGAACTTCAGCATCGAGTTCCCCAAGGGGCAGTCCTATCCGGCGGACACCAAGTACTACTTCATCATCAACACGCTCGATGGCCTCACCATGGCCTACCAGAGCAAGACGGTGGCCACCCCGCAGAGCGACGAGAGCAACATCGTGGTGATCGCCACCGAGGGCGAGGTGGTGCCCAAGGAGGTCGACTTCGTGAACATGCTGATGCGCAACTACATCGAGGTGGAGCAGCGCAAGCAGAACGAGAAGGGCGTGCGCACCATCGAGTTCATCGAGGAGCAGGTGAAGGGGAGCAGCGAGAAGCTCCAGTCCGCCCAGGAGAGCCTTACGCAGGCCCAGGCCGGCGGCATGGTGGGCAGCACGGGCGATGCGCAGACGAGCATCAGCAACGAGCTGTTCCGGCAGCAGGGCGAGGAGAGCCGCATCAAGGCCCAGCTGAGCAGCCTACAGTCGCTCATCGCGGTGATGAGCACCGAGACCAGCGGCACCCCGAACACGGTGGCCGCGTCCGGGATCGACGCGCCGAGCCTGAACGCCGTGATCGAGCAGTACAACCAGGCCGTGACCGAACTGCGTGCCCGCGAGCTTCAGGAGCGGATCGCCTCCGCGCCGACGATCGCCCTGCGCCGGAAGGTGCAGACGCAGCGCGACCAGATCGTGCAGTCCGCCCAGGCGCTCGCCTCCCAGACGCGCAACGGGCTCCAGGAGGTGCAGGGGCGGATCGCGCAGCTCCGTGGCCAGCTCTATGCCCTGCCCGGTGCCGAGGCCCGCATCAACATCGCCACGCAGAAGTACGAGCTCACCGAGGAGCTGAACAATTACCTCATGGAGAAGCTCTACGAGGCGCAGATCGCCGTGAACAGCGATCAGGTGGACAAGTACGTGGTGGACGAGGCGCGCCAGGCAGGGCTGGGTCCGGTCTCGCCGGACAAGAAGGTCGTGCTGGGCGGTGCGCTCTTCCTGGGCCTGCTGATCCCGGTGCTCTTCGTGCTGGTGCGCGACATGTTCAACGACCGCGTGCAGGAGCTCGATGAGGT
The DNA here is from genome assembly GCA_044226515.1 of Flavobacteriales bacterium. Lineage (GTDB taxonomy): Bacteria > Bacteroidota > Bacteroidia > Flavobacteriales_F > PHOS-HE28 > PHOS-HE28. The sequence continues at coordinate 27,353 of JBGAGX010000002.1, read as the reverse complement.
GAAGCGCCTCACCGGGCTGCCGGTGCTCGCCCTGATCCCCGGCAGCAAGCGCAAGCGCATCCGGCCCGACGAGCCGAAGAGCCTGCTGGCCGAGAGCTTCCGCACCGCGCGCATCAACCTGCAATACCTCAACCCCGACGTGCCCCGCCAGGTGGTGGGCTTCACCAGCAGCACCAGCGGCGAGGGCAAGACCTACTGCGCCGTGAACACCGCCACGGTGATGGCCCTCTCCGGCAAGCGCACCCTGATCCTGGACGCCGACATGCGCCGGCCGCGCCTGGCGGAGACGATCGAGCTCGCCGAGGGCGACGGCCTCAGCACCTACCTCATCGGCGAGTGCCCGCTGGAGCACATCATCCGCCGGTCGGATGTGCCCGGTCTTGATGTGATCACCGCGGGACCGATCCCGCCGAACCCCTTGGAGCTGATGGAATCGGAGCGCATGGCCGACCTGTTCCGCGTGTTGCGCGGCCGCTACGACCACATCGTGGTGGACGCCTCGCCGATGGGGCTGGTGAGCGAGTTCAAGGTGCTCGTGCAGTACATCGACGTCACCCTGTACGTGGTGCGCCAGGGCTACACCAAGCGCGGCATGCTGCGCCCGCTGGGCGACATGGTGCGCGAAGGCAAGCTGAAGCAGGTGGACGTGGTGCTCAACGACGTGAAGGCCGGCGAAGGCTACGGCTACTACACCGCCTAGGCCGCGCATGGACGTGCTGCCCCGCTCCGAAGGGTTCCGCCGCTATTTCGCGAACACCTCGTGGATGTTCGTGGACCGCATGGTGCGCCTGGCCGCGGTCTTCGTCACCGGCATCTACATGGCCCGCGCGCTGGGCGACAGCGCCTTCGGCCAGCTCAACTACGCCAGCGGCTTCGTGGGGCTCTTCATCACCCTCACGGCCATGGGCCTGGACGAGATCGTGGTGCGCGACCTGGTGCGGCATCCCGAACAGCACGACGAACTGCTCGGCTCCGCCGCCTTGATGAAGTTCATCGGCTCCCTGCTGCTGGTGCTGCTGGTGTACGTGGGCTCGCTGGTGAACGGCATGGACGGGTTCACCACCATGCTGGTGCTGGTGATCGCCGCCGGGGAGGTGCTCAAGCCCGGGTCGGTCATCGAGTACCATTTCCAGAGCAGGGTGGAGGGACGACTGATCGCGGTGGTGAACATCATCCAGACCTCGGCCAGCACCCTGTTCAAGCTGCTGCTGTGCGTGCTGCTGATGAGCCCGGACCTGCGCGAGGGGCTTGCCGAGCGCGGCTTCGCCTTCGTGCGGTCCATCGGCAGCAGTCCGCTCTCGTGGTTCGCCTGGTCGTACGTGGTGGACACCGGCGCGGCCGCCATCGGCTTCGCCGTGGCCTACCGCCGCACCGGCAACAAGCTCAGCCTGTGGCGGCCCACGCGGCGCATGATGGGCCACCTGCTCCGTGAGTCGTGGCCGCTGATCATCTATGGCGTGGCCCTGCTGGTGCACGCCCGCATCGACCAGGTGATGATCTACGACGTGCTCAAGGACCGCATCGGGCACGGGCAGGCCTACGCCGAGGTGGGCCAGTATTCCGTGGCCTTGAAGATGGTCGAGGCCCTTGGCTTCGTGCCCGTGATCGTGCAGAAGTCGCTGGCGCCCGCCATCACGCGCGCCCGCATGGAGAGCCTTCACAAGTACCGCGACCGCCTGCTGAACCAGTACCGGCTCATGTTCCTGCTGTTCGTGATCACCGCGGTGCCCCTGTACTTCCTCGCCGAGCCGGTGATCGTGCTGTTCTACGGCGAGCCCTACCGCGAGGCGGGCAAGCTCCTCGCGCTCTTCGCCATCCGCCTGTTCTTCACCAACATGGGCGTCGCCAAGTCGAGCTTCATCACCAACGAGGGCCTTTTCAAGTACGCCCTCGCCACCGCCGTCGTGGGCGCGTCGGTGAACATCGCGATGAACTATTTCCTCATTCCCCCGTTCAAGTCCTCCGGCGCGATCGTGGCCACCATCGGGTCCTTCCTGGTGAGCACGTTCGTGCTGGACCTGCTCTTCAAGGACACACGCGCCAACCTCGGCCTCATGTGCCGGGGCATCATCGGTTTCTGGAAGATCCGCCAAGCACGCTGAGCCGTGACGACCGACCGCCACCTCGTCCCCGTCAAGCCCGCCGCACCCCGGGTGCCGGCCTGTCCGGCATGCGGGGACGGTGCCGTCGCCTTCCGCGGCGTGGCGGTGCCCGGGATCCAGGTGATGGGCCGCCACCACTGCCCGGCCTGCGGCCTTCACTTCCTGCAGGACCTTCCGGTGGGCCACGCCATCGACCATCCGATCACCGTGGGCGAGGACGGCAGGCTCTTCTCGAAGGACGTGCCGGCCTGGCTGCTCGATGCGTTCATGCGCGGGCTGTCCGCCAGGGACGAGGGTCCGGTGGCCATCGAGCGGCGCGTGTTCAAGGAGCATCGCCGCGTGGTGGTGCTCAACACGCTCGACTTCCTCTACGGCCATGTCCTGCTGAAGCTGTTCAACGCGCAGCACTACATCGACCGGCATCCCGACCTGGGGTTGGTGGTGATCCTGCCGCGCATGTACGCCTGGCTCATCCCCGAGGGCACCGCCGAGGCGTGGATCGTGGACCTTCGCCTGGGTCAGGTCCCGGGCTGGCACACGGCCATCGACCGGTTCGTGCAGGAGCGGATCGGCGGCTACGACGAGGTGCATTTCGCCCGCGCCTATTCGCACCCCGATGTGAGCCTGCTCGATATGCGGCGGTTCACCAGGGTGGCGGCCTTCCCGGCGGAGCGCTTCGACGAACTGCCGCCGCACGTCACCTTCGTGGTGCGGCAGGATCGCCTGTGGTACCGCTGGCCCCTGGTGAAGTTCAAGCACCGCGTGGTGCGCCGGCTCGGGCTGGCGGGCTTGCTGGGGGGGCTCTTCACCGGCGATCAGGAACGGCTTGCGCGGCGCACCATGGCCCTGTTGCGGCAGGCCGTGCCGGGCATCACCTTCAGCGTGGTGGGCCTTGGTCGGGCGCGGAGCAAGGGGGCCGACGTGAACGACCTGCGCACCGAGCGCATGGACGCGCACACCGAGACCGCCTGGTGCGAGGCCTATGCCCGCAGCCAGGTGGTGGTGGGTGTGCACGGGAGCAACATGCTGCTGCCCACCGCGCTGGCGGGCGGATGTGTGGAGATCCTGCCCCACGACCGGCTGGAGAACATCGTGCAGGACGTGGCCGTGCGCTACACCGGCCGCATGCAGTTGTTCCTTTACCGCTTCGTGGACGAGTTCGCCTCCCCGCGGATGGTGGCGCGCCAGGTGGCCTCCATGTTCCAGCACCACAGGCACTACCGCCGCAACAACGTGGAGAACGTATTCTGAACCCACGCGTTGAAAAGCACCATGGACACGTTCCGCCCCGGTGTTCCCTTGGAGAAGCCCGTGCTGCTGCTGGCCTTCAACCGCTACGAGAGCGCCGCGCGCGTGTTCGAGGCGATCCGGAAGGCCCGGCCGAAGCGCTTCTACTTCGCCTGTGATGGGCCGCGCAACGCCGAGGAGGCCGTGCTTTGCGAAAAGGTGCGGTCGCTCGCGCAGCGGGTGGACTGGCCGTGCGAGCTGCACACGCGGTTCCAGCCGGCCAACGTGGGCCTGAAGCTGGGCGTGAGCTCGGCCATCTCCTGGTTCTTCGAGCACGAACCGGAGGGCATCATCCTGGAGGACGACACCGAGCCGGTCCAGAGCTTCTTCTGGTTCTGCCAGGAACTGCTGGAGCGCTACCGCGATGACCGGAACATCTGGTGGATCCTTGGCAACAACCTCATGGCCGATCCCCGTCCGCAGCGCGAGGCCTCGTACTATTTCTCGCAGCACGGTTACGGAGCGCCCTGGGGCTGGGCCTCGTGGCGCAGGTCATGGGCCCGGTACGATGTGGACATGCACGCCTGGCCCACCGTGCGGGGGACCCCCGCGTGGGACGCGTTCTTCCTGAGCAAGGCCGAGCGGCGCGAGGCCTACCGCCTGTTCGAGGCCACGTTCGACGGCCGGATCCGCACCTGGGATTTCCAGCACGACTTCTGCCGGATCCTGCACCGGGGCATCACCATCATCCCCGAGCACAACCTCATCCGCAACATCGGGTTCAGCGGCGACGGCACAAACACCGTGAAGGGCAACGACCCGCGCAACGTGGACAATGTCAGCGAGATGCCCTTTCCGCTGGTGCACCCGGGCGAGGTGAAGGTGGACGAGGCGCGCGACCTCGCGTACTTCGACCGGTTCATCCGCACCAGTGACTACCGCCTGTTCAAGGACGCGGTGAAGGGCCTGCTGCCCGCGAAGGTCGACAAGGCCCTTACGCCCGTGCTCTCGCGCATCCAACGCACCATCGGTCTCGGCTGAGGACCTACTTTTAGCACCGACCACGACGGCGCCGGTGCTCATCTCCAAAACGAAGCTTGTCAACTTCCTGTTCATGGTGGGGTTCACCTGCCATGGCATCGGCAGCTACCTGTCGTCCAAGACGAACTTCTCCGTCGGCGTCATCTTCTCCATCGCGCCCTTCCTGGCGATCCTGCTCTTCTACGGCATCGACATGCTGTACCGGGGCCGCCTCACCGTGATGGTGAACATCAACTACGGCCTGGCCATGGTGTTCCTGCTGGCCACCTCGGTGAGCTACTGGATCGCCTTCATGTACCATTACAAGGGGCTCAATCCCATCAATACGGCGAGCCAGAGCCTGGCCATGCTGGTGCCCTTCAACGCGGCGATCGTGGTGCTCATCTACAACCGCTCCGATCCCGATTTCTCCCTCGCGGAGCTCCTGCTGCGATCGCTCGGCCTGCTCCTGCTGGTGAACCTGGCGGGGTATGCGGCGGGCATCCACAACCTGGTGCACGGGTTCGAAGGCCGCATCAGCATGCCCTTCATGGCCGGCATCTACGACGGGGCGCACCTCCTGGCCGTGGTGAACCTCATGCTCCTGGCCAAGTTCGGCGACCTGCGGCGCAAACCCTTCACCACCCTGCTGTTCTACGCGGCCTTCCTGGTGGCCCTGGCGTTGATGGCCAACATCAACTCCCGGCTCTCCATCATGATCTTCTTCGCCGTGCTGGTGCTCTTCATCACCCGGGCCATCCGCGCCGTGAAGGGGCTGTACACCATCTCGCTCTTCACCATGCCGCTGCTCATGTCGTTCTCGCTGTTGGTGTATGAGGTGCTTTCGCTCCCGTTCTTCCGCGCCATCCTCGATCGCGTGACCAAGGAGGATGTGACCACCTTCAACGGCCGCACCTACATCTGGGAGGGTGTGTGGGGCTGGGTGATGGACGACCGCCGGGGATTGTTGTTCGGCAACGGGTACATGGGCCAGGCCCACATCGGCATGCTCAAGTACATGGAGAAGCTCTGGGACGGACCGTCCTACCTCATCCACATGCACAGCACCTTCCTGGAGGTGCTGGTGGACCAGGGCCTGCTGGTCCTGATCATCCTGTACGTGCTGGTTTACCGGGGTTACATGCACTACCGCAGGGCCTATCTCCAAGGCACCAACGAAGCGCCCTTGTTCGCCGCCTTCGTGTACCTCATGTTCATCTGGCAGATCGACATCTTCTGCTACGGGATGGACATCGGAGCGCCGATCCTGTTCACCTTCCTCGCCGCCATCTGCATCAGACCGCAGTTCGTGGTGCCGCGCGCTACGACCGCGCTGGCCGGTGGTCTGTCCTGAAATGCGGACGGCCCCATCGCGGGGCCGTTCGCTCAGGGGACCGGCGATCACTGCACCACCAGGCGGGCCTGCCAGGGCGCGGCGCCGCGGGCCACCAGGGTGTACACGCCGGTGTCGAGGTCCCCTCCCAGTTGCAGGGAGCGCTGCCCCGCGCGGAGGCGTTCGCTGCGCACCACGCGGCCCTGCACATCCAGGATGTCGAGCTGCGCATCACCGGTGGCCTCGGTGAAGAACACTTCGCCATCGGCCTGCACCGGGTTCGGGTAGAGCGTGCCCCGGGCCGCTGCCGTGGGGGAGGGCGCATCGTCAACACCGGTGGTGAGTCCGCAGAGCACGTCATCCACCTTCAGCAGCGAGATGCTGGCGAATGGCGCGAGGGTCACCGCGTCGGAGACCAGGTTGCCGTACACATCGCGCCAGCAGCCGTCCAGCTGGAAGGTCTGGCTGGTGAGCTGGTCGTTGTACAGGAGCTTGTTCTGCGTGAGCGGGTCGACGGGGTCGACGGTCACGCGTTCCAGGCTCACGTTGTCCAGCCAGTACATGGGCTCCGTGTAGTTGTTGGTGAGCTGCACCCGGGCCTGGTCGGTGAGGGCGCTCTGGAAGAACATGGACACATCGCGGCGGGTGCCGTCGAAGGGGATGTACTGGCGGTGGATCATGGCGGGACCTGCGATCTGCGAATCACCCTTCACGCCGGCCAGCACCTCGCCGTGGGCGTTGGACTGGATGCTGAAGCGCAGGCGGTACCACTGCCCGTTCTGGATGCTGATGGGGTCGGGGTTGCGCAGGGAGAGGTCGGGGTACACGTTGGCGTTGGGCAGGTAGGCCTTGAGCGCGCCGTTGTCGAGGTGGCTGAAGTCGTGCGTGACCTGGGCGTTGTTGGGCCATCCGCCCCAGCCGTTCACGTTGTTGTCGAACGTGCCGTTGGGTACGAGCTCGGGGCTGAGCACGCTGGTCACCTCGTAGGCATCGTAGCGCTCGGGGGAGGCGGTGGAGCCGACCTCGTCGTTGCGTTCATCCTGCCAGCGGGCCAGGGTGAAGCGCTTCCATTGCAGGGCCACCAGGTCCTCCACGTAGATGCTCTGCTCGTTGTAGGGGTTGATGTAGCGGTTGTTGGTGAACGTGCCGAAGTCGCACCAGCCCGGTGTCCACACCTGCAGCTGGCGCATGCACAGCTGGTCGGCGCGTACGCTGTGGAACACGTTGCCGCTGATGGTCTGGTCGTATGAAGGCACGGAGTAGGGGTATACCGCACCGGGACCGGAGTAGTTGGAGAAATCGCTGAAGCTGATCTGCTGCGCGTTGTTGAACAGGAGGTTGTCCTTGATCTGGTTGCCGTCCGACAGCATCGTGTGGTCCACGTGGATGCCGCCGCCGGAGCAGTTGGCCACCGTGTTGCGCTGGATGATGGTGTTCTGCACGCTGAGGTTGCCGAAGTAGATCCCGAAGGCGATGTTCCAGTACTCGTTGCCGTTGGGCGCGCAGCTCTCCAGGTTGCCCTGCGTGTCCACGATGATGTTGTCCTGCATGATCAGCCCATTGCTGTTGTCCATGCCGATGCCGCAGCCGTCGTTGAGCAGGGCGAGCGCGTTCTGCACGAAGTTGCGTTCCACCAGCGTGTTGCTCTCCACGCTTATGCCGATGTAACCGATGGTGTGGAGGCGGTTCTCGCGCACCACGTTGTTGTCACCGCTCACCCGCACGCCCATGTAGCCCCAGTTCGATTCGCCGAGGCCGGGCTGCATGGCCACGCTCTCGAACGTGTTGCCGCTGATCGTCGTGTTGTTGTCGATGATGCGCAGGCCGGTCTTGTAGGTGCGCTGCACCAGGTTGTTCTGGAAGGCGTTGTGGTGGCCGTAGCTGTACATGGCCTGCCCGAGGTCCTCGAACGTGCAGTTCTGCACGGTGATGTGGTCGGCGGTCTCCAGGTAGATGGCGCGGTCGGCATAGCGCGTGAACGTGATGTTCTGCACCACGATGTGGTGGCGGTTCGGCTGGATCCAGAGGCCCTGGTCGAGCGTGCTGGCCTCCACGGGCAGCGTGTTGGGGTCCGCATTGCCGGGCGCGCGGAAGTAGAGGTCGCCGTTCGGTGCATCGTAGTACCACTCCTTCTGGGCGTCGAGCTCGCTCAGCTTGTTCTGCAGGTAATAGCCCCAGTGCAGGGTATCGAGGTTGAAGTAGATGTCATTGAACTGGAGCTGGCCGGGGGTGTAGTTGGTCACCGTGGTCACGTCGTAGCTCCAGTTGGAGCTGCGCACCACCAGTTGCGCGCCGTTCCAGTGGCCGGCGGGCTGGGTGAGGTCCGCGTCGTTGATGTAGGTGCCCGCGCCCTGGTCGTTGCGGAGCCAGCCGGTGTTGGGGTAGCGCGCCAGGGTCATCAGCTCGTTCGCGCAGAACACGTGCCTGGGCTCGGCGGTCACCGCCACCTTCCAGATGCTGCCCTGGTGGAGCGACCAGCCGCTGAGGGCCTTGGCACCGCTGAGCACCGGGTCGTTGCCCGAACCGTAGGCCCCCACCGTGATGGGCGTGCTGCTGGTACCCGACGAGCCGAGGATGAGCATGCCGCGGTAGGTGCCGCCGCGCTTGAACAGGATCTGGTCGCCCGGCTGCAGGTTGTAGATCACCTGGTTCACCCGGTCGATCGTGCGCCAGGCCTGGCTCTGCGACGTGCCGGTGTTGCTGTCGTTGCCCGTCTCCGACACGTAGTAGTTCGTGGCGTGGGCCCCCAGCGCCAGGGCACTGCTCAGGGTGAGCACGAGGTGGCGGAGGGTCCGGGCGTTGGCGTCGATGATGAAGCGCATGTGCGTGTGACTTGGGCCGTTGAACCTCCTACGGCCCGCATGGGTTCAGGATATTCGACGGACCGCTGTTCCTGCCCGACGGATCCCCGAAGGGGCCCGATGCCGCATCCACCGGTCCTTGTTGACGGTCGTCCACCCGCGCCGGAGCCCAAGGCCGCATCGAACGCATCTTTGGGCGGCCTTTCGCGTTGAAAGGACCCGCCCCATCCCGGGGCAAGACCGAACACCATGCGACTCCTCGTCACCGGCGGCTCCGGATTCATCGGCACCAACCTGATGGCCCATTCCATCCGCCGGAACATCCCCCTGCTCAACCTGGACTGGAACCCGCCCCTGGACCCCGGGCAGCAGGGCTGGTGGCGTGAGTGCGACATCATGGACCAGGCCGCCGTGCGCGCGATCTTCCAGGAGTTCCGTCCCACCCACGTGGTGCACCTGGCCGCCCGGGCCGACACCGACGAGCCCCACGACATCAACGCCTACATCCAGAACCACGAGGGCACCCGCCGCCTGCTGGAGGTGGTGAAGGCCGAGCCGGGTGTGGAGCGCATCATCGTCACCAGCACCCAGTTCGTGTGCGAGGCCGGCTACCAGCCCAGGCACGACCTCGACTTCAAGCCGTTCACCCTCTACGGTGAGACGAAGCGGCTCACCGAAATGGCCACGCGCGAGGCCGGCCTCTCCTGTGCCTGGACGATCATCCGTCCCACCACCATCTGGGGGCCATGGAGCCTGCGCTACCGCGATGTGATGTTCCGAGTGATGCGTAAGGGGCTCTACTTCCACCCGTCGAAGCGGAAGGTCATCCGCTCCTATGGCTACGTGGGCAATGTGGTGTGGCAGATCGACCGCATGCTGAACGCACCCCGGGAGCAGGTCGACAAGAAGGTGTTCTACGTGGGCGACCGGCCCTTCGACCTCCGTGTGTGGGTGGATGCCATCTCGCGCGAGCTGGTGCACCGGCCGGTGCGTTACATCCCCACCTGGCTCATCCGGGGGGTGGCGCTCGGTGGCGATGTGCTCAAGGCCCTTCACATCCCTTTTCCCATCACCACCGGCCGCTTCCGGAGCATGACGAGCGACTACATCACCCCCATGGACGCCACCATCGCGGCGTTCGGCGAGGCGCCGTACAGCCTGGAGGAAGGGGTGAAGGAGATGGTGCGGTGGTACGACGGTGGCAGTGAGCGCATCCAGGCCCACACCCTGAAGGACGTGCGGCAGAAGGCCAACAAGGGGGCCGCGGCATGAGCGGGATCGGTCGCCTTCGCGTACTCGGTCTGGGGATCTCCTCAGGGACCTTCGCCGACCACGTGGCCGCCATTGTGGACCTGGGCCGGGCACACCGCTCGTCCTATGTATGCTGCGTCAACGCCCACATGACGGTGGAAGCCCATCGGGACGCCGGGTTCCGCGCCGTGGTGAACGGCGCCGACCTGGCCACTGCCGATGGGATGCCCGTGCTGCGCACGATGCAGCTCTTCCACCGGGTGAAGCAGGAACGCGTGGCCGGCAACGACCTGATGCCGGCGCTGCTGGCCCGTTCAGAGCAGGAAGGGCTCGCGGTGTTCCTTTACGGAGGCAAGCAGGAGGTGCTCGACGCCATCGTGGCCCGGGCCTCCCGGGAGCATCCTCGCCTGCGGATCGCAGGGACGATCTCCCCGCCTTTCAAGCCGCTTACCGACGCCGAGCTCAGCGCGCATGCGGACCGCATCAACGACAGTGGCGCGCACATCGTCCTGGTGAGCCTGGGCTGCCCCAAGCAGGAGCGCTGGATGGCCGCGATGAAGGGTCGCGTGCACGGGGTGATGCTCGGCCTGGGCGGAGCCTTCCTGCTTTACGCGGGGGTGGATTCGCGGGCGCCGAAGTGGATGCGCGACCTCTCCCTCGAATGGCTCTACCGCCTTGCGCTCGAACCTGGTCGGCTCTGGAAGCGCTACCTGGTCACCAATTCCATCTTCATCCTGCTTTTCCTCCGCGAGGGCATCGGGCGCCTCTTCGGTCGTGGGTAGGTCGGCTTCACGATTCGACGAATGAATGCCTGTGCTCACCCGTGTTCATCCGTTCGCTTGCGTGTAAGTAATTGAAAATGAAGGTATTGGCATATTTTCTGGTCGGTGGCATGTTCCTTGGAAGCTCCGGCGATCGGCCGAAAATTTCGACGAATGCGGAAAAAGATCCGACAAGCTTGACTTCTCTCGCGGCTCGACCCTACTTTTGGCGCACTCGCTCAGGATCTGACCGTACACATCAACGGTCCTTGCATGGAGAACATCACTACCACCCCCAAGCGTAACGGTCTTCAGTCCCTTCTGGGCGACCGCCGTTCCGCGAGCGGTGACCTGAACGGGGAACTCGCCACCTTGCTCCGCAACAGCCGCCAGCAGGTGCAGACGGGGCTGAGCCGCGTACTTACCCTGGAGCCTCTCACCACGGTCAAGGACCTGGTGATCGTGGGCGAGGGTCCCGCCGCGGAGGAGATCTATCAATATTGCGAGGACCAGACGGTACGCGGCTACCGCTTCTGCGGCGTGTTCAACGACGCCCCGATCGACAGTGCGTTGGGCTCGCGCCTGATGGGTGGGGTGGCCGCAGTGAAGGCCTTCGCCCTCCAGAACCGCATCGACATCGTTTACTGCGCCCTGCCGGGCACCCGCAAGGACGACATCACGGACCTGATGGAGTTCTGCGAACGCAACACCATCCGGTTCCGGGTGATCCCCAGCGCCGACAGCTTCATCCCGGTGGTGCAGGGCAGTCAGCTTGAGTTCCACGGGGCGGTGCCGGTGAGCAAGATCCGTCGCGAACCGCTGGACAAGGCCAGCAACCGGGCCATCAAGCGGGCTTTCGACATCGTTTTCTCCCTGGCTGTCATCACCTTGGTGTTCAGCTGGTTGTTCCCCATCCTGGCCATCCTCATCAAGCTGTCGTCCAAAGGCCCGGTGTTCTTCAAGCAAACGCGTCTGGGCGAAGGCAACCGCACCTTCGTCTGCTACAAGTTCCGCAGCATGCGCATGAACGCCGAGGCGGACACCAAGCAGGCCACGAAGGACGATCCGCGGGTCACCCGCATCGGCAAGTTCCTGAGGAAGAGCAACCTGGACGAGATGCCGCAGTTCTTCAACGTGCTGCTGGGCCAGATGAGCGTGGTGGGCCCGCGGCCTCATCCCCTGCGCCTCAACGACCAGTTCCGCGACATCATCGACAAGTACATGGTGCGCCACTTCGTGCGTCCCGGCATCACGGGCTGGGCACAGGTGAGCGGCTTCCGCGGCGAGACCCGCACACCCGAGCTCATGGAGCGCCGTATCGAGCTCGACATCTGGTACCTGGAGAACTGGTCCTTCTGGCTCGACCTGAAGATCGTGGTGAGGACCGTGACCAACATGTTCGGCAAGGACCCCATGGCCTACTGAGCCCCCCGCTTTCCCGAAAGGCCGGTCGATGGACCGGCCTTTTTCGTTCGGTGGTCCTTGGTGGCAAGGAAAAGATCCTATATTTGCGGTCCCTTTTCGGAAAAGGCAATGGCCAACCACAAGTCAGCACTGAAGCGCGTACGTCAGACGGAGACCCGCAACGAGCGGAACCGTTACCAGCATAAGACCACCCGCAACGCGGTGCGCAAGCTGCGCGACCTCACGGACAAGAAGGAGGCGGAGAAGCTCCTGCCCGAGGTGACCAGCATGCTGGACAAGCTGGCCAAGAAGAACATCATCCACAAGAACAAGGCGGCGAACCTCAAGAGCAGCCTCAAGCGTCAGGTGAACAAGCTGAAGTAAGCTTGGTCCCTGTGAGCATCGGACAGGTCCCCGCACGGGGACCTGTCGCATTTTAGGGCCATGGAACAGCAGGCAGGCGGGAAGCGGCTCCGGTTGAAGGAGTGGGCCGCGGGCGACAAGCCCCGGGAGAAGCTCATGGCCCAGGGGGTGAAGGCGCTGAGCGATGTGGAGCTCCTCGCGATCCTGTTGCGCACCGGCACGGGCGATTCCACGGCGGTCGACGTGGCCCGCGACCTGCTCGCGCGCCATGGCAACGACCTCGGTCGCCTGGGACGTTCCGGCGTGGCCGACCTGCGCAAGGTGAAGGGCGTGGGCCCCGTGAAGGCGATCACCATCGCCGCCGCCCTGGAGCTGGGCATGCGCCGCAGCGATGCGCACGGACGTGAACGCGAGCGCGTGGCCACCAGCGCGGACGCCTTCGCCCTCATGCGCGGCCGCATCGCGGATCTGGCCATCGAGCAGTTCTGGCTCATCGCGCTCGATCGGGGGCTGCGTGTGCTCGATCTGTGCCGCATCAGCGTGGGCGGAATGCACGGTACCGTGGCCGACCCCAAGGTCATCTTCAAGGAGGCCATCGACCGCCGCGCCTCCGCCATCATCCTCTGCCACAACCATCCCAGCGGCCAGCTCCGCCCCAGCGAGGAGGACATCCGCCTGACCCGCAAGCTCGTCGAGGGCGGGCGCCTCATCGAGGTCGCCGTCCAGGACCACCTCATCGTCACCTCCGCCGGTTATTACAGCTTTGCCGACAACGGCATGATGTAGCATGACGCCACCGCTCCGCATCCTCACCGTCATCGGTGCCCGCCCGCAGATCATCAAGGCAGCCGCCATCAGCCGGGCCGTGGCCGGTCCTTTCAAAGGCCGCATCCACGAGACGCTGCTGCACACCGGGCAGCACTACGACACCAACATGTCGCAGGTGTTCTTCGATGAGCTCGGCATCCCGCGCGCCGACATCGACCTGGGCGTGGGCAGCGGCAGCCACGGGGCACAGACCGCGCGCATGCTCGAGGGCATCGAACAGGAGCTGAAGCGTGGCGCGTACGACGTGGTGCTGCTCTACGGCGACACGAACAGCACCCTGGCCGGCGCCGTGGCCGCGAGCAAGCTCCACATCCCCGTGGCCCACGTGGAGGCCGGACTGCGTTCCTTCAACAAGCGGATGCCCGAGGAGGTGAACCGCATCGTGTGCGACCATTGCAGCACCTGGCTCTTCTGCCCCACCGATACCGCAGTGGAGAACCTGGGGCGCGAGGGCTTCGACCTGGGCCGTGAGCGGCCCGCCGACATGGACCACCCGCGCGTGGTGCAGTGCGGCGACGTGATGTACGACAACAGCACGCACTTCGCCGACCTGGCGGGTCAACGGTCGACCTTGTTGAACGGCCTGGGCCTGGGCCCCGACGGGTTCGCGCTCGTCACCGTGCACCGCGACCACAACACGGATGTGCCGGAACGCCTGAACGCGATCATCGCCGCGTTGATCGAGGTGCACGACACGCACCGCCTGCCCTTGGTGCTGCCGGTGCATCCCCGCACGCGCAAGTGCCTCGACCAGCACCTCGACCCGGTGTTGCGGCGGGTCTTGGAGATGCGGAAGGGCATCCACCTCATCCCCCCCGCGGGTTTCCTGGACATGATCGCCTTGGAGCGCAACGCGCGCCTCGTGCTCACGGACTCCGGTGGCGTGCAGAAGGAGGCCTTCTTCTTCGGCCGGCCGTGCGTGATCCTGCGACCCGAGACCGAGTGGGTGGAGCTGGTGCGGCATGGTCAGGCCGTGCTGGCCGATGCCGACCCGGCGCGGATCGTCGAAGGCGCTGCGCACTTCCTGGCGCACGGCGCACCGAACTGTCCGCCCTTGTTCGGCGATGGACACGCGGCCGGGCGCATCTGCACCGAACTGCTCAGGGACCGCTGATCCATGCTGGGCAGCCTCATCGATTACGCCCGCTGCTTCGCGCACGCCCTGCGCGTGCCTGCGCAGCGCGGGCTGATCGCCGCGCACCGCAGGCCCTTGCCCGGGTCGGTCGCCACCGATGGGACCGCGTTGCCTGCCGCGATGAACGCCGCGGCCGACTGGCTCGCCATGGCGCAGGACGCAAGCGGCGATGGTGGCCTGGGCAGCTTCCACCTGCGGCTGGGATGGGGGCGCACCTACCCGGAGACCACCGGCTACGCCATCCCCACGCTGCTGGCGCTCGCCGACCGCCTTGGCCGCGCGGAATTGGCGGAGCGTGCGCATCGGGCGGGCGAGACCCTGCTCAACCTGCAACGGCCCGATGGAGGATGGCAGGGCGGCCGGGTGGGGGAGGACAGGCCGAGCGTGGTGTTCAACACCGCGCAGGTGGTCCGGGGCCTGCTCGCGCTCCATGCGCGGTGCGGCGAAGAGCGCTTCCTCGCTGCCGCCGCGCGTGCCGGCGATTGGATCGTGTCCGTGCAGGACCGCGAAGGCTGCTGGAGCCGCTCCAACTTCATGGGGCAGGCCCGGGTGTACGACACATACGTGGATGCTCCACTGCTGCTGCTTCACCGGGTCACTGGTGCGCAGGCTCTTCGCACGGCGGCCGAGCGCAACCTGGCCTGGGTGGCCACGCGGCAGCAAGGGAACGGCTGGTTCGCCGATGCGGACAACACCGTGAAGCACAACGACAGGCCCATCATCCATACCATCGCCTACACCATCGACGGCCTGGTGGAGTGCGGGGAGCTGCTCGGTGATGGCTGTTGGACCGAGCAAGGGCATGCGGCCGCCAGGGTGCTGCGCGATCGCTTTCTGGCGGAAGGGCGCTTGCATGGACGGTACGATGCGCAATGGCAGGGGAGCGAGCACCTGATCACCACCGGGGCGGCCCAACTGGCGATCGCCTGGGAGCGGCTGGCGCAGGCTGTGGAAGCCGGACCCTACCGCGAGGCCGCTGCCCGGATGCGCGGCCTGTTGATGGAGGTGCAGCGGCGCTCGATGGCCGGCCCGGTCGATGTGCATGGGGCCATGCCGGGCTCCTTCCCTTTGTGGGGGCGCTATGAGAAGTTCGCCTTCCCCAACTGGGCCACGAAGTACTTCGCCGATGCCCTACTTTGGGCCGGGGGCAAGGCCCCGCATTGAACGCGAACCACCATGCCGCCCGACCTCCGCAGCTGGCCCGCGAGCCTCGGGGTGTCGCCGGGCGGAACGGTGCTCCTGATGGCCGATGTGACGCGCCTGGCCTTACTCTTCAGACGAGCCGGTCGGCCCTTCACCCCCGGCGACCTGCTCGATGCCTTCGCGGACGCGGTGGGACCCGAAGGCAACCTGCTCGTGCCAACCTACAGCTTCGACCTGGAGGACGGCGCCGCCTTCGATCTGCGCCGCACCGGGAGCATCAGTGGTGCGCTCGCACTCGCGGCCCTGGCGCATCCCCGCTTCGTGCGCACGCCGCATCCTTTGCATTCGTTCGCGGTGTGCGGGGCGCAGGCCGCAGCGCTCGCCGCCTCCACCGAGACCGGGAGCTTCGGTCCGCGCTCGCCGTTCGCCTTCCTCCAGCAGCAGCGCGCACGCCTCATCGCGATCGACCTGCGGCTCGATGATTCGCTCACCTATGTGCATTTCGTGGAGGAGCAGGAGCGGGTGCCCTATCGCAGGCCGCGGAGCATGACGTTCCGCTACACCGCTGCGGACGGGACGACCGCGCCGCGCACCTTCACCATCCTCGCCAAGCGCCCGGGTCACCACATGCATTTCGCCGGGCTCGAGGCCTTGCTTCAGGCGGACGGTGCTTCGCGCAGTGTGCCGCTGGACGGTGTGCGTGCCCTGGTGGTGGACCTGGCGCAGGCCCACGGGGTCATCGCGCGCGACATCCGCGAGAACGCGGCCCGCAGCATCCACGCGTTCCGATGGAGCTGGTGGGCGCGCGATGTGCTGAAAGGCCTCCTTCGTACGTTCGGTATCCGGCGGGGGCATGCCCGCACCACCCATGCTGCTGGTCCACGTTGAGCACCCCTCACCGCGCGCCACGTACATCGTGACGCACGTGGTGGAGCGCATGCTCGGCATTCCGGTGCGCATCACGCACGACGCTGATGAGTTCAGCAGGGCCGAAGGTCCGCGGCTGCAGTACGGCGGCGTTGCCATCGAAGGCGTGGTGCACGTGCCGTGGAGCGGTGCGCTCGGGTCGCTTCCTTCCAACGATCCACCGGTGGCGGAGCAAGGCGGCATGAAGGTGCTCTTCCCGGAGGGCGAGGGGTACGACCTTTTCGCAGCGGCCTTCTTCCTGCTCAGCCTGATCGATGAGGTGCGTTGCGTAGAACGTGATGCCCACGATCGTGTTCCTTCCAACGCGCTCTTCACTGTAAGGGGCGGCTTGGCGGAGCTGCCTTGGGTGGACCGCTGGGCGCTTGCGCTTCGTACCGAACTGGAGCAGCGTTGGCCGGGTCTGGTGAAGCGTCCACGTCGCTACAGGCACGTGGTCACCGTGGACATGGACAATCTGTTGCGCTATGCGGGTCGACCGTTGGCGCGCGCCGTGGGGGCCAGCCTCAAGGACCTGTTCGCGTGGCGTGTGGGCGCTGTGGCCGAGCGCTGGATGGTGCGCGCGGGCCTGCGCCAGGATCCGTTCATGAACACCCTGGAGAAGGTGGCGGATCTGCGGTCCCACATGGACAAGGTCTGCTTGTTCCTGCTGTTGCGCGGCAACGACACCCAAGACCATGCCGTTCCGCCTGCGCATTGGCCGGCATCCGTCCGTGATCGGATCGCGGCCTTGCACGCGCGAGGCATCGACCTGGGCCTGCATCCCTCGTACCGTACATCCGAGGACGATGACCTGCTGGAGAACGAGGTGCGCGCGTTCACCAACGTCATCGGTCCGTTGCGGGCCACCCGCCAGCATTTCCTGCGCATGCGTATGCCCGGGACCTTCCGGTGGCTCGCGAAGGCCCGGATCGCGGAAGAGCACAGCCTGGGCTTCGCGGACCGTAGCGGCTTCCGGGCCTCCACGTGCACGCCCTTCCCGTGGTACGACCTGGAGCGTGAAGAGGAGACCGGGCTTACGCTCTTCCCCTTCCAAGCCATGGACAGCGCGCTCATCGAGCGGATGGGCCTGGGCCCCGATGGCGTGGAGCGCGCGATGAACGCGATGAGCGATGCGGTGCGTGCGGTGAACGGCACCTTCGTGAGCGTGTGGCACGATCGGTATTTGAGCGGTCACCGGGAGTTCGCGCCCTGGCCGGCGGCCTTTGAACGGGTGGTGCAACACGCGAAGGCATGATCAGGCACCTGCGGCACGACGAGATCGACAAGGCGGCCTGGGACGCCGGGCTTGAACACAGCGCCGCGCCGTGGTGGTACGGTCGCAGCTGGGTGCTCGATGCCGCCTGCCCGGGTTGGGAGGCCTTGGTGGATGAGGTCTCCGGCGCGCGAATGGCGCTCCCCTGGCGCAGCCGGTTCGGCATCCGCTACCTCTACCAGCCCTTCCTCCTCCAACGCATCGGTGTGTTCGGCGGCGATGCGGCACCCTTCCTTGCCGCGATACCGAAGGCCTTCCGCTACGCCGACATCTACCTCAACGCGGGGGAAGTGTACGGGACCGACCCCCATGTGCGCCTGTCGGAGCAACAGAACTTCGAGCTCGACCTGCGGTCCCCGATCGAGCTGCTGCGGGCCGGCTACAGCGTGAACCTGCGGCGCAACCTGCGGCGCCCCGGGGCGGAGGTGCTGCGCCTCGAGGAAGGCGCCGATGTGGAGCGTGTGCTCGCCTTTCTGGAAGGCTCCGAGCAGTTCAAGCGCTGGGGCATCGACCCGGTGCGCATCGCCTGCATGGAACGGCTCATGCGCGGGGCGATGGCGCACGGGGAGGGAAGGCCCTACCTGATGTGGTCCGGCGGGTCCGTGCTGGCGGCCGCCTTCCTGGTGGAGTGGAGCGGACGGCTGATCTTCCTGAAAGGCCTGGCCAGCGCGGCCGGCCGCGAGGCAAGGGCCATGCATCACCTGCTCGACCGGGTGATCGCCCGACACGCCGGAAGGCCGTTGGTGCTCGACCTTGCCGGCTCGAACGACGCTGATCTCGCCCGCTTCTACAGCGGCTTCGGAGCGCAGCGCACGGTATATTTACGGGCGGTGATCAACCGCCTTCCGCCGTTGGTCCGCAACCTCAAGTCCTGAACCATGGTCGTGCAGCTGGCCCATGAGCGTAGTGTGGTGAACCGGTTCCTTGCGGAGCTGCGCGATGCGAGCATCCAGAAGGACCCGATGCGTTTCCGGCGCAACATGGAGCGCATGGGCGAGGTGCTGGCCTACGAGCTCAGCAAGACGCTCGACCACGAGGAGCAGGAGGTGATCTCGCCGTTGGGCGTGGCCCGCATGCAGCTGCCGGTGGAACAACCGGTGCTGGCCACGATCCTGCGCGCCGGCCTGCCGCTGCACCAGGGCATGCTGAACATGTTCGATCGGGCCGACAGCGCCTTCATCAGCGCCTACCGGAAGCACCGCAAGGGCGAAGAGGGCTTCGACATCGAGGTGGAGTACCTGAGCAGCCCATCGCTCGACGACCGGGTGCTGGTGCTGGCCGACCCCATGCTCGCCACGGGGCAGAGCATGGTGCTGGTGTACAAGGCCCTGCTGCGGTTCGGGAAACCAAAGGCCGTGCACATCGTATCAGTGATCGCCAGCAGTGAAGGCCTGGAGCACGTGAAGAGCCATATGCCACCGAACACCCGCATCTGGCTGGGCGCAGTGGACGAGGAGCTCACGGCCCAGGCCTACATCGTGCCCGGTCTGGGCGATGCCGGCGACCTGGCCTACGGCACCAAGCTCTGACGACCATGGAGGAGCTGCTCCAGATACTCACAGTGATCTCGGTCGGCGCCCTCAAGATGATGGTCGCCGCCGGGTTCGGCGCGGGCTTCGGGTTCACCTTCCTCAAGACCTTCCTGTTCACGAGCATCGGTGGCTGCATCGGGGTGGTGGTCTTCTACAAGCTCAGCGGCTGGCTCATGGAGCGCGCGCGGCTGAAGTGGGTGCGCCACCGCACGGAGGCCCAGCTCCAGGGCGGTGCCCGGCTTCGCCCCGTGTTCACCAAGCGCAACCGCTGGCTCGTGCGCCTGAAGCACGTGAGCGGCTACCTCGGGGTGGCCCTCCTCACCCCGCTGGTGCTCACCATCCCGCTGGGCAGCATCCTCGCGGCGCGGTTCTTCCACCACGACCGTCGCACCGTGCCCGCCCTGCTCATCTCGGTGGTGCTGCAGGCCCTGTGCGTTTCGGCGGTGCTCACCGGTGTGGTCGGCACCATCACCGGCACGTGAGCGTGAAACGCTACGCGCATCTTTTCTTCGACCTCGACCACACGTTGTGGGATTTCCGCACGAACTCGCGCGACACCCTGCGCGAGCTGCACGCCGAGCTCGGGCTCGAGCGTGAGGGGGTGGACGACCCCGAGGAGTTCATCGCCACATTCGAGGAGGTGAACGCAGGCCTGTGGCGGCGCTATGAGCAGGGGCACATCGAGAAGGCCGTGCTGCGCGTGCTCCGCTTCCGCAACACCTTGGTCCGTTTCGGCGTGCGCAACGACCGGCTCTCCACCACCCTCGGGCAGCTCTACATCGACCGTTGTCCGCAGCGCACGGCCCTCTCACCCGGAGTGCGCGAGCTGCTCGATGCGGTGCGCGCCACGCACCGCATCCATGTGATCACCAACGGCTTTGAGGAGGTGCAGCGTGTGAAGGTGGAGCGGAGCGGCCTTTCGGCCTACGTCGATGTGGTGGTGACCAGCGAGCAGGCCGGGGCGGGCAAGCCCGATCCGCGCATCTTCGACATGGCCCTGCGCCGTGCCGGTGCCGCGGTGGAGGACTCGCTCATGGTGGGCGACAGCATCAGCAACGACATGGAGGGCGCACGGGCCATCGGCATGGACCACGCCCACTACGTGGAGAGCGGCGGTCCGGACCCCCTCGCCACGATGCGGTTCACGCACTTCGACGAGCTGCGCTCATTCCTTGGGTAGCGGGGCGCCGTCGGGCACGAAGGCGTAGGAGAGCAGCGCGCGCTTGGCCGTGGCCGTGCTGTGCTTCAGCAGGCGGAGCGAATCGCCCTCGGTGAGCACGCCGCCGTACTCGATGTAGCCGCGCATAATGGTGGTGCGGAACAGCACGCTGTCGTTCCGGTAGGTCACGGGCACGTTGTGGAAGCCCTTGCCCAGGTCCGCGGCGAGGTCCTCCCGCAGCAGGGTGCGCACGGAGTCCACCCCGTCGGGCCGGTCGGTGGCGGTGACCACGTTCCCGCTCGGAAAGAAGCGGAGCAGCTGCACCGTTCCCCCGAAGTGCGCGGCGTACACGCCATCGTAGCGCGGCGGATGTGCCGGCGCGGAGACCGGTGACACGGACACCGGGGTCGGTTCCTCCGTGCTGTTCACGTCGGTGTTCGGCTCCTCCCCGCAGGCGGCGAGCAGGAACAGGGCGGCGATGGCCGGAAGGGGGGCGCGGGTCTTCATCGGTCGAAGCGGGCGATGGGTGTGACGGAGCCCTGCACCACATCGCCGAGCTTGGCGGTGACCGTGGTGCCCAGGGGCAGCAGCACGTCCACGCGCGAGCCGAACTTGATGAAGCCGAACTCCTGTGCCTGCGCGGCGGGCTGGCCTTCGCGGGCGTAGGTGACGATGCGGCGGGCCAGCGCACCGGCGATCTGGCGGAAGAGCACCTCCCCGTGGCGCGGGTGGCGCACCACCACGGTGGAGCGTTCGTTCTCGGTGCTGCTCTTCGGGTGCCAGGCCACCAGGTACTTGCCCGGGTGGTACTTGTAATAGGAAACGGTGCCGGCCACCGGGTGGAAGTTGATGTGCACGTTGAGCGGGCTCATGAACACGCTCACCTGGATCCGGCGGTCCTTGAAGTACTCGCCCTCCTCCACCTCCTCGATGGCCACCACCTTGCCGTCGGCCGGGGAGATGACGAGGTCGTCGCCGCTGGTGCTGGTGCGTGCAGGCACACGGAAGAACCAGAGCACGATCCCCAACAGGGCGATCAGCGCGGCCGAGAGGGGCCAGCGGATGATGGCGGGCACGGTCCAGTACCAGAGGGCGAAGCCCGCGAAGCAGCAGACGGCGAGGACGAGGAGGATGGTGGCGGTGCCTTCGCGGTGCAGGCGCATGGGCGGTTCGGTGGGCGCCAAAGATAGCCGAGCGCCTCAGCGCGGAAGGTGGAGCCAGGCGTACACGGCCGGCAGGGCGATCAGGAAGCCATCGAACCGGTCGAGGATGCCGCCGTGCCCCGGGAGCACGCGCCCGGAGTCCTTCACGCCGCGTGCACGCTTGAAGGCCGATTCAAGCAGGTCGCCCACGGTGCCGGTGAGGCCCACGATGGCCGCGGCCACCACCCAATCGAAGGTGCCCACCGTGGTGAAGGTGCCCGAGAGCCACCAGGCCACGCCCATGGTGAGCAGGATCCCGCCCACCAGGCCCTCGACCGTCTTCTTGGGGCTCACCGCGGGCATGAGCTTCGTGCGCCCGATGGTGCGTCCCACCAGGTAGGCCCCGGTGTCGTTCATCCACAGGAGCAGGAAGAAACCGATCAGCGGTTGGGGGCCGTGGTGAAGCATGTGCGGCGTGAGCGCGAAGGGGAGCGCGATGTAGCCTGCGAGCAGGGCCACGCCACCGAACAGCGAGGCGGGAGTGGGCGGACCCTGGCGCATGAGCACCACGGCGGCGATCACCAGCACGCCCAGGATGGCGACGGCCGCTGCGCCCGCGTGCCAGCCGGGCACCAGGGCCACGGCCACCACCGCGATGTAGGTGGCCAGGGCCACGGACATGCTCAAGGCCATGGCGGGGGCCTCCTCGTCGGTCCAGTACAGCCGGTGCAGTTCGCGGGCGCCGATGAGGCAGGCCGGGGCGAAGAGCAGCGCGGTGGTCCACGGTCCCGCCCAGGCGGCGCCCAGCGTGAGGGCCACGTAGGCCGCTCCCGTCAGCGCGCGCGTCACCAGTTCGTTCACGCCTGGTGCGGCATGGAGGGTGCGGCGCCGGCCTCGGCGGCCGGGGTGCCGTGCGCTGCGCCGTGGCCGTTGGCCGCGGGTTGCTCGGCCAGGTCCCTGGCGAAGGTGCGCACCCCGAAGATCTTCTCCAGGTCCTCCTTGAAGATCACCTCACGCTCCAGCAGCTGGGTGGCGAGCGCGGTGAGCTTGTCCTTGTTGTCGGTAAGGATGCGCTTGGCCCGCTTGTACTGGTCCTCCACGAGCTTGCTCACCTCCTGGTCGATGAGCTCGGCGGTCTTCTCGCTGTAGGGCTTGCCGAAGGTGTACTCGCTCTGCCCGGTGCTGTCGTAGAAGCTGATGTTGCCGATGCGGTCGTTGAGGCCGTACACGGTGACCATGGCGTAGGCCTGCTTGGTCACCTTCTCCAGGTCGCTGAGCGCGCCGGTGCTCACCTTGCCGAACATCACCTCCTCGGCGGCGCGCCCGCCCAAGGCGGCGCACATCTCGTCGAGCATCTGTTCGGCGGTGGTCAGGTGGCGCTCCTCCGGCAGGTACCAGGCGGCGCCCAGCGAGCGTCCGCGCGGCACGATGGTGACCTTCACCAGGGGGGAGGCATGCTCCACCAGCCAGCTCACGGTGGCGTGGCCGGCCTCGTGGTAGGCCACGCCGCGCTTCTCGTCGGCGGTGATGATCTTGTTCTTCTTCTCCAGGCCGCCGATCACGCGGTCCACCGCGTCGAGGAAATCCTGCTTCTCCACACGGTCCTTCTTCTTGCGGGCGGCGATGAGGGCGGCCTCGTTGCAGATGTTGGCCAGGTCGGCGCCGCTGAACCCGGGCGTCTGCCGGGCGAGGAAGCCCACGTCCACGGCGGCGTCGAGCTTCAGGGGCTTCAGGTGCACCTTCAGGATCTCCTCCCGCTCCTTGAGGTCGGGCATGTCCACGAAGATCTGCCGGTCGAACCGGCCGGGGCGCATGAGGGCGCGGTCCAGCACGTCGGCGCGGTTGGTGGCGCCGATGAGGATCACCCCGCTGTTGGTGCCGAAGCCGTCCATCTCGGTGAGGAGCTGGTTGAGCGTGTTCTCGCGCTCGTCGTTGGCGCCCATGCTCACGCTGCGGCCGCGGGCGCGCCCGATGGCGTCGATCTCGTCGATGAAGATGATGGCGGGGGCCTTCTCCTTGGCCTGCTTGAAGAGGTCGCGCACGCGGCTGGCGCCCACGCCCACGAACATCTCCACGAAGTCCGAACCGCTGAGGCTGAAGAAGGGCACGTTGGCCTCGCCGGCGATGGCCTTGGCCAGGAGGGTCTTGCCCGTGCCCGGCGGGCCCACGAGGAGGGCGCCCTTGGGGATCTTGGCGCCGAGGCTGGTGTACTTCTTCGGGTTCTTCAGGAAATCCACGATCTCCTGCAGCTCCTCCTTGGCCTCGTCGAGGCCTGCCACGTCGTTGAAGGTGACGTTGGTGCTCTTGCCGCCTTCGAAGACCTGCGCGCGGCTCTTGCCGATGTTGAAGATCTGCCCGCCGGGGCCACCGCCGCCGATGCGCCGGAGCATCACGAACCACAGCAGTGCCATCACGCCGAAGAGCACCACCCAGCCCATGAGCTCGCGGCCCCATTCGCTCTGGGTCTCGAAGTTCATCTCCACCCCGTTCTTGTCGGCCAGGTCCACCAGCTTCTGCTGGGCGGCCTCGCTGTTGCCGATGGTGAAGCGGTAGTGGGGGCCCGGGCCGGTGGCCTCGCGCCCCAGCTTCTCCTGGTGCGCGGCCTTCTTCAGGCTGTCCTTCTTGATCGTCACCAGCACCATCTCGTTGTTCACGATGTCGATGCGGCCCACGTCGCCGGCGTTCACGTAGCGCTCATAGTCGTTGAACTTGATCGCCTTCGCGCCGCCGTTGTACTGCATGATCTGGATGGCGAGGATGACCACGATGATCACCCCGTAGATCCAGTAGAAATTGAAGGAACGCTTCGGGCGTTCGGCACCTGGACGGTCGTTCCTTGGCTTGGTCTCGTTCTCCACGTTGTTCGGTAGGTCAGGTCACGCCACGTTCTCGTACCGCTGGCGCACGGCATCGGCCCACAGGTCCTCCAGGCCGTAGTAGATGCGCTTCTCCTTGTGGAAGATGTGCACCACCACGTCCACATAGTCCACCAGCACCCAGCCGCGGTTCTCGCGGCCTTCCACGTGCCAGGGGCGCTCTCCGGTCAGTTCCCGCACCATCTTCTCCACGCTGCCGGCGATGGCGTCCACCTGCGTGTCGCTGTCGCCATGGCACACAACGAAATGGTCGGCCACGGTGTTCGGCAATCCCCGCAGGTCGAGGTGCACGATGTCCTTGCCTTTCACTTCCTGGATGCCCTTCACCACCGCGTCGACCAAAGGTGACATGGGGAGGACACGGTGCGCTTTCGTCATCCGGGGTATCTTGGACCGTTCAAAGGTAAGCAGGAACACCGGCCGTTCCGGGCGAAGGCACCATGGTGAAGAAGGCAGAACAGCGGGTGATCGGGGCCACGTTGGTGGAACTGCAGAGCGTGGACAGCACCAACAAGTACGCTGCCGATCGGCTGGCCCTGCCGGAATTGCCGCACGGGGCTGTCATCCTGGCCCATGAGCAGACCGAGGGACGAGGCCAGCGGGGACGCACGTGGAGCTCGGCCAAAGGTCTCGACCTCACACTGAGCATCGTCTTGCGGCCCACGGACCTCAAGGCCGCCGAGCAGTTCGTGCTGGCCAAGGTTTCGGCCCTCGCGGTACGCGACGTGGTGGAGGAGGCGCTGCGCGTTTCGGCGGGTCTGGGCGTGGGACCGGTGCGGGTGAAATGGCCGAACGACGTGCTCATCGGCCGCCAGAAGGTGGCGGGCATCCTCATCCAGAACGAGGTGGTGGGCGACCGGGTGGCGGCCGCCATCGTGGGCATCGGCCTCAACGTGAACAGCACCGAGCTTCAGGCCGGCCCCGATGCCACTAGCCTGCGCCTGGAGACCGGCCTTCCGCAGGACCGGCTTGAGCTGCTCGACATGTTGTGCGCACGCTTCCAACATTGGTGGGACCTGCGCACCGCCGATCGCGCCGCCATCGATGCCCGCTACGCCGACCTGCTGTGGGCGCGCGGCACGTTCGTGGACCTGGAACTCGATGGTGCGCCTTGGACAGGCCGGCCCCTGAACGTGGACGATGCCGGCCGCCTGCTGGTGGAGGACGCCGGTGGGCGGGTGCAGGCCTTCGGGCTGGACCGCCTGCGCTTCGGACCCCGGTAGAAGGGGTTGGGGGTCAGCTGGTTGACCCGGGATTTGGACGAACCACGAAAAGGCCTACTTTTGCCCTCCCTTTAGCAAACGACGACGGCCATGAAGCGCACTTACCAGCCCAGCAAACGCAAGCGTACCAACAAGCACGGCTTCCGTGAGCGCATGAGCTCGGCTTCGGGTCGTGCGGTGCTCAGCAGCCGCCGCAAGCAGGGCCGCAAGAAGCTCTCCGTGAGCGACGAGCAGATGGGCAAGAAATAAGCCCGTTCACCACACGCTTTCACCAGAGGGGCCTTCGGGCCCCTTTTCTTTTCAGCCCAGCGCCTCCGCAATCGCCGGGGCGAAGGACGGCGTGAGCAGGACGTGCCCGCCATCCAGGAGGTACGCCTGCACCCGGTTCGGTGCGCGGCGCTGAAGGGCCTGCGCCAGATGCGCGGGGATCACACTGTCCGTGCGGCCCAGGAAGAGGCGCAGCCCGATGCCATGCGCCTCCAGTGCGCGCGCCACATCCCCCAGGTCCGGTTCGATCAGGCGGTAGCTCAGCCACACATCGTGCACCTGCTGGCGCTTGGCGCGGCTGTCCGTCTGATCCAGCAGGAAGCGGTGCAGCTTGGGGCGCAGGAGCCCGGTGCGGTGCAGCGCGTGCATCAGGGCGTGGGCCCGCCCCGGGTCGTCCACGAAGCGGCCGTAGAGGCGGCGCCCCAGGCGCGAGGCCGCGAGGCCACGGTACCACGGCCGGGGCTTGAGGCCGTCCGGGGCCACCAGCACCACCCGGGCGATGCGCTGCGGCATGGTGGTGAGCAGGCTCAGCGCGAGCCGTCCGCCCAAGCTGTAGCCCAGCAGGGTCACCTTGCCCGCGCCCAGGTGGTCGGCGAAGGCCGTGAAATACGCCGCCAGCTCGGCCGGGGTGAAGGGCTCGTGCGCGCGGTGGCCGGGCGTGGCGCTTTCCCCGTGGAAATGCAGGTCGAACGCGTGCACCGTGCAGCGCCCGTCCACCAGCGGGCCGAACAGCGCGAAGTCGGCACCGGTGCGACCGAAGCCGTGCAGCGCGATCACCTGCACCGCACCGCTGCCGTAGCTGCGGTAGGCCAAGGTGGTGGGGCCGTGGGTGAAGGAGGAGACCATGGGGGAATTCACCACAGAGGCACAGAGGTCACAGAGAGGACAAAGGAATGGTTCAGCCGTGTCACCCTTTCGGAGTTCGGCGTTCGTATTCCTCCGTGTTCTCTGTGCCTCTGTGGTGATATGCAGTTCTCCACGATCCCCCCTCCTTATCCACATCGCCGCGCCGAGCACTCCGCGCGGGTTAGTTTTGCGCTCCGGTTATCCACCGGACATGCCTAAAGACACCAGTATCCGCTCCGTTCTCCTTATCGGAAGCGGTCCCATCGTCATCGGCCAGGCCTGCGAGTTCGACTACAGCGGCAGTCAGGCGGCCCGCTCCCTCCGCAACGAAGGCATCGAGGTCACGCTGATCAACAGCAACCCGGCCACCATCATGACCGATCCGGTCACGGCCGACAACGTGTACCTGAAGCCGCTCACGCCCGAGAGCATCGAGGAGATCCTCAAGAAGCACAAGATCGACGCCGTGCTGCCCACCATGGGCGGGCAGACCGCGCTGAACCTCGCCATCGAGTGCGAGAAGCTCGGCATCTGGCAGCAGTACGGGGTGCGCATGATCGGGGTGGACACCGCCGCCATCGACATCACCGAGAACCGCGAGCAGTTCCGCCTGCTGATGGAGCGCATCGGCGTGCCTATGGCGCCCAGCAAGACCGTCACCAGCTTCCTCGAGGGCAAGAAGGTGGCGCAGGAGTTCGGCTTCCCGCTGGTGATCCGCGCCAGCTACACCCTCGGCGGCGCAGGAGCCAGCTTCGTGAAGG
>JBGAGX010000056.1:0-3224 GCA_044226515.1 Flavobacteriales bacterium | reverse complement strand
GCCTCGGCCAGCGGCAGGTGGTAGGCATCGAACAGGAAGCTCCGCACGATGGTGTGCGCGTAGTCGCCGTTGGGCTGCTCCACCAACTTGGTGTTCAGGAACTGCCGTTCGTTCCGCAGGTAGGCGAGGTCATCCTCGTCACGGCCCTTGCCTTCCACCTGTCCGGCATAGGTGTACAGGTTGCGCGCCTCGCCGATGTGGTCCAGCGCCCGGTTGGTAAGGGCGATGTCCTCCTCCAGGACCGGCCCATGCCCGCACCACTCGCTCAGGCGGTGGCTCAGGATGAGGAGATCGTCCGCCTGGCGGAGGGTGTAGGTGAGGAGCGCGTCTTGATGGCTCATGGTTGCAAGGTGTCCATTGTCAGTTGTCTGTCGGGTCGTTGGCGCGGTCGGACCGTGCGGTCAACCGACAACCAACAACTGACAACCGCTTAGATGTACTTCGCCCCCTCGGGCATGGTGTAGAAGGTCGGGTGCCGGTAGGTCTTGTCGTCGGCGGGGTCGAACAGCATCGCCGCATCATCGGGCTGGCTGCTGCTGATGGCGCCGGCGGGCACCACCCAGATGCTCTGCCCTTCCTGGCGGCGCGTGTACACGTCGCGGGCGTTCTCGATGGCCATCTGGGCGTCGGCGGCGTGCAGGCTGCCCACATGCTTGTGCTCCAGGCCGCGCTTGCTCTGGATGAAGATCTCCCAAAGGGGCCAGTTGTTCGGTTATGTCATGGGGTCCGGTGGGTGGTGAGGTGAGCGAGTAGCGAGGGCATTGGTTGTGAGGACGCAGGCTCGCCACGCGGCTTCGTCACTCGCTACTCACCACTCGGATTCATGCTGCTTGTTTCTCCTTCTTCGCCTTCTGGCGGCATGGGCCAGCGCGGCTTCGCGCACCCAGGCGCCTTCGTCGTGGGCCTTGTTGCGGGCGGCCAGGCGTTCCTTGTTGCAGGGACCGTTGCCGGCCACGACGTTGTTGAACTCGGTCCAGTCGATCTCGCCCCATTCGTAATGCTGGGTGGACTCGTTCCACTTCAGCTTCGGGTCGGGGATGGTGAGACCGATCACCTCGGCCTGCTGCACCGTGCGGTCGATGAAGGTCTGGCGCAGCTCATCGTTGCTCTGCCGCTTGATCTTCCACTTCATGCTCTCGGCGCTGTGCGGGCTGTTGGCGTCGGTGGGGCCGAACATCATCAGGCTGGGCCACCACCACCGGTTCAGGGCGTCCTGCGCCATCTCCTTCTGCTCGGGCGTGCCCTTGGCCAGCACGGCCATGATCTCGTAGCCCTGGCGCTGGTGGAAGCTCTCCTCCTTGCAGATGCGCACCATGGCCCGGGCGTAAGGGCCATAGCTGGTGCGGCACAGCATCACCTGATTCATGATGGCCGCACCGTCCACCAGCCAGCCGATGGCGCCGATGTCGGCCCAGGTGAGGGTGGGGTAGTTGAAGATGCTGCTGTACTTGGCCTTGCTGCTCAGCAGGTCGTCGATGGTCTGCTCGCGGGAAACGCCCAGGGTCTCGCAGGCGCTGTAGAGGTACAGGCCGTGGCCCGCCTCGTCCTGCACCTTGGCGAGCAGGATGGCCTTGCGGCGCAGGTTGGGGGCCCGGGTGATCCAGTTACCCTCGGGCAGCATGCCCACCACCTCGCTGTGCGCGTGCTGGCTGATCTGGCGGATGAGGGTCTTGCGGTACTTCTCCGGCATCCAGTCCTTCGGCTCGATCTTCTGTTCGGCGTCGATCTTGGCCTGGAAGCGTTCCTCGAGGTTCTGTACGTCCGTCATGGCTGTTTCTGCGGGTGGCTAAGATAGGTGGCGGTCCTCTGGCGTCCCTGACGCCGGTCATGGGAGTGAACGATCGGTGCCCCTCGGTGGTTCATCACCCGTCCGGCAACGGACGGACCGCTAATTTCGCCGCCCCAATGAGCAACCCCCGCATGGCCCGGTTCCACCCCCTCGAGGTCGCCAGCGTGCACCAGGAGACCCCCGACGCGATCGTGGTCGGTCTGAAGGTGCCCCCCGCGCTGCAGAACGATTTCGCCTTCACCCACGGCCAGTACGTGACGCTGAAGCTCACGGTGAACGGGGAGGAGCTCCGGCGCAGCTACAGCATCTGCAGCAGCCCCCTCGACAAGGACGAGCTGCGCATCGCGGTGAAGCGGGTGCCAGGCGGCCGGGCCAGCACCCAGCTGGTGGAGAAGCTCAAGGCCGGCATGACCATCGAGGTGATGACCCCCATGGGCCATTTCACCACCGCCCTCGACCCCGCCAAGGAGCGCCAGATCGTGGCCTTCGCCGCGGGCAGCGGCATCACGCCCATCCTCAGCATCCTCAAGACCGTGCTGCGCACCGAGCCGAAGAGCCGGTTCACGCTGTTCTACGGCAACACCGATGTGGACCGCATCATCTTCCGCCAGAAGCTCGAGGAGCTGAAGGCCCAGTACGGCGCCCGCCTCGACGTGCACCACATCCTCACCAAGGGCCGCGACGAGAACGTGCTGTTCAACGGCCGCATCACCACCGACAAGGCCGTGGAACTGGTGAAGCGCTTCGTGAGCGACCGCAACGACAACGAGTACTTCATCTGCGGGCCCGAGCAGATGATGGTGAACGTGAGCGAGGCCCTGGAGAAGCTGGGCGCCGACAAGAAGCGCATCCACATCGAGCTCTTCACCAGCCCCGTGTCGGACGAGGCGAAGAAAGGCGCCGACCATTCGCACGGCACGGGCGGCAGCTTCACAGGCACGGCGAGCGTGAAGGTGATCCTGGACGGCCGTGAGCACGAGCTGCAGATCCCGGCCAAGGGCGATGCCGTGCTGGATGCCGCGATCGACTCCGGCCTCGATGTGCCCTACGCCTGCAAGGGCGCCGTGTGCTGCACCTGCAAGGCCCGCGTGTTGGAGGGGCAGGTGGAGATGGCCATGAACTACGCGCTCACCGACGAGGAGGTGGCCGATGGCTATGTGCTCACCTGCCAGACCCATCCCCGAAGCGCCCGCGTGGTGATCGACTACGACCAGCACTGAGCCCGACCTGAACGTAAATGAAGAAAGCGGGCTTACGGGCCCGCTTTCCATGTTCGTTCGCTCGGTGGTGTGGTCGTGGCGAACGGAACAAGCTGTTGTCAGGGTTCCACCTGCGCCTGCAGGAGCGCCATCTTCACCTGGATGTCGCTGAGGTAGCCCTCATTGTGGTAGAAGCCCTTCAGCTCCTCGTTCCACCGCACGATGGCACTGGGGAA
>JBGAGX010000001.1:0-235583 GCA_044226515.1 Flavobacteriales bacterium | reverse complement strand
CAGGCATTGCCTCCCGCTCTACTTCCCGGCCTGCGGCCCCGGCAATGACCTCAGCGCGATGCGCGAGCCCCTGCCCGTTGTCCTCTACGCGGGGCTGGCGTTCTTCCGGGAGGATATCTGGAGCGTGGCCCTTTTCAAGATGCTCTTGTTCGTTGGGATCCTGCTTCTGGTGCATCGCCTGGCCCGATCGCTCGGTGGTGAGCGTGCCGGTTTGTTCGCAGCACTGGCCTGGGCCATCTACCTGCCCGCGATCCAGGTGATCCCGCAGGTGGGCGGCGACCTGCTGGCCACTGTGGGCTGCACGGGCGCCGTGATCGCCTCCCGCCGTGCGCAGGTCCGTGGACGAGCCCGCGATCAGGCGTTGGCCGGTGCCATCCTCGGCGCCGCGGTGCTCTGCCGCACCGCACTGTTCGCCCTGGCGGTTCCCATGACCTTGGTGATCTGGCGCCCCTGGCAACGCCCGGGATCACGCCAGCGGACCGCGCATGCCCTCATCCATGGGGCCTTCTTCCTCCTGCTCATCGCCCCCTGGACACTGCGGAACCACGCGGTGTTCGGTCGCTGGGTGGTGGGCAGCACGCTCACCGGCTACAACCTGCTGCGCCACAACCACCACCTTGGCAGCGATAACCTCTATCGTTACATCGCGGCGGATGAAGCCGAGCCGCTGACGCGCAGCGTGCTGGAGCGGCATCCGGAGCTGGGGCCAAGCCCCAACGAGGCCGAGGTAGACGCTGTGTACCGCATCGAAGGCAACGCCGTGGTGAAGGCCCACGTGCTGGACTACGTGAAGCTGTCCCTGTGGCGCGCCGTTCCCCTCTGGACCAACTGGGGCGTGGTGCAGGCCTATGGCGAACGCTGGAAGCCCGTGGACTCTGCCATGCTGGTGATGCAGGTGGTGCTCCTCGCTCTCTTCCTGTCCGGCCTGCGGAAGGGCGGTGCGCCCGCCCTGCTGATCGCCGCGCTGGTGCTCGTGTTCTGCGCCAGCCACATGCTGGTGGTGTGCCGCATGCGCTACCTCCTGCCCATGATGCCCCTGGTGATCGCCGTGGGCGCAGGCACCCTCGACCGCCTGTGGCGGCGCATGGCAGGCCTGTAGCTGTCCACACCCGATGGTGGATGCCCGATCCGGCCTGCGCGTCGCACGCGGGCGCGATGGCCGTGACCTTTGGGCGTTCATGCGCCCCATCCGCATCCTGCCCCAGCCGGACGACAGCACCTGCGGTCCCACGTCGCTCCATGCGGTGTACACCTATTTCGGCCTCGACATCCCGCTGGACGAGGTGATCCGCGAGGTGCACCACCTGGAGGACGGTGGCACGCTGGCGGTGTTCCTGGGCCTGCATGCCCTGAAGCACGGGTTCAACGTGCGCATCCACAGCTACAACCTGCGCGTGTTCGACCCCAGCTGGGACGGGCTTTCCAGCGAGATGTTGCGGAAGAAGCTCATCGCCCAGACGCGCTTCAAGGAGGGCAAGAAGCTGGGCGCCGCCTGCCTGGCCTATGCGCGCTTCCTGAAGATGGGCGGCGAGATCCGCTTCGACGACCCCAAGCCGGCCCTGCTGCAGACCTACTTCGACCACGACCTGCCCATCCTCACCGGCCTCAGCGCCACCTACCTCTACCAGAGCAAGCGCGAGTACAGCGGCAGCAACGGGCAGAGCGTGTTCGACGACCTCCGCGGCAAGCCCATGGGCCACTTCGTGGTGCTGGCGGGCATGGAGGGCAAGAAGGTGCTCGTGGCCGACCCCTACCAGGACAACCCGCTCGGCGAGGACCGCTACTACCAGGTGCACGTCGGCCGCCTCATCAACTCGATCATGCTCGGCATCGTCACCTACGACGCCAACCTGCTGGTCATCTCCAAGAAGCCCCTGCCCGCATGAGGAAGATCATCGTGGTGCGCGACCCCAAGGCGTTCAACCTCGGCGTGAAGGGCGTGGAGGTGGTGAGCAGCCGCGACTACCTCACCGACCCGCACTACGCGGCGCTCACCAACGTGCGCATCTTCAACCTGGCCAAGAGCTACAGCTACCAAAGCCGCGGCTACTACGTGAGCCTGCTGGCCGAGGCGCGCGGGCACAAGGTGATCCCCGACGCCAAGGCCATCCTCGACCTGAAGAACCCGAGCCTCGTGAAGGTGCTCTCACGCGACCTCGACGACGTGATCCAGTCGAGCCTGGCCCACAAGAACAAGCACGAGTTCATCTTCAGCATCTACTTCGGCCGCAACGTGAACCGCACGTACGACCGCCTGGCGCACGAGCTGTACAAGGTGTTCCGGGCTCCCCTGCTGCGCGCCCGTTTCGTGAAGGGTGAGAAGTGGGAACTGCGCGGCATGCGGGCGATCCCCTACAACGAGATCCCCGAAGACCATCTGCCCTTCGTGCGGCACTTCGCCCAGGAGTACTTCGCGAAGAAGCGTTACGACAAGGCCCGCGACGATCGCAGCCAGTACGACCTCGCCATCCTGGTGAACCCCGATGACAAGGCCGCGCCCAGCAACAAGCGCGCGATCGTCAAGTTCCGCCAGGCCGCCGAGCACATGGGCTTCGCGGTGGACATCATCGGTCCGGACGACATCGACCGCGTGGGCGAGTACGATGCCCTGCTCATCCGCGAGAACACCCACGTGAACGACCACACCTACCGCTTCGCGCGCAAGGCGCAAAAGGAAGGGCTGGCCGTGATGGACGCACCAGACGCGATCCTCAAGTGCAACAACAAGGTGTACCTGGCCGAGGTGATGGAGGCGCACAAGGTGCCCAGCCCGCGCACCCTCATCGTGCACAGCGAGAACCGGCACGAGGTGGCCGCCCGCTTCGGGCTGCCCGTGGTGCTGAAGCTCCCCGACTCCACCTTCAGCATGGGCGTGACCAAGGCGAAGACGCCCGAGGAGCTCGAGCAGAAGCTCAACGAGCTGCTCGACGCCAGCGACCTGGTGATCGCGCAGGAGTTCATGCCCAGCGACTTCGACTGGCGCATCGGCGTGCTCGACGGTGAGCCGCTCTACGCCTGCAAGTACTTCATGGCACGCGGCCACTGGCAGATCTACAACTGGGGCAGCAGCACCAAGAAGGACCAGACGGGCGACTTCGCCACCATGCACGTGCACGAATGCGCGAAGCCCATCATCGACGCCGCGGTGCACGCCGTGAAGGCCATCGTGGGCGACCAGGGGCTCTTCGGCGTCGACATCAAGGAAGTGGGCGGCAGGCCCTACGTGATCGAGGTGAACGAATGCCCCAACATCGACCACGGCGTGGAGGACGTGGTGCTGGGGGAGGAACTGTACGCACGCATCATCGGATCGCTCAAGCGCTCCATCGAGCGCCGCATCGGCATCGCGCCGGCAGCGAGCACAACGCACAAGCACACATGACCGACAGGAAGTTCAAGCTGTTCGAGGTCACCGGCATCGAACTGGAGTACATGGTGGTGGAGCGCGACACCCTGAAGGTGAGCCCCTCGGTGGACAAGCTCTTCGAGGAGGTCACCGGCCGCATCACCGGCGATGTGGAGCGCGGGGACGTGGAGTGGAGCAACGAGCTCGTGAGCCACGTGGTGGAATTGAAGACGGCGAAGCCCACCCGTCGGATACCCTCCTTCCAGAAGAAGTTCGCCACCGAGGTGAGGGCCATCAACGCGCTGCTCGCGAAGCACGGCCGCATGCTGCTGCCCACCGCCGCGCATCCGCTGATGGATCCCTTCAGCGAGACCGTGATCTGGCCGCATGAGTACAACGAGGTCTACGCGCTGTACAACCGCATCTTCGACTGCCGCGGCCACGGCTGGAGCAACCTGCAGAGCACGCACCTCAACCTGCCCTTCGCCAACGACGAGGAGTTCGGCAAGCTGCACGCGGCGGTACGCATGGTGCTGCCCATCATCCCCGCCCTCAGCGCCAGCTCCCCCCTGCTCGATGGCAAGGCCACCGGCTTCCTCGACAGCCGCATGGAGGCCTACCTGCACCACCAGGAACGCCTGCCCGAGCTGATGGGCTCCCTGATCCCGGAGGCCGTCTTCTCGCAGGAGGACTACTACCGCGAGATCTTCAGCCCCATCGCGCAGGCCCTCGCACCGTACGACACGGAGCATGTGATGGACCACCACTTCGCCAACTCGCGCGGGGCCATTGCCCGTTTCGACCGGGGGGCCATCGAGATCCGCGTGATCGACATCCAGGAGTGCCCGGCCATGGACCTCGCCATCGCCGAGCTGATCGTGGCCGTGACCCGCGCCATGGTGAAGGGCCGCTGGGTGAGCAACTACCTGCAGCGTGCCTGGAGCGAGACCGACCTGTTGCCCATCTTCCTGCAAGTGATCAAGGATGCCGGCAAGGCCGTGATCACCAACAAGGAGTTCCTCATCATGTTCGGGGTGCTGAAGGAGGCCCGCATGACCGCCGCCAACCTGTGGGCCCACCTGTACAACGAGCTGAAGGACGAACTGAGCGACAACGCCCGCGCGGGCATCGAGCACATCCTGAAGCACGGCTGCCTCTCGTCACGGATCCTCGCGCACACCGGCAAGACGCCCACGCCCGACAAGGTGCGCGCGGTGTACACCCAACTCGCTGCCTGCCTGAATGACGATCGCCCCTTCGCATGAAGGTGCTGCTCACCTGCGAGCACGGTGGCAACAAGGTGCCCACGGAATACCGCGCGCGCTTCAAGGGTGCCGGTGACGTGCTGCGCAGCCACCGCGGATGGGACCCCGGCGCCCTGGACCTCTTCCATCACCTGGAGCCGCTCGCCGATGCCGCCTTCGCCGCCACCACCACACGCCTGCTGGTGGAACTGAACCGCTCGCTCCACCACCCCGCCCTTTTCTCGCGCTTCACCAAGGGCCTGCCCAAGGATGAACGCGAACGCATCCTTCACGCGCATTTCCATCCGCATCGCGAGGCCGTGGAGGCAACGACCGACCATTGGACCAGAGCGAAGGAGCAGGTGATGCATGTGGCGGTCCACTCCTTCACGCCGGTGCTCAACGGCGAGGTGCGCACCCTGGACATCGGTCTGCTCTACGATCCGTCGCGCGCGACGGAGAGACGCTGGGCCGATCGCTGGCGGGCCGCCCTGCTCGCCATCGATCCTGACCTGGAGGTGCGCATGAACCGGCCGTACCTCGGCAAGGCGGACGGACTGCCCACGCACCTGCGCCGCCTGCACCGTTCGCGCTACGCGGGCATCGAGCTGGAGGTGAACCAGGGGCATCTGCGGAACGGTCGATTCCCCGAAGGCCTGTGCCGGGTGATCCGTACCGCCCTGGAGCGATCGCTCGGCATGGATTGACTTTTCCGGACGAGGACCGTTCGTGATCCGTTCACGCCACGGGCGCGTTGGTCGAAAAGCCCGAACCCATCGGACCGGCCGGCGTAGCGAAGGGCGGGCGCCTAGCACCGCCCGCCTCCATCCACCACGGCCGGGCTGCCTCCCGGCCGCACCGAAGCACGAAGGCCCTCCGGGATCACCGGAGGGCCTTCGCGTTCCAGGTGGCGTCAGCGCACCACGCTGAAGCGCTGACGCGCTGCCCCGCCCTTCCACATGGCGTGAAGCACATAGGTGCCTTCGGCGAGGCCGCGCACATCGATCCGCTCGCGCACCGTGCCGCTGCGATCGCCCACCACCTTATCCAGCGCCACGCGGCCGGTGGCATCCACCACCTGCCAGCGCAGCCCTGTCAGGGCGGGCGCGTCGAGCACGAAGGTCAACGACTCGGAGGCCGGATTGGGGTGGACCGAGGCGAAGGCCAAAAGGCCCAGCTCATCCATGCCGATGGTGCCCGCGTTATCCCACAGCTGGATGTCATCCACCGCGGCCTCCACCAGGCTGCCGCCGTCGAGGTTCTCACCGAGCCGCACGCTGTCGGAGGCGATCATGCGCACCTGCACGGTGCTGTTGGACGTGAGGTAGTCCTGCACCCGGAAGGCCACCCGGCGCCAGCTGCGGTCGCTGGTCACGGTGTTCTCCACGGGCACCCAGTTCACCCCGTCGTTGGTGATCTGCACCATCCACCAGTCGGCGCCGGGATTGGCGCCACCAGGCGGGTTGTTCGTGTACCAGCGCCAATAGGTGAAAGTGGGGTTGACCATGTTCGAAAGGTCCATGGGATCGCTCTGCAGGGTGGTCCGTCCGCCATCCACATCGTTCTCGCCCGGTCCTGCGGTGGAGCTCGAGGCGTTGCCGGTGAGGAAGCACAGCTCGCCACCGGGCGTGTGCTGGTCGCCGGGCTGGATCTGGCTGTTGTCCACCGTGCTGAACGACGGAACGGGAATGTCGAGGGTCCACTCGCCCGTGCTGGCGTTGTCGGAGGCCAGCCCGGGCGTCCAGTTGCCGATCTGGCTCACGAAGTCGAGGTCCTCTGTGCCCACGAGCCCGTAACCCACCAGGATGAAGTAGGGCACATTGGGATCGGCCTCAGCGGCCCCGATCGGCTGCACCGAGCTGAGCACGTTGTTGATATCGAGCATGCCCACGTAGTAGGCGATGATCGTGCCCTCGGGCTGCGCGGGGATCACGGCCTCGTAGGTGCTTCCGCCGGTGTTGGTCATGACCACATCCGTCCAGCTGCCGTCGTTCACGCGGTAGCTCAACCGCAGGCCTTGGAAATACTGGGAGTACGGAAAGGTCACGGTGGCCTGGGCCGTCACGGTGATGCCGGTGTTGGGCGACTGATCGTCGAGCGGGGTATGGAGGAGGTCGAAGCCGCTGATGAGGGTGATGCCGTGGAGTGCGAAGGCCTGGCCGATGGCGATGCCGTTGGGCGTGCCGTTGGTAAGGTCGCCATCGGTATCATCGGCCTGCAGCACGTCCACCAGCACATCGCGGAAGGCCTGCCCCTCCTGCCCGTTCGGCACGTCGGCCTGCAGCCCCGGGAAGGCCTCTGCGAACAGCGCGGTGGTGAGCCCCATGTCGTTGCCGAGCAGCACGTAGGTGTCCCACCAGGCCCCGGCGATGATCTCCCCGTCCGCATGCACCTCGCCGGTGATGTCGATGGGGTACACCTTCCGGTCCACATCGTAGCGGCGGATGGGCTCCGTGGGCGCGAGCATGTCGTAGCCGTCGGCCAGGATGGGATCCTGGGAGAGGCTGAAGGCCCAGAAGTCGGCGTAGGCCTCGTTCATGGCGCCGTTCTGGAAGTTCCCTCCGTTGTCGGTGTAGAAGTTGTCGTTGATGCCATGGCCGTACTCGTGCCACACCACCTCGCCGATGTTGGCCATGGAGTAGCAATCCCCGCCTTCCGCGTAGAAGTTGATGGAGCTGCCATCGTAGTAGGCATTGCACGTTCCCCCGCCTACATCCACGTTGGTGGGCAGCTGGAAGTCCATGCCGGTGAAGGAGGGCAGAACGTCCTTGCCGTGATTGTG
This sequence comes from Flavobacteriales bacterium, assembly GCA_044226515.1. GTDB lineage: Bacteria > Bacteroidota > Bacteroidia > Flavobacteriales_F > PHOS-HE28 > PHOS-HE28. Next base: position 228,211 of record JBGAGX010000001.1, on the reverse strand, counting down.
GATCTTGCTCACGTAGCGGTATGCGCTGCGCTCCTGGATCGTGGCGGCCGCATCGAAGCTCACCACGTTGGGGCCATCCTGCAGGGTGCCGGTAACGCTGGCCGTGGCCCCGCCTCGCACCACGCGCGACCAGGTGCCGGACAGCTCGGCGGTGAAGGTGGCCGGTCCGGGAACGCCCGAACCGATGAAGCCCGTTCCATCGGCCGTGAACGACTGACCGGCGATGGTGATGTCCACATCGGGCATGGGCTCCACCGTCGATGGCGCCAGCTGGTTGGTGGTGTACACCGTACTGCTCACCTGCACATCCGCGCCTGAATCCTCGTCGCGCTCCGGGGCCTCATTGATCACCAGGTCCTGGCGGTAGAGCAGCTCGCCGCTCACATCGTCCACCCAGCACAGCCAGCGGCCGGGACGGCCCACCTGGGCGGTGTTCACCATCACCTCGTGCACCAGGCGGTGCTCCACGCCGCGTTGCACGGGCAAGGGCAGGATGCGCACCCCGCGGTCCTCGGTGGCCGTGACCAGCGGAAGCCCGTTGCTGGCGGCGGACGCAGCGGCTCCGGCCGGGAGCGAAGGGCTGAGCGGCGTGGTGATGCCGGGATACGCGTCGAGCCCGAAGAGCACCACGCGCCCCTGTTGATCGAGCTTCACCAGCACATGGCCGAAGAGCACGTCCACACCTTCGTGCTTCTGCGCGAAGTGCACGTAGTGATGCTTGGCGGTGGACGAGACATGCTTCACCTGCAGCTCGTCCAGCGGAAGGCCGAACATCGACAAGGTGCCGGCCAGGAAGGCCGTGGCCCGGTCCGCGGGCGTTGCGCCGGCGGTGGGGATGGGCCTTCCGAAAGCGCGGTGCGGCAGGCCGTTGGCCTCGTTGAACTCCACGGTCCAGGTGGGGTTGGCCGCCAGGAACTGCCGCCATGCGGGGCGTGCGCGGAGCGTGCTCTGCCAGGTGTGGTCGGGCAGCCGCCTGGCATCGCGGATGTAGGTCACTTCAAGCCGCTCCTGCCGTGGGCGGGCGAGCTGGGCATGGCCGGGCGTGGCGCCCAAGGCGAGAACGGTAAGGCAGAAAGCAGTGCGCAGCATGGTCGGAACTTGGTCGGTGCAACAGGACCTCCAAGATCGGCAGGAAAGCGATCCGCCCGTGCAGCCCTGAGCCGACCAACCACCTACCCTTCTTGGACGTCCACCACCAGCCCGTCGTGGGCCAGGTGAACGCCGGGGGGAAGCTCCAGCTCCACCTCGGCGTGCAGCCCCATCCAGTGGCTGATGTGCGTGAAGTAGGCCCGCTTGGGACGCACATCGTGCACCACTTCCAGGGCCTCATGCAGGCTGAAGTGCGAGTAGTGCTCCTTCTTCCTGAGGGCGTTCAGCACCAGCACATCGAGTCCGCGGAGCTTGTCCCGTTCGGCCGCGGCGATGGTCTTCGCATCGGTGATGTAGGCCATGGCCCCGATGCGGAAACCGAGCACCGGCATGTGCATGTGCAGCACCTCCACCGGGAGGACCTCCACGCCCTCGGCCTGGAACGGACCACCATCGATCTCCCGCATATCGAACTCGGGCACCCCGGGGTAGCGTCGGGCATCGAAGGCATAGTGGTACATGCGCTTCACCCCTTCGGTGGTGGCGGCATCGGCATAGATGGGCACCGGGCGCGGCGGCTCGTGCAGGAAGCTGATGGCCCGCAGGTCGTCCATGCCGCCGATGTGGTCCATGTGGGCATGGGTGAGCAGCACGGCATCGAGGTCGGCGACCCGGGCGCGCAACAGCTGCTGCCGCATGTCGGGCCCCGCATCGATGAGCAGGCGCCTGCCGTGCACCTCCACCAGCGCGCTCACCCGCAGGCGCTGGTCGCGGGGGTCGCCGCTGGTGCACACCACGCACCTGCACCCGATGATGGGCACACCCTGGCTGGTGCCGGTGCCAAGGAAGGTGAGGCGCATGGGACGAAGATGGGCAACGCGGGCGAGAGCCACGCAGCCGTCCGGCGGCTTCCGATCTGGCGGAGAGGGAGGGATCGCGCTCGGAAGCGCTTTCCCAGGGGGGGGAGGCTTCAGATACGAAGCCGATCGCGCTCCGCGCGATGCTTCGTTCATCCCTCGGTCCGCCACGAGCTTGCTCGCGCGGCCCTCGGAATGAACGAAGCCGCCTTGCGGCGGCTTGCGATCTGGCGGAGAGGGAGGGATTCGAACCCCCGTTACCATTGCTGGTAAAGCGGTTTTCAAGACCGCCGCGATCGACCACTCTGCCACCTCTCCGATGGCGCGTTCAAGCGCGGCGCGAAGGTAGGACGGCCGGCAGGAACGGCCCCGGCCGCTCCAGCAACGGTCGATGGCCCCGTGCGGGCCGCGCTATCTTTGGTTCATGCTGCATCGCCGGTCCCTCGTGCTCCTGCCCCTGCTCTGCGCCACGGTGCTCATCGCCCAGCGCGGTCCCGACGCCATCGTGGAGACCAAGACCTTCCACGTGCCCGGCCAGGGTGAGCGGGTGGACGTGATCATCTCCACCATGGGGTACTCGGTGGACATGGCCACCAACGCCCACGGCTTCGAGCTGGCGAAGGTGGAGGCCATCACCATCATCGAGCGGAACGGTGCGATCGTGGACTACCGCAAGACCGTGGTGGACGGGCCCGAGACGCATGACAGCATCTCCCCCGATTTCGTGCACATGGAGAGCTTCCTGCTCCAGCCGGGCGACCACAGCCTGTCGGTGGAGCTGCGCGACCTGGTGCGGGGTGATACCACCGGCTCCCGGCTCCCGGCGCAGCCGCTCCCGGTGGGCGCCATCGGCCATGGCATCGCCTTCAGCGACATCCTGCTCGCCTCACGCATCCAGCCCTCCGAGGATGCCCGCATCGCCCGCAGCGGGTACGAGGTGCTCCCCTTCACCAGCAACTACTACCCCGCCGAGGTGAAGAACCTCGCCTTCTATGCCGAGGTGTACAACGCCCCTGCCGCCTTGAACGGCGACAGCGTCTATGTGCTCAGCTACCAGCTCGAAGGCTTCGAGGACCATGAGGTGTTCGGCGCGTTCAAGAAAGTGCAACGGATGCGCGCGGCCGAGGTGAGCCCGGTGCTGGCGCAGTGGGACATCAGCGCGCTCCCCTCGGGCAACTACCTGCTGGTGCTGGAGGCCAGGGACCGCAGCGGAGCCTCGCTCGGCCGTCGGGAACAGCTCATCCAACGCAACAACCCGATCCAGTACACGCTCACGGACGACATCCCCCTGGGGCACACCTTCGCCGACGTGTACACGGATGCCGACACGCTCGCGGACGACCTGCGAAGCATGCGTCCCATCGCCAGCCTGCTGGAACGGAAGATCATCGACGACCGGTACAAGGACAAGGACCTGGACCTGATGAAGCGCTTCCTGTACACCTTCTGGTACAACCGGAGCGGACCGGACGCCGAGGCCGCCTGGCAGCGCTACCACAAGGAGGTGGTGAAGGTGAACCAGCTCTACGGCTGCCGCAACAAGCGCGGCTTCGACACCGACCGTGGTTACGTGCACCTGAAGTACGGGGCGCCCAACACCATCATGGACAGGGCCAACGAGGTGGATTGCTACCCCTACCAGATCTGGCATTACTACCGGGCGGGCAAGTACACCAACCGACGCTTCGTGTTCTACCTGCCCGAGCTGGTCGGCGATTGTTACGAGCTGATCCACAGCGAGGTGCCCGGGGAGGTGCAGAACAGCCGTTGGAACCAGATCATCCACGTGCGCAACAACGCCATGAACAACGTGGACCCGCAGAAGGTGAACACCCTCGGTGGAGAGCGCGCGTTGGAGTTCTATGACAACCCGCGGTGACGGGCGCATCGGGGGAACGCCCATTTTTGCGGTCCCCCGACCATGACCCCGACCACCGCCGTCGTGATCCTCAACTGGAACGGCCAGCACTGGCTGGAGCGTTTTCTGCCGGGCGTGGTGGCCGCCACCGGTGGCGATGCGGAGGTGGTGGTGGCGGACAACGGTTCCACGGACGGGTCCATCGCCTGGGTGCGGGCCCACTGCCCCACGGTGCGGGTGGTGCGCAACGCCACCAACCTGGGCTTCGCGGGCGGGTACAACGAAGCGCTCAAGCAGGTCGATGCCGAGGTGCTGGTGCTGCTCAACAGCGACGTGGAGGTGACCCCCGGCTGGATCGGCGCGTTGCGCGACCACCTGGTGCGGCACCCGGAGATGGCCGCGTGCCAGCCCAAGGTGCTGAGCCATGGCCGCCGAACCCACTTCGAGCACGCCGGTGCCGCTGGCGGCTTCATCGACCGGAACGGCTACCCGTTCTGCCGGGGCCGCATCTTCGAGATCACCGAAGAGGACCACGGCCAGTACGACGATGAGCGGGAGGTGTTCTGGGCCACCGGTGCCTGCCTGATGATCCGGTCGGCCGCCTTCCGCGAGGCCGGCGGTTTCGATGCCTCCCTCTTCGCCCATATGGAGGAGATCGACCTGTGCTGGCGGCTGCGGCGGCGCGGCTGGCGCATCGGCTACACGGCGGCCACCACGGTCTACCACGTGGGCGGAGGTGCCCTCGGCTACGGCAGTCCGCGCAAGACCTTCCTCAACTTCCGCAACAGCCTTATCGTGCTCACCAAGAACCTGCACCGCGGCTGGCTGCCCATGCGGATCCTGCGGCGCATGGTGCTCGATGGTTTCGCCGGGCTGAAGTTCCTCGTGGAGGGCCATGGCGCCCACACCTGGCAGGTGGTCCGCGCCCATTGGAGCTTCCTCGCCATGCTTCCGGGCGCCCTGCGCGAGCGGCGCCGCACCATGGCTACCGAACGCCACCCGGACCTCACCGGGCAATACCGGCGCAGCGTGGCCTACGACCGCTTCATCCTGGGCTGGAAGACCTTCGACAAGCTCGACCAGCAGGCCTTCACGCGCCGCGCCTGACCAGGTGGTCGATGGCCAGCCGGTAGCCATCGAGGCCAAGGCCCGCGATCGTGCCCAGGCACACCCCGCCGATGAGGCTGGTGTGCCGGAACTCCTCGCGCCTGAGCACGTTGCTGATGTGCACCTCAATCACCGGAAGGCGCACCGCGGCGATGCAGTCGCGGAGCGCCACGCTGGTGTGGGTGTATCCGCCGGCGTTCAACACCACGCCCTGGTACATCCCGTCGGCCGCCTGGAGCGCGTTCACGAGCTCGCCTTCCACGTTGCTCTGGTAGTGGTCGATGTCGTGCTCCGGATAGGCCCTCCGCAGCTCGGGCAGGAACGACTCGAAGGAGCGTTCGCCGTACACGCCGGGCTCGCGCCGGCCGAGCAGGTTCAGGTTGGGGCCGTTCACCACCAGCAGCTTCATGCCCCAAAGGTGGGGAGTACCACTGATAACACCGCGCTGGTCATATCCCGGTGCAGCGCGCCCGTGGTGCCGCCCCCTGCCGCCCGCACCTTCGCAGCATGGAGTGGAAGCAGGCCCTGATCGACCTGCGGGTGCACCTGAAGCTGGAGCGCTCGTTGAGCGACCGCACCGTGGAGGCCTATCTGCGCGACCTCGCCAAGCTGCGCACCTTCGCCGAGGAGCACTCCCCGCCCTTGAAGCCCGATACGCTCACGCTCGATGACCTTCAGGCCTTCACCACCTGGGTGTCGAAGCGGGGCCTCGGCGCCACCAGCCAGGCCCGCCTGCTGAGCGCGGTGCGCGGCTTCTACCGGAACCTGCGGCGCGAGAAGGTGGTGGAGGCCGACCCCACCGAACTGCTCCAGAACCCACGCATCGGGCGGCACCTGCCCACCTTCCTCACCGTGGCCGAGGTGGACGCCATCGTGGCCGCGATCGACATGAGCAAGCCCCTCGCCCACCGCGACCGCGCCATCGTGGAAACGCTGTACGGCTGCGGCCTTCGCGTGAGCGAACTGTGCGACCTGCAGCTGAGCCGGCTCCATTTCGCCGAGGGCTTCGTCCGGGTGGTGGGCAAGGGCGACAAGGAGCGCCTGGTCCCCATCGGACCCGAGGCCATGCGCCGCATCACGCACTACCGCGATGGGGAGCGTTCGCACCTGCCGGTGCAGGCGAAGGCGGCCGACACCCTCTTCCTCAACGCCCGCGGCGGAAGGCTCTCGCGGGTGTCGGTGTTCAACCTGGTGAAGAAGCTGGCCGCGCTGGCCGGTGTGCGCAAGGTGATCGGTCCGCACACGTTCAGGCATTCGTTCGCCACGCACCTGGTGGAGGGCGGCGCCGACCTGCGGGCCGTGCAGGAGATGCTCGGCCATGCCAGCATCACCACCACCGAGATCTACACGCACCTGGACCGTGAGTACCTGCGCAGCAACATCCTGCGCTTCCACCCGCGGGCGGCCCGTTAAGGCTGCACCAGCCTTACGCGCTTGAAGCGGTCGATGAAGACCCCGCTCGCATCACTGCGCGGGGCCGGGCGGCCCCAGAGGTCGTAACGCGGGGCATTGGTGTACCGCGGGGCCTGAAGCTCGGCGATGGTGGTGAGCGGCGCCGGCGACATCACGATGCGCACCTCGTCGAGCACCCAGCCGCCACCCTGCCCCTGGTACGGCTGCAGGGAGAGCTGGAACAGGCCCATGGCCCCGCCTTCCGCGGCCGCCACCACGCCCAGGTCCGTGTACACCGTGCCGGCGAAGGCATCGGCGACGGTGGCGTCGTTGAGCGCGATGGGCTGCACGCCGTTCACCGTAAGGGCCACGCGGAGCAGGTCCGGGCCATCGGCGGTGCGGTGGTGCCTGATGATGAGGCTGTCGATGTGGAGCGGTTGCAGGGTGAGGCCCGAGAGCAACAGCGCGTGGGCGGCGTCGGGCGTCGAGGGCCAGCCGTAGGTGAACAGCGCATTGTCCGCCACCGTCACCGGATGCGGACACACGTCGATGCCCAGCACGGCCAGGTCGGTGCCGATGAGCGCCGCGCCGCTGGAGACCGGCATGTTGCAGGCCGTGCATCCGCTGTCGCAGCTGAGGGTTGTGGCGCAGGGCTGGTTCAACCACCGGTACTCCAACGTTTGCGCATGGAGCAGGACGGGTACGAAGGCCAGGGCCAGCAACAGGTTCCGCATGGGCGGCGGACCGTACCGGAAGGTGGGCGGAAGGGTCCGGGCGCTTGAACGGCTCCAGGGGGCGCAAGGTTGCCGCCGCTAGAGGCCCAGGCGGTGCTGGATGTGCAGCTCGAGGACCTCGCCCATGGAACGGCAGCGGGCCAGTGCGGGCAGCCCGTGCGAACGGGCCAGCTCCCCGGCCAGCTGGGCCACGTGGTCGGGCGGTGCGATGGGGTCCTCGCGCATCACGGCGAAGAGCTGGGCGAGCTGGTCCTGGGCGAGCTTGAACCGCTTGCGGAGCAGCGACCGCTCCTCGTTGGCGTACTGCTCGGCCGTCTCCCGGCCGATGGTGCGCTGGGCGAGCTCCACGTACGGCCTGTTCTCCTTGAAGAACTGAGGCATGTAGATGCGATGCCGCCCCTCGTAGCACTGCTGGTCGAAGTCGATGCTGCGAAGGCGGTACTGCACTTGGTCGAGGTCCTGGATCACGTCCACCACGAAGTTGTAGGCCCGCATGTCGCCCAGCAGCCGCGCGAAGCAGCGTTCGTTGAACTTCACGAACTCCTTGCTCAACCGGACCGGGTTCATGTTGCCGTGGTAGTGCTGCGGGTCGGCGATGAAGTCGTCCCCGGGCACCCCGATGATGTGCTCCTCCACCAGGGTGCGTTCACCGAACATGTAGTTGATGCGGTTGGGGCTCAGCAGGTGCTCGAGCTCGAGCCCGTAGATGCGGTTGGCATCGGCCTGCTTGATGTAGTAGTAATCGTGGTTGTCGTTGAGCTGGTTGAGGATCTTGATCCGGAACGGCTGGCTGTTGCCGTAGATGCAGTAGTCGATGCCGGCCACCGCCAGGTGATCGATGTGCCTTCCGTCGGCGATCAGCAATTGATACACCGCAACCAGCCGGTCGTGCAGGTCCTGCTGGTCCGAAGGCCGGAAGATCACACTGTTCCACAGGGTCTCACGGCCCTGCGCATCGCGGTGCGGGAGCAGTCCGTCGTGGCGCATGAGGTCGCCGTAGACCAGCGGAAGGACCGCCGTGCGCGAATGGGCCTCGAGGTAGGCGCTCAGTCCCTCACCCACCGGATACAGGGGCTTCCTGCGGGCGATGTGCTCGTGGTCGCTCATGGGGTGCGGAGGGTGGTGTGCAGCACCTCGAGCAGGGCGCCGTCGGGGGTATCCTCGCGCAACTGCCAGAACATCACCCCGCCGAGCCCCTGCTCCTTCACGTAGCGCGCCTTCGCGGCCAGGCTGCGCGGATCATCGTAGGTGTAATACCGCCGTTCCCGCTCGTTGTACGCGTATGGCGCGAAGGCCGCCGGGTCCCAGTAGCGGGTCCACCCCTTCTCCGCGGTGATGGTGCTGTCGAGCGCCAGGTAGGGCACGGCATGGTCGAAGGTCCCCGGCTTGTACAGGCCATGGTCGCCCGGCGGCACGTCCTTCCACATGCGCCCATAGAACGCGGCGCCGATCACCACCTGCGCCCGCGGCACGCCGAGGGAATCGAGCAGGCGCACGGCCCGGTCGGCCGAGGCCGGTTGTTCCGGGGTGCCGTACAAGGCGGTGTGGTGGCCGGTGCGGGTGCTGAACCCGTGCACCAGGTCGTAGCTCATCACGTGAACGCGGTCAGCCACGGCCATCACGCTGTCCCATTCATAGCCCTTCCGCAGGCACTCATCCGTTCCCCCGGCGGCGAAGGAGATCTCGTACCCCTCGCCCAGCTCGTGCCGCAGCTCGCGCACCAGCAGGGTGAAGTGGTGGCGGTCGGCATCGGAATACGGATGGCCCGGGAAGCCCTGCACCGCCGGATACTCCCAATCGAGGTCGATGCCATCGGTCCAGGTGCGCTTCAACAGGGCCTTCACGCTGCGCGCGAAGGTGGCGCGGCCCTCGGCGCGGGAGAAGGTCTCCGAGCAGGGCTCACAGCCGCCCCAACCACCCAGCGATACGAGCACCTTCAGCTTCGGATGCGACCGCTTCATGCCCACCAGAGCGCGCAGCACCTTCACCTGGGCGTCCGCCACGATGAAACTGTCGTTGCGCAGGCGCCCGAAGCACCAGATGAGGTGGGTCAGGCGGTCCACCTGCTTCGTGGCCAGGTCCCTGCCATCGCCCGCGTAGTACCCGATGAGCGCCGGGGCCGAAGATTGCGCGTTCAACGCACCCGCGAGGAGCAGCAACAGCCCACCGAGCGACCTCCGGAAAGATGGCATGGGGCCAAGCTACACCGCGAGGCCCCACGCGCTGAAGCGCAGACCGCCGATCAGAACACCCCCACCTTCACCGAGAACGTGGCGTTGAAGCCGTTGAGCGCGTCCTTGGAGGTGGCCGGCAGCGTGACGTCGGAGGTGTAGCGGTACGAGGCGCCCAGCCCGAGCCGCACCAGTTTCACCATGTTGATCTCCAGGTCCACCCCCGGCTCCACCACGAAAAAGGCCTGCACATCATCCTCCCACGTGTTCGGGTCGAAGTTCGAGGGCAGGTCGGTGAAGGTCTGGTAGCCGCAACCACCGGCGCCGATGAGGATGGGCAGGCTTACGTGCACCGGGCTGGTGTAGGCGATGATGGGCTCGAGCAACAGCCCGCCGTAGCCCATCTGGAAGCGGCTCTTGTCATACAGCTCGCGGCCCTTGTCCACCAGGTAGGCGTCGTAATTGCCGTTGTTCACCGGCGTCACCAGCCCGTAGCCGGCAATGCCGAGGGTGAACCGATGGTCCATGATCCAGCCACCGCGCAGGCCCACCAGCATGGCGTCCTGGTCGAGCACGCGGGTGTAAGCGGCGGTGGGCGCGCCCCAGCCTCCGTTGTGCACGTCGTGGTCGCTGCCGAAGAGGGTGCGCATGGGCTGGTCGGTGGCCTCCTGCGCATGGACCATGGCGGCGGTGAGGAGGGCGGGGAGCAGCAGGGAGCGGAAGGAAAGCGTGGTCATGGGTTCGTGTTGTTGCCCCTATGACAAGGGCCCCGTCCGATACCCCTACTCCCCAATGGAAAAAGTTCACTCCGCCATCACACGGCCGCTCACCGAGCGGTCGGCCTGCAGCACCCGCAGCACGTACACGCCCCTTCCTGCGGGCAACGGCACGCGGCGCACCCCGCCGAGGTCGGGCGCGTTGCCCTGCCAGACCAGCCGGCCCGCAGCGTCCATCACGTACACAAGGGCCGCTCCCGCCCCTAGTCCCTCGATCACCGCCTCGTGCCGCAGGCCATCGCCACGGAACCGCACGTCGGTACTGGAGGTGGCACCGGGCGTGCCGGTGGAGAACCAGGACACCAGGCTGCCCGCCTTCAGCAATACGGCCGAGTCGTAGACCGCGTCGCCCGCATCGCCGATGGAGATCTTCAACTGGTACGTGGCACCGGGCTGCACGGAGGCCTTGGCGGTGAACACATCGGAATACCCGTCGAACTCCACCTCGGTGGTGTCCAGGTTCCGGTGGTAGTGCATGGTGTCGAGCAGCCAATCCGGCTGGATGTAGCAGATGCCGGACGAGCCGTACGCACCGGGCCAGCCGGTGTTCAAGGTGTTCACCGAAACGGGCAGGTCAGAGTTGGGGAGCCTGGCGATGTTGATGGCCCCGTTCATGTACGTGCCGCTGATGCCCGGACCGCTCAGGAAGATGCCCATCACGTCATCCTTCGCGCTGCACACGTACTCGTCGTACTCCTCGGAACCGAACACGTACTGGAGTTGAAGCGTGTCGCCCGCCGGCACGATGTCCAGCGTGAGCCAGGTGGCGTCGTAGATGCCGGAGAAGCCCATGATCGCCTGCTGCAGGTCGGGGTCGTAGGTGGTGCCAAGGCCTCCGCCGTAGGTGGCGCCGGTGAAGTCGTTGGGGCCGTCGATCACCCAGCATTGGCCGTTGGCGATCACCAGCCCGCTGTCGAGCCCCAGGCTGTCGGCCCCGGTGAAGGTGCCGATGAAGGCCGGATCGTAGTAGTAGAAAACGTTGGTGATGGCCACACCCGGACCGGCCAGCATGGACACCACCTGGGCCGGGATGTTGTTCAGGGGCACCGCCTGCACCTGGGCCTCGGCGTTCGACCCGAGGAGGAGCGATGCGATCAGGAGCGGGCGCGACGGGATCATGTCCATCTGACGCAGGAACGACCGGCTTGGTCGCCCAGGCGGGTCATCGGAAGCCATTCCGGATCCTGTCGGTCGAGCCCCGCGCCTTCCGTCGGACCGAACGGTCGTGTCACAGCGATGCGGGGACCGGTCGCGCGGCCAGCACCTCGGCCAGCGCGTCCATGCTGTCGCACCAACCACCGATGTGGCTGTCGCGCGATGCTTCGGTGGCGAGCCCGGTCTGCCGGAACTCAAGGCGTGTGCCCTTCCCCTCCGGGAACAGGTCGATGGTGACATGCGTGGCGTGATGCGCAGGATTCACCCCCGCGACCAGCTTCTCCCACTGGTGCGTGAAGGCCAGGTGCTCAACGGCCCGCACCGCGGTATAGGTGCCATGGGACGGGTACTCCTCGCCGTCCGGTGCGTGCATCACCACCCGCCAGGTGCCTCCCTCCCGCACATCGGCCTCGGCATGCGTGGTGGTGAAGGCCGCGCACCCGAACCAATGCACCAGCATCGATGGCGTCGTCCACGCCTTCCACACGAGGTGGCGCGGTGCGTCGAACACCCGGGTGATGCGCAGCTCATCCGGCTCCGGTGATCCCACCAGGTTGCGGGCCTGTTGATCCAAGGTCGTTCCCATACCTGCGAAAATAGACGCGGTCAGCTCCGCTCGGCCACCGCCTTCAGGGATCCCAGACCGGCCTCGAAGTCCTTGCCGATCATCTTGTCCATGTCCATGAACAGGCTCATCACCTTGCCCATGAAGATCTGCGGACCGTCCATGGTCCACGTGAGGCGGGTGCCGCCACCATCGGAGGTGGTGCGGAAGACCACGGCGCAGTGCGCTTTCCACGGCTTGATGAACTCCATGGCGATGGCCACGCTGTCGGCCGTGGTCCCGGTGACCTCCATGCGGCCCTCGCCCACCTTGCTGTTCCCTGTCCAACCGTACTTCGCTCCCACGCCGCTCGGGCTGCCGCTGTAGTCCCGGTGCATGTCCGGGTCCTTCTTCTCCCAGGGGCTCCATGGCGCCCACTTCCGGAAGTCGCTGATCTGAGCGAGGATCCTGTCCGGGGATGCGTTGATCACGATGCTGCGTTCATAGCGCACCGTGTTGGGCTTGGTGCTGGCCGCGATGAGGATTACCGCGATGAGCGCGGCGACGATGAGCAGGATGGTCACGAGCATGGGTGTTGGGTATTGGTCAGTTCGTTGCGGAGAGGCGCTTGTGGTGCAGCACATAGGCCGCCACCACGAAGAGAATGAAAAGGAACATGGGGAGCACGTTGACGAACGGTTCGCCCAAGGCGAAGAAGGAGTACGTCGCCGTGGACAGGTCCATGAAAAGACCGAAGTAGGCCCACTCCTTCACCCGGGCGGGCACCATCGGGATCAGGATGGCCATCGACCCCAGGACCTTGGCCACCCCAATGAAGGGGATGAAGTAGACCGGATAACCCATCTTTTCGTGGATGAAGGCAACGGACTGTTCGCCGGTCACCACGTTGTCAAGGCTGGAGACGAGCATGAAGGCCGCGAGCAGGCCGTTCACGGTCCAATAGGCGATTGTGTTTCTTTTCATGTTCGTGGTCCCTGGTGGGGTTCATGTTCCGCTGGTGCAGTGCAGTTCAAGCTTGTCCAGGTTCTCTTCATTGGCGTGCTCGATGAAGGCGCGGATGGGTGCGAGATCGGAAGCTTGGTCGAAGCGCATGGTCCAGTCGACGCGCGTACCCTCAGGTGTTCCGGTGAAGGTCACGATCGCTTTGTAGAAGTGCATCTCCTTCACGTGGTCGAATTCGAGGTAGGCAGGCGGCTCGATCCGTTTGAAAACACAGGTGTTGTTGAAGTCCATGCCATTGGGGCCGTGCATGGTGAAGTCCCAGACGCCTTCCACCTTCAGCTCAAAGCGGTGGAAGGTGTTGCTGAATCCGTTAGGTCCCCACCAACGCGCCAGTTGACCAGGGTCGGTCCAGGCCTCGAATACGCGCTCGCGTTCAGCGGCGATGGTCCGGGTCGATATCACCTCGCGCTCGCTCATTCCTTATCTGATCTCGAGCCGGCGGTCATCTTCCGTATCGCGGGCCAGCGTGCCTCGTTCTCCGCCATGCGTGCCTTCACCAATGCGCTTACGAGCGTTGCGGGCAAGGGCCTTTGAGGCGAGAAGCGGATCGTGCCTTTGCTCACCTCGAATTCCTTCAAGCGATCGGCGAAGCCTTCCGGCACAGCACCGTACAACGCGCAATGCGCCCTCGCTGCGCCGAAGTAGACCAAGGGATGTCCGTTGTACTTGAAACCCGGCAGACCATAGCCGAAGTGCTCCTGGGCCGTTGGGGCGGCTGCCTTGATCTGCGCGCGCAACCTCCGCAGCACGGAAGCCTGTTCCGGCGCGAGCTGGTCCAGGTACTCGTCCGTGTTGGTGGGCTTCTTCGGCAGGCTCCTCATGCTCACGTGCAATGATCGGGGGAGGCTTTACGGATGGGGATCCCCGATGTACTCCACCAGGCGGTCCAGGCATTCATTCCAGCCATCGCGATGCTCCTCACAGTGGTCCGTGGTGGCGAAGGTGGTCTGGTTCAGGGTGAGGAAGGTGGCGCCGCCCCGTTCCTCGAAGGTGAGCGCCACCACGGTATCGCACCAGATCTCGTCGCCGTCCTCGCGCAGCCAGGTGAGGACGAGCCGGTGCGGCCGGTCGATCAGGGTGTACTCCCCCCTCACCCAATGATCGCTGCCATCGGGGCCGCGCATGCAGAACCGGTAACGACCACCCACCCGGAAGTCCTGCTCGCAATGCGGCAGCGTGAAGTCGTCAGGGCCCCACCAATGCACCAGGTGCTTCGGGTCGCTCCACGCGTCGAAGACCAGTGCCGCCGGCGCCTGGAAGGTGCGCGTGAGCACGAGCGTGCGCTTCGCGATGTCGGTACCAGGCTCCATGGTTCAGGCTTCGTTGACGATCCAATTGAGTTCGGTGCGGTAGTCCTTCGGGTCCTTCACCTCGTCCGGGTTCGTGAGATAGCTCTCCCAGAACCTCCCCATTTCGCCGTGGCCGTTGGCGCGCACCCATTGTTGCAGAGCCGGCCAGGCCTGCGCCAATCCCTCATACGGACCGGTGTACACACTGCGCACCACGGTCACCGCGGGAAGCGCGCTGTTGATCACCCGTCCTTCAGGCTTCACGGACCTTGCGATGGGAAACCCGATCTCGAAGTCGAAGGTGTCGCTCGGCCGGCGATGGTGATAGGAGAACATCGGTCCGGTGATGGCAATGCCCTGGCCGCTGATGAGCTTCATCAATTCCTGGATCGCGGGGTCCATGTACTTCGGCATCTCACGGCCCGGGATGACGAGCGGAATGGTGGCGGTGATGACCTCCTTCGTGGTGATGACCTCGGGTGTGCTGATGATCGACATGGGTTCACGTGTTGATGTGTTCGATGAGCTTCTTCACAAGGCGCTTCAGGTCCTTCTCCCGCTCCTTCACCTCGCGCATGCTGCGGAACAGGGCCAGCCGGCGTCCGTCCTGGTAGTCGCCGGTGAGCAAGCCGCTGGTGTCCTTCACACGGGCACCCCGAAGGAAGATCAGGCGCAGCGTGTCCTGCTTGAAGAAGTTGAAGCCGACGAGGTAACGCTTGTAGGTCTTCGGGGCGAAGGGCTTCATCTCCCCGGTGAAGAAGAAGGTGGGCGCGTTCCAATGGACGCCTTCGCCGATGCGCGGGTCGGAACTGAGGATGACCTCCCGGAGGCGCGCTGCCACATCCTTCAGCGGATGCTTCAACTGTGTCATGTACGCATCCACGGTTCCGGGTTCGGAGATGCCGGTATGGAGACCGTTCGCAGGTCGGGACCTCTTCTTCCCCTTGGCCGCCACGAGCGCGTCCAGTTGCTGGTAGCTGAACTCCAGGCCCCCTTCCATCGGCGAGGCGAGAATGCCGTCGCGCACCTTCTTCGACGTGTAGCGGGCCGTGATCGTCATCATCGTCACCCCCTTCTTCTCCGTGAGCACCGTTGTCGAGAGCGCATCGCCGTCGTACCATGGATCGTCGAAGAGCTCCGTGTTCACCAGGCGTCCCGGTCGCTTCACCTCCCTGTATACCCCACCCATGGCCATGCCCTGTCCCGCCTGGTTCTTCCACACATAGCGGAACGCGCCGCCCACGCGCAGGTCCACCTTGCACGCGGTCATGTGCCAGCCCGGAGGCCCGTTCAGCCACTTCCTGATCAGCGCGGGCTTGGTCATCGAATCGAAGACCAGCGCACGTGGTGCATTGAACGTGCGTGTGATCAGGATCTCGCGCGTGCCTTTCGGCGTGACCTTGACGGGGATGCTCATGCCGTGCTGCAATGGGGGATCGATCACGCTTGCGCTTCGGTGTAGGCTTTGAAGCGGTCGAGGATGGCCTGCCAACCACCGCGCTGCATCTCCAACGGGTTCTCGCCTTCCGCATCGAAGGATTCCTCCACCCGGGTGCCGCCGTTCTCGGATGTGAACAGGACCTCGCAGGTGCGACCATCGGCCATGGTGTATGCGACACGCTTGTGGAGCTGCACATCGTCGTACACACCTTCGAAGTCGAAACTGGAACTGCCATCACGCGCGGCCATGGTGGCGGTGAACGTTCCACCGGCCCGCAGGTCGTTGGAGGCCTTGGGGCAATGCCAGTCGTCGCTGGCGGCGTTCCATTGGGTGATGTGCGCCGGGTCGGTCCAGCTGCTCCAGACCTGCGCAACGGGTTTGTTCACGAAGGCGGCGACGGTGATGCGTACAGGGGTGCTCATGCTATGGGAAGTAATGGTTCTATGGTTCGCGAGCAACACGTCCAGCTGATCGAGCCCCAAGGTGAAGCCCTCCTTGAAGCCCATGCGGACCAGCTGTTCCAGGTCCTCCGATGTGGCGAAGTGAAGAACGACACGCACTATCGTCGACTCTTCCTGCTGCTGGAAGTGGGCCTCCCAGCGCACACGGGGCTTGATGGCGTTCGCCACACCCTGCTCATCGCAGAAGGCGTCGTTACCGGAGAAATACGACTTAGGCCGGATGGTCTCGTAATCGAAGCAGCACCAGTGCCGATCACCCTGTGGACCTTGCATGTAGTAGAGCCAACGACCACCTTCCCTGAAGTCGAGCGACTTGATGACGCACACGTAGGGTTTCGGCGCCCACCATTGGCACAGGATTTCGGCCCGGGTCCATGCGGACCAGATGGGATCCAACCGCGCGCTGAACGAACGCGTTACCGTGATCGTACGCCGATCGCGCTGAACGTCAAAGGTGGAAAGGGCCAGAGGCGTCATGGTTCAGGAACGTTGCATGTGTTCCAGGTAAGCCGCAAGACGGCCGATGGTCTGCTTGCCGCCTTCGATGGCCCCATATCGCTCCACGACCACATCACGCGCTTCCTTCGAGGTGAAAACGGTCCGCAGGGTGACCAGTGTGCCTTCCTCCACCTCCTTGAAGGACAACGAGCCTTCGAACTGGCGCGGGTCCTCCCAATCGCCATGGTCGTAGACAAGGCGCTCCATCGGCGTTACCTCCGTGTACGTGATCAGGTTGGGCCACACCTTTCCATCGGGACCGGTCATGGTGTACCTCCATTGTCCGCCCACGCGGACGTCCATGCCGAGGGTCTGGTTGGTGAACCCGGTGGGGCCCCACCAGCGGTCGATGTGCAACGGGTCCGTGCATACCGCCCACACGAGGGCGCGTGGCGCCATCACCGTGCGGGTGATCACGATCTCGCGGTCGCCGACCAACTTACTTCTTGCTTCCATTCCGTTTGCGTGCTGATCCGGCCTTCGCCGTTACTGACTTCTCCTGTGCCTGCAACTCCTTCAGGTATTCCTCCAATCGATCGAACCGCGCCTCCCAGAACCGGCGGTACTGCTCCATCCAATCCGTGGCTTCCTTCAAGGGTTCCGCCTTGATCTCGCACGGCCGCCACTGCGCTTCCTTTCCGCGTGCGATCAACTGTGCTTTCTCCAGCACTTTCAGGTGCTTGCTCACCGCCGGAAGGCTCATGTTGAAGGGCGATGCCAGCTCGCTCACCGAGGCCGGGCCACTGGAAAGCCGCGCCAGGATCGCCCGGCGGGTGGGGTCGGCCAATGCGGAGAAGGTGAGCGAAAGGCGGTCCATGGAGCGTTCGAGGGTGCGAACGTATTAAACCATTCAGTTAAATACAAGGAAAGGCCAGGTCCACGCAGAACGTTCCGTCACAGCGACCGCCGGGCGTGAGCCGCGCGTGGATCCGGTGCGGCCGGGCCATGCGGACATTCGGCCCTCAGCGCTCCCGCCGCTCAACGCGCATCCCGTACTTTCGACCGTGCTCCATCCGCTCCCGATCGAGGCCTTTCTGGAGGCCACCGCGCAGGTCCCTATCATCGACGTGCGCTCACCGGGCGAATTCGCTCGCGGGCACATCCCCGGTGCGCACAGCGTGCCGCTCTTCAGCGATGACGAACGTGCGGTGGTGGGCACCCTGTACAAGCAGCAGGGCCGCGACCCCGCCATGCTCGAAGGCCTCCGCATCGTGGGCCCGAAGCTCGCCCCGATCGTGGAGCAGGCCCGTTCCATCTCCCCCGAAGGGCGCATCGCCGTGCACTGCTGGCGCGGTGGCGAACGCAGCGGCAGCGTGGCCTGGCTCCTCGACAAGGCCGGATTCGGCGAGGTGCTGGTGCTCAAGCGCGGGTACAAGGCCTTCCGGCATTATGTGCTCGGCACGTTCCGGACACCCTACCGCCTGCAGGTGCTCGGAGGCTACACCGGCACCGGCAAGACCGAAACGCTCCAACACCTGAAGGCGCTGGGGGAACAGGTGGTGGACCTGGAAGGCCTCGCGCACCACAAGGGCTCGTCCTACGGTGCGCTCGGCGAGGCGCCTCAACCAACCACGGAGCATTTCGAGAACCTCGTGTGGTCCGCGTTGCGCCACTGCGACCGCGAGCGTCCCATCTGGGTGGAGGACGAGAGCCTGATGATCGGACGCACGCGCATACCGGATGACCTCTTCGCGCAGATGCGGGCCGCGACGCTCTTCTTCGCCGACATGCCCATCGAGGAGCGTGCGGACCGCCTGGTGGTCGACTACGGACGCTTCCCGAAGGACCAGCTCGCCGAGGCCACCAAGCGCATCGAGCGGCGCCTGGGGCCGCAGCACTGCAAGGCCGCGCTGGAAGCCCTGGAGGCCGGCGACCTGCGCACCGTGGCGCTCATCACCCTGCGCTATTACGACAAGGCCTACCTGCGCGGGGTGGAGGGACGCTCACCCGACCGCGTGGTGCGTGTGCCCGCCTCCGCGAACGATCTTCGCGGCCTCGCCCAACGCCTCAAGCGCCATGTCGTTACCGCCACCGCCGGCTGAAGGACCCGTCCGCCTCACCCAGTACAGCCATGGTGCGGGGTGCGGCTGCAAGATCGCCCCGTCGGTGCTGGAGCGCATCCTGAAGAGCGACCTGGGCACCTTCCCCGACCCGCGGTTGCTGGTGGGCTACGGCACCCGGGACGATGCCGCGGTGTACGACCTGGGGAGCGGGCGCGCACTGATCAGCACCACCGATTTCTTCTCGCCCATCGTGGACGACGCGTTCGACTTCGGGCGCATCGCCGCCACCAACGCCCTGAGCGATGTGTACGCCATGGGCGGTCGCCCGCTGCTCGCCGTGGCGGTGCTGGGCTGGCCGGTGGAGAAGCTCCCGCCCGAGCTCGCCGCACAGGTGGTGGAGGGCGGACGAAAGGCCTGCCACGAGGCGGGCATCGCCCTCGCCGGGGGCCATAGCATCGACGCGCCCGAGCCCTTCTTCGGGCTGGCGGTGACAGGCGAGGTGGAGCTGGGACACATCAAGCGCAACGACACCGCGCGCGAAGGCGATGTGCTCCTGTTGACGAAACCGCTCGGCGTGGGCATCCTCAGCACGGCACAGAAGCGCGGAACGCTGCGGCCGGCGCACCTCCACATCGCACGCGACCTGATGGTGGCGCTCAACCGCGTGGGGCGGTCGCTCGGCGCCATCCCCGAGGTGCACGCCATGACCGATGTGACCGGTTTCGGGCTGCTCGGCCACCTGCTGGAACTGTGCGACGGCGCGGGCCTGGGGGCCGTGGTGGACCACGCGGCGATGCCGGTGATCCCCGAAGCGCTCACCTACCTGGCCGAAGGCTGCTACCCCGACGGATCCTTCAGGAACTGGAAGAGCTACGGTGCGCGCGTGGCCGGCGCCTCGAGCATGGAGCGCATGATGGTGCTGAGCGACCCGCAGACCAGTGGCGGGCTGCTGGTGAGCGTGGACCCGAACGCCGTGGGAACGGTGCGCGACCTGCTGCGCGCCCACGGATGCACCGATGCCGTGATCGGTGCGATGACGCGGCGGGAGGGCGACCCGTCGATCACCGTGCGCTGAACCGTGCACGTTTCTTCGCACAGCAGGGCGCGTTCCGGTGCGCGAAGGAGCATATTCTTACATTGTCCCTCGCTCTGGATCCATACGTACCAACCTTGCTCCGAAAATGGCAAAGACCCGCAGACTGTCCGAGAAGGACATCGATCAATTGCTTGGGCATTATCGCGCAGAACGCCGCCGGCTCTCCTTCCAATTGGAGAACGTTCGCGCAGCGATCATCGATCTGAAACGGACGCTGAACGCGCTTCCCAGGACCAAAGGCAGCGGCGCCGCCGCGAAGGCCGCGCCCAAGCGCGGTCCCGGACGGCCGAAAGGGTCCGTGTCCAAACCGGCGAAACGCGGCAAGCGCGGGCCGGGCCGGCCGCCGAAACCCAAGCGCAAACCGCGTGAACTGAACGGATGGGACACCATGGTGCTGAACGCCATCAAGAGCACCGGCCGCCTTCTTCCGAAGGAGGAGCTGCTCACCGCCGCGAAGAAATGGGCGGGTAGCAACGAGCCAGGCATGAAGGCCCCCGAGGTGGAGGCCCACCTCACCCGAACGCTGCAGAAGCTCACCGGTCGCCGCAAGATGCTCGGCACCCACCATTCCGGGCTCCGCCGTGGCTACCACTACGGCCTGAAGGAGTGGTTCTTCGCCAGCAGCGGCAAACTGCGCAAGCAGCACTACGACCGGCTCGTGCTCACCAAGGAGTGATCCGTTCCACCGAACAGGCAAGGAAGGCGGTCCCGGTGGCCGCCTTTCCTGTTGTGCCTTGCGGGATCGCGACGCGCTTCCCCAACCATCCGTCAAGCCTTACCTTGTAGACCGATCCACCGGAACCCGTGATGAAGAACATCCTGGCACCGATAGACCTCTCCCCCGTCAGCCACCGGGTGGTGCAGCTGGCGGCGGAGCTCGCGAAAGGTCTTTCCGCGAAACTCTGGCTCATCCACGTGGCCGCACCGGACCCCGACTTCGTCGGCCTCGATGTGGGACCTCAATACGTGCGCGACAGCCGGGCGCAACATCTTCGGCACGAGCACCAGGAGCTGCAGGCCATGCGCGACACCTGCCGCGCGGGCGGGGTGGATGCCGAAGCGCTCCTCGTGCAGGGGGTGACCATCGACACCGTGCTGAGCGAGGCGGAACGGCTGCAGGCCGACCTGCTGGTGATGGGCTCGCACGGGCGTGGGGGGCTGTACAAGGCCCTGATGGGCAGTGTGAGCGAGCAGGTCCTGAAACACGCGAACGTGCCGGTGATGCTGGTGCCGGACCCGGAACGGAACTGAACCATGCGCAAGCGGACCATCGCCTGGCTCATCGCCGGAACGGCCCTCTTCCTGGTGGGCGGCATCTGCAGGCCCACCCTCCTGGCCGGCGACCCGCGCCTGGAGGACATCCGCCTCCTGCCTGGGTTCAGGATCGCGATCTATGCCGAAGGGGTGAAGAGCGCCCGGGCCATGTGCTGGGGCGATCGCGGCACCCTCTTCGTGGGCTCGCGCGATGAAGGTGCGGTGTACGCCGTGCGCGACACCAACGGCGACCTGCGCGCGGACCAGGTGCTCACCGTGGCCGAGGACCTGAAGATGCCGGTGGGCGTGGCCTTCCGCAAGGGCGACCTCTTCGTGAGCGCGGTGGACCGGATCGTTCGCCTGCGGGGCATCGAGGACCGCCTGAACGACCCGCCCGCACCGGAGGTGGTCACCGCCGCCTTCCCCGGCGAGACCCATCACGGCTGGAAGTTCATCGCCTTCGGCCCCGACGGGCTGCTGTACGTGCCCGTGGGCGCACCGTGCAACATCTGCGAGCCCAAGGACAGCATCTTCTGCACCATCACACGGATCGACGTGGACCGGCCCGGCAAGCCCGAGGTGGTGGCCATGGGCGTGCGCAACACCGTGGGCTTCGACTGGGACCCGCGCGATAGCAGCCTCTGGTTCACCGATAACGGCCGCGACTGGCTGGGCGATGACAGCCCCGACTGCGAGCTCAACAGGTCCGCGCGGCCGGGGCAGCACTTCGGTTATCCGTATTGCCACGCCGGCACCATCGCCGACCCCGAGTTCGGCGCCAAGCGGCCCTGCAGCGACTTCACCCCTCCCGCCGCCAGGCTCGGTGCGCACGTGGCGCCCTTGGGCATGCGGTTCTACCGTGGAACGGCCTTCCCGGAGGAATACCGCAACGCGATCGTGATCGCCGAGCACGGCAGTTGGAACCGGAGCACCCCCATCGGCTACCGGCTCGTGGTGGCGCACCCGCAGCCCGACGGCACGGCCACGCACACGGTCTTCGCCGAAGGCTGGCTCAAGGGCAACAACGCCTGGGGCCGGCCGGTGGACGTGCTGGAGATGCCCGACGGGTCCCTGCTGGTGAGCGACGATGCGGCCGACCTGATCTACCGCATCTCCTACGAACGGCCGGATTGAGCCGGACCGGTCCTGCCCGGTTCGACCATGCCGTGTTGGAACGGTGCATCCCACGTTGCCTCCGCGTGGGCATCCCATGCGAGCTTTGCGATCATGCTGCGCCGCCTCCTTCCCCTCCTCTTGCTGTCCCTCACCCTCACGGCCCGTTCCCAATCGTCGGGCTTCGGGGCGGGCATCATGGTGGGCGACCCCACCGGCCTCTCGTGGAAGCTCTGGGTGGGCGGTGATCGCGCGCTGGCCGGGGGCCTGGCGTGGAGCTTCGCGCACGAAGGCTATTTCCACATGCATGTGGACATGCTCTTCCACAAGATGGACCTGATCCCCGTGAGCAAAGGGAAGCTCCCGCTGTACTTCGGCCCGGGCCTTCGCCTGCGCAGCTGGGGCGACGACGGGTACTGGCACAATGGGAAGCACTACGAGGATGACGGGCATGTGGACCTGGGCGTGCGCTTTCCCGTGGGCCTGGCCTACCTGTTCGATGGCGCGCCGGCGGACATCTTCCTGGAGGTGGTGCCCACGCTCGACCTGGTCCCCGCCACCGACTTCGACCTCGACGCGGCGATCGGGGCGCGCTACTGGTTCTGACGGCGCAAGGGCGACCGGTGGAGCCACGGGCGCGTGGCGAAGGCCGTATCGTAGAGCACGTAACGCACGGTCAACGCGGTGAGCGTTCCGATCACCGCACCGGCCAGCACATCCTCCGTGAAGTGCTGTGAGAGGTAGATGCGCGACAGGCCGATGAAGGCGGCCAGCAGCGCGAACAGGAAGGCCGGTGCCCGCCGGCCCACCAGCACGGCCACCGCGAGCAAGGTGCTGTAGGCGGCCGTGGTGTGCCCGCTGGGAAAACTGTTGTGCTGCAGGTGCTCCACCCCCGTCACCAAAGGCAGGCCGGGCATCAGGTCCAGGAACATGGTGGGGCGGTCCATGTGGGCGGCGAGGCCGTGCTTGATGAGCTGCGCCACCACGGCGCTGAGCCCCGCGCTGAGCCCCACCAGCAGGAAGGACCGCAGGTCCCTGGCCAGCATGAGCAGCGCCACGATGATGGGCACGGGCGTGTCACACAGGTGCGTGCCGTACCGGAACACCACATCGAGGAGAGCGGTGTGATGGCCGTTCATGGCCAGGTGCAGGCTGAACCGGTCGAGGCCGATCACCGCCGCGGCCATGGGCAGCACCGCCAACGCCCAACCCACCAGGAACCAGCGCACGGCAGCATCACGCATGGCCCAAAGCTATCTTTCGAGGGATGAGACCCGCCGTCACCACCGTCGCCCTGTTGCTCCAGCTTGCGACGCACCCGTTGCTCGCGCAACCCGTGTTCACCGTGCAGCATGGCGGCCCCCTTGCGGAGCAGGCGGTGGGCGTGGTTTCCGATGGCACCGTGTTCCGCACCCTTGTGCAACGGCACGACGCCGCGTTGGGGCCGGTGACCGAACTGATGTCGTTCAACGCGCAGGGAGCCTATCAATCCACCAGCGCGCTGGCGCCGGGCGGCCGCTGCTTCGTGCAGGCCTTGGAACCGGTGAGCGGCGGCGGTGCCGTGGCCGTGGGCGCGCGCTTCGCCCCCGGAGGCACCGACCTGGACCCGCTGGTGGTGCGGCTGAGCGCGTCGTACACCATCAGCTGGACCCTCGCCCCCGCCATGCCCGCGGGCCAGGTGCTGCAGGCCGCCACCGTGCTCACCGATGGCAGCATCGTGGCCACGGGCACCACCTCCGGACCGGAGAAGCATGACGTGCTGGTGATGCGCGTGTCGTCCGCCGGGAACCTGCTGTGGAGCACCACGATCCCCGGCGCGCTCGACGAGGAAGGCACCGGCATCGCCGCGGACGCCACCGGGATCATGGTGACCGGCCGGCAGATGAACTACGGTGGATCGCCGGACTGCTACTTCGCGCGGCTCGACATGAGCGGCAACGTGGCCTGGACCACGGCCTGGGGAGGGATCCGCGACGATGTGGGCACCTCGCTCCAGCGCGCCAGCGGCGGGTACTTCGTGATGCTCGGCTGGACCCGGAGCCACGCCCTGTACGACCATACGCTCGGCGACTGGCCCATCGCCCCCTACCTCATCGCCATCGATACGAACGGTGATACGCTGTGGACGCGGGCGATCGCGGACACGCTGGTGGAGCGCCGGGCACATTCGCTCGCGATCGCGTCCAACGGCGACCTCTTCATCGGGGGAACGGCCAGGGACCTGGCGACGGGTGAGGACGCGGCCATGGTGCTGCGTACCACGTCCACGGGCGGACCGATCTGGGAGAAGCAGGCCGACGCGGGTCGCCAGGAAGAGGTGCTGCAGGTGCGCGCGCTGCCGACGGGGGCGGTGGCCTGCGGCCGTGTGTTCGGCCCCGCCGCGCAGCAGGTGCTGCTGATCCGCACGGACGCCCTGGGCAACTGATCCGTTCACGATCCGGTGTGCACGACAGCACCTGTGAATACCGCGATCGCGGTATGGTGCCTGCGCGATGGCACGGTCAGCTTTGGTGCATCAAGTCCAAGGCCATGTCCACCACAGGAAAACGCTACCACGAGCGCACGCACGACCGGTCCAGCCGCAAGGTGCTCGATGCGCGAACAAGGACCGTGCTGCGCACGGTGCTGCAGGAGCCGCGCGGGCGATCGCTCGATGCCTGGCTGCTGGCGCGCACCGTGCGTTGATCAGGGCAGCTGCTCCTGCCGGATGACGGTGGGGATGCCCCCACCGATGTTCAGCAGGATGGGGTCGCGGTCGTTGGCCATGCCGGTGTACTTCACCACGCCATCGAGGGTCACATCGGTGAGGTGGTAGCCGTTCCACACGCCGGTGGGCAGCGAGCCGCCGATCTGCGTAAGGATGGGATCGCGGTCGTTGGCCGTACCGGTGTACTTCAAGGCGTTGTCGCGCACGGCATTGCCCGACCACAGGCCCCAGCGGTCGGCGCCGAGCTTCACCCGGGCGTTCGTTCCGTAGGTGGTGGTCGCGCCCAGGGTGAGGTCCACCGCCTGCAGGTTCTTGTTCAACGGCACGCTGGCCGCGGTCATCACCCCCAGGTGATTGCGGTGCCGCACGGCCACGTAGTAGTTGTCGCTCGCCAGGCTGAAGAGCAGGCGCGGGTATCCGTCCACGCCCACGATGTCGCCGTCGCGTTGCAGCAGCGCGCTGCGCGTGGCCAGCACCTGCGTGGGCGTGTTCTTGTTGCGCAGCTCCACCAGCACCCAGTCCACCACGGCGTTCTTGCCGGTGAGGGTGAGGGTGGCGGCCGGCACGGTCTCGCCCCCGCCCCCGCCGGCGTGCGTGAAGCCCAGCCCGGTGAAGGGTTCGGTGGTGGGGATCAGGCCGGCGGCGCGCAGGTCATCGCGCATGAGCATCGTGGTGGTGCTGTACGCACCCTGCAGCACCGCCCGCAGTTTCACGCTGGGCCCACAATCCTGCCAGCGGTACATGCGCGAGCCGGGGATGATGGTGCGCGTGCTGTTGGTGGGCGTCTGCCAGTACAGGATGCAGTGGTCGCTGCCGCTGCCTTCCTTCTGCAGCATCTCCACGTAGTAGTACTTGCCCGCCTGCAGGGCGATGGTGGCGCTGGTCTGGCTCGCGTACTTGGTGTACTCGGTCTGCCCGCTGAAGCCGGGCACCGAGCAGATCTCGCGCTTGAACGCGGGGTCGGCGTTGAGGCTGAGGTAGACCACGGAGGCATCGTCCGAGGTGGCGGTGAACACGTAGTTGCCGGTGGTGGCGGGCACGATGTAGCCGCGCATGCGGGTGCCGTAGTTGCTGCCGATGTTGTTGCCCCCGCTGAAGCTCGTGGGGTAGGTGGTGCTCGACGGGTTGTCCGGGTAGTTGGGGCTGTTGAGCAGGTCGGCCACGTTGGAGCCGCCAAGGCCGCTCCAGAACTGCCGCGTGATGCTGCCGGAGGCGCCCACGCATTGGGGCGGATCGAGCGTGAGGATGCTGATGACGCGCGTGGCCGTGCCCGTGAGCCCATCGTTGTCCGTGACCGTGAGGGTGACCAGGTTGTCCCCGGCCTCGGTGAAGACCTTGGTGGGCGAAACGGACGTACTGGTGGTGCCATCGCCGAAGTCCCACGCGTAGGCCGTGATGCTGCCGGGGTCGCTGCTCTCGGCCCCGCTGAGGTTCACCGTGAGCGGGGCGAAGCCGAACAGGGTGTCGGCCGTGATCACCGCCGTAGGTGCGATGGCGTAGCAGCGCGGATACAACCAGTTGGTGACGGTGGTGCTGAGGCCGCCCGCATCGGTGACGGTGAGCCTGATCTCGTAGCTGAAGGACTCCCCGTTGCAGCCCACCCCGCTGATCACCGTGCTGGTGAGGGGGTTGGCGTCGATGGGTTCCGGGTGCGTGTGGGTGTTGTGGTGCAGCACGGTGCGCCAGGCGTAAGTGAGCTGGGCGGGCGTGTGCTCCGCATCCGACACGGCCGCGGCGAGCGTGTAGGTGGTATCGATGCCCACCGGGTAGAACGCGCCGTTGTTGAAGCTGGTGATGGCCACCACGGGCGGTGTGTTGTTCACGCTCACCGTGGTGGTGATGGTGTTGGTGGCCCCCTGCGGGTCGGTCACCGTGAGCGTGATGGTGAAGGTGGTGGGCGTGTTCGCCGGCGCGGTGAAGGTCATGCTGGGATCGGCCGAGGTGCTCGTTTGCCCGTTGCCGAAGTTCCAGGCGTAGGTGAGCGCGCCGCTCTCCGGATCGCTGCTGCCGCTGCCGGTGAATTGCACGGTGAGCGGACCGGGACCGTATTGCGCGCTCTGCTGGATCGCGGCCACCGGCGGCAGGTTGGTCACGCCCAGCGGACACACCTTGCGCAGTTCGCCGGTGTCGTACCGGATGAACCACACGCAGCCATCGGGCCCCTCCTTCAGGAACACCACGGCGCCCAGCGCACCGCCGAAATCGCTCACGCTCACGGGCGCATCGTTGGCATCGAACACGAAGCGCTTGATCCAACCGCCCACGTAGTCGCCGTGCATGTACACGTTCTGGTAGCCCAGGGGCCAGCCCGCGCCGGTGATCCAGGTGCCGCCCACGGACG
Organism: Flavobacteriales bacterium; assembly: GCA_044226515.1. Lineage (GTDB taxonomy): Bacteria > Bacteroidota > Bacteroidia > Flavobacteriales_F > PHOS-HE28 > PHOS-HE28. Next base: position 201,302 of record JBGAGX010000001.1, on the reverse strand, counting down.
CGTTGCCCCCGAAACGCGGCCCCGGCACGGGCGAACCCGCCACGTCCAGGTCGTAGGTGACGGCGGTGTTGCCGCTGAAGCCGCCACAGCGGGAGCGGTTGCCGTGCAGCCAGTCGATGGCGGGCCGCGCGTGGAAGAAGGTGGGGATGTTCACCGGCACCTGCTGCGCGGTGTTGCACGGGTTCGGGTGCCCGTTGAGGTGGATGGGCGTGTCCTGCTTCAGCAGGTCCTTGAACTGGAAGTACGGCTGCGTGCACCCGCCCTGCCCGTACAGCGGGTTCGGCGCGTCCATGTTGTAGCAGGTGGCGTTGGTGTAGTCGGTGTTCGCCTCGAGCCCTTCGAACAGCGGCCAGCCGAAGTTCATGCCGGCCTCGTAGCACACGTTGAGGTCCTCCCAGGTGACGTAGCCCACATCACCGATGTAGAGCGTGCCGGGGTCGGCCGCGGCGGGATCGGTGCTGCCGCTGCCGGGGCGCAGGGTCATGCGGTACGGGTTGCGCAGGCCCAGGGCCCACACGCGGCTCCTGGGCGCACGGGGCTGCGCCGCATCGTACCACGGGTTGCTGGGCACACCATCGCCGGTGTTGGGGTCGATGCGCACCACCTTCCCGTTGAGGCAGTTGAGCAGCTGGCTGCGCATGGCGCCCACGTTCTCGGCCGGGCGGATGATGCCATCGGTCATGGCCTGCGACCAGTAGGTGGCGTTGTCGCTGCCCACATCGGTGTTGTTGTAGCTGGCGCCGTCGCCGAAGGCCGCCAACAGGGTGCCGTCCATGCCGAACACCAACTGGCCCGTGCTGTGCGACTCGAAGAGCAGCGGCACACCGGTCTGCCGCGTTTCACCCAGCAGCACCTGGCGCGAGCCGTAGTCCACCGTGTTAAAGGAAGGGCCGATCGCCGTGTAGCGCGTAATGCGCATGATGGTGGCGGCGTAGTACTGGTCGGTGGTGGCGCTGTAGGTGGGCAGGCCGAAGTTCATCAGGTGGTGGCGGTCCACCGTGTACAGCAGGTAGATGCGGCCGTTGCTGAGGAAGGCGGGGTCGAGCGCGAAGCCCAGGCAGCCGTGGTCGCGCCAGTTGCCCACCTCCGCACTGATGTCGATCAAGGGGTTCGGCAGGCGCACCCCGTTCTCGACGATCCACACCATGCCGCGCTTCTCCCATACGTACACCCGGCCGTTCGCATCGGCGGTGAAGCCCACGGGCTCCGTCCAGCCGCCCATCACCAGCGACCCGCTGAAGCCGGATGGGTAGGTCTGGGCCGGCGCGGTGGGGACCAGCGCCAACGCAAGCACGAGCAGCAGCGCCGTTCGATGGGACCACGGACGGACGGAGGTGGACAGGGTGTGCATGCGGACGGATGTATCGGGATGGAACGACCAAACTACCCTGATCGGGCCCCGGGCACAAGGCACCGCGGATGAACGGCGGTGCGTATCTTTTGCAAGGCATGGCCGATCTCCACTTCGACATCGTGGTAACGGGGCACGTGCAGGGCGTGTGGTACCGGCGTGGCGCGCACGGTACGGCGCAGGCCCTGGGCCTCAGGGGCTATGCGCGCAACGAGCCCGACGGGTCGGTACGGATCGAGGCGGAAGGCCCGCAGGAGGCGCTGGAGGCGCTCGTTGCCTGGTGCCGGACAGGACCCCCGGCGGCCCGCGTGCAGGAGGTGACGGTGCGGGAAGGGCCGCTTCAACACCACCCCCCTTTCCATGTACGCCGCTGACACCCTCCGCCTCTTCGTGGGCACCTCCCTGCCCGACGACGTGATCCGCTCGATCCGCGCCGCCGCCGCGCTGCACCTGCGCCTGCCCGGCTGGCGGCCCATGCCCGAGCTGCAGTGGCACCTTACCGCGCTCTTCCTGGGCAACAGGCCGGCGGCCGAGCTGGAGGGGATCCGCCGCACCGTGCGCGCCATCGCCGCCGACACCCCGCGCTTCAGCGTGGCCAACGGGCGGCTGGTGACCATGCCGCGGGAGCGGCCCTACATGCTGTGGGTGCGCTTCGACCCCGACCCCGTGCTCACCGCGCTGCACAAGCGCCTGGCCGAGGCCCTGGGCCTGCCCCCCGACGCGCGCGACCCCTACTGGCCGCACATCACCCTGGCCCGCAGCAGCAGCGCCATGCCCCTGGTGCTGGAGGAGTCGGTGTGCCTGGAGCGCTTCGCCATCGACCACCTCACGGTCTTCAGCTCGCACCTGCACCCCGCCGGCTCGGTGCACCGCCCGCTGGCCTCCTACATCTTCACGTGAACAGGTCCAGCTGCCCCTGCGGCGGCGGCCTGAACAGCGACAGGTCCAGCTCCGGCACGGTGCGGCCCGCGAAGTAGCGCCGGCGGAACACGGTGAACACGCGGCGGATGTTCTCGGCGAACGGACCCTCGCCCTTCATGCGCCGCCCGCTGGTGCTGTCGTTCATGCGGCCGCCGTGCAACGCGCCGGTCTGCGCGATCACCTTGGCGGCCCGGTCGGGGAAGTGGTGCCGCAGCCAGGTGCGGAACACCTCCTGCACCGCGCCGTTGGTGCGCAGCACGGTGTAGCCCGCGCTCAGCGCGCCCGCCTCGGCGGCGGCCTTCAGCAGCGTGGGCACCTCGCCGTCGTTGAGGCCGGGTATGATGGGGGCCACCATCACGTGCACGGGCACGCCCGCCGCGCTCAACGCCGCAATGGCCTTCAGGCGGTTGGCGCCCGTGCTGGTGCGCGGCTCCAGCACGCGCCGCAGGTCCTCGTTCAGCGTGGTGAGGCTGATGGCCACGCCGGCCAGCCGCTTCGCCGCCAGCTCCTGCAGAACGTCCAGGTCGCGCAGCACCAGCGCGTTCTTGGTGATCAGGTTCACCGGGTGGTCGTACCGCGCGAACACCTCCAGGCAGCGGCGCGTAAGGCGCTCCGTGCGCTCCACCGGCTGGTAGGGGTCGGTGGCGCCGCTGAGCATGATGGGGTCCGCGGTCCAGCGCGGCTTGCGCAGCTCCTGTTCCAGCAGCTCGGGGGCGTTGCGCTTCACCAGGATCACGCGCTCGAAATCGAGCCCGGCGCTGTAGCCCCAGTACTCGTGCGTGGGCCGCGCGTAGCAGTAGCTGCAGCCGTGCTCGCAGCCCTGGTAGGGGTTCAGGCTCCAGTTGAAGCCCAGGTCGGGTGAATCGACCTTGTTGAGGATGCTGCGCGGATGCACCACCAGGTGCGTGGTGGCGCGGCCCTCCTCCTCCACCGGCTCGTCGATGCCCTCCCAGTGCAGCACGCCGTACTGCCGCTGCAGAAAGCGGTTGGCCACCTGGGCGCCCGCCCCGCGGCCCTTGACAGGCTTTCCGTCACCCGACATGCGCAGAAGATAGGCTTCCGGCTTGCCGAACCGTGACATTCGCGCGGAGGGCCCCGGATAGTTTCGCGGGCCTTTCAACGCCCGCCCCCATGCGCTTTCTGCCCGCCCTGCCCCTGTTGTTGCTCGCCTGCGGCTCCCCTGCGCCGGCACCCGCACCGCCCATCGCCGCCGACAGCACCGCCACCGATACGAGCAGCCTCATCCTGCCCGGCGAAACGCACTTCAAGAGCCTGAAGCAGCTCACCTTCGGCGGCGACAATGCCGAGGCGTACTGGAGCTTCGACAACACGCGCCTGGTGTTCCAGGTCACCAACCAGGCCTGGGGCGATACCTGCGACCAGATCCGCTGGTTCAACCCCTTCACCGACCGGCTCCGCACCGTTACCCCCACCAAGGTCAGCGTGCACCGCGGCCGCACCACCTGCAGCTACTTCCTACCCGGCGACAGCCTGGTGCTCTTCGCCAGCACCCACCTGGCCGGCCCGCAATGCCCGCCCGTGCCCGAGCGCAAGCCCGGCGGCAAGTACACCTGGCCCCTGTACGCCAGCTACGACATCTTCGTGAGCGACCTGCAGGGCGTCCTGCGCCGCCAGCTCACCACCACCCCCGGCTACGATGCCGAGGCCACCGTAAGCCCCACCGGCGACCGCATCGTGTTCACCAGCATGCGCGATGGCGACCTGGAGCTGTACACCATGAAGCTCGATGGCAGCGACGTGAGGCGCATCACCCACACCCTGGGCTACGACGGCGGCGCCTTCTTCAGCCCCGATGGCACCAAGCTCGTGTGGCGCGCCAGCCGCCCCACCACCCCCGAGGAGGTGAAGGACTACAAGGAGCTGCTGGCCCAGGGCCTGGTGCAGCCCACGCAGATGGAGCTCTTCATCGCCAACGCCGACGGCAGCGATGCCCGGCAGATCACCAGCCTGGGCAAGGCCAACTGGGCCCCCAGCTGGCACCCCGCTGGCGACCGGATCATCTTCGCCAGCAACCACCTCACCGAGCGCGGCTTCCCCTTCAGCCTGTTCATGGTGCGCACGGACGGTACCGGCCTGGAGCGCCTCACCACCAGCGATACGTTCGATGCCTTCCCCATCTTCAGCAAGGATGGGAAGTACCTTGTGTTCAGCAGCAACCGCAACAACGGCGGCACGCGCGATACCAACCTGTTCCTGGCGGAGTGGAAGGATTGAGGCGGATCCGTGCATCGTTGTTCGTTGTTCGTGCATCGTGAAGGCACGTTCCCGACGGACCCGCCTTCGCCATGCTTCGGCTGGGCGATGCAACTGACAACGACCAACCAACCCCTCCTCCCCCGATCTTCGCGCCGTGACGGACCAGGAGCGCAAGGGTTGGATGGACCGGCTGGCCGCGCGGTGGAAGGTCTCCCCCTCGCGCGTGCTCATCATCCTGCTGGTGTTCGCCTGCACGGGCTTCACCGTCATGCTCCTCAAGCGCCCGCTGGTGGCCTGGGCCGCAGGCGGCAAGGGGGAGCAGCCCCTGCTCTTCTCGGTGCTCTACTACATCCTCATCCTCCCCTTCTACAACCTGGTGCTGCTGGTGTACGGCGCACTGCTGGGGCAGTTCCGCTTCTTCTGGGAATTCGAGAAGCGGTTCTTCGGAAGGTTGTGGGGGCGGAAGGGATGAAATGATCCAGGAGCCGTGAACGCCCCCACCCTGCTGATCATCGACGACGAGCCCCAGCTGCGCAACATGCTGGAGCGCCTCTTTGTGGGCGAAGGGTACGCGGTGCGCACGGCCGCCACCGGCGCCCAGGCCTTGGCCTCCCTGAAGGCCCACCCCTGCCACGCCGTGCTGTGCGATGTGCGGCTGCCCGATGCCAACGGCGTGGAGCTCACGCGCGCCATCAAGTTGCAGCGGCCCGATGCGGAGGTGATCGTGCTCACGGCCTACGGCACCATCGCCGATGCGGTGCAGGCCATGCGCAACGGCGCCTTCCAATACCTGGTGAAGGGCGACGACAACGCGAAGCTCATCCCCACCGTGGCGGCCGCCGTGGAGCGTGCGCAGGCCAGGCCACGCAAGGAGGCCGGCACCGGCGATGCCTTCGGGGCCATCACCGGCCGCTCGCCCGCGATCCAGCAGGCGGTGGCGCTGGCCCGCAAGGTGGCGCCCACCGAGGCCACGGTGCTGCTGCTGGGCGCCACGGGCACGGGCAAGGAGGTCTTCGCCAACGCCATCCACGCCGCCAGCGCACGCGCTGCCAAGCCCCTGGTGGCGGTGAACTGCAGCACCTTCGGCAGCGAGCTGCTGGAGAGCGAGCTCTTCGGCCACGTGGCGGGCGCCTTCACCGGGGCCACGGCGAACAAGAAGGGACTGCTGGAGGCGGCCAAGGGCGGCACCCTCTTCCTGGACGAGGTGGGTGAGCTGCCCCTGCCCCTGCAGGCCAAGTTGCTGCGCGTGCTGGAGACCGGCGACTACCTGCGCGTGGGCGACACCATGCCGCAGAAGGCCGATGTGCGCCTGATCGCCGCCACGCACCGCGACCTGCAGCACGAGGCCCAGGAGGGCCGTTTCCGGCAGGACCTCTACTACCGCCTGGCGGTGTTCACGCTGCATATTCCCGGGCTGGCGGAGCGCCGCGCGGACATTCCCTTGCTGGCGGAGGCCTTCCTGGCACGCTTCGCCGCGCGGCTGGGCAAGTCCGTCACCGGCATGACACCGGAGGTGAAAGAGAAGCTGATGACCTTCGGCTGGCCCGGGCACGTGCGCGAACTGCGCAACACCATCGAGCGCGCCTGCATCCTGTGCGAAGGCCCCGAGCTGGACCTGGCCTCGCTGCCGCTTGAACTGCAGGGCGAGCCCGAGCAGAAGCTGGGCGCCATCCACGAACTGGAACGCGTGGAGCGCGAACACATCCGCCGCGTGCTGGCCCACACCGGCGGCAACAAGACGCTGGCCGCCGAGCTGCTCGGCATCGGGCTTACCACGCTGTATGCGAAGCTGAAGAAGTGGGGGGAGTGAGCCCTTCGGTTCCTGCACCCCACCCTTCCATTTCGGTAGGGTGCCGGCCCGGCCGTTGATCGGCCCCCATGCTGGAAACTCCCGTCCAGCAACACCTACGGCGATCCGACCCGATCCTGGCACCGGCTTCGACAGGTGCGTTCCGCAACCCCGGAACGCCATGAGCGACACCCTGATCATCCTCCTCCTGCTTGCCACCGGCCTGGTGTGCTTCTGGTCCTTCTTCAAGGCGACCAAGTGGTTCGAAACCATCTGACACCATGTTCACCGCCCTCCTCCTCATCTGCGTCGCCGTGTTCGGCTACCTGCTGCACGTATTGCTGAAACCCGAGAAATACTGACGATGAACCGCCACGACGCGACGAACGCAACGAATGCGCAACGCTTTATGCCATGAACACTGAACTACTGGGCGTCATCGCCATGTACGGCCTCACGCTGGTGCTGGCCATCCCCTTGGGGCGTTACATCGCACGCGTCTACCGGGGTGAGAAGCACTGGAGCGACTTCCTGCTTCCCCTTGAACGCGCGATCTACCGCCTGGCCGGGGTGGATGCGACCCAAGAGATGACCTGGAAGCAGCACCTGAAAGCGCTGCTCACCATCAACCTCATCTGGTTCGTCTACGGCTTCTTCGCCCTGATCTTCCAGGACAAGCTGCCGCTGAACCCCGACGGCAACGCGGGCCAGACGCCCGACCTCGCCTTCAACACGGTGATCAGCTTCGTGGTGAACTGCAACCTGCAGCACTACAGCGGCGAAAGCGGCCTCACCTACTTCACCCAGCTCTTCGTGGTGATGTTCTTCCAGTTCGTGAGCGCCGCCACGGGCATGGCCGCCCTGGCCGCCGTGTTCAAGGCGATGCAGCAGCGCACCACCACCGCCCTCGGCAACTTCTGGATGTACTTCACGCGCAGCATCACGCGCATCCTGCTGCCACTGTCGCTCGTGGTGGCCTTCATCCTGGTGGTGCGGGGCACGCCCATGACCTTCGATGGCCGCAGCACGGTGACCACGCTGGAAGGTGCGGAGCAGCAGATCACCCAGGGTCCGGCCGCGGCGATGATCGCCATCAAGCAGCTGGGCACCAACGGCGGCGGCTTCTTCGGCGTGAACAGTTCCCACCCGCTGGAGAACCCGGACTACCTCACCAACATGGTGGAGACGATCAGCATCATCCTCATCCCCATCGCGCTGGTCTTCGCCCTGGGCTTCTACCTGAACAACCGACGACTTTCATGGACGGTCTTCGGGGTGATGACCACCGGCTTCGTGCTCTTCAGCGCGGGCTCCATCCTGGCCGAGCGCGCCGGCAACCCCGCCATCGCCGCCATGGGCATCGAACAGCCGATGGGCAGCATGGAGGGCAAGGAGGTGCGCTTCGGGGCGGAGGCCTCGGCCTTCTGGGGCATCGCCACCACCGCCACCAGCAACGGCAGCGTGAACGCCATGCACGACAGCATGACCCCGCTGAGCGGCGCCCTGCAGATGCTGGACATGATGATCAACGCCTTCTACGGCGGCGTGGGCGTGGGCTTCCTCAACTACTACATCTTCATCATCATCGGCGTCTTCATCGCCGGGCTGATGGTGGGCCGCACGCCGGAACTGCTGGGCCGCAAGGTGGAGGCGCGCGAGGTGAAGATCGCCACGCTCATCGCCCTGCTGCACCCCTTCCTGATCCTGGTGGCCACGGCCATCGCCAGCTACACCAACACGCACCACGGCGACGCCGCGTGGACGGTGGCCCCGGCCAACTGGCTCAACAACCCCGGTCCGCACGGCTTCAGCGAGATGCTGTACGAGAACACGAGCGCGGCGGCCAACAACGGCAGCGGCTTCGAGGGCCTGGGCGACAACAACTTCTTCTGGAACTTCCTCACCGGCCTGGTGCTGATCCTGGGGCGCTTCCTGCCCATCATCGGTCCGCTGGCCATCGCCGGGCTCCTGGCCGCCAAGAAGGTGGTGCCGGCCGGTGGCGGCACGCTGAGCACCGACACGCCCACCTTCGGCGCGCTCACCTTCGCCTTGATCTTCATCCTGGCCGCGCTCAGCTTCTTCCCCGCGCTGGCCCTCGGTCCCCTGGCCGAATACTTCAGCATGTAATGCATACGCCTTCGCCGAGCCTTCGGCGCATACCATGAGCAACAAGACCACTTCCCTCTTCCCTGCCGAGCAGGTCCGCGAGGCGCTCGTGCAGAGCTTCGTGAAGCTCTCGCCCCGCACCATGTTGCGCAACCCGGTGATGTTCACCGTGGAGATCGGCACCTTCATCATGCTGCTGGTCACGCTGTACACCATGATCAGCGGCGACGGCTCCCAGGGTTCCTTCGGGTACAACCTCACGGTGCTGCTGATCCTCTTCGTCACCCTGCTCTTCGCCAACTTCGCCGAGGCCATCGCCGAGGCGCGCGGCAAGGCCCAGGCCGCCTCGCTGCGGAAGCTGCGCGAGGACACCCCCGCGAAACTGAAGCAGGCCGACGGCAGCCTGAGGACCATCCGCAGCAGCGACCTGCGCAAGGGCGATGTGTTCCTCTGTGAAGCCGGTGACACCATCCCCACCGACGGCGAGATCGTGCAGGGCCTGGCCACCATCGACGAGAGCGCCATCACGGGGGAAAGCGCCCCGGTGATCCGCGAGGCCGGCGGTGACCGCAGCAGCGTGACCGGCGGTACGCGCGTGCTCAGCGACCGCATCACCGTGGAGGTCACCGGCGAGCCGGGCTCCAGCTTCCTGGACCGCATGATCGCCCTGGTGGAAGGTGCGAGCCGGCAGAAGACGCCGAACGAGATCGCGCTCACCATCCTCCTCGCGGGCTTCACCCTGGTGTTCCTGATCGTGTGCGTAACACTGAAGCCCTTCGCCGACTACGCCAACACGACCATCACCATCGCCAGCTTCATCAGCCTCTTCGTGTGCCTGATCCCCACCACCATCGGCGGGCTGCTCAGCGCCATCGGCATCGCGGGCATGGACCGTGCGCTGCAGGCCAACGTGATCACCAAGAGCGGCCGCGCCGTGGAGACCGCCGGGGATGTGGACGTGCTGCTGCTCGACAAGACCGGCACCATCACCATCGGCAACCGCAAGGCCACCGGCTTCCACGTAGCGAACGGTGTTGATCGCGCGCACTTCATCAAGGCCTGTGCGCTCAGCTCCATGGCCGACGATACGCCCGAGGGCAAGAGCATCGTGGAACTGGCGGGCACCGATGTCACGCGCTCCATCTCCATGGAAGGCGCCGAGCTGATCAAGTTCACGGCGCAGACGCGCACCAGCGGCGTGGACTTCGGCACGGGCCTGCGCATCCGCAAAGGGGCGCAGGACGCCATCCGCAAGCTCACCGAAGGCGCTGGGAACACCTTCCCGTCGGATGTGGACGCCGAGGTGAAGCGCATCGCCCAGAACGGTGGCACCCCGCTGGTGGTGGCCGAGAACGAGCGCGTGATCGGTTGCATCGAGCTGCAGGACATCATCAAGCCCGGCATCCAGGAGCGCTTCGAGCGCCTGCGGAAGATGGGCGTGAAGACCGTGATGGTCACCGGCGACAACCCGCTCACCGCGAAGTACATCGCCACCAAGGCCGGTGTGGACGACTTCATCGCCGAGGCCACGCCGGAGGACAAGATGGCCTACATCAAGAAGGAGCAACAGGGCGGCAAGCTCGTGGCCATGATGGGCGACGGCACCAACGACGCGCCCGCGCTCGCCCAGGCCGATGTGGGCGTGGCCATGAACAGTGGCACCCAGGCCGCCAAGGAGGCCGGCAACATGGTGGACCTGGACAACGACCCCACCAAGCTCATCGAGGTGGTGGAGATCGGCAAGCAGCTGCTGATGACCCGCGGCACGCTCACCACCTTCAGCATCGCCAACGACGTGGCCAAGTACTTCGCCATCGTGCCCGCGCTCTTCATGGTGAGCATGCCCGCCCTGGGCGCCCTCAATATCATGAAGCTGCACAGCGCCGAGAGCGCCATCCTCAGCGCGGTGATCTTCAACGCCATCATCATCCCGATGCTGATCCCGCTGGCCTTGCGCGGTGTGAAGTACCGGCCCATCGGTGCCAGCGCCATCCTGCGCCGCAACCTGCTCCTGTACGGCATCGGCGGCGTCATCGTGCCCTTCATCGGCATCAAACTGATCGACCTGGTCATCACCCCCTTCTTCTGAACCAACGCGATGCCGGGTCAAGCCCGGCATGACAAGACAATGAGAACGAACCTGATCCCCGCCCTGCGCATGACCGCCGTGATGCTGGTGCTCTGCTGCGGCATCTACACCCTGATCGTCCGGGGCTTCGCCGGCATCGCCGGTCCACAAGGAGGTGAGGCCGAACTGGTGAGCCGTGATGGCCAGCCCGTCGGCGCCGCGCTGGTCGGCCAGCTCTTCACGGGCGACGGCTACTTCCAAGGTCGCCCCAGCGCCATCGACTACAACGCACAAGGCAGCAGCGGCAGCAACAAGGGCCCCAGCAACCCGGACCACCTGGCCACCGTGCAGGCCCGCATCGACACCTTCCTGGTGCACAACCCCGGCGTGGCGAAGAGCGAGATCCCCAGCGAACTGGTCACGGCCAGTGGCAGCGGCCTGGACCCGCACCTGAGCGTGCAGGCGGCGCGCGTGCAGGCGAAGCGCATCGCCACCGCGCGTGGCATGGCGGAGAACGCCGTGCTGAAGCTCATCGACGAGAACACCGACGGTCCGCTCATGGGCATGCTCGGAACCACCACCGTGAACGTGCTTGAACTCAACCTGGCGCTCGACGCCGCGACCAAATGAAACGATCCCTTCTCCTCCCCGCCCTGGGCCTGGCCCTCGCCTCGAACGCCCAGCAACTGGACAGCGCCATCACCCTGAGCGCCTACGCCGAGGCCTACTATAGCTTCGACCTGGCACAGCCCGACGACCACCTGCGGCCGGGCTTCTTCTACAGCTTCAACCGCCACAACGAGGTGAACCTGAACCTGGGCATGGTGAAGCTGGCCTACGCGAAGAAGAACGTGCGCGGCAACCTTGCCCTGATGGCCGGTACCTATCCGCAGTACAACCTGGCGGCCGAGCCCGAGCTGTTGCGCAGCGTGTACGAGGCCAACATCGGGGTGAAGTTGAGCTCCACGAAGAACCTCTGGCTCGATGCGGGCATCATGCCCAGCCACATCGGCTTCGAGAGCGCCATCGGCAAGGACTGCTGGAACCTTACCCGCAGCATGCTGGCGGACAACACGCCCTACTACGAGGCCGGCGCCCGCGTGAGCTACACCAGCGACAACGGCAAGTGGTACGCCAGCGGCCTGCTGCTGAACGGCTGGCAGCGCATCGCCCGCCCGGACGGCAACAACACCCCCGCCTTCGGCACGCAGCTCACCTACAAGCCCAACGGCAACACCACGCTGAACTGGAGCACCTTCGTCGGCAACGACAAGCCGGACACCGTGAGCCAGTCGCGCATCTTCAACAACCTTTACGCCCAACTGCAATTGACCGACCGCTTCGGCCTCATCGTGGGCTGCGACATCGGCATGGAGAAGGCGGCCAGCGGCGACAGCAGCAGCACCTGGGTCACCCCGGTCCTGATCCCCCGGTACAAGCTCGGCGAAAAGAGCTACCTCGCCGCCCGCGTGGAATACTACCAGGACGAGCATGGTGTGATCATCGCCACCGGCACCCCCAACGGGTTCCAGACCACGGGCTATTCGTTGAACTTCGACCAGTGGGTGAGCCCCAATGTCCTGTGGCGCATCGAGGCCCGGAGCCTCAGCAGCAAGGACAAGGTGTTCACCGACGCGGATGGCAAGCCTACCGCCACCAACACGTTCTTCACCGCCAGCATCGCCGTCACCCTGCCGTGATCGCCTCGGACGGAACCGACCTCCTGCTTCGGCCGGCCTCACAACGGGGCCGGCTGAAGGTCTACATCGGCATGAGCGCCGGTGTGGGCAAGACCTACCGCATGTTGCAGGAGGCGCACGACCTGCTCGCCAAGGGCGTGAACATCCAGGTGGGCTACATCGAAACGCACATGCGCGCCGACACCCATGCCCTGCTCGAGGGGCTGCCGGTGATCCCCCGCCGCGAGGTGTACTACAAGGGCAAGCGGCTGGAGGAGTTCGACCTGAACGCCACCCTGCTGCTGCACCCGGCCAAGGTGATCGTGGACGAGCTGGCGCACACCAACGTGCCCGGGAGCAAACACCCCAAGCGCTACCTCGACGTGCTGGAGCTGCTGGAGAACGGCATCGACGTGATCACCGCCGTGAACATCCAGCACATCGAGAGCATCAATGCCGAGGTGGAGCGCATCACAGGCGTGCCCATCACCGAACGCGTGCCCGACAGCTTCCTGCAACGGGCGGACGAGGTGGTGAACATCGACCTCACGGCCGATGAACTGATCACCCGCCTGCGCGAGGGGAAGATCTATGACAAGGCGAAGGTGGAGACGGCCATGCGCAACTTCTTCCAGCCGGAGAAGATCCTGCAGCTGCGCGAGCTGGCCCTGAAGGAGGTGGCCGGCCAGGTGGAGCGCAAGGTGGAGCAGGAGGTGGAGAAGCCCAAGCAGCTCCGGCACGAGCACTTCCTGGCCTGCATCAGCAGCAACCACCAGGTCGCGGCCAAGATCATCCGCAAGACCGCCCGGCTGGCCAACTACTACCACAGCGACTGGAGCGTGCTGTACGTGCAGACCCCGGGCGAATCGCTCGATCGCATCCCCCTGGACAAGCAACGGCACCTGATCAACAACTTCAAGCTGGCCACCGAACTGGGCGCCGAAGTGATCCAGGCGCAGGTGGGTCCGGGCAGGCCTGGCCTGGGTTTCCTGCCGGCCCGCATCCTTGCCCTGGAGCGGGCGGACATCACCGTGGCGATCCTGGAGGTGGTGAAGGAGAAGCGGGTCACCACCTTGTGCATCGGCAAGCCCCACCTCAGTTTCTGGCAGGTGGTCCTGCGCACCAGTACCTTCAGCCGGCTGCTCACGGCCCTCAGCGAGAACGACGTCGACCTCGTGATCCTCTCATGAAGACCAAGGCCCGCCTCACCCTGCTCCTGGGCGTGCTGCTGGTGCTCTTCACCACGCTGGCGATCGTGAGCCTGGCCACCATCTGGCGGCTGCGCAGCGAGGGCACCAACGTGATCCAGGCCAACTACAACAGCATCGCCTACATGCAGGGCATGCTGGATGCGCTGGACACCGAGCCCGACAGCACGAGGCGGGCCGGGCGGCTGATGGAGCAACTGGACCTGCAGCGGCGCAACATCACCGAGCCCACCGAGGCCGAGACCACCGAACGGCTGGCCCGCTCCACGGAGGCATCCGTCCGCGCACCCCATGATCCGGCGGCCACGCTCGCCCTCCGGAGGTCCATCGCCGCCGTGCTGGACCTGAACCGGGCGGCCATCGTGGCCAAGGCCGAGGCGCAGGAGCTCCGCGGCGAACGGGCCGTGGTGTGGATCAGCATCGCCGCAGCGCTCGGCTTCCTCATCGCCTTCTCCCTCTTCCTGAGCGTACCGGAGCGCATCGCCGAGCCCATCCGCAAGCTCACCGAAGGCATCGACCGCATCGCCGCGGGTCATTACGACGAACGCGTGGAGCTGAACCGCCGCGACGAGTTCGGGCACATGGCCGACCGGTTCAACGCCATGGCCGGCGAGCTGGAGCGTTGGCGGAACAGCAAGCTGGCCCACATCATGGCGGAGAAGGCCCGGGCCGAGGCCGTGATCAACAGCCTGCGCGACCCCAGCATCGGCGTGGACGATGCGCAGCGCATCCTCTTCATGAACCGCCAGGCCGCCGAGCTGCTGGGGGTGGTGCCCGGTGAGCTCCTGGGCCTGACGACCGCGGAGGCCGTGCGGCGGAACGACCTGCTGGCCCGCATCCTGGGCTCAGGGGGCGCCACCACCTTCAAGGCCGTGCTCCAAGGCCGCGAGCAGCAGTTCACGGTGGAGAGCAGCGATATCGACACCGGTCAGGTGCATCTGGGCACCGTCTATACGCTGCACAACATCACCCCCTTCCTGGAGCGCGATCAGGCCAAGACCATGTTCCTGGCCACCATCAGCCATGAACTGAAGACCCCGCTCGCCAGCTCCGACATCGGTCTTGGGATCCTGGAGCGCGACACCTCCCTTTCCGCGGCACAGCTGGCCATTCTCACCGACCTGCGCAAGGACCACCAGCGGTTGGTGCGGATCGTGAGCGAACTGCTGGACCTCGCCCAGCTCGAGAGCGGCCGCATGCGCATCACCGTGGCCCCGCACCCGCTGCAGCCCAGCGTGCTCGAGGCCTGTACCGCCGTCCACGCCCTCGCCGAGGCACGCCGCATCACCCTGCGCAACGAGCTCCCCATCGACCTGCCCCCGGTGCTGCACGACCCCGACCGCACGATCTGGGTGCTGGTGAACCTGCTGAACAACGCCTTGCGGCACGCGCCGGTGGGCAGCACCGTCACCATCGGTTCCGACCTGCAAGGCGAACAGCTCTGCCTGCTCGTGTCCGACGAAGGCTCCGGCATCGCCCGGTCCGTGCACGACCACCTGTTCGAACCGTTCGGGGAAGGCGCCACCGGCACCGGGCTCGGCCTGTCCATCGCGCGTCGCTTCATGGAGGCCATGCAGGGCGGCATCACCGTGGAGCCCCTCGAGCCTCAGGGCACCCGCATCCGGCTCTCCTTCCGCAAGGGCTGAACAGGCCCCTCGCCTGCGATCGTGCAGCTCCCGCCCCCGCTGCCTTCCACCGGACCGTGCACCCACCATCCATCACATTCCCTTCGTTCCGACTTGACGGATTAACACCGTTAACTACTTTCGCCCCGGAACGCCATGGTCATCGCCGCACACAAGGACCGGGAGAAGGAGGACCTGAAGCGCCGCATCCTCGATGCCGCGCACACCCTCTTCCTGGAGCACGGCTTCGAGCGCACCAGCATGCGCATGATCGCCGAGCGCATCGGCTACAGCGCCACCACCATCTACCTGCATTACAAGGACAAGGCCACCATCTTCCTGGCCCTGCACAGCGAGGCCTTCCAGCAGCTGGGCGTACGCATGAACGCCCTCGCTGACGTGAGCGACCCCATGGAACGGTTGAAGGCCATGGGCCGCGTGTACATCCGCTTCGCCGTGGAGAACCCGGGCCTCTACGACCTCATGTTCATCATGGACGCGCCGATGGACGCCCTGCAGGAATGCGCCAGCCCCGACTGGCAGGAAGGTCAGGGCGTGTTCGACGGGCTGAAGGCCACCGTGGCCCAGTGCATGGCCATGGGCCGCCTGCCCAAGGGCGACCCCGAGGTGATGAGCTTCACCATCTGGAGCACCGTGCACGGCATGGCGGCCCTGCACGTGCGCCAGCGCTGCTACAAGGTGATCGACGAGGCCCACCGCGATCGCATCCTGGAGCTCGGGCTCGAGCAGTTCATCACCTGGCTCGACATCCTCGCCCGGCGATGACCCTTTTTTTAAGCAATTACTTAACACTGTAAACCTACTGCACCCATGGACCGAACCCTTACCACCGGTGCGCTGCTGATGATCCCGCTCCTGCTCCCGGCGCAGACCGTGCTCGACGGCTACATCGCCGAAGGCTTGCAGCACAACGTGGTGGTGCAGCAGCGCACCATCGCCCTGGACCAGGCCCTGCTCGGTCTGCAGGACGCGCGATCGCTGTTCCTGCCCACCGCCAACTTCAGCGGCAGCTACCTCAGCGGCGAGGGCGGGCGCTACCTCAGCTTCCCCATCGGCGACCTGGTGAACCCCGTGTACAACACCCTCAACCAGTTCCTCGGCAGCGATGCCTTTCCGCAGGTGGAGAACGTGAAGGGCTTCTTCAACCCCAAGAACTACTACGATGCGCACCTGCGCACCACCCTGCCCCTGGTGAACACCGACCTCATCCACAACAAGCGCATCCAGCAGGACCAGGTGAAGCTGAAGGACTACGAAGTGGACATCTACCGCCGGCAGCTGGTGAAGGAGATCAAGCAGGCCTACTACCAGGTGCTGCTCGCCGATGCCGGCGTGCGCACCTACGAAAGCGCCCTGGAGCTGCTGCAGCGCAACCTGGCCGTGAGCGAATCGCTCGAGCGCAACGGCAAGGGGGTGCCGGCGCAGGTGCTCCGCAGCCGCAGCGAGCTGGAGCGCATCCGCACGCAGCTGGTGGCCGCGCAGGCCCAGGGGGCCAACGCCCGCCGCTACTTCAACTTCCTGCTCAACAAGCCGCTGGACAGCGCGGTGGACACCGGGTTCAACGTGCGCGCCGCGCTCGCCGACACCGCCCGCTTCACCACCGTGGACATCAGCGCGCGCGAGGAGCTCGCCGCCGTGCGCACCGCCATCGACCTGCGCACCAGCCAGTACCGCATGGCCGACCAGTACTGGGTGCCCAAGCTGGGCACCTTCGTGGACCTGGGCTACCAGGGCATCGACTGGAGCACCGACAGCGACGCCGACTACTACCTGTTCGGCGTCACGCTCGACGTGCCCGTGTTCAACGGCCTGCGCAACCGCACCAAGCGGCAGCGCGCCCTGCTCGACGTGCGCACCGCCGAGCTCGAGCAGGTGCAGGTGACCAACCAGCTGCAGCTCGGCGCCGACGTGGCCCGCAACGACCTGGGCGCCGCCCTCAGCGCCATGCGAAGCGCCACCGCCCAGGAGGAGAGCGCGCGCAGCTACTTCCACCTGATCGAGACCGGCTACCGCGAAGGCGTGAACACCCTGATCGAATACATCGACGGCCGCAACCAGCTCACCACCTCCGAGGTGCAGCTGCAGGCCGCCTACTACAACACCCTGCAACGGCTGGCCGAACTGGAACGCGCCACCGCCACCTATCCCCTGCCCTGATCCATGCGACACCTCCTCTCCCTTCTGATCCCCGCCGCGCTGCTGCTGCAGGCCTGCGGCGATGCCCCCGAGGCCACCACCGCCACCGAGGCCGTGCCCGTGCGCACCGTGCCGCTCGTGCGCACCGAACGCCCCCTGCAGGTGAGCGTGAGCGGCCTCTTCAGCACCGACGACGAGAGCGTGCTCAGCTTCAAGACCGGTGGCATCATCCGCAGCGTGCTGGTGCGCGAAGGCGACCGCGTGAAGGCCGGGCAGCTGCTGGCCACCATCGACCTCACCGAGATCGAGGCGCAGGTGAAACAGGCCGAGCTGGGCCTGGAGAAGGCCACCCGCGACCTGCAGCGCGCCGAGAACCTGCACCGCGACAGCGTGGCCAGCCTGGAGCAGCTGCAGAACGCCCGTACCGCGAAGGAACTGGCCGCGCAGCAGTACACCGCCGCCCAGTTCAACCGGCAGTACGCCCAGATCCGCGCCACCGCCGACGGCTACGTGCTGCGCAAGTTCATGCAGGAGGGCCAGCTCGCGGGTCCGGGCACGCCGGTGCTCCAGGTGAACGGGGCGGGCCGCGGCACCTGGGTGCTGAAGGCCGGCATCGCCGACAAGGACTGGGCGCGCGTGGCCGTGGGCGACAGCGCCACCGTGACCAGCGATGCCCTCCCGGGCCGCACCCTGCAGGGCGTGGTGCGCAGCCGCAGCATGGGCGCCGATCCCGCCAGCGGCCAGTTCCAGGTGGAGATCGCCGTGCAGGCCGAAGCCGATGTCCCGGTGGCCAGCGGACTCTTCGGCAAGGCCCTGGTGCGCACCCGCCTCCCCTTCCAAGGCTGGGCCGTGCCGCTGGAGAGCGTGCTCGACGGCAACGTTGACCAGGGCTACGTGTTCACCGTGAAGGACGGCAAGGCCGTGCGCACGCCCGTCACCATCGCCGGCCTCACCCCCACCGAAGTGCTCATCAGCCGCGGGTTGGAGCACAGCACCGACCTGGTGGTGAGCGGCAGCGCCTACCTCACCGACGGCAGCCCCGTGAACGCGGGGCACTGAGCCATTAACCACAGAGGCACAGAGCACACAGAGAGCGTCAAGGTCCCGATCAGGTCGCTCGCTAACGATCAACAACACCATCCGGAACCACTCCGTGCACCTCTGTGCCTCCGTGCCTCTGTGGTCTTCATCCCCCCCTCCCCCATGCAGATCAGCCGTTACGCCGTGAAGAACTACCAGTTCACGCTGGTGATCTTCCTGATGATCGTGGTGATGGGCATCACCACCGTGATGAACATGCCCCGCGCCGAGGACCCCGACATGGACGCGCCGCAGTTCCCCGTGATCGCCGTCTTCCCCGGCACCGGACCGGAGGACATGGAGGACCTGGTGGCCGACCCGCTCGAGAAGCGCATCGCGGCGCTCGACAACGTCAAGCGCATCCGCACCAGCATCGGCGACGGCACCGTGGTGATGCAGGTGGAGTTCCGCTACGGCGTGGACGTGGACGAGAAGTACCAGGAGCTGGTGCGCGAGGTGAACGCCGCACGCGCGGAGCTCCCGCCGGACATCCTGCGCCTGGAAACGAAGAAGGTGACACCGAGCACCGTGAAGGTGCTGCAGCTCGCCCTGGTGAGCGAGAACGCCCCCGCCGCCGTGCTGAAGCGCGAGGCCGAGCGCCTGCAGGACGCCCTGGAGGACCTGCCCATGCTGAAGGAGGTGGAGATCAGCGGCGTGCCCGATGACGTGGTGCGCGTGGACCTGCAGCTGGAGAAGCTCGCCCAGCAGCACATCCCCGTGAACGCCGTGATCGGCGCCATCCAGAGCGAGGTGGCCAACATCCCCGGCGGCGCCGTGGAGGTGGGCACCAAGGCCCTGAACGTGAAGACCAGCGGCAACTACACCAGCGCCGAGGACGTGGGCGGCACCGTGGTGTGGAGCGCCAACGGCCGCATCGTGCTGCTGCGCGACGTGGCCGAGGTGCGCGCCGAGCCCGGCGAGCAACAGCACATCACCCGCCTCAACGGCCACCGCTGCGTGTTCGTGAACGCCGCGCTGAAGGCCGGCACCAACATCACCCAGGCGCAGGACACCTACGGGGCCGCGATCGAGGGCTACCGCGCCGGCCTGCCCGCCAACGTGGACCTGGTGAAGGCCTTCGACCAGGCCGACAACGTGAACCGCCGCCTCGGCAGCCTGGGCCTCGACTTCGCCATCGCCATCCTGCTCGTGCTCATCACCCTGCTGCCGCTCGGCGGCCGCGCCTCGCTCGTGGTGATGATCTCCATCCCCCTGAGCCTCGCCATGGGCGTGGTCCTGCTCAACCTGCTCGGCTACTCCCTCAACCAGCTCAGCATCGTGGGGCTGGTGGTGGCCCTGGGCCTGCTGGTGGACGACAGCATCGTGGTGGTGGAGAACATCGAGCGCTGGATCCGCGAAGGCCACTCCCGCATGGAGGCCGCGCTGAAGGCCACCAACCAGATCGGCCTGGCCGTGATCGGCTGCACCGTCACCCTCATCATCGCCTTCATGCCCCTGGTGTTCATGCCCGAGGCCTCCGGCGACTTCATCCGCGGCCTGCCCATGGCCGTCATCCTCTCGGTGCTGTCAAGCATGCTGGTATCGCTCACCATCGTGCCCTTCCTCAGCAGCCGCCTGCTGAAGGAGCACCACGGCAGGCACCAGGGCAACGTGTTCCTGCAGGTGCTGCAGCAGGGCATCCACCGCACCTACGCCCCCGTGCTCGACCGCTCGCTCAACCGGCCCTGGGTCACCGTGGGCATCGCCGCCGTGCTCTTCGCCGGGGCCCTCGGGCTCATGGGCGTCATCGGCTTCAGCCTCTTCCCCGCCTCGGAGAAGCCGCAGTTCATGGTGAACATCCGCGCGCCCTTGCAGAGCAACATCGGCCACACCGACAGCCTCGCCCACGTGGTGGAGCGCGAGCTCGCCGCCACCGACGGTGTGAAGTACTTCGCCAGCAACGTGGGCAAGGGCAACCCGCGCGTGTACTACAACGTGATCCAGGAGAACGAGCGGACCGACTTCGCGCAGGTCTTCGTGATGCTGGAGGACCACACCTCGGCCGATGGGAAGCTCGCCCTCATTGACACGCTGCGCGCCCGCTTCAGCGCCATCCCCGGCGCCAAGATCGAGGTGAAGAACTTCGAGCAGGGTCCGCCGATCCTGGCCCCGGTGGAGGTGCGCATCTTCGGCGAGGACCTCGACACCCTGCGCGCCCGCAGCGCACGCGTGGCCGCCCTGCTGCGCGCCACGCCCGGCACCCTGTACGTGGACGACCCGCTGGCCAACCTGAAGAGCGACGTGCGTGTGGCCATCGACCGCGAGAAGGCCAGCCTGATGGGCGTGGCCACGGTGGACATCGACCGCACCGTGCGCATGGCCGTGGCCGGCCTGCCGCTGGGCCGCTTCAACGACCGCAACGGCGATGAGCGCGCCGTGCTGCTCACCGCGCCCAAAGGCGAGCGCGCCGACCTCACCATCTTCGACGACCTGTACGTGAACAACCGGCTCGGCACCGCGATCCCCCTGCGCCAGCTGGCCGACATCCGGCTGGAGGCCTCACCCCTCAGCATCAAGCACCTCACCAAGAAGCGGTACGTGGCCGTGAGCGCCTTCGTGCAGCAGGGCTACCTCGTGGACGACGTGATCAACGACGTGAAGGAGCGCCTGAAAGCCGAGCCCCTGCCCGCGGGCTACACCTACGGCTGGGGCGGCGAGATCGAGTCGCGGCAGGACAGCTTCGGGGGCTTCGGCAGCGTGATCATCGCCACGGTCTTCCTCTTCATCGCCGTGCTGATCCTGGAGTTCCGCACCTTCAAGAGCACGCTCATCGTGCTCAGCGTGATCCCCCTGGGCATCGTGGGCGCCGTGCTGGCCCTGTGGCTCACCGGCAACAGCCTCTCCTTCGTGGCCATCATCGGGCTCATCGCGCTGGCGGGCATCGAGGTGAAGAACTCCATCCTGCTGGTGGACTTCACCAACCAGCTGCGCGCCGAGGGCCGCACGCTCGACCAGGCCATCCGCGAGGCCGGCGAGATCCGCTTCCTGCCCATCGTGCTCACCAGCCTCACCGCCATCGGCGGCCTGATGCCCATCGCCATCAGCACCAACCCGCTCATCAGCCCGCTCGCCATCGTGCTCATCGGCGGCCTCATCAGCTCCACCCTCCTCTCCCGCCTGGTGACCCCGGTGATCTACAAGCTCATCCCGCCCAAGGTGGAACGCGTGCAGGAGGCGGTGTGAGGGAGGTTCAACCACAGATGGACACGGATGAACACAGATAGGGAGCGGCGCAGAGGGTGCAACGTGATGGGCACTCGTACCACGCGCGACTCCGGCTCGGGGCCGGAGTGACATCCTACTTGAAGGACAGGGGTGTCGTGCGCGTCACCTCACTTCGCTATGTCATTCCGGGCTTGACCCGGAATCGCGATATTCGCATTCACGCCTCACTTCAGCAACTCAGCAAGGAACTTCCCTTATAGACCCATGCGATAGTTCCAGATCATCCAACCGATTCTCGACTGACGTTATGCGGATAGGATTAATGCTTCTCGTGACCCTCTTCTATGGCTGCATGCCATCAGGGAGAGAGGGCATTTATTCAGAGACAGTCGCTATTATTCCTGAAGACCTTAGGAAGTTCTTTCCGGACTATGTAGCGGGGGACGACTATGGCATTTCGTTCAATCACTCCCCCTATGCAAATGATCATGTCGGGGAGATTGTTTACTACTACTTCGAGTGCATTCCAATTGAGTTTGATTCTCTATCTGCGCTGTATCGAAAACAATCAATCGGACGCTATCAATTTTCGGATAGCTGCAATGTTGTGGTCTATAGATTCCAAGACGGTTTTCCGAGGAGCATCAAAGGACAGGAATGGCGGTATGAACAATGGATCCGTTCGCTGGAATCCTGCGAAGGCCATTTTCCCATTCCCAACTTCACCAGATTGCAGGACTCTACCGACTTCATTCGAAAAAAAGGGCTCTCAAGTGACTACGAGGTGTGTGTACTTCAGGCATCGAACAAACAAGAGCTTGCAGCCGTGCACTATGGCCCTCCAATCATGATGCCAGAGCAGTGGGCCCGAGGTCACTCACAAGGTGTTTGCATCAGTGACCGCAAGCGCAAGATCATCTGGTGGCTCATCGTCTGGTAAACAGGCTATGCCCTAGGGCGTATCAGGCTGTTCCGTCCGCCTCAAAAGTCTCCGCACCACCCTCCCCACCTCCTTCCCCACATCCTTCTTCACGCGGCACTCCCACAGGGTGATCACGGTCCAGCCGGCCTGCTTCAGCGCCTTCACCTTCTCCGCATCGCGTTCCTTGTTGCGGTCGAGCTTGGCGTTCCAAAAGCGCTTGTGGGTCTTGGGGCGGCGGGGCTGGCAGTGCGGGCAGCCGTGCCAGAAGCAACCGTGCACGAACACCGCCACCTTGCGGCCCACGAAGGCGATGTCGGGCTTGCCGGGGGCCTTGGCGTAGTGCAACCGGTAGCCGGTGAGGCCGTGTTCGCGCAGCGCCTTGCGCACCGCCAGCTCCGGTCCGGTGTGCTTCGCCCGGATCCGGCTCATGGTGGCGCTCACGCGCGGGTCGGTGGGCATCGGGGCACGACCGTCGCGGAGGTAGGACTTGGAGGGCACGGTGCAAAGGAAGTGATGCGAGCCCCCCTGCCACGCGCGACTCCGGGTTAAGCCCGGAGTGACAACCGTTGATACGGTGGCGCAAGCGATACCTTGGTTCCATGAGCGACCTGCGCACCATCGAGGCCGTGCTCGCGCCGCTGCCCCCTGGCATGGTGGGCGATGGCTTCCGCGTGCACAACTTCTTCCCCAACGGCTACCGCATCGGCAAGCGGATGAGCCCCTTCTTCCTGCTGGACTACAACAGCCTCGTGGACTTCAGCCCCAGCGAGCGGCCGCGCGGCGTGGGCGTGCACCCGCACCGCGGCTTCGAAACGGTGACCATCGCCTACCACGGCGAGGTGGCGCACCACGACAGCGCAGGCAACAGCGGCGTGATACGCCCCGGCGACGTGCAGTGGATGACCGCGGGCAGCGGCGTGCTGCACAAGGAGTACCATGGCGCGGAGTTCACCCGCACGGGCGGCCCCTTCCAGATGGTGCAGCTGTGGGTGAACCTGCCCGCCAAGCACAAGATGCACCCGCCGCGCTACCAGGCCCTATCGCACACGGACATGGGCAAGGCTGAGCTTCCGAACGATGGTGGCACGGTGAACGTGATCGCCGGGTCGTACCACGGTGTGAAAGGTCCCGCGCAGACCTTCACCCCCATTGAGCTGTGGGACGCGCGGCTCAACCCCGGTGGCCGCATGAGCTTCACGCTGCCCACCAGCCACACCTGCGGCATGCTGGTGGTGAAAGGCGTGGTGACCGTGAACGGCATGGAAGTGCCCACGGACCATTTCGTGGTCTTCGCCTACGAGGGCGAACGGTTCGAGGTCACTGCGCACGAAGCGGCCATCGTGCTCGTTCTTTCCGGTGAGCCCATCCACGAGCCCATCGCCCAGTACGGCCCCTTCCTGATGAACACCCACGAGGAGCTCGAACAGGCCTTCAAGGACCTGGCCGCGGGCAAGTTCGGCGTGCTGGAGGATTGACCATGCGTCCCCCCGTACTCCGCACCCTGGTCGTGCTAGGCTCCGTCCCCGCATTGCTGCTCGCGTTGTGGATGATCGGACGCATGAGCGGTGTGCTCCAATTCTACCGCGTGCCCACGAACGGCAATGCCCCTTCGGTACCGGCGGGAAGCCTGGTGCTCGTGCACGGCCTGGGGGATCCCGTGCGTGGGGACCTCGTGAGCTTCATGCATGCCGCGCCGGGTGAACGCACGGAGATCTGGATGCAACGGTTGATGGCCATGGCCGGGGACACCGTGGAATTCCGGCACGGCGTTCTCCTGGTGAACGGTCGGGAGGCCGATGGTGGACTTGAACTTCAGCATACCCGATCGGTCAGCAAGGCGGTCTTCCACAGGCTCGTGCGTGACCGTGTGATACGCTATGAGGACGGCGCGGAGACCAACAACCCCGACTCCATGCTGGTCATGCTTCCAGACCACCTGCCCGCCATGGACACTTTCTCGCGACGCGCCCTGCTCGAGGAGGAGCACCCGGCCATCGCCGCGATCTACGGACAACCCTGGTCGTTCGACCGTTTCGGACCCTACGTGGTGCCGCCCGGCCATTGTTTCCTTATCGGTGACAACCGGCACGCCAGCCGCGACTCGCGGTTCATCGGTCCGGTACCTTCCACCGCCATCACCGGGGTGATGTTCGCCCACTGGTGATCCATCCTCCAGACCCATGGATCCACGTCCCACCGATCCCGCACCAGGGTCCCGGCCATGGCGCACCGTCGGCCATGCGGTCCTCGGTCTTCTGATAAGCGCTTCACTCCAGGCCCAGGAAGGTGGTGCGGGCATCCTCTACGGCCGTGGCCACGCCTATTCCCTCACCGCGCCCAAAGGCTGGGTGCTCGACAACAGCAGCGGTGTTGACCAGGGGCTGCACGCCGTGTTCTACCGCGAGGGCGAGAGCTGGAGCACCGGCACGGCGGTGATGTACACCAACGTCGCCCCGCTCGACTCCGCCGCAGCGGAAACAGGGATGCAGGCCATGGCGAACGACATCCGGTCCATGAAGGAAGGCTCGCCGCAGTTGCAGGTTGAACCGCAGGACACCATCGTCACCACGCAGCAGCACCGCAAGGCCGTGGTGCAGCACTTCGACTTCGGCAAGGACGGGAACCAGGAGAGCGTGGCCTACATCAGCGAGCGCACCGTGCTGGTGATGGTGGTGCTCACCGCGCGCGACAAGCGCTCGTACAAGAAGGCGCTGAAGGCCTTCCGCGATCTGGTGGAGAGCTATTCCTGGCTGACGGACCGGGTGGAGTACGGCCATTGAACCGATGCGGAACGCGCTCCTCCTCCTCCCCCTGCTGCTGCTGGGCGCTGCACCCCGGCCCGCCAAGGATGCGCGCTTCGCCGATCGCTGGGTGGACCCCGCGAAGGAGGCCATCACGCTGCACTGGAAGGATGCCAAGGGGCAGGTGCTGGGCAACATCGGCGCGTTGGAACAGGAGCTGAAGCGCACCGGCCGGACGCTTCGCTTCGCCATGAACGGCGGCATGTACGATCCGCAGCAGGCACCCGTGGGGCTGTACGTGGAGGATGGCCGCACGCTGCACAAGCTGAACACGGCCACCAAAGGCACCGGCAACTTCATCATGCAGCCCAACGGCGTGTTCGGCATCGAACAGGACGGCAAGGCCTTCGTACGCACCACGGCGGCCATGAAGAAGGCCCCTGCACCACGCTACGCCACGCAGAGCGGTCCCATGCTGCTGGTGGACGGCACGATCAACGCCCAGTTCCGGCAGGGCAGCACCAACCTGCACATCCGCAACGCGGTGGGCATCCGTCCCGATGGGAAGCTGCTCTTCGTGATCAGCCGCGAGCCCGTTAACTTCTTCGACCTCGCCACCCACTTCAAGGAGCAGGGTTGCACCGACGCGCTCTACTTCGATGGCGCCGTGAGCCGTGCATACATCCCCGAAGAAGGCCTGAAGCAGCTGGACGGCGTGCTGGGGGTGATGGTGGATGTCGTGGAGTGACCGCGGGCAATGACCACGGCCATTGTCAGGTGAGCCGGGATGCTCAACTTCGCTCAACGCCCATGAGGTCAATCGGAAGCTTCTTGTCCGCCTCGCTGATCGTGCTGGCGCTGTCCGCCGCCGCCAACATGGCCTCCCCGGAGGTCTTCGGCTCGCGTGGGGCCGCCCCGCTGGTGAGCCGCCAGCTGGAGGTGCTCGGCGAGCGGCTGCACATCCAGGGCTTCGGCCGGCTGGACAGTGCGGTGGTGCATGCGAGCTACCGCATCCTGGTACCACCCGGTGTGAACGGCGCGTTGCCGTTGCTGTTCGTGGCCCTGGAGCGACAGGGGCCGCTGCGGGTGCTTTTCGACGGGCGGCCTGTGGAGCTGGGCCCGCTGCCGCCGCTCGACCCCGCCACTTACCTCGCTTCGGAACACGGTCGTGCCGATGAGCTCGTCGTGGGCTACCACGGCGGTAATGGCGGCTGGGTCTACGACCTGAAGGACCTGCAGGCCTTCACCTTGGACATGACACCCGGCGAACACACCGTGGAAGTGACCTACGTCGCTGCACCCTGGATCGACCGCGGTCACTGGGTGCGCGAGCACAGCATCCGCTATTCCCTGTCCCCGGCGCGGCACTGGAAGCGCTTCGGCCCATTGGAGGTGATCGTGGAAACTCCCGCGGCCGATGGTCTCTTCCGCACCACGCTCGGCGCACCCGCTGAAGGTGGCCTGCCTGGCCGGGCGGTGTGGCGGTTCACCGACATCCCGGCCGACGTGATCACCGTGGGCTTCACCCCGAAGGTGGGTCCGCTGGCGCGCGGGCTCATGGGCCTGAGCCCCTTCGGCATTGCGCTGCTGGTGGGCATGGTGCTGCTGTTGCTGCACGTGCGCTGGATGCATCGCTTTCGCCTGAACGGCGGCACAGGTCGCTCGTGGCCGTTACTGATCGGTGTGCTGCTGGCACCGCTCGGCTTCCTGCTGGCCTTCCTCTTCGGTTACGACCTCATCGATGCGACCATCGGACCCGATGCCGGGCGCTTCCACGGCTACACCTTCATGGTGCTGGGGCTCTACCCCATCATCACCCCGCTCTATGCCCTGGGGTGCTGGCTGCTGGACCGGTACTGGAAGAAGCGCTACGCGCGGGAGGTCGTGGTGATCCTGAGCTGAGCGAGCTGGGGCTTCGGCATGCTGATCGCTTGGGTGCAGCCATGTTCCGCAGATCCATTCTGCTCGGGTCATTGACCGCGCTTACCATGGCTATGGTGTCCACTGCACGGGCCCAGGTCATGCCCCTTCCGGATGGCGTGTTCGCCGGTTTGCGGTGGTTCAGGGAAAGCGATGGGGATTGGAACATCAAGCGGGACAGGCCGGACATCGACTACCACTTGAACAAGGGTTGGGGCTTGCTGCTGCTCTACAGCAAGGAAGTGAACGACCGGTTGGGCTTCACCGTGGAGACGGGGATGTGGTGGTTCAAGAACAACAGCATCGGTACGCTGCCCACCGGCGAGACCTTTGACCAGCGGGCGATCGCCATGCCCCTGATGGTCGGCGCCAGTGCCACCGTGTTCCGCAACAGCAGCCTCAACCTGTACGTGGACCTGAACGGCGGCCTCTCACACACCCAGTACATCAAGCGCCTGGACGTGGGCGGCGTGCGCGTCGAACACCGGAACGAAGCGATCTACGGGGCCACCATCACCCTCCTGATCAAGATCTATCGGATCAAGGGAAGCGGTTACAAGACCGGGCCGCGTCTGGGTACCAGCTTCTTCAATATCGGAGGGCAGCCCATCCAGTCCCTGTACGGTACGATCTGGTGACAAGCCTCACTGCACCACCACCTCCGTCCGCCGGTTGAGCGCGCGGCCGTCCTCGGTGTCGTTGGAGCCGACCGGCCGTGTTTCACCAAAGCCTTTCGCCGTGATGCGCGCGGCCTCGATGCCCTTCTTCACCAGGAAGTCGCGCACGGCGTTGGCCCGCTGATCGCTCAGCTTCAGGTTGTCGGCATCGGCGCCCACGTTGTCAGTGTGCCCGCCCACTTCGATGCGCAGCGTGGGATTGGCGAACATGAGCTTCACCAGCTTGTCCAGCTCCACGTGGCTCTGCGGCAGCAGCTCGTAGCTGGCGGTGTTGAAGAACACGTTGCGCAGCGCGATGCTGGCACCGGGTTTCAGGGGCGCCATCGGCACCTCGAGCGTGAAGGGCCTTGTGGCCGTGCCTTCGCCCGTCACGTCGTAGTTCTGTGAGAAGAAGAGGTAGCCTTCCGCGCCGGCGTTGAGCGCGTAGGCACGGCCTGTGGGCAGGCACACGAGGAACTCGCCCGAGCTGGGATCGCTGTAGGCGGCCGTGGCCAACCCGCCGGTGGCGAGGTCGTACAGGATCACATCGGCCTCGATCGGCGCCTTCGTCCCCTTGTCGAACACATGGCCGCGCACGAAGCTCACCGGGTTCGGCCGCGCCTGCGCGTAGAGCTCGAAGCCGTAGAGGTCCAGGTCGCCGAAGCCACCGCGGCGGTCGCTCGCGAGGTAGGCCAGCCTGCCATCGGCGCTCACCAGCAGGCTGTTCTCATCACCGGCGGTGTTGATGGGATAGCCCAGGTTCTCGGGCCTTCCCCAGGTGCTGTCGGCCTGCAGGCGGCTCACGAAGATGTCCAGCCCGCCCATGCCGGGGTGGCCGTCGCTGCTGAAGTAGAGCGTGCGCCCGTCGGGGTGGATCTGCACGCTCTCCTCCTGCCGGTCGGTGTTCACCTGACCCTTCACCTTCTCGGGCCTGCTGAAGGCCCCATCGTCCTGCAAGCGGCTCACGTAGATGTCCATCCCCTTCACCCCATCGCGCGTGCGCTGGCCGCGCACGAAGTAGAGCGTGCGGCCATCACTGCCCATGCTGGGCTGGCTCTCCCACGCGCGCGAGTTCACGGGCGGCCCCAGGTTCTCGGGCCTGCTCCAGCGATCACCCACGCGGCGGCTGATGAAGAGGTCGCAACTGCCCTGCCCCTTCAACCCACCGCCGTACACCCCATCATCACCCGCGCACTTGGTGAAGATGATGAAGCGGCCATCGGGCGTGAGGGTGCCGGCGCCTTCGTTGAACTGCCGCGTGTCCACATTGGGCACCGGTGCGGCCTTGGCCCAGGCCCCGTCGGCCCCGCGGTGGCTCACGTAGAAGTCCTCCTGCATGCCGTAGGGCTGCGCCTCGGGGTCGGTCACGCGGCGGGTGAGGATGAGGGTGCTGTCGTCGGCGGTGACACAGGGGTAGTACTCGGGATCGGCGGTGTTCACCCCGGGACCCAGGTTCTTCGGTTCGAAGGGCACCGGATGCTTGACGGCCTCGGCGGCGAAGGCGCAGCTGGCGATGCCCAGCTCGGCCCGGTCGCGGCGCACGGGCTCCTGCTCGTACTTGAGGAACTCGCGGTAGTGCTGCTCCGCGCTGCCATACTGCTGGTTGCGGAACTCGATGTCGGCCAGGTGCAGGTAGGCGTTGGGGAAATAGCCCGGGATGATGGCCAGCGCCTCCCGGTACAGGGTCATGCTCTCCTGGTCCTTGCCCTGCATCTCGTACAGTTCGGCCAGGGTGTAGCGCGGTTCCACGAAGCGCTCGTCGAAGGCGGCGGCCTTCTTGAGGCTGCTCTCGGCGCACGACCATTTCTGAAGACGCATGCACTCAGCCCCGTCCTCGTACAGCTTGATGGCCTTCGTCTCCTTGGTGGTGTAGTTGCCCGGAGGCTGGGCTTGAGTGACGAGTGGCGAGAGGTGAGTGGCGAGCAGGAGCGGCGCGAGGCGAAAGCTCCATGCTCGCCACTCGGTGCGCAGCGCTTGCGCGCAGGCACTCGCCACTCGCCACTGTAGCGCTGGCATTGCGGGAAGGATCAAGGAATGTTGAGGTATTTGTGGGTCTGGAGCGAGATGCGCCAGCGGGGGTCGGCCTTCACCTTTTCCACGATCAACGGGGTCACGGCGTCACGCTTGTCCCATTCAGGCTGCAGGTAGCACGGGCAGTCGGGGCGCACCAGTGCGGCATGGCCGTCGGCCCATTGGAGGTCGTGCCGGTTGAACACGACCACCTTGAGCTCATCGGCGCGCTGGTGGAAGCCGGGCACGGGTGCCTTGAATTTCTTCGGGCTGAAGCAGATATGGTGCCAATCACCGGTGAGCGGGCTGCTGCCCGAGGTCTCGATGTGGGTGCGGAAACCGGCGGCGCGCAAGGCCTTGGTCAAGGGCCCCAGGTCGTGCATGAGGGGTTCGCCACCGGTCACCACGGCGATGCGTGCGGGGTGCTTCGCGGCCTCGGCCACGATGTCGGCCACCTCCACGAGCGGATGCGCGGCGGCGTCCCAGCTCTCCTTCACATCGCACCAGGTGCAGCCCACGTCACAGCCTCCGAGACGGATGAAGTAGGCGGCCTGCCCGGCGTAGAGCCCCTCCCCCTGCACGGTGTGGAAGGCCTCCATGACAGGGAGCCTGGTGCCGGAAGCGGGTGGGGCGGACGTGGAAGTGGGGTTCACCGGAGGACAAAAAAAGCCCACACAGGACCGAAGTTCAAAGAACCCATGGATCACATGAGCGGGTCGGACAGAAAGGGGTCAGTAATCCGCGTTGTCCCGAAGGATCATCGCCCGAAGGCGATGCGCGGCCCGCCTTTGCCCTTTGGATCTTCCGACCCTGAGCGTATAATGTTGGTTCTGAGACTAAAGGCCTGTGTGGGCTGGTCGTTGATCAGCGCACGGCTGAGAAAGAACGTGTCTGCAGGACGAAAGTAAGGCGATACGGGGGCGATCGCAACGCCGGTGGAAAAGTCAATTCGCCCGCACCTCCGGTCCGATGGACCGAACGGTGTCCCCAGGGGCGAAACGGACCTCCATGGTGTCCAAGGTCGCCTCCCCGACATCCCCCACCACCCGCGCCACGCCAGGCTTCACAGGCAGCACCAGGTCGACCATCGTATCGCTCGTGCTCACCGTGCCGATGGAACGGCCCGTCTGCCCGATCAGCCCGTACTCGCGGGTGTTCCCAGGCACGTCGTTCAGCTGCCACTCCCAGATGGGGAAGGCGAAGAGCTCGTGCCACTGCCCGTTCCGAAGACCGATGACATGATAGGTCGCGAGGTTGGACCAGTCGGCATTGTCCGGCACGTAACCAAGCTCGTCCGCGCCATCGCCGTCGAGGTCCCCTTCGTTCACGAGCAAGGCCAAACCGAAGCCATCGCTGGTGCCGAGCGTGTCCGCTGGAACACCGGCCGAGCGGAGGATCACCAGCGGCTTCAGCTCACCGGCACGCCGGACGAGGGAGTCGTACGGGACATCATCGAGGAACTTCGCCGCTTCGCGCCCCAGGGTCAGCGACCAGTACACTTCGCGCACCGTGTCCTGCCGGCCATCGCCGTCCACGTCGGCCAGCACCGCGAAGCGATGGCCGAAGACCTCGGCTGGAGACCGTGGCGTAACGCTTGGCGAAGAAGGACCTGTCGAACACCCCGCCCATGCCGCAGCCGCAACGATCAGCAACGTGTTCCTTCCCATCACCGGTGTCCTCGTCACCTGATCCTTGCTCCGTGTGACTTGCGACCTGTGTCTTGAGGCTTATCCCTCCCCCTTCTGCCCCACGAATTGATCGTCCTTGTACTCGAAGAGGATGTTGAAGGTGGTGAGGCTGCCGTAGCACCGCGTGATGTACTGCTGCAGCTCCACCTTGTCCTGGTCGCTGAGCTTGTCGCTGGCGTTGATCTTCTGCTCGAGCACGCGGAAGCGGTCGCGGATCATCACGATCTTGTGGAAGAGGTCCTCGATGGGGATCTCCTTGCTCTTGAGGGCCGGATCGCGCGGCTTGATCTCCAGCGTCCCCCCCTCGTACCGACGGGCCAGCTCGATGGGACGCTGGGGCATCTGCATCTCCTCCAGCACCTCGCGCAGGGCGCTCTTCACGCTTTCGATGTCGAGCTGGGCCTCGGGGATCTCGCTGCCGGCCGTGAGCACCTCGAGCCCTTCGAAGCTGCGGCTGATGGTCTGCTCACCGTGGTCCTTGAAGAAGATCCATACGGTGCGCGGGTCGAGGTCGTAGATCACCCCGATGCCCAGGGTGGGGTGCTTCACGCGGGCACCGAAGGCAAGTGCATGCAATTCCATGGTCCGTGGTGCGGGACTGGTCGCCCCGGCAGCCGCGAACTTACACGCCGCGGCTCAGCGCACGTCGGTGATAGTGTACGATACGCCCTGGTAGGCGACCGTGTCACCCTTGCGATGGCCCTCGAGCACCTTGAAGAGCGGCGCCTGCACGGAAAGCCCCTGGTAGGCTAGACCGTCGCAGTCGAACTCCTCCACGCTCACGCCCACCAGGAAGTTGCGCTGGTCGGTGAGCACCACCGCGCCGGGTTGCACCGAGCCGAAGTGGGAACGCTCATCGAAGCGGGCCAGCATGTCGCGCTCGTGCTCCAACCGTTCGGCCTGTTCGCTGAACCGGTCGAGCAGCTCGATGTCGGCCTCGCGGTTGCGCTCGCTCTGGCTGGCGGTCTCCTTGATCTCGTCGCGTACGGTGGCCGAGCGCAGGTCGCTGATGCGGTCCTGATGGCTGGCGATCATGCTCTCCAGCTTGCGCTGCGCGGCCTGGATGATGTGATGCTTCAGGATGGACATGGGAACGATGGATCTGGCCCAAAAGTGACCCATCGGCGCCCACGAGCACCTGACCAAGATCAGGGCGTGATGGCCGCAGGCACAGGGATGCGTTCGGGCACCTCCACCGGCGTATGCTCGTCCAGGCGGCCCAGGTCCAGCTGCATGGACCCGCTGCGGGAGCTGAAGGCACGCGCGTAGCGGGCTCCCCACACCACCTCGTCGTAGCGGTACGAATGCCGCGTGATCACCTGCTGCATGTAGGCCTCGTCGATGGCCTTGAGCACCAGGATCACCTCGGCCCGCCGCTGTTGGAGCTCCTCCAACGTGAGGCCTGCGAGCGGGCTCTCCGCGTCGATGGGATGCACCAGCGTCCAGCTCAGCGGCAGGAAGCTGATGCGGTCCAGCTGCAGCCTGAGGTTGTAGTAGTTGAGCCGCTCACCCTGCTCGTCCACATCGGCCATCACCAGCATCAGGCGGGCCTCCACCTCCATGAGCAGGGTGCTGCGCTT
The DNA here is from genome assembly GCA_044226515.1 of Flavobacteriales bacterium. GTDB lineage: Bacteria > Bacteroidota > Bacteroidia > Flavobacteriales_F > PHOS-HE28 > PHOS-HE28. Next base: position 168,419 of record JBGAGX010000001.1, on the reverse strand, counting down.
GTTGGCGAAGCGCAGCTGCAGGCTCCAGCCCCCGCGGAAGGGCGCGATCAGCGCTTTCGCCGCGTACTGCAGCCGCACGCTGGGCCGTGCGAAACGGGCGAAGATCACCGCACTGATGAGCGAGAAGCCGAGGATGCCGAACACGCCCTCCACCGCGGCGAGCACCCAGGTGCCGGGGCTGTCGGGGTAGAGCGATCCGTAGCCCACGGTGGTGAGCGTCTGCACGCTCATGCCGATGGCGCTCGTCCAGCGCGTGGCCCAGGTGGACAGGTCGGCGTTGCCCAGGTGCTCCACGCCGATGAGCATGTAGAGCGACCCGAAGAGCAGGTTCATGCCCAGGTAGCCCAGCACGAACGTGAGCACGAGGCGCGGCACGGGCATGGTGGCCAGGGCCACGAAGCCTTCGCGCAGCCCGGCCGCTCCGCCATGGCGGCGGACCTGGAAGCTGCCGTCCTTGCCCACCAGGCGGTCCAGCGGCCTGTCGAAGGTGGTGCCGATGCCGGGGTCCTCGGAGCGGCGGGCCTTGGTGTTGAACATGGGGATGGGTCAGCGGGTGCGAAGATCGCGCGGCAGGGTCATCACCCGCAGCACGGGGTACCGGCGGTGGCTCCGCTCGTACCAGGGCGATCGCTGGTACACGAAGAGCAGCTGGGCCCAGGCATCGGCGGCGAACGCGGGGTCGGCCTGGCGCCGGGCCTCCAGGGCGGCCTTCAACGCCGGGTCCCGCTCGAGCAGCTCGGCGGCCTTGTCCTCGAAGACGTAATCGCTGAACCACTCCTTCTGCTGCAGCACCGCATCGAAGAAGTTCCACGCGAAGTAGCCATCGTCCGCGCGGGGCTCCAGCACCTCGATCACGAACCGGTCGGTGGGCCGTCCCAGGCGCACCAGCACATCACCCGCATGCGCATCCTCCCGCCGCGCACGCGTGGTGGCGGCGATCTCCCGGTGCAGGTAATGCCCTTCGTACGGCTCCTTCACCGTGGTGAACAGGCCGATGCTGTCCTCCTCAACGTCGAATCGGGTGTCCCGCGCCAGGCGCTCGGTGCGCACACCATTGGCCTCCAGCCGCTCGATCACGGCGTGCCATTGCCCGGGCACCAGGTAGGCCTTCGGCTTGCGCCGGATGAGCGAAGGGCGGTAGGTGTCGAACCATGGCACCATGGTGTCCACGGGCCGGTCGTGGTCGTAGCGCAGCCGGGGCAGCCCGCTCACCTTGCTGGGCTCCATCACGGCCTGGTAGCCCGCCCACGGCAGCGACTCCTCCTCGGCCTCGTCCAGCCGCCAGTTGAGCCCGAGCTCCTCCATGTCGGCGGTGAAGCGCTTCGCCTCGGCGCGTGACCGGGCCAGCTCGTCGGCGTGCCGGTCCATCACCGCGAGTGTGGCGAGCTGCAGCTGGAAGGTGGCGTTCACCCGGTCGGCGAAAGGCTTGAGCATGTGCGTTTCGCTGAGGATGCCGATGCGGTCGAAGAGGGCGCTGTGGCCCGTGCTGTAGCGCGGGCTGTCGTAGAAGCCCACCAACCCGCTGTCGGGCACCTCGGCGATGGTCTCGAAATAGGGACACATGGCGATGCCCTTGCGCTCCATCCACGCGTACAGCTCGGGGACCATCGTGCCGGTCATGAAGCGCCCCATGGCCGGGCCGAGCTTGTCGTCCTGCGTGGTGAGCAGTTCCATGAGGTAGCGGTGGTCGGCGCCATCGCTCACGTGCGTCTCGAAGTACACGTCGGGGTCCCATGCCGCCAGCGCCCGCACAAGGCTCCAGGTGTTGCGCGCATCCATCTTGATGAAGTCGCGGTTGAGGTCGAGGTTGATCGCGTTGGCGCGGAAGCCGTACTCCATGGGGCCGAGCTGGTTGGCACGGCTGTGCGCGCCGCGTTCCACCGCGCCGCTCACGTTGTACACGGGGACGATGCAGACCGCCGTGCGCGCGGCAAGGCCCATGAGCTGATCGCTCTCCAACAGGGCCTGGGCGAGCATCAGGCTGGCGTCGATGCCATCGGGCTCGCCCGGGTGGATGCCGTTGGTGACCCACAGGATGTTCCTGCCCGCGGCGCGGATACTGTCGGGTGTGAAGCCGGCCCCGTCGCTGATCACGAAGAGGTGGATGGGCTGGCCGCCATCGTCCTCGCCGATGGTGAGCAGCCGTGCGCCGCGGTGCATGCGGTCGAGCTCCGCGTAGCGGGCGACCACCTGCTCCCACGTGGGCGTGGTGTCCCCGGTGAAGGTCCATTGGGCCTGGGCGAACAACGGAGCGAGCACGACGGAGAGCAGGAAGGTCCTCATATGCGCAAGTTGGTGATCCGGGGCCATCCGGGCCGAAAGCACGGAGGCCCATCGCCTGGCGAAGGGCCTCCGAAAAGAGCGGTGGCGGTCACCGCACCACCACGCGGTCGTAGCGGATCGCGGAGCGCGTGACGATGCGCACGGGCAGCACGCCCTGGGCCATACCGTTCAGGTCCACGACCACCTGCGCGGCACCGTGGCCGTCCACCACACGCACCAGCCGGCCTTGCCCATCGAGCACCTCCACCCGCACGATGTCCGCACGCGCGGACCGCACCACGAAGCCCTGCTCCGCATCGGTGGGGTTGGGGAACACCTGCACCGGGGCGTCCTCTTCTGCCGTCGGCATGCCCACCGTGCCCTGGATGGTGGTGTCCATGTTCACCACGATGCCGAAGGGTGGCCCCCAGTCGTTCGCAACGTCGCGCGCGCGCATCCACAGCACGTGCACGCCTTGTGTAACGGGCACCGGGATATCCCCGCCCACCAGGTGCTCCAACACCTGGTCGTAGGCACCGTCGAAGGCCAGCATGGGTGTGGCGGCACCGGGACCGGGATCGATGTCGAACCAGTACTCCGCGGCGGTGACGGCGATAGCGGGGAACGACACGCTGCCCGGCATCACCTCCACCACCACACGGAAGACCGGGCCCCAGTCACCCACCGCATCGCGAGCACGGAGGCCCAATGTATGCGTGCCCACGGCGGGCAACGTGGCGGCATCGAGGCGCAGGGCCTCAAGCGCCGCGTCGTAGTTGCCGTCGAAGGCGAGCAGGGTGGTGCCGTTGCCCTCCCCGGGATCCGTGTCCCAGAAGTACTCGGCCTCGTTCACCGCGATGTCGGGGAAGGTCGCGGTGCCGGGCATCACCTGCACCACCACCCGGAAGAGCGGGCCCCAGCTGTTGTCCTCATCCTTCACCCGGATGTGGAGCACATGGGTGCCCAGGCCGGGAAGGGTGCTGATGTCGCTGCGGATGCCCTCGAGGGCCTCGTTGAAGGCGCCGTCCTCCGCGGTCATGGGCGTGGCGTTGCCCTCGCCGGGGTCGGTATCCCAGAAGTACTCGGCGTTCACCACGCCGAGCTGGGCGCTGCACCAGCCGGCCGCAAGGAGGCCGATGGCGAGACAGAGGTTCCTGATCGTGCTCATGGCCGCGGGATCAACGGTCGAACGCCACGGCCTTCACACGCAGGGTACTTCCCTGGCGGATGTTGAACGGATGCCCCGTGAGGTAGGTGCGCGCGGCCCCGGTGTGCAGGGGGAAGTAGTTGTTCAGCGTGTAGCTGCCCCCGTAGGCACCGGCATCGCCCGCGCTCAGGTCGAGGTCGCTGAACACCAGCGCCGGGTTGGCCCCGTTCACGCAGGCCGGGGCGTTGTTGAAGGTGCCGTCGGCGTTGAGCGTGATGGGCTGGTTGATGGTGTTGTTGGACGTGAAGGTGAATCCGCTGGAGACGGCGAAGGAGCTGGAGATGGCGCTGGTGACATGGTTGAAGTACACGTTGATCTGCCCCTGGTTGCCGCTGTCGTTGTTGATGCCGCGGTTGTCGCCGCTCCAGGTTGTGGTGACCACATTGTTCATCACCTCCCAGATGCTGCCAGCGCTGGTGTTGGCCAGGTCGATGCCGTAGGTGGTGAACTGGCCTCCCACGGCCATGATCGTGTTGTTCCAGATGAGGTTCTGCACGCCCGAGGGGTTCCCGCCGTACACCTGGATGCCCATCCAGGCATGGCGGACGTAGTTGTTGCGGATGTGCACCACCTGCAGCGCCGTGTTCACCCAGATCCCTTCATAGTAGCCGGCACTGCGCACCTTGTTGCCCACGATGGCGCAGGTGTCGAGCGGCGTGCCGCTCGCCGAGGTCACCACGCTGATGCCCTCGTTGCTCACCGCGCTCGCGTCGATGTCGCAACCCACCACATTGCCGAACGAGAGGGATACCGCACCGGCGACCAGCGTGCAGCCCACCACATCGACCTCGAAGACGTTGAGGTCGAGCGTGATGGAGCCGTTCACGAAGTAGCTGTCGATCACACGCACCTTGGTGATGCGCGGCGAACCGCTCCCCGAGCCCTGGATGCCACCGGCCGTGTTGCGCATGCCGATGAAGGTGACCTCGCGCCCTGGTGCGGCGTTGATCGTGTACGTGCCCTGGACGTAGAAGAAGTCGTTGTTCGCATAGCTCAGGAACTGCAGGCTCTTGCTCACCGCGATGTCCTCGATCCACGGGATGTTGCCGGCGCGGTTCTTCACCACGATGCGGTCACCGTCGACGGCCGCCGCCACAGCGGCCGAGATGCTGGGGTACGTGGGGCTGCTGCCGAACTCCTCCACGATGCGGTCGGTGGCCTGCGCCGCCAGTGACAGGGCGAGCAGACCCAGGGTCAGGATGGGTTTCATGTCGATCGGGTGATGCAAGGATGGTGGGCGAAGCTAGCGCTCCCCCCTCACCACCGGCCCCGCCCCCAAGGAACGGCCCCGGCGCCATTGCTGGGCCGGGGCCGTCCTCGTTCCATGGCGGTGAACACCGCCACACCAATGGGTTCAGCCGATCGCTTCGGCGGCGATCACCACCGCCAGGGTCGGGGCGGGTGGTGGGGCCGGCGCCTCCACGGTCACCGGGGCAGGCTCGGCAGGGGCCTGCGCATAGAGCTGTTCTTCATCCGTCAACTGCAGGAGGAGGGTCAGGGTCATTACCGGCCACATGGGCAAGGGGGAAGGGTTGATGCACCCCAAAGGTGGCCACGACCCACGTCGAAAGTCAAGACGAAACAGCGTATTTCTTCGACGAAAACCCCTTGACTTTCGACGAGCGTTTTCGTTAGGGGCGATCGATCCGGTAGATCACGGCGTCGGGCAGCCCCTCCGTCGGCGCCTCCTTCCAGAAGTGCATGCCCACCTTCTCCAGCACACGGACGGAAGCGGTGTTCGCGCGCGCGGCCCGACCGATGATCGCCGGCAACGCGAGCACGTCGAACCCGAACCGCACGCAGGCCAGCGAAGCCTCTGTGGCGTAGCCGTTCCCCCAGTGCCGCCGGAAGAGGCGGTAGCCCAGGTCCACCTCCCCCTCCGGTTGGCGGCGCAGCCCGCACCACCCGAGCAGCTCGCCGTCATGGAGCCGCTGCATCGCCCAGCGCCCGAAGCCATCCTCGCGGTAGGCCGGGTAGTCGCGGATGAAGGCCTCCGTGGCGGCCAGGTCCGCGAAGGGTCGGTCCCCGGTCCAACGCATCACCTCCGGATCGGCGTTCAGCGCGTGGAAGAAGGGCGCATCGGTCGGTACGATCTCGCGCAGCAGCATGCGCTCGGTACGGAACACCTCCATGGTGTAAAGGTGCGGCACCCGAACGGGCCGATGAGCGATCTTCGCCGCATGCGCATCCGTGCCCTCCTCCCCGCACTGTTCCTTCCACTGTTCGTCGCGGCCCAAAGCGTGCATGGCCCTCGCCTGGGCATGAGCCTGGCCACGCAATCGGCCGGAGGGCTGTTCCAGAACACCAGCAACCTGCTGCCCGGCGTGGTGGTGGGCTATGGGCTCGAACTGCCGCTGCACCCGCAGTTCGCCATCATGCCCGAGCTGCTGTGGATGAAGAAGGGGGCCGTGGTGCGCAACCAGGCCCAGCTCACCAAGAGCCGCTCAAGCCTGTATTACCTGGAGCTGCCCGTGATGCTGAAGGTGAGCACCGACGCGAAGCAGGGCGGCCTCTTCCTCACCATCGGACCTTCGCTCGGCTATTACCTCGCGGGGCACTACAAGCAATGGTACAACGGCGAGGTCACGCAGGACATCAAGTACGACCTGAAGGAGTCCGACAACCGGTTCCAGTTCAGCGCGGCCGTGGGCATGGGCACCGACATGAAGCGCACCAGCTTCGAGTTCAGGGCGCAGACCAGCCTCACGCCCTTCAGCGCCACGCTCAAGACCCAGAACATCGTATACCAGCTCACCTTCGCCTGGCGGATCATCCCCAAGGAGAAGGCGAAGAAGGACAAGGAGGATCGAGCGGATTGAGCTGGCCTGCGCTGTTCCCGATGTCCTTCACCACCGCATCCATTGCCGAACGCGTCCCCTTTGGACGGAACACCCGGCTCAAGCTCTACCTGGCCTTCTTCCTGGCCTTCTGGGCCTGGACCTTCCTCGGCACACCCGATCGCACGAACTGGTTCACCGAGAACACACTGACCATGCTGTTCATCGGCGGACTTGTAGTGACCCACCGTCGTTTCCGGTTCAGCGATCTCAGTTACACGCTGATGCTCGTGTACATCCTGCTGCACGTGTACGGTGCGATGTACACCTACGCCGAGAACCCGCTCGGCTATTGGCTGAAGGACCACCTGGGCTGGCAGCGGAACCACTACGACCGCATCGTGCACTTCAGCTTCGGCTTCCTGCTGGCCTACCCCATGCGCGACCATTTCAAGAACCACTTCCACTGGCCGGCCTGGGTGTGCTGGGTGCTGCCCGTTGAGATCACCATGAGCTTCAGCGCGGCCTACGAGCTTATCGAGTGGGCGGTTGCCGACGTGTTCTTCCCGGCCGAAGGCGTCGCCTACCTGGGCACTCAGGGCGACGTGTGGGACGCGCAGAAGGACATGGGGCTGGCCTTCCTGGGTGCAGTGCTGTCCATGGTCCTTTGGAGCTCGGCGAAGCGGGCCATCCAGAGGTAGCGGGATGTTCGCCGCTCCGCGTCGACCAGCAGCACGACGGACACCAGGTTGGCGAACACCATGAACAAGGTGCAGCATCCGAAGATCCAGGGTGACCCTTGCCTGAAGTTGGCACACCGCAGGAGCCTCCCCCCCTTCAGCCCGATCTTGCAGACCCGGAGGATCGTGTACCAGCTCACGTTCGCCTCGCGGATCATCCCCAAGACGAAGGCGAGGAAGGACAAGGTGGATCGACGGAACGCGGTTCAGCGGAACCGGCGCACCACCAGCACCGCGAGCGACACCAAGGCCGCGCCCATCATCGCCTGAACGTACAGGATCATGAAGGACCAGCCTGGATCCGGGAACAACAGGTCGAGCGCGATGGTACCGACCACGCATACGACCGACGCGATGCCCGCGTACAACAGCCTGCGGAAGACCCGCATCCCGGGGCTGAGCATGGTAAGCACCGTGAAGACGACGATGCCATTGGCCACGATAGCCAGCATAAGGCCCAGGAGCGCCGCGGCCATGATGGTGCCTTGAAGGAGCATGGCGTTCAACTCGCTTGGTCAGATCAGTGCCTCGTTCGGTTCACTTCGACCTATGCGAGGATGAAAGTGTATCCTGAGGTGGGTCGATCGGTTTCCACGCAGGAGGAGCATCGGCCGTGGATTCATGATTGACGGACCATATCAGGAGAACCGCCAACAGGGCGGCGCCGAAGAACGCCCCCCACATCCTCCATCCAGCCGCTTTCCGTCCAGTGCCTGCCGGGGAGTTCTTGAAGGTGTAAAGGAAGAGCACCCCGGCTCCGACCTGTAGGATGATCGCAAAGACGATCATCACGATGAGAACTGAGTGGGCATCATCGACCATGGCTCACACCTTCGTCCGCACGCTTCCCCACCCCTTCACCTGCCACGTGATCGTGCCGGTGGCCAGGTGCTTGCCATCCCGGTCGTGCACCTGCACGGTGCTAACGTGGTCCACGGCCTCGGCCTGGGCGAGCGGCTCCACCACCGTGGTGCGGATGAGCTCAGCGTTCGGTGCGCAGGTGGCCGTGGCCTCGCGCTTGGCCTGGTAGTGGTAGTCCATGTGCAGGCTGCGCATGATCAGGCGGTACCGCTTCGGATCGAGGTGCTCCAGCACACTGAGCCCACTGCAGAGCTCGGCGGCCGTGGCCAGCGCACAGGCGTGGATGCCCTTGATGTGGTTGCGGTTGATCCGCCAGTAGGGCACGCGCACGCTGATGCCACCTTCCGCCAGCGGAACGACCGTGAACCCGTGCGGCCGGTTGAACGGGATCATCCAGGGCAGCACCGCGTTGAGCACCCAGCGCTTGCCGCGTGAGGTGCGCGCAGCGGCGAGGAGGGCGGGCAGCTTCATGCCTCCAGGATCGCGGCGATGTCCGGCTTGAAGTAGCCGGGGCCCTTCATCACCTTGCCGTCCTCGCGGTAGATCGGCCTGCCATCGGCGCCCAGCTTGCTCATGTTGCTGCGCTGGATCTCGCGGAACACCTCGTCGATCTTGTGCTCCAGCCCGTGCTTCAGCAGGGTGCCGCACAGGATGTAGAGGATGTCGCCGAGCGCATCGGCCACCTCCACCAGGTCGCCGCGCAGGGCCGCCTCCAGGTATTCCTCGTTCTCCTCGCGGATCAGCTTGTAGCGGAGCAGGGCATCGCGGTCGCCGATGGCCCCCGTGGGCGCCTGGGCGTTCGGGATCCCGAAGGCATCGTGGAAGGCGCGGACATGGCCGATCGCCTCGTTGAGCGTGAGCGTTCCGTGGGGCTGGGTCATGCGGTCGAAGGTAGCCGGACCGGGGCGCCCCTCCCGCGATCGTGAAAAAGCCGCGCACCACGAGCGCCCCGTCCATCCCCATCCCTTGATCCCGTAGGATTTGCGGCGGTCGGAGCGGTTAACACTTCTTAACTGGATAACTCCTTGCGCGGGAGACCGGCCCGGTGAACTTTGCGTTCCACATTCGCACGGCCAAAGGCCGCACATCGCACACCATGGAACCAACGACCACTACAGGCAGCGGGGTGAGCTCCGAGAGCATCCGCGCGCTCAACGAACGCATCCAGGCCGCCAGCGCCTTCGTGGACCTGATCGACCACGAGATGGAGAAGGTGATCGTGGGCCAGAAGGACATGGTGCAGAAGCTGCTGGTGGCCCTGCTCGCTGATGGCCACATCCTGCTCGAGGGCATGCCCGGCCTGGCCAAGACGCTGGCCATCAAGGCGCTGAGCAAGAGCATCGCCGTGGGCTTCAGCCGCATCCAGTTCACGCCCGACCTGCTGCCGGCGGACCTCATCGGCACGCTCATCTACAGCCAGAAGAGCGAGGAGTTCAGCGTGAAGAAGGGCCCGATCTTCAGCAACTTCATCCTCGCGGACGAGATCAACCGCGCCCCGGCCAAGGTGCAGAGCGCGCTGCTGGAGGCCATGCAGGAGCGGCAGGTCACCATCGGCGCGCAGACCTTCAAGCTGCCCGAGCCCTTCCTGGTGCTGGCCACCATGAACCCCATCGAACAGGAAGGTACCTACCCCCTGCCCGAGGCACAGACCGACCGCTTCATGCTGAAGGTGGTGCTCGACTACCCGCGCAAGGAGGAGGAGAAGATCATCATCCGCCAGAACGTGCGCCCCGGTGGCCAGGCCGAACCGCAGACCGTGGTGCACGCCACCGACATCCTCACCGCCCGCCAGCTCGTGCGCGAGGTGTACATGGACGAGAAGATCGAGCAGTACATCGTGGACATCGTGCACGCCACGCGCAAGCCCGACCAGTACAAGCTGCCCGAGCTCACCTCGCTGATCGGCTTCGGAGGCAGCCCCCGCGCCAGCATCAACATGGCCCTCGCCGCCAAGGCCTTCGCCTTCACCAAGCGGCGCGGCTATGTGATCCCCGAGGACGTGCGCGCCGTGTGCCCCGACATCCTGCGCCACCGCATCGGGCTCACCTACGAGGCCGAGGCCGAGAACGTCACCGTGAACGACATCATCGGCCGGGTGCTCAACACCGTCGAGGTCCCCTGAGATCAAGGCTCAGGAGCGGGTGCGGGCGCAACGGCGTTCCTGCCCCTGCCCCAGCCCTTGCGCCTGCCCCTGAACCATGGAAACCGCCCAACACACCAAGGAGCTCCTGAAGAAGGTGCGTCTGGTCGAGCTGAAGACGCGCGGCCTGAGCGACCACATCTTCAGCGGGGAGTACCACAGTGCCTTCAAAGGGCGTGGCATGACCTTCAGCGAGGTGCGCGAGTACAGCCCCGGCGACGAGGTGCGCACCGTGGATTGGAACGTGACCGCGCGCTTCGGTCACCCCTTCGTGAAGGTGTTCGAGGAGGAGCGCGAGCTCACGGTGATGCTCATCGCCGACCTGAGCGGCAGCGGCGAGTTCGGTAGCGTGAACCAGTTGAAGCGCGACCTGGTGACCGAGGTGTGCGCCACCATCGCCTTCAGCGCGATCCAGAACAACGACAAGACCGGGCTCATCCTCTTCACCGACCGCGTGGAGAAGTTCATCCCGCCGAAGAAGGGCCGCAGCCATACGCTGCGCATCATCCGCGAGCTCATCGAGTTCCGGCCGCAGCACCGCGGCACCGACGTGGGCGGGGCGCTCAAGTTCCTGAACAGCGTGATCAAGAAGCGCAGCATCGCCTTCCTCATCAGCGACCTGATGGACACCGGCTACGACGATGCGCTGAAGATCGCCAACCGCAAGCACGACCTGGTGGCACTGCGCACCAACGACCCGCGCGAGACCGACCTGCCGGATGTGGGGCTCGTGCAGTTCACCGACCCCGAGACCGGTGAGGTGCGCTGGGTGAACACCGGCAGCCGCCGCGTGCGCGCCCACTACCGCGCCGAGGCCCTCAAGCACCAGGCCCGCACGCGCGACATCCTGCGGCGCGCCGGAGTTGACAGCGCCATCATCGGCACCCGCGAAGGCTACGTGCGTCCGCTCATGAACCTCTTCCGCCAACGCGACTGATCCATGCGGAGGCTGCCATCCCTGCTCCTGCTCGTGCTGCTGCGCCTGCCGCTCCTGGCACAGGACCTCACCCCCGTGGCCGAGCTCGACACGCAGGCCATCCGCATCGGCGAGCAGACGCGCCTGAAACTGAGCGTGAACTACCGGGTTGACCGGGGCACGCCCGTGCGGATCGTATGGCCCGCCATCACCGGCGACACCATCACCAAGCACATCGAGGTGCTCGAGGACAGCGGTGTGGACACCGTGGTGAACGAGCAGGACCCCGGCCGCTTCCAGCAGATGCGCCAACTGCGCATCACCAGCTTCGACAGTGGCTATTGGGCGATCCCGCCCTTCCGCTTCGTGGTGAACGGCGACACCGTGGAGAGCAACGCCCTGCTGCTGGGCGTGGAGACCGTGGAAGTGGACACCACGCAGGCCTTCAAGGACATCAAGGAGATCTACGAGCTGCCGTTCACCTGGCTCGACCGGTTGCGTGAGCATTGGGCGTGGTTCGCCGGCGGGGCCGCCGTGCTGGCCGCCGTGATCGCCCTGGTGGCGGTGCTGCGCCGCCGCCGCCGCAAGCCCGCCACGGAGCCCGAGGCGCCGCCCAAGCCCCTGCACGAGCGCACGCTCGAGGCGCTCGCCGCCATCGAGGCGCGCAAGCTGTGGCAACAGGGCCTGGTGAAGCAGTACCACAGCGAGGTGACCGACCTGCTGCGCGGCTACGTGGAGGAGCGCTACGCGGTGCCCGCCCTGGAACGCACCACCGACGACCTCGTGGCCGAGCTGAAGGCCAGCGCCATGGGCGCCGAAGCGCGTGAGCTGCTCGCCAACCTGCTGCGCCTGGCCGACATGGTGAAGTTCGCCAAGTACACCGCCATCCCGGTGGAGAACGAGCAGCTCATGAGCGGGGCCGTCCGCTTCGTTCAGCTCACCGCCCCCACCCCCACCGCCCATGCGTGAGCGCACGAAGGCAACGGTGATGGTGGTGCTGGCGCTGCTGGGCGCGTGCGCCACGGCCTTCGTGCTGTGGAGGCGGTACGACCTCGCCGAACCGCGCTCGCTGTGGCTGTTGCTGGCGCTGCCGGTGCTCGGCGCCCTGTACGTGTGGCGTGTGCGCCGCCGCGCAGGCGAGGTGCGGCTCCCCACCCTGGCCATGCTCGCACGGGGTCCGTTCGATCCGCTCGCCCAGCTGCGCCACCTGCCCTTCGCCCTGTCGCTGCTCGGTCTCGGCATCCTCATCGCCGCGCTGGCGCGACCGCAGAGCAAGGACAGCTGGCAGGACGTGACGAAGGAGGGCATCGACATCGTGATCGCCATGGACTTCAGCGCGAGCATGCTCGCGAAGGACTTCAAGCCCGACCGGCTCACCGCCGCGCGCGACGTGGCGATGCGCTTCATCGAGGACCGTCCGAACGACCGCATCGGGCTGGTGGTGTACGAGGGCGAGGCCTACACGCAATGCCCGCTCACCACCGATCACAAGGTGCTGCAGAACCTCTTCCTGCAGGCCCGCAGCGGGCAGATCACCGGAGGCACCGCCGTGGGCACGGGCCTGGCCACCGCGGTGAACCGGTTGCGCGACAGCGAGGCCAAGAGCAAGGTGGTGATCCTGCTCACCGACGGGGTGAACAACGCCGGCACCATCCAGCCCATCGACGCGGCCCAGATCGCCAAGCAGTTCGGCATCCGCGTGTACACCATCGGCGTGGGCTCGCGCGGCAAGGCCCTCAGCCCCGTGGCCATCTACCCCAACGGCAGCTACCGGTACGATTACGTGGAGGTGCAGATCGATGAGGACATGCTGCGGCAGGTGGCCGAGCTCACCGACGGGCGCTACTACCGCGCGGTGAACGAACGCAAACTGGCCGATATCTACGGCGAGATCGACAAGCTGGAGAAGACCCGCGTGAAGGTGACCGAGCACAGCAAGCGCAACGAACGCTACGCGCCCTTCGTGCTCGCCGGTGCCATCGCCCTGCTCCTCGCCTTCCTGCTGGACCGCACCCTGCTGCGCACCATGCCATGAGCCACCGCCCCACATACCGCATGCTGCCCATCTCCGTGGTGGTGCTCCTCATCGAGCTGCTCGCCTGGGGCGTGGGCATCGTGGCGTGGTACGTGCTGGACCGGCATGTGCCCGCCTTCCGGCTCGCGCGGCCGTGGATGCTGTGGGGCCTCGCCGCCGGTCCGCTGATGTCGGCCCTGTACCTGCTCGACCTGCACCGCCGCAACCGCGCCATGCACCGCTTCAGCGAGCCCGGTGTGATGGCCCGCGTGATGTCCCCCGTTTCAAGCCTGCGCAGCACGGTGCGCTTCCTCTGCCTCCGCCACGGGCTCGGCTTCGTGGTCTTCGCCCTCGCCGGTCCGCAGCTGGGCACCCGCATCGAGGAGGTGCGCTCGCGCGGGGTGGACGTGGTGGTGGCGCTCGACGTGAGCAACAGCATGCTCGCCGAGGACCTTCGTCCCAACCGCATGGAGGTGGCGCGCCGCGCGCTCGAGCAGCTCATCGACCGCATGAAGGGCGACCGCCTGGGCATCGTGGTCTTCGCCGGTGAACCCTATGTGGCCCTGCCGCTCACCGCCGACCGTTCGGCGGCGAAGCTCTTCCTCAACACCATCGGACCGGGCATGATCAGCATGCAGGGCACCGCCGTGGGCGCCGCCATCGACCGGGCGCGCCAGTGCTTCCCCCCCGACGCCAGCGCGGGCCGCGCCATCATCGTGATCAGCGACGGCGAGAGCTTCGAGGACGACGGGGAGACCGCCGCCACCACCGCCGCCGAGCAGGGCATCATCGTGCACACCATCGGCATGGGCTCCCCCCAGGGCACCCCCATCCCCGAACGGCGCAACGGCCAGGTGCTCGGCTACAAGAAGGACCGCGACGGGCAGACCGTGATGACCCGCCTCAACGAGGACATGCTGAAGCGCGTGGCCGCCGCAGGCAAGGGCGCCTACGTGCTCGCCACCTCCAGCGACACCGGGATCAATGCGTTGGTCGACGACCTCCGGAAGATGGAGGGCTCCGAGACCGGCACCTACCGCTTCGCCGGCCACGAGGACCGCTACCGCCCCGTGCTCGCCCTGGGCTGTGCGCTCATCCTCCTCGGTCTGCTCTTCGGCGATCGCCCCACCCGTTTCACCCTTCGCACCCCGTGAACATGGACCGGCCGCTGCTGCTCTCCCTCGTCCTGCTGCTGCAGATCAACGCCACCGCCCAGGAGCGTTCCACCGACCAGGTGTTGCGAAAAGGCAACATGGCCTATCGAAAAGGGCGCCTCGAGGAGGCCGCCAAGGCTTACGAACAGGCCGCCGCCGACGAGCGTGCCGCCTTCAACCTGGGCAATGCCCTCTACCGGCAGGAGAAATTCGACGAGGCCCGTCAACGCTACGAAGGGGCCAGCGCCATGGGCAAGGACCCGGTGGACCAGGGCCGCGCCTTCCACAACCTGGGCAACAGCTGGATGCAGCAGCGGAAATGGCAGGAGGCCGTGAACGCCTACAAGCAGGCCCTCCGCCGCAACCCCTCCGACGAGGACACCCGCTACAACCTGGCCTATGCGCAACGCATGCTCCAGCAGCAACAACAGCAGCAGAAGCAGGACCAGCAGCAGCAACAGCAGCAGCAACAGCAGCAGCAGGACCAACAGAAGCAGGAGCAGCGCAAGCCCGAGGAGATGGACAAGCGCGACGCCGAGCGGATGCTGGAGGCGATGGAACAGCAGGAGAAGAACACGATGGAGAAGGTGCACAAGGCCAAGGCCGCACCCCGCAAGCCCATCGAAAAGGATTGGTGACCATGTACCGGACCGCCCGACACTTGCTCATCCTCCTCCTGGCGCTGGCGTTCACCGGCGCGCGCGCACAGGAGATCACCTTCACCGCCACGGTGGACCGCACCAGTTTCGCCGTTGGCGAGAGCATCAAGCTCACCCTCACCCTGAGCAACGCCCAGGGGCGCTTCGGCGACCCCGACCTCGGCGGGCTCGTGGTGGTGCAGGGGCCCTTCGAGAGCAGCGCGTTCAACTTCATCAATGGTCGTGGCACCAGCACCATCTCGCGCACCTACGTGATCACGGCCACACAGCCCGGCGACTACACCATCGGCGCGGCCAAGGCCCAGGTGGGCGGGGGCTCCATCCTCACCGAACCGATCAAGGTGCACGTGGAGAAAGGCTCGGGCGCGGGCGCCAGCAGCGGGGTCCTCGGGCAGCAGCAGAAGAAGGACCGCGACCTCTTCGCCACCATCTCCCTCAACCGGAACAAGTGCTATGTGGGCGAGCAGGTGGTGGCCACCTACACGCTCTATTGCCGCTACAACGCGTTGGAGCTCACCAGCTACGACATGCCCAAGCTCACGGGCTTCTGGGCCGAGGAGATCGACATGGGCGATCTGCAATGGGAGCCCAACCTGCAGACGGTGAACGGCCTGCAGTACCGGGTGGCCATCATCAAAAAGCAACTGCTCTTCCCCCAGAAGAGCGGCACCCTGCGCATCGATCCGGCCACGCTCAACTGCATCGTCAACCGCTCCTTCTTCAGCCGGGGTGCCGAGGTGAAGGTGCAGAGCAACGCCGTGGACCTCGCCGTGCAGGAACTGCCCGCCGGTCGGCCGGCCGATTTCAACGGCGCCGTGGGCCAGCTGCAGATGGAGGTGACCGGCGGCGGCACCACCGTGAAGGCCAACGACGCGATCGACCTGAAGGTGCGCCTCACCGGACGGGCGAACCTCAAACTGCTCGAGGCCCCCAAGCCTGCCTTTCCCGCCGATCTCGAGGTGTACGACCCCAAGGTGAGCGACAAGGTGAGCGTGAACGCCGGCGGCATGAGCGGCAGTCGCGAATTCCAGTTCCTGGTGATCCCGCGTCATGAAGGGCAATACACCCTGGAGCCCATCACGCTGAGCTACTTCGACCCGGAGAAGGGCAATTACCGGCAACTCAGCTCCGGTCCGCTCACCATCACCGTGGAGAAAGGCGAAGGCTCTTCCGGCGCGGGCGGCGCGGTCATCAGCCGGCCCAACCGCACCGATGTGCAGCAGCTCGACCGCGACATCCGGTACATCCGCACGGGAGACCTCGCGCTCGCTCCGGTGGGAAGGCATCTTTTCGGATCCTGGCCCTACCTGGCCGGCATGGCCGCCCCTGCGCTCGCCTTCGTGCTCCTGCTCGGCTGGAAGCGACGCCGTGACGCCGCGCTCGCCGATGCCCAGGGCATGCGCCGGAAAGGGGCCGACAAGGTGGCCCGCCAACGCCTGAAGGCGGCCGGTGAGGCCCTTGCACGCAACGACCGAGAGGGCTTCTACGCGGCGCTCTCCAAGGCCCTGCACGGCTACATCTCGGACAAGTTCACCCTGGGGGTGGCCGAGGTGAACGCCGCCACCATCCGCGAGAAGCTCGGCCCCACTGGCGATACCGCCGGACCGTATGTGCAGCTGCTGGAGTCGTGCGAACTGGCGCGCTTCGCCCCCTTCGAGGACAAGCCGCGGCAGCAGGTGTACGAGGAGGCCGTGGCCCTGATCACCCGGATCGAGAACGAGCTCCGCGCATGAGAACGCCCACCACCCTCCTGCTCCTCGCTGCGCTGACAGCGCCCGCAGCGGCCCAGGCCCCGCAGGCCCTGGTCGATTCGGCGCAGGCCGCCTACACCCGTGGCGACCATGCACGCGCGCTGCAACTGTACGATTCGGCCGCCGCGGAGTGGACATCCCCGGGTCTGCTGTACAACATCGGCAACTGCCACTTCAAGCTTGGCGACATCCCGCACGCCGTGCTGTATTTCGAACGCGCCCAACGCCTGGCACCGGGTGACGAGGACATCCGCGCGAACCTCGACCTCGCCCGGATGCAGGTGGCCGACCGGGTGAACGAACTGCCGGCCTTCACCCTCGGTGGCTCGCTGGCCCGGCTGCGCGGTGGTCGCGATGTGGACCAATGGGCGCGCCGCTCCCTGTGGGCCGGCCTGCTGCTCTTCGCCGCCTTGTCGGCCTGGCTCTTCGTGCGACACCGGGCCGTACGTGGCGTGCTGCTCGGCCTGGCCGCGGTCGCCTTCATCGGCACAGCGGTGAGCACCGTGCTGGCCGCCTACCGCCTGCGCGAGGCCACCGACGACTCCGAGGCCATCATCATGGTGCCGAAGGTTGATGTGCGCAGCGAACCCCGCGTGGGCGCCACCACCCTCTTCATCCTGCACGAAGGCTCGAAGGTGACGATCCTGCAGGAGGAGGGCGGTTGGCAGGAGGTGCGCCTCTCCAACGGCAGCGTGGGCTGGATGCCCCCCGCCTCCCTGGTGCGGATCTGAACCGCCCGGAACGACGAAGGTCCCGATGCCGCGCACCGGGACCTTCGCAAGCAGGGACCGCCGTGCGTTACTGCACCGGCGCGTTCATCACCGCCGTGGGTGAGCTGCCGCCCACCGTGGTGAGGATGAAGTCGCGGTCGTTGCCCGATCCGGTGTACTTCACCCAGCCGTCCATGTTCACGTCCTCGCGCAGGTAACCGGTGACCATGGCCGTGGGCACCGTACCGCCGATCGCCACCAGGAGTGGATCGCGATCGTTGGCGGTGCCCGTGTAGCGCACACTGGCGTTCGTGTTCACATCGCCCGGCCACAGGCCCATCCGCACGCCATCCGTTTGCATGCCGTTGGTGCCGTATACCTGGAAGGATGGCTGCGTGAGATCGAGGGTCTGCCCGTTGGCGGTGACGTTCTGCGCCGACATCACGGTGAGGTGGTTGCGGTGGCGGAAGGCCACCCGCTTGCCCACGGGATCGGTGTTGAACGCAATGAAGGCCGAACCGTCCGGGTTGATCACATCGCCGTTGGCCCGCACCAGCACGGCGCGCCGCTCGGCCACGCTGTACGAGGCGTCGTTGTTGCGCAGCTCCATCAGCACCCAGTCCACGATGGCCGTGGTGCCCGTTTGCGCCAGCAGGCCCGCACCGATCGTGGCTCCGCTGTTGGCCACGGTGAAGCCCATCGCCGTGTACGGTTCCGCATTGGGGATCAGGTTGAAGAGGCGGAGGTTGTCGCGCATGAGGTTGGTGCCCCAGTTCATGGCGCCGCCGAGGTACATGCGTGCGGCCAAGGTGTAGGTGGAGGGCGGCACCGTGGTGGAGGCCGTGGTGCGGTAGAGCACCTTCGAACGGAAAGGCTGCAAGGTGATGTTCCCGGACACCACGTTGCCGTCCACATCGCTCCAGTTGCCGGAGGGCAGGCCCAGGGTCTGCGCCGTGTTCTGGTCGTTGTACAGGATGATGTGGTCCACCGAGGGGTCGATGGGCTGCACCGTCACGCGGTGGAGCTGGATGTTGTCCACCCAGTAGCGCGGCATGGTGAAGTTGTTCACGAACTGCACGTACGATGCGTCGGTGAGGTTGCATTGGAAGATCAGCTCCACATCGCGGCGCACGTTGCTGAAGGGGATCAGCCGCTCGTGGATGGCCTGGGGCCCGCTGAACTGGGTCGTCCCCTTCACGCCGGCCTTGAGCTCACCGAACATGTCGCTCTGCAGGCTGAACCGCATGCGGTACCACTGGCCGGAGGTGGTGGTGAACGCGTTGGGGTTGCGCATGGTGAAATCGGGGTACACGCTGCCGTTGGGCAGGTTGGCCTTGGCCGCCCCGTTGTCCAGGTAGGTGAGGTCGCGCGTCACCGTGGCGTTGCTGGGCCAGCCGCCCCACCCCGTCACGTTCTGGTCAAAGGTGCCGTTGGTGACCATGTTGGTGCTCAGCTCGCTCGTTACCGCGTAGGCGTTGAGGCGCAGCGGGCTCGCCGTGCTGCCGGCGTCCTCGCTCTTGTCGTTCTGCCACCGCGCCACGGTGAACCACTTGTAGGTGCCGCCCGCCATGGTGAAGTCCTGCAGGATGCACATCTCATCCCAGGGGTTGAAGTAGCGGTTGTTGGTGAAGGTGCCGAAGTCGCAGCCACCGGGCGTCCATACCTGCAGCTGGCGCATGCATGGCTGGTCCTTGTTCAGCGAGTAGAAGATGTTGCCCGAGATCGTCTCGTTGCTGTAGCTGGGCATCGAATACGGCGACACCGCACCCGGGCCGCTGTAGTTCGACCAGTCGCTGAAGGTGATCTGGTAGTGGTTGTCGAAGCAGGTGTTGCCCACGATCTGGTTGCCGCTCGACAGCATGGTGTGGTCCACCAGGATGCCGTTGCCCGAACAGTGCGCGAAGGTGTTGTTCTGCAGGATTGTGTTCTTCACCGACTGGTTCCCGTAGTAGAAGCCGTTGGCCTGGTAGTAGTAGGTGGACGGATCGTCGGGGGCCGAGCTCTCCAGGTTGCCCACGGCGTTCACCACGATGTTCTCACGGGCGATCGCGCCATCGGCATTGTCCCAACCGATGCCCGAGCCGTCGTTGAGGATGTAGCACGGGGCATCCACGAAGTTGCGCTCCACCAGGCAGTTCTGCTCCACGGCGATGCCGATGTAGCCGATGTTGTGGAGGCGGTTGCGCTGCACCTTGTTGTTGGCGCCCGAGATGCGCAGCCCCATGTAGCCCCAGGTGGACTCGCCCAGGCCGGGGATGATCGCGATGTCGTTGAGCACGTTGTCCGCGAAGGTGCTGTTCTGGTCCACCAGCTGAACGGCCGTGGCGTAGGTGCGCTCGATGGTGTTGCCCGAGTACAGGTTATTGTTGCCGTAGCTCTGAACCGCCTGGTTGAGGTCGCGGAAGATGCAGCCCTGGATCGTGATGTCGTTGGCGGTCTCGTGGCGGATGGCCGCGCTGCGCTGGTGCTTGAAGGTGAGCCCGGTGATGGTGATGTGGTGGCGGTTCGGGTAGATCCACACACCCCAGTCGATGCCGTTGTTCACCTGCACGGTGAGCGTGGACGGGTTCACGCCGCCCGGCGCCCACAGGTACAGGAGTCCGCTGCCGGGGTCCTGGTACCACTCCCCGGCCATGTCGAGCTCGCTCAGCTTGTTGGTGAGGAAGTACCCCCACTCGAAGTTCGAGAGGTTGTACACCATGGAGGTGAAGTTCAACTGACCGGGGGTGTAGCCGGTGACGCCGAGCACATCGTAGCTCCAGTTCGAGCTGCGCACCACCACGTTGGCCCCGTTCCAATATCCGGCGGCCTGGGTGAGCTGGCTGTCCTGCAACCAGTTGCTCCCGCCCTGGTCGCTGCGCAGGAACCCGGTGTTCGGGTAGCGGGCCAGGGTCTGGAGCGTACCGTTGCAGTACACGTATTTCACCGGGCCCGACACCGGTGCCTTGTAGATGTTGCCGGAATGCAAGGTCCAACCCGTTACCGTATTGCTGGCCAGGATCTCCGGGTTGGCACCGGTGCCATAGGCGCCATAGGTGATGTTATTCCCTGCGGCGCCGCTGGAACCGATCGTCAACTGACCGATGAAGGTCCCCCCGCGCTGGAAGAGCACCTGATCACCTGGAAGCAGGGAGTACATCACCTGGTTCACGCGGGCGATGGTCTTCCACGGCGAAGTGGCCGAGGTGCCGGCATTGGCATCGTTCCCGGTGGGCGACACGTAGTACACCACGGCCTGGGAACTGGGGACGATCAGCGAGGCGCTGAGGGCCAGCAAGAGAGGGCGCAGGGGACGGAGCATGACGCGCGGTTTTTGGTGCGGCGAAAATGGATGGGACAGGCTTCCTGAACGGAGCCCGCGCCGGAACGTGATCAACAATTCGACCAGCCCGCTAATGGACCCGATGAACGCGGCCAACACCCCCGCGGGAAGGGTTGTGAACGATCGTCGTCGACATTGTTGAAAACCGTGTCATCCGGCTCATCCCGGGATTTTCCCGCTTCGTCCCCCGGCTCCTTTCCCAAGCTGGGAAAATGCGGGCCGGAAGGCATGAAAAAGGCCGGTGCGGACCGGCCTGGCGACCCCGACTGGATTCGAACCAGTGACCATCTGCTTAGAAGGCAGATGCTCTATCCAACTGAGCTACGGGGTCGGACCCCGCGAAGGTAGTCCCGTTGGACTTTTCACGAGGGGCGAGCAAGCTCGCGTCCCTGGACCAACGAAAGATCCCGCCTTGCGGCGGGATCATCCCTTGTCGGGGTGGTGGATTGCCGCCTGAGGCGGCTTTCACGTTAGGGGGAGTTACAAGGAACGATCCCGGCGGCGCTGCGCGCCGCGGATCTTTCGTTGGTCCCGGTCCTGCGAGCAAGCTCGCGTCCCTGGACCAACGAAAGATCCCGCCTTGCGGCGGGATCATCCCTTGTCGGGGTGGTGTGATTCGAACACACGACCCCCTGGTCCCAAACCAGGTGCGCTAACCGGGCTGCGCTACACCCCGAACATGAACAACGAAGGCCCGGTGGCCGGGCCTTCATGGAGAAGCACCGAAGTGCCTTCTGCGGAGAGGGGGGGATTCGAACCCCCGGTACCAGTAAACCCAGTACGGCAGTTTAGCAAACTGCTGGTTTAAGCCACTCACCCACCTCTCCAGGTGCCGCTCACGGTCAAGCGGGCGGCAAATATAGAAGGATGCGGCGGTTCTCATCGGCTACATTTGCGTCCCTTCCAAAATCAAATCCGACACCCCCACCATGGCCCGTGAAGTCGTCATCGTTTCCGCAGTCCGCACCCCCATCGGCAGCTTCGGCGGCAGCCTCGCCGAGGTGCCCGCCACCCAGCTCGGCGCCACCGCCGTGAAGGCCGCTGTGGAGAAGGCCGGCATCAAGCCCGAGGACGTGAACGAGGTGATCATGGGCAGCGTGCTCCAGGCCAACCTGGGCCAGGCCCCCGCCCGCCAGGCCGCCCGCTTCGCCGGCCTGCCCAACGAGGTGGCCTGCACCACCGTGAACAAGGTGTGCGCCAGCGGCATGAAGGCCATCATCATGGCCGCCCAGGACATCGCCTTGGGTGATGCCGACATCGTGGTGGCCGGTGGCATGGAGAGCATGAGCCAGACCCCTTACTATGTGGAGAAGGCCCGCTACGGCTACCGCTACGGCCACGGCCAACTGATCGACGGCATCGTGAAGGACGGCCTCACCGACGTGTATCACCAGACCGCCATGGGCGTGAGCGCCGAGCTCTGCGCCAAGGAGCACAACATCAGCCGCGAGGAGCAGGACGCCTTCGCGATCGAGAGCTACAAGCGCAGCGCCGCCGCCTGGGCCGCCGGCAAGTTCAAGGATGAGGTGGTGCCCGTGACCGTGAAGACCCGCAAGGGCGACGTGGTGGTGGGCGAGGACGAGGAGTACAAGAACGTGAGCTTCGACAAGATCCCCGGCCTGAAGCCCGTGTTCCAGAAGGACGGTACGGTGACGGCCGCCAACGCCAGCACCATCAACGACGGCGCGGCCGCCCTGGTGCTCATGAGCGCAGACAAGGCGAAGGCCCTCGGCCTGAAGGCCCTGGCCCGCATCCTCAGCTACGCCGACGCCGAGCAGGCCCCCGAGTGGTTCACCACCACCCCCGCCAAGGCCCTGCCCCGTGCGGTGGAGAAGGCCGGGCTGAAGATGGGCGATCTGCAGTTCGTGGAGCTCAACGAGGCCTTCAGCGTGGTGGGCATCGCCAACACGAAGCTCATGGGCCTCGACCCCGCCAAGGTGAACGTGAACGGCGGCGCGGTGAGCCTGGGCCACCCGCTGGGCTGCAGCGGCGCGCGCATCATCGTCACCCTCGTGAACGTGCTGCGCCAGAACGGTGCGAAGATCGGCGGAGCCGGCATCTGCAACGGCGGCGGTGGTGCGAGCGCGATGGTGATCGAGGCGCTCTAAGCCACCCGCCTGCTCGCCCACGTTGCGTGATGGTGCGTTACGTGTTGCGAGTTCCAAGGACCGCAACATGTAACGCACGACCTCCCAACACGCAACGCGCATGGCCTCTGTCATCTGCCCCCTCTCCATCGTTCCGGTGCGCAAGGACCCGAGCGACCGCGCCGAGCTGGTGACGCAATGGCTCTTCGGTGAAACGGCCGAGGTGCTCGAACGCACCGAAAAATGGAGCCGCCTTTGCTTCGATCACGACGGGTACGAAGGCTGGGTGGACAACAAGCAGCTACTCCCCTGCGACACGCCCAACACGGAGCCCGATCTCCGCGTGTTGGACAACACCTCCATCGTGGACCTCGGTGAGCGGCAGGTGATGCTGCCTTACGGTGCCGTGCTCCCCTTCTACCGTGACCACAGCATCCTGTTCCAAGGGCGCCGCGTTCCGGTGAACGCCGTGACCAACACCCTCGATGGCAGCGGTGACCGAGGTGAGCTCGTGGAGACCTACATGCACCCCTTCCTGGGCGCGCCCTACCTCTGGGGTGGCCGCACCCCGTGGGGCGTGGATTGCAGCGGATTCACCCAGGCCATCTTCATGTTCATGGGCATCTATCTGCCCCGCGACGCCCACCAGCAGGCCGAGGAGGGCGATCCCGTGGAATTCGTGGAGCTCGCCGAGCCCGGCGACCTTGCCTTCTTCGACAACGACGAGGGCCGCATCATCCATGTGGGCATCGTGCTCAGCGACCGCCGCATCGTGCATGCCAGCGGTCGCGTGCGCATCGATACGCTCGACCAGCAGGGCATCTTCAACGCGGAGGAGAAGCGCTACACGCACAAGCTTCGCCTGGTGAAGCGGATCGCCTGAGCCCGTTCCCCGGGCTGCGCTTTCCTCCGATCCCTCAGAACCGCAGGGTGTACTGCAGCACCGGCAGCATGGCCAGTTGCGGTACAGCCTTGATGGTCTGCGTCCGATCGTCGTAGTAGTGGTACACGGCGGTCCGCGCGTTCAGCACGTTCTGCACATCGGCCTTCACCTCGTGCGTCACCTTGGGTCGGCCCACACGGTACGACACCACCAGGTCCAGCTTGTGGATCGCGGCCCCTTTCACGCTCCAGGGCGTGCCCATCTCCTTCTGTTCACCCGCCGCGATGCTGGCCTGCAGGTCGATCGGCGTGCTGTACTGCCCCCCGATCACCGAGTACCGGAAGCCGGTGAGCAGCGTGCGGTCCTTGCGCTCGGGCCCGAGCTTCCACTCCCTGCCCGCCAAGGCGTTCGCCACCACGCCCATGTTGTACCGCGAATTGTACCAGGTGCCGTCCAGCGGCCTGTACTTCGCGTCGCTCAGGCTGGCCGTGACCATGAAGTGATACCCGCGGGTGAAGAACTTCTCCACCGATCCTTCGATGCCGACGGTGCGACCGGTGCCTCGGTTCACCAAGGGCTTGGTCGTGTACCAACCCGACATGTTCGCCAGGCTGAACGCGCTGGTCGGGTCGTTCTCCACGGGCACGGAGAATTGATGCTGGTAGTAGGCCTCGGCCTTCAGCTGCACATCCTCGGCGAGCATGCGCTCGTACCCGACCACCGCATGCGCGGCGCGGGTGAGGCCCAGGTCGCGGTTCGGCTGATGCAGGTTACCCTGCCCATCGGGCACCTGCACCTCGTAGGTCATGATCGCTTCGGTGCGGGAATGCAGGCCCACGCCCATGGTGAAGGCCTGGTCGGGACGCTGCTGCCAGCGCACGGCCGCGCGCGGCTCGATGGCGGTGGCGTGGTTGAGCGTGTAATGCAGCAGGTGCACGCCGCTCGACATCGACCACCGCTCGTTCCAGCGCCACTTCCAACTGCTGAAGGCCTGCACGGTGGTGGCCTGGCCGGTGGTGTTCAGCTCGGTGACCATGCGGCCGAGGTCGTTGTCCCAGGAACCACCGGAGAGGCGGTAACGCTCGCTGGAGACGATGAGGCCGGAGCGGAGCTTGTGCTTCGCGCTCAGCTTCGTGTTCAAGGTGCTGCTGACGCGGAGGGTCCAGCGCGCCATGTCGTTGGCGAAGCGCTGCTCCACGGCGCTCTCGCCGGGTGCCGGAGCCTCGCCGTAGTCGGTGCTGCTGCCGTTGCCGCTCATCGTCACCACGCTGTACAGGAAGCTGTTGCCGCCGAGGGTGCGCGTGTGCGAGAGCCCCACCACGCCCATGCGCGACCCGTACACCGAGCGGGCGAAGAGCGTGTCGTCCGTCACGCCGCGGTCCTCCTGCACGATGTCGCTCTTCCCGCCCACGCCGAACAGGCTGAAGGTGCCGATCTTCCCGGAGGGCACCTTCACCTTGAACGAGGCATCGGTGTAGTTGGGAACGCCCTGGTAGTCCACGATGCCGGCCTTGTCGAGCAGCGCGAGCGATGAGTAGCGGTAGTTGGCGAGGTAGGATCCGCCGGCCACGCCGTTGATCGGTCCCTCCGCGGTGAGGTCGGTACCGAGCACACCGGCCTTCAGGGTGTACTCGCGCTTCTCGTCGTTGCCATCACGCAAGCGCATGTCGAACACGGCGCTGTAAGCGTTGCCGTACTCCGGCGCAAAGGCCCCGGTGTAGAAGTCGGAATTGTCGATCATGTCGCTGTTGAGCACGTTGATGGGGCCGCCCGTCGAGCCGTCATCGGCGAAGTGGTTCGGGTTCGGGATCTCCACGCCCTCCAGCCGCCACAGCACGCCCTTCGGCGAGTTGCCGCGCACCACGATGGTGTTGTCGCCCGTGGGGTCGCCGGCCACGCCGGGGAAGGTGCTCACCATGCGGGCCGGATCGTTGATGCCGCCCGCGATGCGCGAGGTCTCCTCCACGCTGATCCGGCGCGCGCTCACCGTGGCCATGTCGTTGCGCTGCTCGCCCTTCCTGCGCTCGTTGGTCACCTCATGCGCCTTCATCTCGGTCGCCGCCGGCTCCAGCGCCACGTGGAGCACGTTCTCCTTGCCCGACACCACCAGCAGGTT
Organism: Flavobacteriales bacterium; assembly: GCA_044226515.1. Taxonomy (GTDB): domain Bacteria; phylum Bacteroidota; class Bacteroidia; order Flavobacteriales_F; family PHOS-HE28; genus PHOS-HE28. Next base: position 142,820 of record JBGAGX010000001.1, on the reverse strand, counting down.
GGGCATGAGCTGGTCCGCGTAGCCCATGGCCCGGATGCGGAGGTCGATGCGGCCCGTGGGCACGTTGGCGATGGAGAATCGGCCTTCCTCATCGGTGGTGGCCGTGCGCGGGGGATCGCTGTTCACCACGGCGACGGCCGCGCCGAACACGGGCTGGTGCGTGTCGGTATCCACGACCGTACCGCGCACGGTCTGCGTGTTGGACTGCGCGATCACCCGCCCGGAGAGGATGAGCAGGAGGAGGACCAGGAGCGTGACGAATGAACGAAGGGACATGGTGCGAGGTGTGTGTTGGTACCCTGTGACAAGCTGCCTGCGGGATACCCCCATCCATGGTGATGGAACGTTCCGCACCTGCATGCCCAGGGCGCTCCTGGGACAGGCATGCACGCCGTCTTGTTACAGGCGTCCAGGTGCCGGTGTGATGACCGGCCGCGGTGGATGAGGAACGGCCATCGCGCTCAGAAGCGCAAGGACAAGGCGGCACGCCACCCGAGCCAGCCATTGAGGAGCAGGTCGTCCGACCGTTCGGTGAACCATGGATCGCCCGGTGGCAAGGCGCTCAGGTAGGTCCCTTGTTCGGGATCGCGCCAGTTCGAGAAGAGCACGTTGAGCACAGGCCCGGCCTGCAGGTCGAGGGGACCGGCGATGCGCACGCCGCCGCAAAGCCCCAGACGCCCCATGATGTTCACCGCGTCGACCCATTCGCGTTGCTCCACCACCTGTTCGCCGGTAAGGTCGAACACAAGCAGGCCGCGGCGGCCGATCGCCAGCTCGGTGCCGAAGCCGTATAGGAATCCCCAGCGCTCATCGGTGGTCACGGGCGGCGACCAGCCCAGGATGTTGTGGAACCCACGGGTGCCCGTGCGTACGATGAGGCTCATGGCCATGACGTCGTTCGCCGAGAGCTGGAAGCGATGGTAACCACGGCGGGCAACGCTGAGGATGCCGACGCTGGTGCCCACGATGGTGTCGCTGAAATTGAGGATGCCCACCTGACCCCCAAGGCTCACCCGGCCGAAGTTCACCACGCCCACCTGTCCTCCGCGCACGGTGTCCGATACGATGTTGAGCCCGAAAGTGAACTGCCCGCCGCTCACGCTCCGCGCGTAGTTGCCGCCGAAGCCCACCTGCCCGCCGCCCACGGCGCCGATGGCCACGTTCACCCCGCAGGCGAACTGCGCACCGCTCACGTTGCGCGCGTAGTTCAGGCCGCCGGCCACCTGCGCCTTGTGCACATCGCGCACGGTCACGTTCACCCCGCCGGCCACCTGCACCCCATCGCAATCGTGCGTGGCCACGTTGCAGCCGCCGGCCACCTGAGTGCCCTGCATGCCGCCCTTCACCACGTTCGCACCGCCGGCGATCTGCGCACCGCTGAGCGTGTCCCAAACGGTGTTGCCGAAGCCCGCGAGCTGCAGTCCTTCGAAGGAGCGCATGGTGTGGTTGAGCCCCCCGGCGAGCTGCACGCCGTTGGTGTGGCGCCCCACCAGGTTCGCCAATCCGGCGAACTGGAAGCCCTTCACGTCGCGGCGTTCCATGTTCACGCCCAAGCCGAGCTCGAAGCCCTCCAGCCCGCGCGCATAACCCGCGAGGAGGTTGAACGAGACCTGGTTCACGGTGGCGCCGCTCATCCCCCTGTTGGTGCCGATGTTCGGCCACACGCTGAACTGGATGGGCCGCACATCCTCGAGCTCATCGGCCAGCGCCTGCTGTTCGGTGGGCACCAGCAGCCGGGTGACGCCCAGGTCCTCCACCGCGCAGCGTTCGAAGTTGCAGCGGGGGTCCAGCGTTTCCAGCCGTTCGTGCGCGCGCCACAGCACGGTACCGGGCTCGCCGTCCGCCGGTACGAAGAGCACGGTATCGCTGTAGCCGTTGCGGGAGAAGAGCAGCGGGGTGCGTTCGCGTGTCCCGGACACGGTGAGCGCGAACCGACCCTCGCCATCGGTCACCGTGGCGTTGCGCGAGTCCACTTCGATCACGGCCGCACGCACCACCGGACCGCCCTGCGCACCATCAAGTACACGCCCGTACAGGGTGCGCTTCCGCTTCGCGCCGCCTTCGCCGAGCAGGATCAGGTGCTCGCCGCTCTCCTTCAGCACCGCATCGGGGCCCAGCAGCTCGTGCATCACCTGGCGCACGGTGCCCTGGGCGCGCAGCCTCACCATGCTGTCCACGGGCCACGAGCCCGCGTTGTAGCTCAGCTTGAAGCGGCCGTTGTGCGCCACCAGGTCGAGGGCCTGGGCCAGCCGCACCGCATCGGCCTCCACCTGCACGGTGCGGTCCAGGATGGGCTGCGCGCCGGCGATGCACGTGATCAGCAGCGCGCCCACCAAGACCCACCAGCGGTCAGCAGCCATCGCCCTCGAATCGGTAACGGCCGGGTCCCGTGTGCACCACGCGCAGCCCGAAGGTGTCGGCGATCACCTGCAGCACGGTGTCCACGGGTTCATCCTCGAAGGTGGCCGTGAGCCGGCATTGACCGATGGCCGCGTTGGCCAGCTCCAGCTCCACGTGGAAACGCTGTTGCAGCTGCTCGCGCACGAGCTCGAGCGGGGCCTGGTCGAACTGCAGCAGGCGGTCGCCCCAATGCTCAAGCGGTCCGTTCGCCCCGCGTTCCAGTTCGTGCTTCGCACGGTCGTAGCGCGCCCGTTCACCGGCGTGCAGCACCACGGTGTCGCGCTCCGCCACCACCTGCACGCGGCCTTCGCGCACCCGCACCTGCACCACCGCCGAGCTGTCGTAGGCGGTGACCTCGAAGGCCGTGCCGAGCACCGTCACGTCCACGTCGGCCGCGGCCACCGTGAAGGGGTGTTCGGTGTCGCGGGCCACCTCGAAATAGGCCTCGCCATGGAGGGTGATGCGCCGTTCGTCGCCGAGGCGCGCCGTGAGGTGGCTGCCGGGAGCGAGCACCACCCGGCTGCTGTCGGCCAGCGTGGAGCGCACATACGCGCCGGTGGCGGCGAGCTGCACCGTGGCCTGGGCGAAGAGCAGGCGCGTGGCGAAGACCACGCCGGCGATCACGGCCGCCGCGGCGAGCCAGCGCTTCACGTTGAAGGGGACCACCCGTCCACCACCACCGGCGCCTTCGATCCGGTCGTTCACGCGCCGCCACGCCACATCCACATCGGGCTCGGACATGGGCCTGGCCTGCCCGGCGGAATCCCAGATGCGGCGCAGCGCGGCGAGCTCGGCGGCATGGGCGGGAGCGGCAGCGGACCAGCGCTCCACCCGCTCCCGTTCGGGCGCGTCGGATGCTCCGGCCAGGTAGCGGGCCAGCGCTTCGCTTTCGATGGGTGTGGTGTCGCTCACGTGCTCACGGTGCTATGACAATGACGGTCGCCGTTACCCCTATCCGCCCCGCTCCCCCATCCAGAACAACCAGGCCAGGAGCGGTGCCAGGTCGGAGAGTTCCTCGCGGAGGGTCTTCAGCGCCTTGCCCATCTGGTTCTCCACCGTCTTCACCGAGATGCCCAGGCGCGCGGCGATCTCGTGGTACTTCAAGCCTTCGTAACGGCTCAGCTTGAACACCTTGCGGCGCTCCTCGGGCAGGGCCTCGATGGCGGCCTGCACACGGGCGATGCGCGCGGTGTGCTCGTCCTCGCTGCGACCGTCCTCGTCCTGCACATCGTCCCGCTCCTCCACCAGGCTGCGCACACGCCCCTGCACCTTCACCTCATTGAGGCAGCGGTTCCGCACGGCGGTGAAGAGGTACGCCTTCACCGAGGTGGTGACGGTGAGCTTCTCGCGGTCGAGCCACAGCCGGAAGAAGAGGTCCTGCACCAGGTCCTCCGCACGTTCGGCATCCTTCACGTAGGGCATGGCGAAGGCGCACAGCATCCGGTAGTAGGCCCGGAAAAGCTGTTCCATGGCCTGCCGGTCGCCGGCGCGGATGCGTTCGAACTCCACGTGATCCGTAATGGCGCGAAAAGTACCAAGCCCCGGCGCACCCGCTCACCGGAGCACCTGCAGATGACCGGTGTACACCCGCATCCCCTCCTGCGCTTGGATCCGGATGATGTAGTAGTACACCCCGTCGCTCACCCGCTCGCCCGAGCGCGCCAGGCCGTTCCAGCGGATGGTCGCGGCGCGTTGCGCGAACACCTCCTGCCCCCATCGGTTGAGGATCTCCACCTCGATCGGTGCACCATCGGGGCTCTCCAGCACGAAGGCATCGTTGCGGCCGTCGCCGTTGGGACTGAAGACGTTGGGGATCACCAGGCCGCAATCCTCCACCACCACGTCGATCGCAGCGGATCCGCCCGGGCAGCCAGCCACCTCAGCGATGCACAGATAGGAACCCTCCTCCACCGGCGCACCCAGGGGCAGCGTATCCGCCTCCACGATCGTTCCACCCGGAGTGGTCCATGTGAACACCGCACCGTCCTCCCCCTCCGCCGCCAGCACGCCGCTGGCCCCGGCACAGAGCTGCACGTCACCGGAGAGCACCGGCGCTTCGGGCGAAGGGGTCACCTCCACCACCACCGGGAGCACGGCGCCCACACAAGGCCCGTCCACCTGCTGCACGTAGAACACGGCATCCGCGGTGCAGGGCGGGGTGGTGAGGACCGTACCGGAACCGAGGACGATGTTCGCACCCGCATCGGCGTACCAGGAGATCGTTCCCGAGCCCGAGGCGCCGAGCACGGCTGTGGCACCCTCGCACACGGTATCGCCCTGCGCCGTGAGCGGTTGCGCGATGGTGTCGGCGGCGACGAAGAAGTACGCCGAGGTGTCCATGCAGCCGTAGGGATCGGTCACCACCAGCACGTAATAGCCCTGTTGGTCCACCGCGTAAGTCGGCCCGTTCGCCGGGCCGGGCGACCAGATGTAATCGGCCATGCCGGGCGGTCCTTGGAGCACCACCGGAGAACCGTTGCAGGTGACGGGCGGATCGGGATCGGCGGTGATGGTGGCCAGGGGTGTGCTCATGCCGATGGGCACGCTCACCAGGAAGGGCACACCGCACGAGGTGACCACGCAGGTGTAGAGGCCCGGCTGATCGATCACCTGGACCGGCGAGCTCCCCTGCAGCGGCGCCTGCCAGGCGATGCTGGTGGCCCCCGTGGCGACGATCTCCACCACCAGGCTCTCCCCCGGGCACAAGGTGCTGTCGCCGGGGATGCTCACGAAGGGCGTGCCCAGACCCGCGATGCTGATGGGCCCCGCGCCGAGCACGCAGCCGCCCACATCGGTGAGCTGCAGGTAGTAATCGCCGAGCTCGCTCACCACGACGGAATCGTTGTTCACGCCCAGCAGCCCGTCCGGACCCTCCCATTGGTAGAAGATGCCGCCGGCGGTGGTGCACAGCACGGCACTGTCGCCGGGGCAGATGAGGCCGTCGGGCGGCAGGCTGATCAAGGGCGGCACCGTGGGCGCCGAGGCCACCACGAACTCGTTGAAGATGCAGCTTCCCCAAGGCTCCGAGGCCATCAGCGAAAGCTGGTAGTAGCCGTAGGCATCGATCCACGCCGTATCACCGCTGGCCGTGGTGGACACGAGCCCCGGGCCTTGCCAGATCACCTGGTCACAGTCCGGGCAATCCACCGCGATGTACGAGGTGCCGCCCGGACAGAGCAGCACCGAATCGGGGAAGGTGGCCGCGGGCTGCTGCACGTCCACCCAATAGATGCTGTCGGGCATCAGGAAGGTGAGCGTGTCCGATTCGCAGGGCGTGTCGAAGATGTTGATGGTGAAGGTGAAGTGGTACCAGCCCGTGCCCTGGAAGGTGGGCACGCCCCAGTACAGCGGGTCGTTGGGGCCCACGAAGGTGCCGCCGGGCATGCCTCCGCTGTTCACGGCCATCTGCACGTTGCCGGGTATGGTGCCCGGCAGGCTGTCGATCCAGAACTGCACCTCGGCCGGGCCGAGCACGCCGCTGTAAGGGCAACCCGCGATGGTGTCGCCGTCGAGGATCCCGCCCCACGGATCGTACAGCGTGATCTCCACGTCGGTGATGTTGGGGAGCGGATCGCTCGGCGTCACCGCCACATAGACCTGCGCCTCGTCACTGCACCCGTTGGTGCCTGTGACGACCACCGTGTACAACCCGTCCACGGTCGCCAGGATGCTGTCGTTCTGCACAGTGCCAAGGCCTGCTGCCGACCAGGTGACCACGTCGCCCGGCTGCACCGTGGGGCACCACAGCCACGCGGTGGTGTCGCACAGGTACAAGGGCTGCGGATAATTGGAGGCATAGTTCACCCCGAGCGCGTCGCTGACGGTGGCATCAGGCGGAGTGCTCATGTTCACGTACACCGAATCGGTCACGGACCAGCAGCCGTTGGCGCTGGTCATGGTGCACCAGTACCAGCCCGATGTGAGCACGGACATGTACGGCCCGGTGCTTCCGTCGGACCACAGGATGTCCATCATCGGCCCTGCACTGGCCTGCGGCGGCATGTAGGGGTCCACCCAATCGAAAGGCGTGGTCAATGCGAGCACGATCGGCTCGCACACATCGAGCTGCCCCGGGCATGGAGGAGCGTATTGCCAGCGGTACAGGCAGATGTCGAGCATGGGGCGCTGGCATGCACCGCTGCGCGACCAGAAGTCGTACGGTTGGCGACCGTTCACATAGGCACGCGCCACGAAGCCATCGAAAAGGCCCATGCTGGTGTTCTGCGTGAAGGCTCCGTAATCCGGGTCGCCGCAGAAGCTGCCGTTCCCCGATCCGAAAGGCTCCTCGCCCCAGTTGCCACCATCGGTGGGCACCACCAGGTCGTCCGCGTAGGAGCCGCAGAACACCAGCGCTCCTCCCGGCAGCGCCGCGATGCGTCCCGCCTGCTTGCCACCACGGCCTCCGAACTGCTGCGCGTCCTGGAACTGCAGGCCGGGGAAGGTGTACCGCGCGATGAAGAGGTCCTGGTCGCCCAGGGCCATGAACACCCCCGTACCGTACTGGGCCTGCAATGAACCGAACCCGCAGGTGAACTGACCGAAGAGGGCCACGCCGCCGCCCTGCTGCACGAGCCCGTCCACCCCGAGCGGCTCGTCGGAACCCTGCACCTGCGCAGTGAGCAGTTCGCCGCTGGCGTCCACATCAAGCAGGTAGACCGCATAGGGCGCACCGGCCGCGATGGGGTCCGGGGAACCGTCCTCGAAGAGCATGGTGCCCTGCAGGTCGCCGCACAGCACCAGGGTCCCCGCATCGCTGAGCTGCATGTCGCGCACGTGGCCGAACTGGGCGCCGCCGCACCGCCGGAACCACTGCTCCTGTCCCGCCGCATCGAACTTCACCAGGAAGGTGGCGTTGAACGCGTTGCCCGGGTGCTGCACATCGAAGGTGATGGTGTCGCTGTACTGGCCGCACACATAGAGGTTGTTGCCTGCATCCCCCACCACATCGATCGCGCGGTCCACATGGCTGGCCGCGCCCTGCTGAAGCCACAGCAGGTTGCCCGTGCCGTCGTACGAGGCGATGAACACGTCGAAGCCGTATTGCTGCGTGAGCGGGTCGATGAGGCTGGTGATGGTCTGCGCGCTGAAGGTGGCGCTGCCCTTGAACTCGCCCGCCACGGTCACGTGGCCGTTGGGCGTTACGGTGATGCCGTACGGACGCTCGGCCCACACGTCGCTCCCGCCCTGCCGCACCCACTGCAGGCTTCCGTTGGCGCCGTTCAGCTTGGCCACGAACACGTCCACCGTGCCGCCCGCCGAGGTGAGCGCGCTGCCGAAGAGGTCGGCCGTCCCGGTGAACTGACCGGTGACCACCACGCTTCCGCCGCTCACCTCAAGCTTGATGGCCCGGTCGGTGCCGGGTCCGCCACAGCGCACCATCCATTGCAGCGCTCCCAGGGGGTCGAGCTTCGCCACGAAGCCGTCGGTGGCGCCGGACGAGGTGAGCGTGGTGCCATCGTAGGTGAAGCTGTTCGCGAACTCGCCGGCCACGTAGATGTTCCCCTGTCCATCGGTGCGCACATCGGCCACATGGTCGGCGCCCAGGCCGCCCACGTCCTTCACCCAGTACGGCTGCGACACCGCCACGTGCACGAAGGCGAAGGCGAACGCACCAACGATCGCCCGGCCTCGCAAGGCTTGCATCCGGCAGGTCAGTAACCGTCCCATTGGTTCTCCGAAGTTAACCAAGGAGCCACCCGCATCCCTGCCACATCAACAGGTCGTCCCCACTGGAAGCGACGCTTCGTCCATGGCCGTGCGAGCTGCCCTGCCAGCCTGTCGCGAAAGGCGGTTCGGAACCGGACTTGATGCCTCGTGGACACCCCTTAAGGGAGATCACCCATGGACCTCAACAAGTTCACCATCCGCTCGCAGCAGGCCATCCAACAGGCACAGACCATCGCCGCCGGCTTTGGTCATCAGGTACTGGAGAACGGGCACCTGCTGAAGGGCATCCTGGAAGTGGACCAGGACGTCAGCCCCTTCCTGCTGAAGAAGCTCAACGTGAACGTGCCGGCGATGCAGCAGGCGCTCGACCGCATCGTGGGCGGCTATCCCAAGGTGAGCGGCGGGCAGATCACCCTCTCGCGCTACAGCGCCGACTCGTTGACCAAGGCGCTCGCCGCACTGAAGGAATTCGGCGACGAGTTCGCCAGCGTGGAGCACCTCCTCATCGGCATCCTCGACAGCGGTGACACGGTGAGCCAGTTGCTGAAGGACAACGGCGTCACCCGCAAGGACCTCGTCGCTGCGATCAAGGACCTCCGCAAGGGCGCGAAGGTCACCAGCCAGAGCCAGGAGGAGACCTACAACGCGCTCAACAAGTACGCGAAGAACCTCAACCAGCTCGCGAAGGAGAACAAGCTCGACCCGGTGATCGGCCGCGACGAGGAGATCCGCCGCGTGCTGCAGATCCTCAGCCGACGCACCAAGAACAACCCCATCCTCATCGGTGAGCCGGGCGTGGGCAAGACGGCCATCGCCGAGGGCATCGCGCAGCGCATCGTCACCGGCGACGTGCCCGAGGACCTTGCGCAGAAGCAGGTCTTCAGCCTCGACATGGGCGCCCTGGTGGCCGGCGCCAAGTACAAGGGCGAGTTCGAGGAGCGCCTGAAGAGCGTGGTGAAGGAGGTGGTGGGCGCTGAGGGCAACATCATCCTCTTCATCGACGAGATCCACACCCTGGTGGGCGCGGGCGGTGGCGATGGCGCCATGGACGCCGCCAACATCCTGAAGCCCGCCCTGGCCCGCGGAGAGCTCCGCAGCATCGGCGCCACCACCCTCAGCGAGTACCAGAAGTACTTCGAGAAGGACAAGGCCCTGGAGCGCCGCTTCCAGAAGGTGATGGTGGACGAGCCCAGCCGCGAGGACGCCATCAGCATCCTGCGCGGCCTCAAGGAGAAGTATGAGAACCACCACAAGGTGCTCATCAAGGACGGCGCCATCATCGCCGCCGTGGAGCTGAGCACGCGCTACATCAACGACCGCTTCCTGCCGGACAAGGCCATCGACCTCATCGACGAGGCCGCGAGCAAATTGCGCATGGAGATCAACTCCAAGCCCGAGGAGCTCGACGAGGTGGACCGCCGCATCATGCAGCTCGAGATCGAGCGCGAGGCCATCAAGCGCGAGAACGACCAGCCCAAGCTCGACGAGCTGAACAGGGAGCTGGCCGAGCTCTCCGCGAAGCGTGATGCGCTCAAGGCCCGTTGGGAGAGCGAGCGCGGCCTGGTGGAGAAGATCAACGACGCCAAGGAGAAGCTCGAGCAGCTCAAATTCGACGCGGCGCAGGCCGAGCGCGAGGGCGACTACGGCAAGGTGGCCGAGATCCGGTACGGCCGCATGAAGGAGACCGAGGACGCCCTGGCGAAGGCCAAGGCCGACCTGGCCGAGATGCAGGCCAGCAGCAAGATGATCAAGGAGGAGGTGGACGTGGAGGAGATCGCCGCCGTGGTGAGCCGCTGGACCGGCATCCCGGTGACGCGCATGCTCGAGGCCGAACGCACCAAGCTCCTCAAGCTCGAGGACGAGCTGCACAAGCGCGTGATCGGGCAGGACGATGCCGTGCGCGCCGTGGCCGACGCCGTGCGCCGCAACCGCGCAGGCATGGGCGATGAACGCCGCCCCATCGGCAGCTTCATCTTCCTGGGCACCACCGGCGTGGGCAAGACCGAACTGGCCAAGGCGCTCAGCGAGATCCTGTTCAACGACGAGCACGCCATGACGCGCATCGACATGAGCGAGTACCAGGAGCGCCACAGCGTGAGCCGCCTAGTGGGCGCGCCTCCGGGCTACGTGGGCTATGACGAGGGCGGACAGCTCACCGAGGCCGTGCGCCGCAAGCCCTACAGCGTGGTGCTGCTCGACGAGATCGAAAAGGCCCACCCCGACGTGTGGAACATCCTGCTCCAGGTGCTCGACGATGGCCGCCTCACCGACAACAAGGGCCGCGTGGTGAACTTCAAGAACACCATCATCATCATGACGAGCAACATCGGCTCGCACATCATCCAGGAGAACTTCGAGGGGCTGGAGAAGAAGAACGTGGACGCCGTGGTGGAGAAGACCCAGCGCGAGGTGATGGACCTGCTGCGCAAGACCGTGCGCCCCGAGTTCCTCAACCGCGTGGACGAGCTCATCATGTTCCGCCCGCTCAGCCAGGCCGACGTGCGCGAGATCGTGAAGCTGCAGCTGCACCTGCTGATGCAGAAGCTCGAGGAGAAGGACTACCACCTGGTGCCCAGCGAGGAGCTCATCGCGCACATCTGCGAGACCGGCTTCGACCCGCAGTTCGGCGCGCGCCCCATCAAGCGCATGATCCAGAAGGAGCTGCTCAACGAGCTCAGCCGCCAGATCATCGCCGGCACGCTCGAACCCGGCACCTCCCAGGTGATCGATGTGTTCGACGGCAAGATCGTGTTCCGCAAGCCCGTGGATGCGAAAGAGGCCGAGAAGGCGAACGGGAACGGAAAGAAGAAAGCGAAGGCGGAGCAGCACTGACCAGGCCGCAACGCACCCTGTACACGGAAGGCCGCCCTCGGACGGCCTTCCCCTTTTCCAACGACCACCTCAATCAGGCAGGTGATAGGCGATGCCGAGCTTCAGCGCGAACATCGTCTGCGGGTACTTGTCCTCCGCGTCGGAGGTCTTCACCCGCCTGATCTGCAGGTCGGGCTCCACGTTGACACCGATCGGGCCGAACAGCCAGAGCTGCACCGGGCATTCGATGAAGAACAGGTGCCCGTCCACCGGGGTGGCCTGCCGCTCCAGGAACATCATGTCCCAACCCACGGTGGGGTTCACCGACACAAGGTCCCCGATCTCGAAATAGGCACAGGCCACCAGGCCGAAGTTCAGATCACCGAAGCCTGCGTCGGTGTTGAATCGGTAGTACCCGCTGGACAACGTGTCCACCGGGCAATGGAGGTACAAGGAGCGGATGTCGGCATCGAGCCCGAAGCCGATGTTCTCCGCCATCCACCCGTAACGCAGGCTCCAGACGGGCAGGTCCATGGCCTGCGCGCCGTTGTCGTCGGTGAAGCGGAAGCCCTCGTCCGCCTTCGCGCCACCCTTGGTCATCGCACGCATGATCGAACTCACGTCCATCAGGAAGAAGAACCGGTCCACCTCCAGGAACTTGCCGCCGAAGAGGATGCTGTTGGTCTGGATGTCGCGGCTGCCGATGGGCCTGTCCTCGAAGGTGGTGCGCCCCACCTGGTAGAGGTTCAACAGGCCGTAGCCCTGGGCCGAAGACGCCTCCGGCAGGAGGGCGAGCAGGAGGAGGAGGATGGACGGTCTCATGGTGCGCGTTGTTGTGTACCCCGAAGGAAGTCCGATGCAACGGCCGGCTGCCTCCGGGAACGACCGGCATGGCCTACGGTGATCCCCGCGATCCGCGGGCGGAAGACCCGATCGTGGGATCGATCGTGCATAACGCATCCGGTAAACCCTGTTCCCGGATCACCGGTCCGTCTACTTTGCCCCTGCAAGACCGAGGAGCACGATGCCCTACATCGCCCAATTGAACGAGCTCACCGCCGCGCTGCGCCGCACGCGCGCCCGCCTGCTCGCCCCCATCGACCACCGCCAGCACCAGCTGCCCACCGATGCCGATGTCTTCGTGGAGGACATCCTCAACTTCATGCTCGACGCCTGGTCCGACGACCTGCGCACCCAGGGTCATGTGCTGGAGGAGGATGAGGGCTGGCGCCGCGATGGGAACCCCTACCCCCGTTACGTGCTGCGCATGGCCGGTGGCCACACCTACCAGTTCCACTTCAGCGGCCGCTACCCCGACACGCTCTTCCTCAACGTGTCGAAGGGCTTCCGCAACGTCAACCAGTTCAGCGACGCACGGCACGCCCAGGTGCAGCTGCCCATGAGCCCCGATCCGCAGGTGCTGCTCAACGGGCTCTTCGACGGCCTCAAGGGCTTCAACGCCTGACCGGCGCTGCTTACCTTTCGTTCATCCCGCGCCACCGGCGGGACCGTCCGGCATGCGCACCCTCTACATCACCCGCCACGCGAAGAGCAGCTGGGACGACCCCGCGCTCGACGACTTCCACCGCCCGTTGAACGAACGCGGCCAGCGCGACGCCCCGTTCATGGCCAAGGTGTTCGCCTCGCGCAACGAGCCGGTGGACCTGCTGGTGAGCAGCCCGGCCGTGCGCGCCCTCAGCACCGCCCGCATCTTCGCCGCCGCCCTCGGCATGCAGGCCATCACGGAGGAGCGCTCGCTCTACCTGGCCGAGCTGCCCACCCTGCTCAAGCATGTGAACCAGCTGCCCGACACCGCCGAGCGCGTGATGTTCTTCGGGCACAACCCGGGCCTCAGCGAGCTCGTGGAGCACCTGGGCGACGACGACCTGGGCGAGATCCCCACCTGCGCCGTGGTGCGCATCGACCTGCCGATCGACGCCTGGGCCGAGGCTTCGCTCGGGCTCGGCTCCGTGGTGTGGTACGACCACCCGAAGCAGCACCCCGAACTGCACTGATCACCGCGTGGGTTCGCGGTACAGCGTGCGCTTCTGCAAGGAGCCCTGCGGCCGGTGGATGTAGTACACACCGCCACCGAACACCTGCACCTTCCCGGGGTACTTGTACGTGAGCCGCGTGATGGCGCCGGGCGATCCGGTGTGCGGGTCGATGCGCTGCACCCAGCCCTGGCCGTACCGCTGGTACTCCGCGTAGAGCTCGCCCGTGCGGCCGTCCTGAAGGATGCGCCCTTTCCAGTCGCGGCCCGCGCGCGCCAGGTGATGCACGATGGGCACCTCGCCGCACGGCTTGAACGCGCGGTCGTACTTCCGCAGCCGTCCCCGGTAATGATCGAACACCACGATCGTGTCGCCCACCACGAAGAGCGGCGCGTACACCGGCCTGAACCAGATGTTGCGGTCGAAGCCCGCCATGTAGCCGGCCACCACCTCGGGATCGGTGCGGAGCTCACGCGCCAGGTCCATCGCCACCACCTTGTCGCGCCCGCTGAGGTACTTGTACTCGCTGCGGAACATGGTCATCATGAAGCTGTCGATCACGGTGGCCACCAGCGCCGAACTGTCCGTGCGCGGCTCCAGCCCCACATGGTCCACGCGCGGCTGCACATCGTCCTTGCTGGTGCCGAGCACCCAGCCGGGGATGGAATCGGTCCAGGGCAGCACCGCACGGTCCAGCTTCTCCAGCGGGAAGGGAACGAGGTCCACGCGCGGTGTATGGTACGAGACCCCGTAGGCCTGCGACGCGCCGCGCACGATGGGCATGTCGCGGAGGTCGTGGTACAGGCCCAGCACGTCCTCCGGCATGGGCACCGACGCCAGCTCGGCGTGCAGCGTGTCCAGCAGCACGAGGCGAACATCGCGCAGGATCTCGCGCCCCTGCTCCCCTTCGGCGCGCAGCATGCGCGGCCGCTCATAGGCCAGCACCCACAGGCCGTCGTTGTTCACGAAAAGGTCGGCCGCGTGCAGGTCGTTCCGCTGGAAGACCACTTCGGGCGCGGGCCTGCGCACCTCGGCAGGTGCCAGCAGGATGGTGCGCGCACCAAGCCACACCACCCAGCGACCGGCCTCCAGTCCCTTCGCCCCGGGGTAGGCGATGCGCTGCGTGCGATAGGCCACATGCGTTACCTCCAACAGGGCGCCCGCATTCCGGCCCTCGATGGTGAACCTCCCCTCGTCGTCCGTTACGGCGGCCACGCCCTCGCCGGCCCAACCCACCTGCGCGTCCACCACGGCGCTGCCGTCGGCGCTGTCCAGCACGATCCCGCGCAGCAGCTCCTGCGCCACCGCCGTGCGGAGGCCGAGCAGGGCGAGCGCCACGAGCAGGTACCTCATGCTCCCTTCCATCGTTCATACGGAAGATACACGCCAACGCCCGATCGCACACGCGGCACCCACCGAGCGGTACACCCCCAACAAGGAACGGCATGCGCAACGAACAACACGCTGACCCCTGGACCCTGCTCGGTGTGCCGCGCCACGCGGATGCCGGGGCGATCAAGCGGGCCTATCGCAGAAAGGCCCTCCACCTGCATCCCGACCGCGACCCTTCGCCCGGCGCTGCGGAGCGCTTCCGGCGATCGCACCAGGCCTACCTCCACGCGTTGCAAGCCCCGCCTTCCCGTCAGCCGCACAACAGCCCTCCCGCTGCCGCACCACGCCCGCGATCCGTCGTGCATGATCGGCCCGCCACGCGCCGCGAGCGCCTGATCTTCCGGGCGCTGCACCTCACCGGGCTGTGCTTCTCCCTCGGCCTGCTCGCCGGGGTGGCGTTGGGCTTCCTCTTCGAACGCGCGCTCTCGCTGCAGCTCATGCTTGCGCTTCCTGGCCTGGCGATCCTGCCCGACAGCCTCGCCGGGTTGCGGCCTGCAACGACGAAGGCCGGTGCATGACCGGCCTTCGATGACGGAGCGATAATTGGTGCTCACCGCACGGGCACCATCCACCCGAAGGTGTCGGCGGCGCGGCCACGGCGGATGTCGTCGAGCATGCCACCGAGCTTCGTGGCATACTCGCGCGTCTCCACGGGCGGCAGCTCGAACTCCTGGTCCTCGAAGGCGATGCTGCGGATGTGCGCGATGGTGGCCGCGGTGCCTGCACCGAAGGCCTCCTTCAACGTGCCGTTGCGCAGGGCCTGCACCACCTCCTCCACCGTTACCTGCCGCACCTCCAGGGGGATGCCCTCGCGGCGCGCGAGCTCGATGATGCTGTCGCGCGTGACGCCGTGCAGGATGGTGCCGTCCGTGTCGGGGGTGAGCAGCGTGTCGCCGATGCGGAAGAACACGTTCATGGTGCCGCTCTCCTCGATGTACTTGTGCTCCATGCCGTCGGTCCACACCAACTGATGGTAGCCCTGGTCGTGCGCGAGCTTCGCGGGGAACAGGCTGGCGGCGTAGTTGCCACCGCACTTGGCCTCGCCCGTGCCACCGGGGAAGGCGCGGCTGTAATGCGTTTCGATCTTCACCTTCACCGCCTCGGTGTAGTAGCCCCGCACCGGACAGGTGAAGATGATGAACTTGTAGGTCTCGGCCGTGCGCACCCCGATGAACTCATCGGCCGCGTACATGAACGGACGGATGTACAGCGCGCCCTCGGCATCGCCGGGGATCCAGCCGCGGTCCTTGTTCACCAGGGTGACCAGCGCGTCCAGGAACAGCTCCTCCGGAAGCTCGGGCATGCACATGCGATGCGCGCTCTTGTTCATGCGCGTGATGTTCGACCGCGGGCGGAAGAGGTTCACCGAACCGTCGGCGGACTTGTAGGCCTTGAGCCCTTCGAAGATGGTCTGCGCGTAGTGGAGCACCAGGCAGGCCGGGCTCATCTCCAGGTCGGCGAAGGGGATGATGCGCGGTTCGCGCCACTCGCCGTCAGCGAAGTCCATCACGAACATGTGGTCGCTGAAGGTGCGGCCGAACTTCACCGTGGCGAGGTCGGTCTCCGCGAGCCGGGAACGCTTGGTCTCCTCGATCGCTATCTTTTGCCCGGTCGTGATCATCGCGGGTTGGGTGCTGTTGGGGCAAATGTAACCAAGTAGGCATCCGGCGAAGCCGATCCGCAGCCAGGTCCATCGCCCTTTTTCAATGTCCGTACCGGCCGCGTGAACACCCCGACCCACCGAAGCATCCACGATGTGCTGCGCAGCACGTGGGGCTACACCACCTTCCGGCCCGTGCAGGAGCAGGTGATCGCGGAGGTGCTCGCCGGTCGCGACGTGCTCGCCCTGCTGCCCACCGGCGGCGGCAAGAGCCTCTGCTTCCAGGTGCCGGCGCTGGCCACGGGCCGCCTGTGCCTGGTGGTGTCGCCGCTGATCGCCCTCATGAAGGACCAGGTGGCGGCGCTGCGCGCGCGTGGCGTGCGCGCCCGTGCCCTCACCTCCGACCAGTCGCACCGCGAGATCGACATCACGCTCGACAACGCCGCCGTGGGCAAGCTCGACTTCCTCTACGTGGCGCCCGAGCGGCTGGGATCGGACCTCTTCACCGCGCGCCTGCCGCGCCTGCCCATCGGGCTCATCGCCGTGGACGAGGCGCACTGCATCAGCCAGTGGGGCTATGATTTCCGCCCGGCCTACCAGCGCATCGCCGAGGTGCGCACCGTGATCCCCGACGTACCCGTGGTGGCGCTCACCGCATCGGCCACGGCCGCCGTGGCCACCGACATCCAGGAGAAGCTCCTCTTCCGCAGGCCCAACGTGGTGCGCGGCAGCTTCCAGCGGCCCGAGCTCGCGCTGTGGGTGGACCGCACCGAGGACCGCATGGGCCGCCTGGTGCGCCTGGTGGAACGCGCGCCCGGGGCCGCCATCGTGTACATGCGCGACCGGCGTGGCACCGTGCGCATCACGCAGACCCTCCGCCGCGCGGGCATCACGGCCGAGGCCTACCACGCCGGGCTCGAACCCGCGGAGCGCGACCGCGTGCAGCAGGCCTGGATGCGCAACGCGGTGAAGGCCGTGGTGGCCACCAACGCCTTCGGCATGGGCATCGACAAGCCCGATGTGCGGCTGGTGGTGCACACCGAACCACCGCCCGACCTGGAGAGCTACTACCAGGAGGCCGGGCGCGCCGGACGCGACGGCCAGCGCTCCTTCGCCGTGCTGCTCGTGCACGACGGTGATGCCGGCCGGTTGCGCGAGAAGGTCGCCGCCACGTTCCCGCCCATCGCCGAGGTGCGGCGCGTGTACCAGGCCTTCGCCGACATGAACCGCATCGCCCTCGGCGCCGGACTGCTGGAGCAGTACCCGGTGGACATGCGGGGCATCGCCACCCGCACCCAGCTGCCGCCCGCCACCGTGGCCCACGCCCTGAAGGCGCTGGAGCTCGACGGCGCGCTCACCTTGTCCGAAGGCGCGCGCACGCCCACGCGCGTCTTCATCCGCGCCGGCCACGCCGTGGTGCACCGCCTGCGCATGGAGAACGCCCGGCTCGGTCCCCTGCTCGAATGCCTGCTGCGGCTCCACGGTGGACTGTTCGAGGAGGCCGCCGTGATCGACGAGGGCCGCATGGCCACACTATTGAAATGGCCGGTGTCCCGCGTGAACGAAGGCCTCGCCGAGCTGCACCGCCTGGAGGTGATCGACCATCGCCCCCGCACCGACGAGCCGTCGGCCACCCTGCTGGTGCCCCGCCGCGATGCCGGGTTGCTCATGCTCTCGCCCGCAGCGCTCGACGACCGGCGTGCACGCGCCGAGGCACGGGCCGAGGCCATGATCGCCTATGCGCAGGAGGAGGAACGCTGCCGCATGCGCGTGCTGCTCGCCTACTTCGGTGAAACGCTGGAGAAGGATTGCGGTGCGTGCGACCGCTGCAAGGCCGGGCGCGGACAGCCGCCGTCCGGCGTGCGTGATGCCGAGCGCGTGCGGCGCGAACGCTGGGAGCTCGACGAGGACCGGTCATGAGCAAGGCCCGCACCCTGCCCCGCTCCTTCTACCTGCATACCGACGTGGTGCATCTGGCGCGCGCGCTGCTGGGCAAGGTGCTCGTGAGCACCGTGGATGGCCACCGCACCACCGCGGTGATCACCGAGACCGAGGCCTACGCCGGGGTTGACGACCGCGCCTCGCACGCCCACGGTGGCCGGCGCACCGCACGCACCGAGGTGATGTACGCCACCGGCGGCACCGCCTACGTGTACCTCTGTTACGGCATCCACCACCTGTTCAATGTGGTCACCAATGCCCGCGACACGCCGCATGCGGTCCTCGTGCGCGCGGCCGTTCCACGCGATGGGTCCGCCGTGATGAGCGAACGGCTCGGCCGGCCCGCAGGCCACTGGCTCAAGGGACCCGGCGTGGTGAGCAAAGCCCTCGGCATCCGCACGCACCACACGGCGATGGACCTCCTGCACGGGCCGATCACCATCGAGGACCACGGGATCGCCGTGCCCGTGCACCGCATCCAGGTCGGTCCACGGATCGGTGTGGACTACGCGGGCGAGGATGCCCTTCGGCCATACCGCTTCCACATCCGACCTTCGGACCTGCGATGAAGGGACGCATCATCTTCATGGGCACGCCGGCCTTCGCGGTGGCCTCGCTCAACGCCCTGGTGGAGGCGGGCTTCGAGGTGGCCGCCGTGGTCACCGCACCCGACCGGCCTGCCGGCCGCGGCCTCCAGCTCAAGGCCTCGGCCGTGAAGGAGCGCGCCACGGCGCTCGGCCTGCCCGTGCTGCAACCGGAGAAGCTCCGCGACCCCGCCTTCCTCGAGGCCCTGGACCGCGCGGACGCCGACCTGTACGTGGTGGTCGCCTTCCGCATGTTGCCCGAGGTGGTGTGGTCGAGGCCACGGCTCGGCACCATCAACCTCCACGGGTCGCTCCTACCCGACTACCGCGGCGCAGCACCCATCAACTGGGCCGTCATGAACGGCGAGCCACGCACCGGGGTCACCACCTTCTTCATCCGGCAACAGATCGACACCGGAGATGTGATCGACCGGGAGGAGATCGCGATCGACGCGGACGAGACCGCCGGCGAACTGCACGATCGCCTGATGCACCTCGGCGGGGCACTGCTCGCGCGCACCGTGGGCGCCATCCTCGACGGACGGGCGCAACGCATCGCCCAGGGCACGCTCGCCAATGCCCCCCTGCATGAGGCGCCCAAGCTCACGCCGGCCAACTGCCGCATCGATGTGGGCCTATCCGCGAAGGCGGTGCACGACCACGTGCGCGGCCTCAGCCCCTTCCCCGGCGCCTGGGCCGAGCTGCTCATCGACGAGCGGGCGCCCATGCACTTCAAGGTGCTGCGCTCGCGCATCCGGCGCACCGACGGAACGAACGCCGCACCCGGCACCCTCACCGTGCAGGATGGTGGCCTGGTGCTGCAGTGCGGTACAGGCGAGCTCGACCTTTTGGAGGTGCAACCGGAAGGCAAGCGACGCATGCCCGCCGGTGAACTGCTCCGCGGCCTCCGCTTCGAACGGACCCTCCTGTTGCGATGATCCGTCCACTGCTCCTCCTTGCCCTGCTCTGCATCACCGGGGCACTCAGTGCCCAAGCGGTCACCAATTCCGCGCGCTTCGCCTGTGCCGACGAGGGCAGGGCCGTGCAGGTGCATCCGCTCCACAGCGACAGCCTGTGCAGCTCCTTCCTGATCTGCGTGAACACCGAGGTGCCCCTGCACCTGCACCGCGTGCATACGGAACACGCCATGGTGCTCGAAGGCGAGGGCCGCATGACGCTCGGCGACTCCACCTTCACGGTGCATGCGGGCGATGTGCTGGTGATCCCGCGCAACACCCCGCACGCGGTGGTGCGCCAGGGACCGGTGCCGTTGAAGGTGGTGAGCGTGCAGGCGCCGCACTTCGACGGCAGCGACCGGGTGCCGCTCACCCCGTCCATCCGTTGAGCCAACGAAAGCCGAACGCCGGGAACGAGCCCATCCGGAATCCCTTGCTGGAAGCGGGTTTCCGGCGCACTTATCAACAAACACCCTGTTTTTTCAACATTTTCCGGGCATCCCGCCGGAAACCCTTGACGGGCGCGGGTCCGCGGATACATTTGCCTCCGAGTTCACTAACCCGAACAAACTCAAAACCATCTACGACCATGGGCATGAACAAAGCCGAACTGATCGAAGGGATCGCCGCCGAGGCGAAGATCTCCAAGGCCGACGCCAAGCGTGCGCTCGACGCCTTCGTGAACCACACGACCAAGGCCCTGAAGAAAGGTGACCGCGTGGCCCTCGTGGGCTTCGGCACCTTCAGCATCACCAAGCGCGCTGCCCGCAAAGGCCGCAACCCCCAGACCGGCAAGGAGATCAAGATCGCTGCCAAGAAGGTGGTGAAGTTCAAGGCCGGTGCCGACCTCTCCAACAAGGTGAAGTAAGCACCCGTTCCACCGAACAAGGAAGGTCCCTCGCAAGAGGGACCTTCTCTTTTTCCGAGGGCATGTCAAGCTCGTTGTTGGAAACAAGCGAGGCGACTTTCTCCGACAAGCCAGGCGCGAAACCTGTGCAGGATCGGCAACCAAATAAGGGTCGAGCAACGCCGCCCCCCCCGCGCGGCCCAACGAACAAGTTCGACCTGCCCTCCTTACCCTTGCGGTGATGACCGACCAGCAGCTCTACGACAGCCTCGCGCAGTTCGTCTCGGAGAACAAGCGCGCGCTCTTCGACCGCATCGCGCCCGAACGCACGCGCCACGTGACGGCCGTGCTCGAGGACATCTACCAGCCGCACAACGCCAGCGCGGTGGTGCGCACCTGCGACCTCCTGGGCATCCAGCACCTGCACATCATCGAGAACCGCAACAAGTACACGGTGAACCCCGATGTGACGCTGGGCTCCTCCAAGTGGGTGGACATGCACCGCTACCGCGAACGCGCGGACAACACGCTGGACTGCGTGCAGCGCCTCAAGCGCGAGGGCTACCGCATCATTGTCACCACGCCCCACGCGCAGAACGTCACACCCGCCACCATCGACCTGGAGCGACCCATGGCCTTCTGCTTCGGCACCGAGCTCACCGGCGCCAGCGAGGTGCTCATGGCCCACGCCGACGAGCACCTGCGCATCCCCATGCACGGCTTCACCGAGAGCTACAACATCTCCGTGAGCGCCGCCATCGTGCTGTACACCGTGATGGAGCGGCTGCGCGCGAGCGACATCGACTGGCGGCTCGACCCCGACGCGCTCATCGCGCTGAAGCTGCAGTGGGCGCGCAAGGTGGTGCACAGCGCGCAGCACCTGGAGGACCGCCTGCGTCGCGGCCATGAAGGGAGCGGGGATCGGCACGCGCCGCTGTGAACACGGCCGCGTTGAGAAGTGCGGCATGCGCGCGCCGGTGCTCCACACGGCACCCGGGTACTTTCGCATCAACCTCAAATACTCCGCACAATGGGAAAAGGTGACAAGAAGTCGAAGAAGGGCAAGCGCACCATCGGCAGCCGCGGCAAGAGCCGTCCGTCGAAGCGTTCCGTGGCCACCGCGAAGAAGGCCGCCGCCAAGAAGGCCGCGCCCGCCAAGAAGGCGCCCGCCAAGAAGGCCGCCAAGAAGGCCGCGCCCGCGAAGAAGGCCGCCGCCAAGAAGGCCGCACCGAAGAAGGACTGAGCTCCTCACCGCATACACGCACAGAGCCCCGGCGATGCCGGGGCTCTTTCGTGGTGTACCGATCATGTCACGGCTGCAGGCGCATGCGCCCCCAGGTGCCATCGTTGAAGCGCTCGAAGGCGATGCGGTCGTGCAGACGGCTGGGCCGCCCCTGCCAGAACTCCATGCGCACGGGGTTCACGCGGTAACCGCCCCAATGCGCCGGTCGCGGGATCTCCTGGTCCTTGAGGCGATCGCTCCACCGCGCGAAGCGTTCATCGATCTGCGCACGGCCCTCCACCGGCCGGCTCTGATCGCTGCTCCACGCGCCGATGCGGCTCTCGCGGGGACGGCTGTGGAAGTAGTCCTCGCTCTCCTGCGCGCTCACCGGCGCGGCCCGGCCCTCGATGCGCACCTGGCGCTCGTGCTGCGGCCAGAAGAAGGTGAGCGCCGCGCGCGGGTCACGCTCCAGGTCGAGCGCCTTGCGGCTGTTATAGTTGGAGAAGAACACGAAGCCGTCGCGGTCGAACGAACGCAGCAGCACGATGCGGCAGCTGATGCTGAACGAGCCCGCCGTGGCCAGCGCCATGGCGTTGTGCTCCGGCAGGCCGTCCTCCTCCGCCGCCTTCAACCAGCGGCCGAAGAGCACGAACGGATCGTCCCCCGCATCCTCCTCGAGCAGGGTGGCCTTGCTGTAATCGATGCGGTGGTGGGTGCGGTGGCGGTCGGTCATGGTGCTGCGGTGGCGCCGAAGTTACCTGCGCGGACCGCCCGTTGCATGCGCGGCATCAGCCTTGCGTGGCGTGCACCGGGCGTGCTACCTTTTCCGCGTCGATCACCATGTCCGGCAGCTTCCTCGACCTCGACCCCGACAACGCCTATCCGCCCGAGCGCGGACGCCTGCTCGTGAGCGAGCCCTACCTGCCCGACCCCTACTTCCGGCGTACCGTGGTGCTGCTGTGCGAGCACAACGACGAGGGCTCGTTCGGCTTCGTGCTCAACCGGTTCATCGACATGGGCATCAACGACCTGCTGCAGGACATGCCGCCCATCCACACGCGCATCGCCATCGGCGGACCCGTGCAGAGCGGCAACCTGTACTACCTCCACACGCTCGGCAGGCACATCGAGGGCAGCGTGCCCGTGCTCGACGACATCCACATGGGCGGCGACTTCGAGCAGCTGCGCGCGGTGCTCGCCACCGACCCGCGCCTCGCCCGGCACGTGCGCTTCTTCGTGGGCTATAGCGGCTGGGGCGAGAAGCAGTTGGACAAGGAGCTCGACCAGCGCTCGTGGCTGGTGTACCCGGCGGACAAGCGGCGGGTGATGAACACCGGGCTCAAGGACCTGTGGGGTGATACCCTGCGCGGCATGGGCGGCGCCTTCGCCCCCCTGGCCAACTTCCCCGACGACCCCTCGCAGAACTGAACGGCTCAGCCGGCCGTCACCTTCCGCACCAGCAGGTCCACCAGGCCCTGCGCCATGCGGTGCGTGTACCGCTTGGTGCGGTAGCTCCCCACCCAGATCAGGCCGCGCGTGGCGTTGGTGAAGAAGAGCTCGTCGGCCGCCAGCAGGTTCTGCGGGTTCAACGAGCACTCGTACACCTTGATGCCATGCTCCAAGGCCAGGTTGATCACCTGCATGCGCATGATGCCCGCCAGGCAGCCGTCGGTGAGCGACGGCGTGTAGAGCACCCCGTTGCTCACGATGAAGAGGTTGCCGCCGCTGCTCTCGATGATGTTGCCGCGGTCGTTCTGCAGCAGGCAGTCGTCCAGGCCCCGCTCCATGCACCACAGGTTGGCCATCACGTAAAGCTGGCAGCCCAAGGTCTTGTGCACGGCCAGCATGTTCACCGGCTTGCGCATCTCCGGGTAGATGTCCACCATGAGCCCGTGCTGGTTGAGCTCGTACACCTCGCTGGGGATGGGCTTCAGCTCGATGGTGAAGCCGCCGGCATGGTGCTGTGGGCGGTAGTAGCCGGGCGAATCGCGGAACACGGTGAGGCGGGCGCGCCCGTTGGGCAGGCCGCAACGCGCCACCAGCTGCACGATGTAACGCTCCAAGGTCTCGCGGTCCAGGTCCTTGGGCTGCTGGATGCGCAGCACTTTCATGCCCTCCACCAGCCGGGCCCAGTGCGCGTCCAGGAAGCAGGGCCTGCCGCGCACCACCCGGATGCTCTCGAAGAGCCCGTCACCGAAATGGTAGGCCCGGTTGTCGAGCGTGATCACGGGCTTGTCCGCCTCGCACAGCTCGCCGTTCAGGATCACGTGCGGGGTCATGCGTGCAACAGGAGTTGGTCCACCACGGGCTGCAGGGGGGCGTTGGAGGCCACCAGCACCGGACGCACCCCCACCGCGCGGGCTGCCTCGGCATCGCGCTCGCGGTCGCCGATGAACGCCGAGCGTGCCGCATCGATGCCGAAGCGCGCGATGGCCTTCTCCAGCAACAGACCGCCCGGCTTGCGGCACAGGCAGCGGCCCTTGGAGGGATGGTGCGGACAGTAGTACACGGCGTCGAGCGCCACGCCCACCTCGGCGAGGCGGTGGGAAAGATAGGCGTGCAGGGCCTCCACCTCGACCTTGGTGTACAGCCCCAGCCCAATGCCGCTCTGGTTGCTCACCACCACCAGCAGGAAACCGGCATCGTGCAGGCGGCGCAGCGCCTCGGGCACGCCGGGCAGCACCTCGAAATCGGCGGGGCGCCACGTGTGCTCCCCCCGCTCGCGGTTCAGCACCCCGTCGCGGTCCAGGAACACCGCCGCCCGCCCGCTCATCGGAACTGCGCGATCAGGTCCACCCAGGCCGACGGGTGGAGGATGGTGATGAAGCCGATGCCGAACAGCGCGCCGAAGAAGTGCGCATCATGCGCCACATTGTCCTGCCCACGCTTGTCCATGTAGTACTCGTAGGCGAGGTACAGCGGCCCGAACATCCACCCCTTGATCGGCACGATGCCGAAGAAATAGAGCTCCTCCATGGGGTAGAGCAGGATGGTGGCGAAGAGCACGGCGGATACCGCGCCCGAGGCGCCCACCGCACGGTAGGACGGGTCGTAGAGGTGTTTCTTGTACGAGGGCAGCGCGGCGAAGACGGTGCCGCCGAGGTAGAGCAGCAGGAAGGAGAGCCGGCCTCCTGTGGCGGTGATGGCCCCCAGCGAAGGCTCCAGCACCCGGCCGAAGCTCCACAGCACGAACATGTTCACCGCCAGGTGCGGGATGTGCGCGTGCAGGAAGGCGTGCGTCAAAAAGCGGAACCAGTCCTTGCGCGCGTGGATGGTGAAGGGCTCGAACACAAGCTGCTCGAACACGCGGCGGTCCTGCAGTCCCAGCAGGCTGATGACCACGGTGAAGGCGACGATGGCGAGCGTCATGGGCAGGGCCCGAAGGTAGGCCGCGCGCGTCAGTAGGTATGGTCCCGGAGAATGCGCCAGCCCTGTGGCGTGCGCGCCCAGAAAAGGCTGAAGCCACCGCCCAGGGTATCGGTGGCGCGCACCAGCTGCCAGCGCCCCGTGCACCACGCGTGGTCCTCCCCCGCCGGCAGCACCTCAAGCCCGTCGAAGGTGAGGTCGCCCATGGCGGCCTTGTCCGGATAGCTCTTCAGGTAGTTGGCGGTCACCGCCTCCTTGCCGCAGGTGCGCCCCCGCTGGCCGATGAAGCACACGCTGTCCGCGTACCCTTCCATGAAGCCGCGCACATCCCCGGCATCCCAGGCCTGCTCCTGGTCCTTCATCACCTGCAGGATCGCGGGGGTGGGGTCCTCATGCCGTGCGGTGGAACAGGCGGACAGCAAGGCAAGGAGGAGAAAGGGACGGACAGATTTCATGGCGTGGAAGATCGGGAGGAATGCGGAACGAAGCGTGTTACCGACCAGCGCTTGGGTAGGTCCTTGCTCGTTGAACAAGGAGTCAGGTCCGGTGGTCGGAACGCATCCCCGAAGCGCAACACCTGCTCACACCTTCTCCGGCAGCCTGGCCTCCACGAAGTACATGGCCATCCCGCCCTTGCCCTTGGCCTGCACCTTGCCGCGGGGCGTGAAGGTGAAGCCGGGGCGAGTGTTCACCCCGAACCTGTGGATCCAGTGAGGAGCTAACTTGTGGCAATGTCCAAGGATATTCATCGCGGCGTTTGTGCTTTCTGCATGCTGTTCCTGATGGCCTGTCAGAAGGGATCGGACATACCTGCAACAACGCAGATCGTGCATGTCTATGTGGACTCCACACAACTGCCCGGCAATGCCATTGCGGATGTTGAAGGCAACGTCTATTCGACCGTCACGATCGGTCAGCAGCGTTGGATGTCGGAGAATCTCAGGACCACGCATTACGCCAATGGTGATCCGATCCCGTACGAACCGAACAACTGGTCGTCCGCCCAGTCGGGCATCTGGACCACTTACAACAATGATGCGAACTACAACGCACTTTATGGCAAGCTCTACAACTGGTATGTGGTGATGGACCCGCGTGGTGCTTGTCCCGCCGGTTGGCATGTGCCCTCGGATGGGGAATGGCAGGAACTGGAGCTGAACCTGGGTATGACGGATGCGGAAGTTCAAATTGTCGGCTCACGCGGCGCTGATGTGAATGCGGGAGGCAAGCTCAAATCGACTGTGCTTTGGAACACCCCGAATTCCGGAGCCAATGACAGCACCGGATTCCATGCTCAGGCCGGGGGCGTTCGGTCGACCAATCCCAACTTCTCGTCCATCGGCACGCTCGGTTCTTGGTGGAGCTTGTCGGAATTGAATTCAAATGACGCCTGGCGTCGAACGCTTTTCTTCGACAACGCCTACGTCAACCGAAGTAGCATGCCCAAATGGATGGGCATCTCGATCCGTTGTGTGGAGGATTGACGACCTGGACCGATCGTTGGATACGACCCGTCCCTCAGGACACTATTCCTCCGCCCCTTGAAGGGGGGCGTCGGTTCGTGCGGCAAAACCTCATTGGTGAAAATACCAGTGCCTTGACGGACCCGGGGATGCGGGAGCAACGCGCTCTTCAGCAACATCCGGACCCCTAGACAAGGAATACCCACCGTCGCAGGCGACGGTTCAACCGAAAAGGGTCCCGGAGGCACCGCTCATGGATGCCCGTCAGGAAGTGAGCGGGGCGACACAGGGATTCCGGGGCCCTGCTCAGCAGCGCGCACGGGAAGGTCGGCTTGGGCTCGATGTGCGCCGATCGTGATGTCCCTTTTAGTGACCTGCCCCCTTTTTTATCCCACTTCAAATGCACGAGGCCCCCAGATCGCTCTGGAGGCCTCGTCGTTGTTGGGGTAGCGCGGGAGAGACTTGAACTCTCGACCTCAGGATTATGAATCCTGCGCTCTAACCAGCTGAGCTACCGCGCCATACGTGCCGTTGATGGAAGCACCACCCCCGGCGAACGGGCGGCAAATATAGACGCCCGGCCGATCCAGCGGTGAGGTCGGCGGACTTGCGAGGGAAGCTCTTTTCCCTACCTTTCCCCGGACCCTAACGACCCGCAACGCGACGATGGCCAAGACGAAACGCCCGACCAAGAAGGCCGTGGCCGGCAAGAAGAACAGCAAGCCTGCGGCAAAGAAGGCCAAGGCCACCAAAGCGAAGCCCAGCATTGCGGAACGGTCGTCCGGGAAACCCGCCATCAAGAAGACCGCCAAGAAGGTCGCACCGAAGGTGAAGAAGGCCGCGGCGAAGAAGGCGGTGAAGCCTCCCGCCCGCAAACCGGCGAAGCCGGCCCCGAAGCCGACCAAGGCCACGGTGAAGAAGAAGCCGGTGGTGAAGAAGAAGGCCGGACAATCGATCATCCGGTCGAAGTCGGCACTGAAGCCCGTCTCCGCCAAGCCTGCGCCCGCGAAGAAGGTGGCGAAGAAGGCGGTGTTGAAGAAGCCGGCCAGGCTTGTGAAGAAGGCCGTTCCTGCCAAGGTCCCGGTGAAGGCCGTGTCCAAGGCACCCGCCAAGCCGGTGAAGCGCGCGGAGGTGAACGTGACAAAGACCGCTGTGGCGAAGGTGGCGCAGCCCGTCCGGAAGGCCGCAACGGCCCCGGTGGCGGCGAAACCCGTCGTAAGCTCCAAGGTCGCGTCCGTGAAGACCGTCAAGGCGGAGCCTCCCAAGGCCGCACCTTCACCGAAACAAGCCCCCGCAGCGCCTGCCGAAGCCAAAGGTGCGACCAAGGCTCCTGCTCCTGCCCCTATCCCTAGCCCTGCACCAGCCGCGGCCAAGGCCCCTGCCAAGCCCCGGGGCGGCAAGGTGAAGGAACCCATCCAGGCGGTGATGACCGGCGTGGACCCCTTGAGCGGTCCGGCACGGCTCACCAAGCGGGCCAGCAAGGAGCGCTTCGTGCTGGAGCACTACCTGCGCACCACGATCACCGCCCTGTACGAAATGATCAGCACCCCGAGCGGCTTCAGCGAGTGGTTCTGCGACGATGTGAACGTGCGCGGCGACGAGTTCGCCTTCCGCTGGGGCAACGACATCCAGCGTGCCATCTGCATCGGCCGGAAGTACGGGGAGCTCATGCGCTTCCACTGGGAGGAGGACGACGATGCCGGCAGCTACTTCGAACTGCGCATCCGCATCGACCCCATGACCAACGATGTGGCGCTGGTGGTGACGGACCATGCCTGGCCGAAGGACATGCCCGAGGCCCGCGCCTTGTGGGAGAGCCAGGTGGCCAACCTGGCACGCGTGTTGGGGGCCTGAGCGCCCCGCACGGGAGGGGCCCGCACGCATGAAACGCCTGCATCGCCTGATCATCGGGTCCTTCTGGGGACCGCTGGTCATCACGTTCCTCGTGGTGCTTTTCATCTTCAGCATGCAATGGCTGTGGAAGTGGGTGGACGAGCTCATGGGCAAGGGCCTGCCCTGGGACGTGCTCACCGAGCTCATCTTTTACGCCACCTGCGGGTTCATCCCCGTGGTGCTGCCGCTGGCCATCCTGCTCAGTTCCATCATGACCATGGGCGGGCTGGGCGAGCACAGCGAGCTCACCCCCATGCGCAGCGCCGGACTCGGGCTCTTCCGCATCCTGCTGCCCCTGATGATCCTCACCTTCGGGCTCGCCGGCCTCTCCTTCTTCTTCAGCAATAACCTGCTGCCGGTGATCAACCTCAAGAGCCAGAGCCTCCTGTGGGACGTTACACGCAAAAAGCCGGCGGTGACCTTGAAGCCCGGGGTGTTCTTCAACGGGCTGGAGGGCCTGAGCATCCGCGTGGGGGCCAAGGACGATGACAGCGGCGAGCTGCGCGACGTGCTCATCTACGACCACCGCGAGGCCTTCCAGGCCAATCGCACCGTGCTGCGCGCCAAGGAGGGTCGCATGCAGCGAAGCCGCGACGGCAACTACCTGGTGCTCACCCTGCGCGACGGCACCTTCTACGACGAACGCCAGCGTGCGCCCGGCGTGGAGCGCGGCAACCTCCCGTTGGTGCATGGCCACTTCAAGGAGGACATGGTCCGCATCGACCTGAGCGGGCTGGGCCTGAAGCGCACCGACGAGGACCTCTTCAAGGACCACTACAAGATGCTCACGCTGGGGCAGCTGGAATACACCGAGGACAGCCTTCAGCGGAGGTATGCCGAGCGGGTCGCGATGCAGGACGCCAGCCTGCGCAACGGCCTGTACATCACCCGCGACAGCGCGCAAGCCGCCACGCCCGGCGCCCTGGTGCCGCGCACCGCCTTCATGGCCTCGCTGCAGGCCGACGAACGCCGCAACCTGTACGAAGTGGCCCGGAACCTGGTGCGCAACAACATCGACCTCATCGACCGCACCCTGGAGGAACGCAAGGACCGCACGAAGACCATCGCCCGCTTCCGCATCGAATGGCACCGCAAGCTCATGCTCGCCTTCGCCTGCGTCATCTTCTTCTTCATCGGAGCGCCGCTCGGGGCCATCATCCGCAAGGGCGGCATGGGCCTGCCCACCGTGGTCGCCATCGTCTTCTTCCTGGTCTTCCACGTGGTGAGCTTCAGCACCGAGAAGCTCGTGGTGGCCGGCGAGGTGCAGGCCTGGCCCGGCATGTGGATCAGCACCTTCGTGCTGCTGCCCATCGGCATCTGGCTCACGTGGACCGCGGCCACCGACAGCCCCCTCTTGGACCGCGATGCGTATTATCGCGGCTGGTACAGGCTGCGGGCCCTGTTCCATCGGAATGCGGATCCTACAGCTGTGCAACAAGCCCCCCGTACCGGCCATTGACGGGGGAAGCAAGGCGATGTACAACATCGCCCGCGGCCTGCTCGATGCCGGGCACGAGGTGAAGATCCTGTGCATCAGCACGCCCAAGCATCCGCTGGTGCTGGAGGAGGTGCCGGAGGAGTTCCGCGCGCGCACGGCGCTGGAGGGCGTGTTCGTGGACACCACCCTCAACGTGGTCGACGCCTTCACCGACCTGCTCACGGCCGACAACTACAACGTGAGCCGCTTCTTCTCCCCCGATGTCGACATCCGGCTGATCCGCCTGCTCAACGCGGAGCGTTTCGACATCGTGCAGTTGGAGAGCCTCTTCGTAACGCCTTACATCCCCAACATCCGGCGCTACGCCAACGCGCCCATCGTGCTGCGCAGCCACAACCTGGAGCACCAGCTGCAGGAGCGCATCGCCTCGGGCGAACGGAACCTGTTGAAGAAGCCCTACCGCCACTACCTCGCCCGCCAGCTGAAGGAATACGAGATGGCCGTGCTCGAGCGCGTGGACGGGGTGGCCGCCATCAGCGATCCGGACGCGCAGCACTTCCGCGACCACGGCTCGCGCACCCCGGTGGTGACCATCCCCTTCGGTGTGGACATGACCGACCATGCGGCGCCGCTGCCCGACGGAGCACCGGTGTTCTTCCACCTGGGCAGCATGGACTGGCTGCCCAACGAGGAAGGCATCCGCTGGCTGCTCGACAAGGTGTGGCCCCTGGTGCTGCGCGAGCGGCCCGACGCCCAGCTGCACCTGGCCGGCAACAAGATGCCCAAGGACCTGCTGGCGCTGGACCTCCCCGGTGTGGTGGTGCAGGGCCGCGTGAAAAGCGCCGAGCGCTTCATGGCCCAACGGCACGTGATGGTCGTTCCCCTGCGGAGCGCCGGCGGCATGCGCGTGAAGATCATCGAGGGCATGGCCATGGGCCGCGCCATCGTGAGCACGCGCATGGGCGCCGAAGGCATCGACGTCACCGATGGCAAGGACATCCTGCTCGCCGACGACCCCGCCGGCATGGCCGGCCACATGACCGGCCTGATCGCCGCCCCCGAACGCGTGGCCCGGCTGGGGCGCAACGCCCAGGAGCTCGTGCGGCGCAAGTATTCCAACGGACCCATCGTGAAGGAGCTCATCGCCTTCTACCGCACCCTGCTGAAGGCATGAAGCTGCTCGTCGTCCTGTCCCGCGTACCCTACCCCCTGGAGAAGGGCGACAAGCTCCGCGCCTACCACCTGGTGTCGCGGCTGGCGAAGCGGCACGAGGTCTTCCTGTTCTGCCTTAGCGACCAGCGGATCGACCCGGCGCATGTGGAGCACCTGCGCGGCATCTGCCAGCACATCGAGGTGGTGCACCTGCCCCGCTGGCGGATCCTCCTGCGGCTGGCGGCGGCCGTGCCCAGCCGCGTGCCCTTCCAAACGGCCTACTTCCACCAGCGCACCGCCCAGCGGCGCATCGATGCGGTGATCCGCGACTTCCGCCCCGACCATGTGTTCTGCCAGCTGGTGCGCACCACGGCCTACGTGCGCGACCGGCACGAGCTGCCCAAGACGCTCGACTACATGGACACCCTGAGCAAGGGCACCGAACGCCGCATGGAGCACGCCCCCTTCTACCTGCGCCCCCTGCTGCGCGCCGAAACACGCCGCCTCATCGCCTACGAGAACCTGATGTTCGACCTGTTCGACCACAACATCATCATCTCGGCGCAGGACCGTGACTTCCTGTACCACCCGCTGCGCGACGAGGTGGCTGTGATCCCCAACGGGGTGGACCTCTCCTACTTCACCCCGCGCGAAGGCGGGCAGCGCCACGACCTGGTGTTCACCGGCAACATGAACTACGCGCCCAACATCGATAGCGTGCTGTACCTGGCCGAGCGCGTGCTGCCCTTGGTGCGCCGCGAGCGGCCCGGCACCAGCCTGCTCGTGAGCGGCGTGGACCCAAGCCCCGAGGTGCGCGAGCTCGCCCGCCGGGACCCGCTCATCACCGTCACCGGCTGGGTGCGCGACATCCGCGACAGCTATGCCGATGCCAAGATCTTCTGCGCGCCCATGCAGATCGGCACCGGGCTGCAGAACAAGCTGCTCGAGGCCATGGCCATGCGCGTGCCCTGCATCACCTCGGCCCTCGCCAACAACGCCGTGGGCGCCCCGCCGGGCGAGGCCATCCTCATCGGCGATGCCCCCGAGGACTATGCGGCCCACATCCTGGCCCTGCTCGATGATGCCGCGCTGCGCGGACGCATCGCCGCGAACGGCCACGCCTTCGTGCGCTCCCATTTCGACTGGGACCGCTCGGCCGAGGCCCTCGAGGAGCTGCTCACCGGCCGGACCTGAAGCGGTGCCGGCGGCCGTACCTTTGCGCCCCGACACCGCCATGAGCAACGCCATCCGTTTCGACCGCATCGAGGACGCCATCGCCGACATCCGCCAGGGCAAGGTGGTGATCGTGGTGGATGACGAGGACCGCGAGAACGAGGGCGACTTCCTTACCGCCGCGCGCAACGCCACGCCCGAGGTGGTCAACTTCATGGCGAAGCACGGCCGGGGCCTCATCTGCGCCCCCCTCACCGAACAGCGCTGCGAAGAGCTCGGGCTCGACCTCATGGTCCAGGACAACACCGCCCTGCACCACACCCCCTTCACCGTGAGCGTGGACGTGAAGGGCCGCGGCACCACCACCGGCATCAGCGCCAGCGACCGGAGCGCCACGATGATGGCGCTGATCGACCCCGCCACGAAGGCCGACGACCTGGCCCGCCCCGGGCACATCTTCCCCCTGAAGGCCCGCAACGGCGGCGTGCTGCGCCGCACCGGCCACACCGAGGCCGCCGTGGACCTGGCCCGCCTGGCCGGCTTCGAGCCCGCCGGCATGATCGTGGAGATCATGAACGACGACGGCACCATGGCCCGTCTGCCCGAGCTGCGCGAGATCGCCACCCGCTTCGACCTCAAGCTCATCAGCATCGCCGACCTGGTGGCCTACCGCATGAGCACCGAGCGCCTGGTGGAACGCCTGGTGGACGTGAAGCTGCCCACCGAGTTCGGCGATTTCGACCTCATCGCCTACCGCCAGGTGAACACCGGCGAGGAGCACCTCGCCCTGGTGAAGGGCAGCTGGTCGCCCGAGGAGCCCGTGCTCGTGCGCGTGCACAGCAGCTGCGTCACCGGCGACATCTTCGGCAGCCAGCGCTGCGACTGCGGCCCCCAGCTGCACGCGGCCATGCGCATGATCGAGCAGGAGGGCCGCGGCGTGGTGGTGTACATGCAGCAGGAGGGCCGTGGCATCGGCCTGGTGAACAAGCTGCGGGCCTACAAGCTGCAGCAGGAGGGCGCCGACACCGTGGAGGCCAACCAGATGCTCGGCTTCGACATGGACGCCCGCGACTACGGCGTGGGGGCCCAGATCCTCTTCGACCTCGGGGTGCGCAAGATGCGGCTGCTCACGAACAACCCCCGGAAGCGCACCGGCCTGGTGGGCTACGGCCTGGAGATCGTGGAGAACGTGCCCATCGAGGTGCAGGCCAACGAGCACAACCGCGTCTACCTGCTCACCAAGAAGCTGAAGCTGGGCCACAGCCTTCGGCTGGAGGGCGACCGCTGACCGCGGGCCTCACGGGGCCTCGGCCCCGGGGGAGGCGTCCACCGGTGCGGGGTCGGGCCGCTCCTCCTTCCGGAACACGGCGGTGAACTTCCGCCAGAACTCGCCGAACGAGTCGAACTCCTCCTGATAGCGCAGGCCCACGCCCTGCGTGGTGGGCGCCTGGTCCGCCTGGTTCAGGTTCTTGTCGTTGCTCTGGCTGAAGGCCTTCACCCGCAGCTTGCCGGCATCGGTGAGCAGGTACTCCACCGCGAAATCGCCGATGAACTGGTTCTGGCTCTGCGCGGTGGCGGAGGGGCTTTGGTAGCCGAGGTTGGTGCTCACCTGCAGGCGCTCGTTGAAGAGCTGCGTGCTCACGGCCACCTCCAGCTCGTCCTGCGTGATCTGGTTGCCGGGACGGTAGTTCACGCCCAGGTCGAAATCCTTGCTCAACCGGTTCAGCCAGTTGCTCACCTGGTTGCTCAGCATCTCGCTGCCCGTGGTCTGGGCGAAGTTGCCCCCCGAGCCCGACTGCGGCGTGGACAAGGTGCTGGGCGGGGTGAACTTGTTCATCACGATGAGCGAGAACACCTGCTTGTTCATCTCGTCGGGGTCGCTGAGCACGCTGTTCACCTGCGTGCGCACCCCCTCGTCCACGCTGGGCAGGCGCACCTGGAAGCGGATGTCGGGGTTGAGGAGCTTGTCCTTCAGCTGCATCACCACCTCCACGGGTACCCGCTTCTTGTACGCATCGCTTTTCTCGAGCATCACGTCGTAGAGCGCGGTGCGCAGCTTGTACACGGCGTTCACGTTCAACTGCGCGTCGAAGGGGTCGCCGTACCAGGTGATGTGCCCGCCGGGGTCCACCCCGAAACGCTTGTTCACCAGGTTGCGCAGGGTGAAGAGGTAATCCCCGCCCACCACCTCCACGTCGCCCCGCATGCTGAAGTCGCCCGTCGGGGTCACGGTCATCTCCAGGTTGCCATGCCCACGGCCGCTGAGCACGTCGCCCACCGTGGGGTCGAAGATGAGCTCGAACTGCGCATCGGGCGTCACCTCCACGTCCATGTCCAGGCGGATCCCGGAGAGGTCGACCTCCTGCTTCAGCGTGTCGCCCGCCAGGCCGTTGTTGAGGAACCGCACGTAGCTGATGTTGCCCACCTCCATGCTTCCACCGAGCGGGAAATGGATGTTGGTACCGGCCTCGGTGCGGGCGTCCACGGTGAGCTCCAGGTTGTCCGCATAACCCGACACCTGCAAGCGCCCCGTACCGTAGGCCTTGCCGTAGTACAGCTCGTTCTGGCTGATGGTGGTATTGAGCACCAGCATGCGCTCCATGTCCACCGACACGTCGAAGTTCCAATCGCGGAACGCGCGGTGCACGATGGTGCCCACGGCGGTGCCCACATTGCCCTCCTCGTCGTGCACCTTCACCAGGTCGAGCGCGAAGTAGTTGGGGCGGATGTCGATGCGGTGGGTGAAGGCGTACCGCGTATTGGTGTAGTCCACGCGCACCCCGGCCTCGTGGAGCAGCAGGGAACCGTTCAGGAGGGGTTCCTCGAGACGGCCCGTCACCTTGATGTCGCCCGTGAGGGTACCGGAGAGCTGGCTCATGCCTTCGGGGAGGTAGGGCTCGATGAAGGCCACGTCGAAGCGGTCGAAGAGGAGCGTGAGGTCCAGCTCGTCCTGCTCAGCGCCGGGGGTGAACATCCCCACGAAGTCGAGGGCCTTCAATGTGTCGCGCTGCAGGGTGCCGCTGAGGTCGATGTACCGCGAACGTTCGTTCCAGGCGGCGCTCACGTGGATGTCGCCCACGCGCCGGTCGGCCACCGCGAAGCTGTCCAGGCGCAGGTCGCTGGAGATGAAGGGCGACCCGTACAGGTCGAAGGCCCGGCCATCGCCCCGGATCACGCCGTGCAGCTCGGGCCCCTCGTAGAAGGGCATCACGTTCTCAAGCCGCAGGTCCACCAGGCTGAACCGCAGGTCGCGTGCGGGGTCCTTGGAGATGGTGCCGTCCAGCAGCACATGCTGGCCTTCGTTCTCCAGGGCGAGCGAATCGATGGCGATGGTGGTGCTGTCGAGGCGGATGTGCGCGGCGCGTTCGTTGTGCCACATGCCGCGGCCGAAGTAGAGCCGGCTGGGCAGCATGTCGATGGAGGCGGAGCGCAGCCCGAGCACCTGCCCGGCCAGGTTCAGCTCACCCTCGGTCCCGTTGCTGGCCCCGCTCCAACCGGCCAACAGCTCGAACTCATCCTGATAGGCCTTGCCGGAAAGGGCGATGCCGCTGAGGAAGGTGCTGTCGCTGAGCGTCTGGCGGGCGCTGTGGAAGCTGAAGAGCAGCACATCCAGCGTCTTGTCGAGGATCACGTGCACGCTGTCGCCGCTGAACGCCCCGTACCGCACGAAGGGGATCATCGCCTCCAGGTCCAGGCCGAAGGTGCGGCTGTCGAAGGAACCGCTGGCGCGCATGCCGGGCTCCACCTCCAGGCCGGGCACCAGCAGGTCGAGGATGGGCTGCGCCTCCTTCACGTGGAGTTCGAAGGCGAAGTGCTGGTCCTCCTGCGCGTAGCTGACCTCGTCCTGCAGCGCGGGGAACACGCTGAACAGGACGCTGCGCAGCGCGCCGGGAAGCAGGGTGGGCAGGAAGGGGCCGGTGATGGTGGCATCGGCGACCGAACTGCGCAGCTCGATCATGGGAAGGCCCTCCCACCGGTCGCTCCGCAGCAGCAGGTCGCCCAGCGCGATGTCGGCCTCGCCGTCGCAATACGAGATGTCGTGGAGCTGGAGTTCGCCCTTGAGGCTGTCGGGGGCGAGCTGGCCACGCGCCTTCACCAGCATGTTCACGCTGTTGTAGCCTTCACCGCCGATGAGGCCCAGGGAGCGCAGGTCGGCGTGCTGCACCTGGGCGCTGAAGTCCACTTCGGGCCACCGCCCGCTGAGGTCGGCAAGCCCTTGGAAATCGAGGAACAGCTTCGGGTCGCGGGCCTGGAGCGAACCGTTGAACCGGTTGGGCTCGAGCCTTCCGTTGATGGTGATGTTGGTGAGCGGGCTGCCGTTGAACGTGAAGAGCGGCACCTCCCCCTCCAGGTCGGCACGCATGGTGCGCAGGGTGCGCCCCACGGCCTTCACCCGCAGGTCGCAGGCCATGGTGCCGAGCGTGCCTTCCCCCGTGATCCGCGCGATGTCGAGCCCATCGGTGGCCACCCGGCCGTTGAAGTTGGCCAGGCCCGAGACCGTATCGCGCTCGAAGGACAGGTCGGTGCGGAAGGCGCCGGCCGCGGTGCGCGCCTTGCCGTAGGCGGTGAAGGCATTGAGGAAGCCGGTGAAGTTGCCGGCGAAGGCGATATCGCCCAGGCGATGCACCTCCTCGGGCATGGCGAGGCGGGCACCCTGCATGAAGGGCGGCACGGGGATCGCCTCCAGTTCCTGCGCATCGGTGCGCACCTCCTCCACGTCCACCACCATGAAGGTGTTGTCGATGTCGGGCAATCCGCTCAGGTCCGCGCTTCCCCGGAAGAACGAACGGCGACCGAAGCCGATCTCCACATGGCGCCCCTTGAGCTCGTTCACGGTGCCGCGGAACAGGCCCTTCACGCGGATGGGCAGGTCGATGCCCTGCAGGTCGGGTGCGAAGAGCGCGATGTCGGCGAACTGCAGGCGCGAGGGGCGGAGGTCGAGCCGCAGCTGCACGCGCTCGGTGAACGCAGCGAAGTCGCTCCAGGAGCTGGTGATGAAGGCCAGCTCCCCGTCGAGGTCGGTGCCGGGGGTGCGCAGGCGCATGCCGTCGATGCGGATGCCGCGCGGGCTCACCGTGGCGCGCCCGCTGAGCCTGTCGAGCTGCAGCCCGCTCTTCTCACGCAGCGCCACCCGCTCAAGGTCGGCCAGGATGGAATCACCGGCCACCACCAGGTCGCTACCGGTGACCGTGGCCCCGGTCACGTCCACGTGATCGAGGTCGACCCCGAACGGAGCGGGCCGCGTGTTGCCATTGGCATAGCTGAAGTGCATGCCGTCGATGGTGAAGCGGCCGCAGCGCAAGGACCAGGGTTCGCCGGCGGCGGTGGTGTCGGTGCCGCTGAGCCGGTCGAGCACCCGGGTGAGGTTGCTCTTCACCTCCCCGCTGTCGGTGCGGAGGGCGAAGCGGCCACCGTGGAGCTCCAAGGTGCGGGCCTCGATGAGCCGCGCCCGCGGCCTGAAGCGAAGCCCCGCGATGCGCAGGTCGTCCGCCGTGATCAGGGTGTCGCCGTGGAGGTCGGCCAGGTACACCCCGCGCAGGTGCTCCGGTCCGAAGGGCCGCAGCTCCACACGGTCGATGTGCACGGTGATGCCCAGTTCGGCCGTGAGCCTGGCGCTGAGCCGCTGCGCCAGCCAGGTCTGCACCGATGGATAGAGCAGCAGGGCCACCAGCACCAAGGCCAGGAAGAGCAGCGTGGCCACGCTCCAGAAGGACCAGCTCAGGATGTGAGCGGCCCAGCGTGATATGGCCTTGGCCTTGGACAGGGGGGACTTAGTTTTGGCGAGGCCCGGCAAGCACCGCGCCAACAGCCTCAAAAATAGCCCCGACCATCGTGAGGGAACGGACGATCATTCTGGGCATCGAAAGCTCGTGCGACGAAACGGCGGCCGCGGTGCTCGTGGACGGCGTGCTGCGGAGCAACGTGATCGCGGGTCAGGACGTGCATCGGGCCTGGGGCGGCGTGGTGCCGGAGCTGGCCTCAAGGGCCCACCAGGAGCACATCGTACCGGTGGTCGACGAGGCGCTTCGGCAGGCCGGTGTGGACCGGCGGGCGCTCTCGGCCGTGGCCTTCACCCAGGGTCCAGGGCTCATCGGCGCGCTGCTGGTGGGCACCTGCTTCGCGCGCTCCCTGGCGCAGGCCCTCGGCATCCCGCTGCTCGCGGTGCACCACGTGCAGGCCCACATCCTCGCCCATTTCGTGAACGACGGCCAGGAGCGCCCCGTGCCCGCCTTCCCCTTCCTCAACCTCACCGTGAGCGGCGGCCACACGCAGCTGGTGCTGGTGCGCGGGCCGTTGGACATGGAGGTGGTGGGCTCCACCACCGACGATGCGGCCGGCGAGGCCTTCGACAAGGGGGCGAAGCTCCTTGGGCTGCCCTATCCCGGCGGTCCGCTCGTGGACCGCTACGCCGCGTTGGGCGATCCACACCGGTACGAGCTCCCCTTCCCCGCCGTGCCCGGCCTCGACATGAGCTTCAGCGGCCTGAAGACGGCCTTCATGAACCTGCTGCGCAAGGGTGAGGCCGAGGCACCGGGCTTCGCCGAGCGCGAACGCGAGCACCTGTGCGCCTCCCTGCAGCACGCCATCGTCACCCAGCTCCTGAGCAAGACCCGGCGTGCCGCGCGCCAACTGGGGGTGAACGAGGTGGCCATCGCCGGTGGTGTCTCGGCCAACACCGGCCTGCGCAACGCGCTGCTGGCCATGGGCGCCGCGGAAGGTTGGCGCGTGCACCTTCCTCCCTTCGCCTACTGCACGGACAACGCCGCCATGATCGCCGTGGCGGGCCACCACCTCCTCCTGGCCGGTCGTACTGCGCCCCTGGACACCGTGCCCCTGGCCCGGTTCAGCTGACGGTGGCCGGTGGTGGCCCGAGGCCCTACCTTTACGCGCTCCCCGATGCGTCCCTCCCACCTGCTGTTCGCGCTGGCCTTGCTCGTCCTTGCCGTGCCCGCCGGAGCGCAGGATGGCACGGCGGCCGACCGGTGCATCGCCGCGGGGGACAGCCTGCTCGCCATCGACCGGCCGCAGAAGGCGCTGGACCAGTTCGATGCGGCCATCAAGCTGCGACCCGATGCGGACTCTTACAGCGCCCGGGGAAGGGCCTGGTTCGTGCTCGACCGCATGGACCGTTTCCTGCTCGACGCGGAGAAGGCCCTGCAATTGGACAGCCTGCACCCCGAGGCGAACTACCAGCGCGCGCTCTATGCCTTCCGGGCCGACGACCACCGCCAGGCCGAACGGTTGCTGACGCGGGGGCTCACCCGGGCCAAGGCCCCCTTGCGGGCGCAGATGCTGGTGCTGCGCGGTGAGGCAAGGGCCGAGCTGAAACAGGGGGATCCGGCCATCGCCGACCTGAAGGAGGGGCTCGCCGGCCGACCCGGCGATACGGAGGCCATGCGCACCCTGGCCCGGCTGTATGACAACCAGCGTCGCCATGAGGAGGCCCTCGGCGTGCTGGAGACCTTGTGCACCGTGGAACCGAACGACATCGGCAACTGGACGAACCGCGGCTTCGAGCTCGTGGCCCTGGAGCGCTACCAGGAGGCCTTGTCCATGTTCGACCGGGCCCTGCAGATCGACAAGGATGAGCCCGTGGCCCGCAGCAACCGCGCCTACTGCCTGTTGAAGCTCGACCGCCCCGACGAGGCCATGAACGATGTGGAACGCAGCCTGAAGGCCTACCCCGCCAATCCCTTCGCCTTGCGCACACGGGCCTTGCTCTACCTGCGCAAGGGCGAGCGCGAGAAGGCCTGCGCGGACCTTTCGCTGGCGCGCATCCTTGGGGATGTGCCCGAGGTCGACGCGCTGCTCCAGGAGCATTGCGGAGGCGGAACCACGCCGCGCTGATCAGCGCTCCACCACCCAGCGCACGCTGCGCACACCGGCCTTTCCGCGCACCTGCAGCACGTACACGCCTGCGCCCAGGTCCATGGGCACCGTGTTGGGTCCGGCCGATAGCACCCGATCGCCAAGCACCTGCCGGCCCTGTGCGTCGAACACCCGGAGCAGGTCGCCGCCGGAGGCCAGGATGGTCACCTGATCACGGCCGGGGTTGGGCCATACGGCCAACGACGCACCCGCCCGTTCGGCGATGCCCGCGAAGGGATCGGCCAGCACCTCGAAGTCGTCGATGCCGCCCTCGAGCAGGTGCCCCGGCTGATCGTCGCTGATGCGCACGTACAGCTGCATGCTGGCCGTTGGAGCGATGAGGTCGCTGACCCGCACGAGGGTGTCCACCCACTGGGACATGGGGCCCGTGAGCGTGGCGTTCACCAGATCGACCGTGTCGGCGCCGTTGCTGAGGGCGATGTGCATGGCATCGTTGGGCGTGCCCATGCCGCCTCCGTTGAAGAACCAATACGCCAGGCGCACATGCGGATCGGGCATCGCGCTGGCATCGAACACGGGTGAGGTGAGCTCCTGGGCGCCGCCGTCCACATCATCGTCCCCCGCATTGCCGCCACCGTTGCCGGTCACGTAGGCCAGTCCGCCGCAATCCCCCGTCACATCCACGCCGGGCGCGCACGGGACCCCTTGGTTGGTGGTGCCCACCGGGGCCTCGCGCACCCAGGTGCCCGTGGTGCCCTGGGTCACCTGCGACCAACCCAGGTCCAGGCTGAAGTCATCGGCGTAGCCGGGGTCCAGTTCGTACACCTGCGACACCGTGGAGGCGTCGACCACCAGGCTGAGGCACAACGGATGCCAGCCCCAGGCCCCCACGAAGACATCGTAGTTGCCCGCGGTGAGGCCGGTGCTGTTGAAGGTACCGTTGCTCCCGGCGATCACCGTGAACTGCTGAACACCGTTGTCGAAGAGCAGCTGCGCGCCGGTGATGCCATCGCTGGTGCCGGTGGTCACCACCTGGCCGTCCACCGGGAAGGTGGGCAGCGGATCCAACTGGATGTCGAGGATGGTCACCAGGCCCGTTTGCAGCACCACGGCCGTGGTGGAGAAGGGCTGGTAGCCCGGGGCGGTCACCTGCACATCGTAGCTGCCGGGCGTGTGGTAGCCGGTGGCATAGGTGCCGGGAAAGCCGGTGGTGACGGAGAGGTTGGTGCCTGTGACAGTGAGCGTGGCGTTGTTCACCGGAGCACTGGTGAGCGCGTTGGTGATGGTGCCCTGCAGGTAGCAGCCACGCACGTAGGTGGGTCCCAGGATGAAGAGCCCCTGCTCGATGTCGCTCACCAGGAGGTTCCCGCTGGGCAGGAAGGGGTACACGCCCCACGCGCCGTTGAAGGTGTTGCCGCTGAACGGGGAGGTATCGAAATGCCCCACCTCCACCATGTTCGCGGGCTGCGTCACATCGTAGATGCTCATCCCCTCGGTGTAGTAGCTCTGCACGACATAGTCGTTCAGCCAGTAGGTGTTGTGCACGATGGCCGTGGAGCCGGGCGAGGTCTGCAGGCGGTCCACCTCCTGGATGTCGGTGGGGTCCGAAACATCGTAGGCCGCCACGTAGCTGTTGGGCTTCTCGTCCGTGGTGAAGAGGAACTGCCCGCTGTCGTCGAGCCAGGTGTTGTGGGTGAAGTTGTTCGGGGTGTGCTGGGTGCCGAGCAGCACCGGGTTGGCCGGGTCGCTCACGTCCACGATGCTGAAGAAGCCGTCGTTGATGTGGGCGGCGTACAGGGTGTCGCCGCGGGCGAAGCTGTCATGGCAGTACCAGGTGTCGAAGCTGCCCACCTCAACCGGGTTCAGGGGGTCCTGGGTGAGGTCGTACATGATCACGCCGCCGTTGCCCCGGTTGGCGCCGTGCAGGTAGAGGCGTCCGTTCTCATCGATGAACAGGCTGTGCGAGGTGTCCCATCCGTTGCCGTTGAAGAGTGAAACGGTGGGCGTGCCCGAGGGAAGCGGCGTGAGGTCGATGATGTACAGGCCGGCCTGTGCTTCGGTGGTCATGTAGGCGTGGTCGCCCCAGGTCTTGATCTCGCGCCAGATGCTGTTGGGCCCGGGGCTGAAGAAGACCTCCACCGGGTTGGCCGGGTCGGTGACGTCGACCACGGAGATGCCACCGCTTCCGGGGTTGCCGTTCTCACCGTTCACACCCACCAGCGCGTACTCGTTGCCCAGTTCGTCCACGTAGCCCCACAGGTTGCTGAGGTCGCTGTTGCGGGCGGCCTGGTAATCGTAGTGGCCGAGCTGCACGATGTTCAGCTGGGCGGTGGCGCCGAGGGAGGCCACCACGGCCGGGGCGAGGAGGGAGCGCAGGTTCATGCACACAAGATCGGGGTTATCGGGCGATCCCGGCGGGCAGTGATCCGGCCACGAGAGGGATCCAACCCCGGGCGCCGGGGCCGTGCGGGCTGTGATGGGCGGCACCCGAACCCTACCTTGGACCCGCACCACTGAGCCATGAACGACATCCTCTTCCCCAACGACCTCACGCCCGCATCCGCCACGGCCCTTCATTTCGCCGCCGCCGTGGCCGAGAAGCTCGATGCGTCCATCACGCTGTTGCACGTGGTGGACAAGGAGCCGCGCGCGGCCGACATGCTTCACCAGGCCGCTGCGCTGGTCGGTAACGAAAGCGGGGGGCGTCAGGTGCGGGAGGTGCTGCGGGCGGGCGACCCGTTGAAGCAGATCGCCGAGGAATCAGCGCATGGCCACGCCTTCATGGTGTGCGCCACGCACGGCCCGAAAGGCCTGCGCCAGAGCCTGCTCGGGGCCGATATCCTGAAGCTGGTGCGGCGGAGCGCCGTGCCCACCCTGGTGGTGCAGGCGCACAGCCCGCTGCCCGTCTCGCTCAAGCGCATCGTGATGCCGGTGGCCGCGCACGATGACGTGGACAAGCTCATCGATGCGGTG
The DNA here is from genome assembly GCA_044226515.1 of Flavobacteriales bacterium. Classification (GTDB taxonomy): domain Bacteria; phylum Bacteroidota; class Bacteroidia; order Flavobacteriales_F; family PHOS-HE28; genus PHOS-HE28. Next base: position 100,118 of record JBGAGX010000001.1, on the reverse strand, counting down.
TGCCGCCTGGCCCGGGTGTGCGGTGCCACCGTGGAGGTGTTCCAGGTGATGCGCCCCGGCGACCAGCCCTCGGAGCACCTGCTCACCAACAAGGTGCACATGCTGAAGCGCCTGTCCGAGGAAGGCATCGCCCACGAGGAGGTGAACGAACCCAGCACCGTGTTCAGCACGGGCTTCGCCGAACAGACCATCCGCCACGCGAAAGCCGCCGGCGCGGGATGCATCGCCATCATGGCCCGGGCCAGCGATGATCACCGCTGGATCGCTGATGCGGAGAAGGAGCGCCTGCTCACCAACGAGCCCGGCATCCCGGTGCTGTGCGCGGTGTGAGCGCCATCACGGGAACAGGGACCGCAGGTCGTCGCGCATCCAGCGACCGCACCACGCGAAGGGCAGCACGAAGCTCACGGGGTCCAGCTCGTCGAGGTTGAGCCAGGCGTGCGGGGCACAGCGCGAAATGAAGAATCGGATCCCGTCCGGTCCCACCTGAAGGTCCTCCACGTAGGGATCGTCCGCGCGGCCATCGAGGCATTCCCGGTACATCTCCAGCTCGGCCTTCAGGAACTCCACGTACTCCGGATCGATCTCGCTGTCGGCCAGGCTGTCCACCACCTGCGCGATGTGCGCGTTGAGCAATTCCTTCCACAGGACAAGCAGCGTGTCGTTGAGCGCCGATACGCCGGCGGGAGTGAACAGGCTGTCGTAGTCGAGCCGTCGCCCGGAACGCAGGTCATACTGATCGTGCGTGGTGAAGCCCTCGCAATAGGCGCCGCACCCTTCGGCGCTCAGCTCCACCTCCACCACCTCGGGCATCGGCCTGCGCACGGTCCATTCCAGGTAGCTCAGCCGCGGCGTGGTCCATCCGACGGTGTCGCCCCAGACCCTGTCGAAGTACCGTCCCTGCGCGGTATCGGGGTCGACCTCGAGAAGGTCGATGCACAGGTCGCGTTGGATGCGCGCCGCGATGGCCGGCCGTTCGGGGAGCACCAGATGGGGGAAGGTGTACTCGGCATGCGGCTCCCACGGCTGCACCGCGCGGATCGTGTCCACCTGCAGCACGGGCTGGGCTCCGGCCGCAGCGGCGCACACCAAGCCCATCAACATCGACCAGGCACGCATCAGTCCAGCCCCAGCGTGATCTGCTTGCCGGGCTCGTAGCCGATGAGCGGGTCCTCGGGCGAGCGCTCCACGTCCTCGGTGCTCTGCGCCTTCTTGAACTGCTTCACCGGACTTTCCTCAAGGCCCTCCTCCTCGGGCGCCTCCAGGTTGCCGATCTCGTCCTCGCTGATGAGCATGCCCTGCACCTCCTCCAGCTCGGGCGTCATGGGGATGAACACGGGCGTAAGGAGGCTCACGTCCTTCACCTTGTGCGGGGTGAGGCGGTTTCCGAGGGCCTTCACCCCTTTCACCGCGATGAAGTCGCGCAGCTTCACGTCCTCGTCCTCGCGGCCGGTGCTCCGCTTGTCGTAGGCCACATGCAGCACGGGCTCGGGCACCAGGCTGTGGGCGAGCAGCTTGCTGTCGGGGTGCTCGGTGATGAAGAGCACGGGGTCGCGCGCGGGCTCGATCTCGAAGCGCTTCACGTTGAGCTGCTGCTTCTCCCCTTCCCAGTACACCGCCGTCACCACGTCCTTGGGGTTCCACTTCACCACGGTGAGGGCGTTGTCGGGGAAGTGGGTGCTGAGCACGAAGGGGAAGAGCTGGTAGGTGCCGTTGGCCATGATGGCCAGGATGCGGTCCTCGCCGGCGAAGCGGCCCAGGTAGCGGCCGTGGCCTGCGTCGTTCAGGCGGCGCACCGTCTCGTCGAACCAGATGGGGATGGCGCCCAGGGTGCTGCCGCCCCGCTCCTTCTGGGTGATCTTCTGCACGCCGTAACGCGTGAGCAGGTTGCCGCGGCTGCTGCGGCCCTTCACGCCGAGCTGCGCGAAGTCGACATCGAACCTGGTCTTTCGCAGGTTGGGCTTCGCACGCAGCACCACCGATACCGTCTCGCTGGCCCCATCGGGGTTGCAGGTGAAGTACTCCACGGTGCTTCCGGGGGACCCTGCGGTGAGGTCGTACTCCTTGTCGCGCGTGACACCGGTGACGGCGAAGCGCTTCATGTAGTAGGCGCCCTTCGGACCGTCCTGGTAGATCATGTGGTAGATCGTGCGCTCGTCGTTCTTCTTGAAGACGCCGATGTGGATCACGCCCTTGCCGATGAACTTCTTGTCGGCCACCTTGGTCACCATCATGGTGCCGTTGAGGCGGAACACGATGATGTCGTCGATCTCGGAGCACTCGGTGACGAGCTCGTTGTTCCGGAGGCTCCAGCCCATGAAGCCCTCCTCCCGGTCGAAGTAGAGCTTCTTGTTCGCCACGGCCACCTTCGCAGCCACGATGGTGTCGAAGGTGCGCAGTTCGGTGCGACGCTCGCGGCCCTCGCCGTACTTCTTCTTCAGCTCCTTGAAGTAGTCCACCGCGTGGTCCACGAGGTTGGCGAGCTTGTCCTTCACGGCGGCGAGCTGTTCCTCAAGGCCTCGGATGTGCTCGTCGGCCTTGAAGCTGTCGTACTTGGAGATGCGCTTGATCCGGATCTCGGTCAGGCGGATGATGTCCTCCTCGGTGACGGGTCGGCGCAGTTCCTTGATGTGGGGCTTCAGGCCCTTGTCGATGAAGCTCAGCACCTCCTCCCAGGTCTCGGCATCCTCGATCCTGCGGTACACCTTCTTCTCGATGAAGATGCGCTCCAGCGAACTGAAATGCCACTGGGCCTCGAGCTCCTCCAACTTGATCTCCAGCTCGAGCTTCAGCAGGCGCAGCGTGTTCTCGGTGCTGATGCGCAGCAGCTCCTTCACGCCCACGAAGCGGGGCTTGTCGTTCTCGATCACCACCGCGTTGGGCGCGATGCTCACCTCGCAGTCGGTGAAGGCGTAGAGCGCGTCGATGGTGGTGTCGGGGCTCACGCCGGCGGCCAGGTGGATGAGGATCTCGGCGTTCTCGGCCGTGTTGTCCTCGATGTGGCGCACCTTGATCTTGCCCTTCTCGTTGGCCTTGATGATGCTCTCGATGAGCGAGGTGGTGGTGGTGCCGAAGGGGATCTCGGAGACCACCAGGGTCTTGTTGTCCTCCTTGCGGATGCGGGCCCTGCAGCGGATGCGGCCGCCGCGTTCGCCCTCGTTGTAGTTGCTCACGTCGGTCAGGCCGCCCGTGGGGAAATCGGGCACCAGGTCGAAGGAGCGCCTGCGCAGCACGGCGATGCTGGCGTCGATGAGCTCGTTGAAGTTGTGCGGCAGGATCTTGCAGCTGAGGCCCACGGCGATGCCCTCCCCGCCCTGGGCGAGCAGCAGCGGGAACTTCACGGGCAGGAACACCGGCTCCTTGTTTCGGCCGTCGTAGCTGAGCTGCCACTCGGTGGTCTTGGGGTTGAAGACCACGTCGAGGGCGAACTTGCTGAGGCGCGCCTCGATGTAGCGGGGCGCCGCGGCACTGTCGCCGGTGAGGGTGTTGCCCCAGTTGCCCTGGCAGTCGATCAGCAGGTCCTTCTGCCCCAGCTGCACCAGCGCGTCGCCGATGCTGGCGTCGCCGTGCGGGTGGTACTGCATGGTGTGGCCGATGATGTTGGCCACCTTGTTGTACCGCCCGTCATCGAGCACCTTCATGCTGTGCAGGATGCGGCGCTGCACGGGCTTGAGGCCATCGTACAGCGCGGGCACCGCGCGCTCCAGGATCACGTAGCTGGCGTAGTCGAGGAACCACTCGCGGTACATGCCGCTCACGCTGAAGCTGCCGGCCTGGCCCGCGCCGGGAACGCCCTTGTGGTGCGCCCCCTGCTCCTCCATGCCCTGCCCGTTCTCCATGCCGCCTTCCCCGGCGGTGTCCTTCACGTCGTCGTTGGTGTCGCTCATTGCAGCGTTGCGCAGATGGTTTCGGGCCGCCCATCGCTGTTGGCGTTGGACAGCGCCACTTCAAGGCAGAGCTCCTGCCCGATGGTGAAATCGACCTTGGTGTACTTGAACACGTGGTTGCCCACGGGATACTGGCCGAGCAGGACGTCCTGGCCGTTGTCCAGGTCCGTCACATGCACCTGGTAGGCGTTCGGCGCCAGGAAGAGGGCGCTGTTCACCCGGAACTGCACCACCTGCTGGGTGATCACGTTCGGCGGAGCGCCCACCACGTCGATGTACGTGGTGTCCACGCTGAACACCGCGGGACCGGTATAGCCCGGGTCGAAGGGGTTGTTCGTCCAGGTGGAGGGCTCCAGGTCGTCCTTGTAGCAACCGGCGAGCACGGGGATCAGCGTCAGGACGAGGAGAAAAGGCGACAGGCGTTTCATCGGATGGGGATGGTAAGGCCCATGGCCAGTGATCCGCCGCTGCGGCCGGGCACCCACACGAGCCCGTCGAAGCGCACCTTCTCCTTGTCCTCGAAGGTGGGTGCGGGCTTCTTCGAGGCCTTGATGATGGACCAGGTGGTGAAGGCGGCCGAGGCCAGGAACACCCCGCCGCTCACGTAGAACATGGTGCGCGCGTCCTTGAACTCCGCCTGGTGGCGCGGCACCACCGTGCTCTTCAGCTGTTCCAGCTCGCGCGGGGTGGCGCTGGTGGTGTACAGCGACTCATCGGCCTGCAGCTGCTCGTGGGCGTCCTTGTACTGCACGAAGCTCGACACCGCCCAGATGCCGGTGCCCAGCGTAACGGCCGAGGGAAGCACCCGGCCGAGCCATTGCTCCTTGCGCAGCTGCTGCAGCTCGCGTGTGTAGGCCACGTACTCCGCGCTGTGCGGCAGGCGGATGTACACATCGGTGCTCCGATCGGGCACGACACGCAGCACCGTGTCCACCATGGCGCGGGTGGGCGCCCAGAAGGTGAAGGTGTGCGGCCCCTCCAGCAGCTTCATCTCGCGCTCCTGCATGCGGTACTTGCCGTCGAGCACGAACCGGTAGCTGTCGCCCGGGTCCACGAAGAAGCGCAGGGTGCCGGTGGATTGCCCCGGGCACAAGGTGCAGATGAGCGAATGCACGCAAGCGGCGAGCACGCCCAGGTGCCACCGACCGGAACAGCCGCTCATGGCCATCCGGTCCATTCCCATCCGTTCAATTCCGCGTTCGCTCATTTCCGCATGCTCCACATTCCCACATTGCCGATCCCTCACACCTCCACCTCGTTCTCCTCCAGCTTCCGGGCGATGTCGCCGAGCGGATCGGCCTTGGAACCCTCACCGTTCACCAGGTCCTTCTCCACCTTCAGGTTGCCGATGATGAAGTCCTGCCGCTCGGGGGTGTTCTTGCCCATGTAGAAGTCCAGCAGGTCCTGCACCGCGGCGTCCTTGGTGATCATCACGGGCTCCAGGCGGATGTCGGGGCCGATGAAATGCTTGAACTCGTCGGGGCTGATCTCGCCGAGCCCCTTGAAGCGGGTGATCTCGGCGCTCTTGCCCAGCTTGAGGATGGCGCGCTGCCGCTCCTCGTCGCTGTAGCAGTAGATCGTCTCCTTCTTGTTGCGCACCCGGAAGAGCGGCGTCTGCAGGATGTACAGGTGGTCGTTCTTGATGAGGTCGGGGAAGAACTGCAGGAAGAAGGTCATCATCAGCAGGCGGATGTGCATGCCGTCCACGTCGGCATCGGTGGCGATGACGATGCGGTTGTAGCGCAGGCCGTCCATGCCGTCCTCGATGTTGAGCGCCGCCTGGATGAGGTTGAACTCCTCGTTCTCGTACACCACCTTCTTGGTGAGGCCGTGGCTGTTGAGGGGCTTGCCCTTGAGGCTGAACACGGCCTGGGTGTTCACGTCGCGGCTTTTGGTGATGCTGCCGCTGGCACTGTCGCCCTCGGTGATGAAAAGGGTGGTGTCGAGCTTGCGGGGGTCGCTCTTCGAATCGTCCAGGTGCACGCGGCAGTCGCGAAGCTTGCGGTTGTGCAGGCTGGCCTTCTTGGCGCGCTCGCGGGCCAGCTTGCGGATGCCGCTGAGCTCCTTGCGCTCGCGCTCGCTCTCGAGGATCTTGCTCTGCAGCGCCTGCACCACCTCGGGGTGCTTGTGCAGGAAGTTGTCGAGCTTGGTGGCGAGGAAGTCGCCCACGAAGCTGCGCATGCTCTGGCCGCCGGGCTCGATCTCCAGGCTGCCGAGCTTGGTCTTGGTCTGGCTCTCGAACACCGGCTCGATCACCTTCACGCTGATGGCGGCCACGATGCCGGTGCGGATGTCGGTGGCCTCCCAGTCCTTCTTGAAGTGGTCGCGGATCACCTTGGCCACCGCCTCGCGGAAGGCGCCCTGGTGCGTGCCGCCCTGGGTGGTGTGCTGGCCGTTCACGAAGCTGTAGTACTCCTCGCCGTAGTGGTTGGCGTGCGTCATGGCCACCTCGATGTCGTCGCCCACGAGGTGGATGATGGGGTACAACGGCTCCCCGTCCATCTTGGTGGTGAGCAGGTCCAGCAGGCCGTTCTTGCTCTGGAACTTCTGGCCGTTGTAGACGATGGTGAGGCCGGTGTTCAGGTAGCAGTAGTTCCACAGCAGGCGCTCGATGTGCTGCTCGCGGTACTGGAAGTGGCGGAAGATGCTCTCGTCCGGCTCGAAGGTGACGCGGGTTCCGTTGGGCTCCTGCGTGGTCACGAGCTTCTCGTCCTTGCGCAGCACGCCGGTGTCGAACTCGGCCTTCTTCAGCTGCCCGTCGCGGACGCTCTCGATCTTGAAGTAGCTGCTGAGGGCGTTCACGGCCTTGGTACCCACGCCGTTCAGGCCCACGCTCTTCTTGAAGGCCTTGCTGTCGTACTTGGCACCGGTGTTGATCTTGCTCACCACATCGACCACCTTCCCCAGCGGAACACCACGGCCGTAATCGCGTACGGTGACGCGCGCGCCTTCGATGGCGATCTCCACCTTCTTGCCGTGGCCCATCACGTACTCGTCGATGCAGTTGTCCAGCACCTCCTTCAGCAGGATGTAGATGCCGTCGTCGTAGGCCGAGCCGTCGCCCAACTTGCCGATGTACATGCCCGGGCGCAGGCGGATGTGCTCCTTCCAGTCGAGCGACCGGATGTGCTCTTCGCTGTAGTTCGTCTCGCTCATCGTTCGTGCCGGAAACCCGCTGTTATCAAGGGTTCCGTAAGGACGGAGCGAAGTTAGCCCGGCCTGCAGGGGGCCATCGGCCCACCCGGACCCGGCTTTTCAACGATCGATCGGAGTTTTCAACAGCGCGCCGACGCACACCGGCCGGGTCGCTCTGCTGAACGATCCGCCCACACCCTGAGCATGGTCAGCTCGCGTAGATCGGGACGGAGTATCTTCGCGGCACCGATGACAACCCCCGGGTCCTTGCGCGCGATGGTGGCGGTGGTGCTCAGCGCCTCCCTCCTGCTGTCGGGAGCGCTCGCCTCGGTGGTGCTCGCCCGGTTCCAGGCCCACCGGGCCGAGATCGTGCGCACGGTGTGCGTGCAGCGTTCCAAGGCCCCCGCGGAGAACACGTGCCAGGGCCGCTGCCACCTGAAGAAGAAGCTCGCCGAAGCGGAGCAAGGCACCGGCGGAGAGAAGAACATGCCCCGGCGGATCACCCTCCCCGAAACGAACGCGCTGGCGCCGGAACAGGCCGCGCACGTGGTGCTCGCCAGGGATCCGGTCGTTTTCCCGGTCCTGACGACCACCGTTCACCGCGGCCATCGCGCAGCGCCCGATTTCGTGCCTTGGGGCTGAGCCCCGGAGGCCTTTCGCCCCGATGACCGCCGCAAGACGGGCGTGACAGCGTAGAGCACGGCTCTGCCCTGTCGCGTTGCCTCCGGGCCCTATCGCTTGGCCATGGGCTTGTGCCCGTGGTGCTGTGCGCCCCCGCGCATGGCCGGCCTTCCACCCTTTCATCCCCATCGGACCCATGCGTCCATTCATCCGTCCTGCGCTGCTGGCGGCCATGCTCATCGCTGCCGGCTGCCGCAAGGACGACCTGAAGATCAACGACCCGGGAACGGAGAGCCACCTCGCCCTGCGCTTCCGGTTCATGGACGGCGGTGCCCCGTTCAGCCTCGATTCAACCTACACCGACGGCTTCGGCACCGCCGTGCGCATCACCGGCGTGCACTTCCTGCTGCGCGGCTTCACGGCGCTGCAGGAGCAGGGTTTCGAGACCGGCTCATGGCCCGGCGCCTGGTGCGTGGGCGACGCCTCCGACCCGGACCGCACCTTTCCGCTCGGGGTGGTGCGTGCCGGCAGCATCCATTTCCTGCGCGCCAGCACCGGTGCGGACAGCACGCTTGACCGGCTGGCTCCCTGGCAATGCACGGAACCGTCCCTGCTCGCCCCGCTGTGGGCCGATACGCTCGGGTGCGGGTACTCCACCCTCTTCCTCAGCGGCATCGTGGACACCGACGGCGATGGCCAGGCCGGTCCGCTGGACCAGCCCTTCAGCATCCGCTGCACCGGAGCGGACTACCATCGCTCCCTGCTCATCCATGCCCATGCCGATGTGCATCTGTTGCAGGATGCGGTGATCGACGTGCGTGTGGACGTACCACGCCTGCTCAAGGACATCGACGTGCCCGACAGCCCCGTGTGCAACGGGCAGGGCCCGGTGACCGACCAGGCCTTCCTCAACCTCACCCAGGGCGGCCTGGGTGAACCCTGAACACAACGAACAACGAAACGAACGCACATGGAACACTTGAACCTTCGAACGATCACGCTGGGCACCACGCTGCTCAGCCTCTCGCTGCACGCACAGACCGTGCTTTGGAACGACCAGGCCCATCCGGACGACCTGGCCACGCTCTCCGCGGCCTTCTCCGGCGACGGGGCCAAGGTGATCAGTGGCTCGGAATGCGACTCGGCCCGTGTGCGCATCTGGGACGTGACCACCGGGAACATCATCTGGGACCATGTCATCGGCACCGGCTACTACTGTGCGAACGGTGTGCAGATGAGCGCCAACGGGAACTACATCGGCATCGCCGAGGAGACCGGCACGCTCTTCATCTACGACAACACCCAGGTGCCGCCCACCCCGATCCACACGATCAACGTGGGCACCGGTCTTTACAACCTCGACTTCTCGGCGGACAACAGCCGCGTGGCGGTCGACGGCGATGATGGCACCCTGCGCATCTACGATGTGGTGACCGGGAACCTGCTCATCAGCATCCCCGCGAACAACGGCTCCCTGTACAGCCTCGACCTCGACCCCACGAGCGACCTGGTGGCCGCCGGGGGTGAGGACAACACCGTGCGCATCTGGGACGGCTCGAACGGCAGCCTCCTCGCCACCCTCAACGGGCATACGGACGACATCACCTCCGTGCGCTTCAGCGCCGACGGTTCGCACCTGGTGACCGCCTCGGTGAACGGCGAGATCAAGGTGTGGATGCCGATGATGGGCAACATGTGGATGCTGCACATCGGCTACACCGCGCCGGAGGACCTGCACCAGATCGACATCAGCGACGACCTCGCCTACGTGATCGCCGGAGGCTCCGACAGCACGTACGTGTTCGAGACCTTCACCGGCGACCAGCGCGCGGTGTTCAACGTGGCCGATGGTGGCGCCGTGCTCACGGTGGACTTCCAGCCGGGTTCGTACAACGCGGTCACCGGCACGGAGTCGGGGCGCGTGGTGTACTGGGGCCTGAACGATGTGCTCGGTGTCGCCGACCTGGGCAAGGCCGAACTGGCCCTTACCGCGTACCCGAACCCCGCCACCGACCGGCTGCGCGTGGAGCTGCCCGCCGCCAGCGGTGCCATGACCGTGAAGCTCTTCGACACGCACGGTCGCCTGGTGCTGGCCGGGCGGTCCGGCGTGGCGAACACCTGGATGGACCTCAGCAGCCTCCCGGCGGCCACCTACCTGCTGCGTGTGGAAACGGAGAAGGGCGTCGCGGTGCGAAGCATCACCAAGCAATGACCACATTCCTCACCATCATGGTCACAGGCCTTGGCCTGCGCGCGGCCTGGCTCATCCTCGGGATCCGCACGCTTGCGCAACGCCTGCGCGCCAACCGCGGTTGAACACCCCGGTGCACGAAAAAGCCAAGAGGCCCCGGTCGTTGACCGGGGCCTCTTCGTTCAGATGGGAGGGATCACTTCAACCCCCGCTTCACCAGCAGCGGTTCCACGGTCGGGTCTCGGCCGGTGAGGTCGCGGTACAGCTCGGCCTCGGGCTTGCTGCCGCCCATGCTCAGCACCGTTCGGCGCAGCCTGTCGCCGTTGGCACGCGTCATCCCGCCGTTGGCCTTGAACCAGGCGAACGCATCAGCGTCCATCACCTCGCTCCACAGGTAGGCGTAGTAGTTCGCCGCGTACCCGGTCCAGCAATGACTGAAGTAGCAGCTGCGGTAACGCGGCGGCACCTCGGCCAGGTCGAGCCCGTACTTCTGCAGCGCGGCCTGCTCGAAGGCGTCCACATCGGTCACCAGCGGGGCGTCGGCTGCGAGGCTGTGCCACTCCAGGTCGAGCAGGGCCGCGGCCAGGTACTCGGTGGTGGCGTAGCCCTGGTTGAAGGTGCGGGCCTTGCGCAGCTTGTCGGCGAGCGCGGTGGGCATGGGCTCTCCGGTGCTCCAGTGCCTGGCATACCGCGCGAGCACCTCCGGCTCCAGCGCCCAGTTCTCGTTGAACTGGCTGGGGAACTCCACGAAGTCGGTGCTGGTGGAGGTGCCCGAGAACTTCGGGTACTTCTGGGCGCTGAGCATGCCGTGCAGGCCGTGTCCGAACTCGTGGAACAGCGTGATCACATCGTCCCATCCGATGAGGCAGGGCTGTCCCGGCGCGGGCTTCACGTAGTTGCACACCTGCGTGATCACCGGCTGCTGGCCGAGCAGGGTGTTCTGGTCCACGAAGGAGCTCATCCACGCGCCGCCGTTCTTGTTGTCGCGGGCGTAGAAGTCGCCGTACACCAGGCCGATGATGCTGCCATCGGCGTCGATGATGTCGAACACCCGCACGTCGGGATGGTACGTTGGCAGGTCCCGCCGCTCCTGGAAGCGCAGACCGAAGAGCCGTTCGGCCGCGAAGAAGACCCCGTGATGCAGCACGCGCTCGAAGTCGAGGTAGGGCTTGAGCGCGGCCTCGTCGAGGTCGTACTCGGCCTTGCGCACCTGCTCGGCGTAGAGGTCCCAGTCCCACGAGGCGACCTTGAAGCCGCCCCCCTGCTGATCCACGATGGCCTGCAATTTCGCGGCCTCCTTGCGGGCGTTGGCAGCGGCGGCCGGAGCCATGTCGGCCATCAACTTCAGCGCACGGTCGGGGCTCTTCGCCATCTGGTCGTCCATCACGTAATGCGCCCAGGTTGGGAAGCCGAGCAGCCTGGCCTTCTGCGCGCGCAACTGGGCGAGGCGGGTGATGATGGCGCGGTTGTCGTACGCGTTGCCGCGGCCGTTGCGCGCAAGTGAGGCCTGCATGATGCGTTCGCGCAGGGCCCTGTCCTTCAGCTCTGTGAGCGCCGGCTGCGTGGTGGTGTTGCGCAGGTCGATGAGCCACTTCCCCTCATGCCCTTTCGCCTTCGCCGCGGCCGCGGCGGCCTCGATGCCCTCGGGGCTCATGCCTTCGAGCTGCGTCACATCGTCCACCACGATGGCCGAGGCGCTGCGCTCCTTCAGGATGTTGTCCTCGAACCGGGTGGTGAGGTTGGCCTCCTCCTCGTTCAGCTCCTTCATCCGCGCCTTGCCCGCCTCATCGAGCAGGGCACCGGCGCGCACGAAGCGCGTGTGGTACCGCTCCAACAGACGCGCGTCCACGGGGTCGAGGGCCAGGCTATCGCGATGGTCGTACAGGACCTTGATGCGCTGGAAGAGCCGGTCGTTGAGCGTGATGGCATCGGCGTGCGCGGCGAGCTTGGGCGCGAGCTCGGCCTTCACCGCCTGCAGCGTGTCGTTGGTGGCGCTACCGGTGAGGTTGTAGAACACCGAGGCGGCCCGGTTCAGGTCCTGACCGCTGCGCTCCAGCGCCACGAGGGTATTGGTGAAGGTGGGTGCCTCGCTGTTCGTGGCGATGGACTCGATCTCGGCCAGGTGGCGGCGCATGGCCTCCTCGATGGCGGGCGCGAAGTGCGCGTCGTGGATGCGGTCGAAGGGCGGCGCGCCGAAGGGCAGCTCGCTGGCCACCAACAGTGGGTTCTGTTCCGGGTTCGTCATGGCAGGGAGCGGCAAGGTAGGATCGGCCGCACCGCACGTGCCCATGCACGCATGCGAGGTTTCCACGACGATACCCACAGCCGCACGCCGCCACGCGAGCAGCACTGGTCCACTGGGCGCCCTGCGGCTTACACGTTGAACAGGAAGTGCATCACATCACCGTCCTTCACGATGTACTCCTTTCCTTCGGTGCGCAGCTTGCCGGCGGCGCGGCAGGCGGCCTCACTGCCCAGGGTGACGAAGTCGTCGTAGCCGATCACCTCGGCGCGGATGTAGCCCTTCTCGAAATCGGTGTGGATCACGCCTGCGGCCTTGGGACCGGTATCGCCCTGGTGGATGGTCCAGGCGCGCACCTCCTGCACCCCGGCGGTGAAGTAGGTCTGCAGCTTCAACAGGTGGTAGGCGGCGCGGATCAGCTTGTTCACCCCGGGCTCCTCAAGGCCCATGTCCTTCAGGAACATCTCCCGTTCCTCGGGCGTCTCCAGGCTGGCGATCTCGGCCTCGATGGCGGCGGTGACGAAGATGACCTCGGCGTTCTCGCTGGCCACGGCGGCCTTCACCTTGTCCACGTAAGCGTTGCCGGTGGTGGCGCTCTTCTCCTCCACGTTGCACACGTAGAGCACGGGCTTGGAGGTGAGCAGCTGGAACTCGTTCACGAGCGCGGGATCGTCGTTGGCGGTGACCACGGTGCGCGCGCTCTGTCCCTTCAGCAGGGCCTCGCGGATGCGCGTGAGCAGGTCGAAGCGGCGCTTGGCCTCCTTCTCGCCGATCTGGGCCTGCTTCTCCACTTTCTTGATCCGCTGCTCCACGGTCTCCAGGTCCTTCAGCTGCAGCTCGATGTCGATCACCTCCTTGTCGCGCACAGGGTCCACGCTGCCGTCCACGTGCACCACGTTGGGGTCATCGAAGCATCGGAGCACATGCAGGATGGCATCGCACTCGCGGATGTTGCCGAGGAACTGGTTGCCAAGGCCCTCGCCCTTGCTGGCGCCCTTCACCAGGCCGGCGATGTCGACGATCTCCACGGTGGTGGGCACGATGCGCTGCGGCTTCACCAGGTCGGCCAGCTTGTTCAACCGCGCATCGGGCACGGTGATGGTGCCCACATTGGGCTCAATGGTGCAGAAGGGGAAGTTCGCCGCCTGCGCCTTGGCGTTGCTGAGGCAGTTGAACAAGGTGCTCTTGCCCACGTTGGGCAGGCCGACGATGCCGCATTTCAGTCCCATGGTCCGTTGAAAAAGCGCGCGAAGATAGCCCCTTCCGGCACCCGGTTATCTTGGCCGCATGTCCCAACTGCCCCAGCTCATCGGCGCAGGCCTGCTCCTGGCCGCTTACGCCCTCAACCAGACCGGCCGCCTCAAGGGCGATTCGGTGCCCTACCTGGCCCTGAACCTCGCAGGGGCCGCCCTGCTGGCCTACGATGCCATCCGCGCCATGCAGTGGGGCTTCATCATCCTCGAGTGTGCCTGGTGCGTCTTCACCGTACCCGGCCTTTTCCGCGCCATACAACGCCACAACGCCACCTGACCCCATGGAGAACCTGGTGATCCGCCTCGACGACAACAAGTGGAAGTCCCTGATGGTGGCGCAGGGCCACATCAACCTCAGTTCGAAGAAGCATGACTCCCCCATCAGCTTCCTGGACGCGCTGGCGAACAAAGGGCTCCTGGAGAGCCAGAAGCGCATCCCCATCGCGGCGATCGGCCAGGTGAGCCTGCTGAACGGCGATGACACGGTGCGCTTCGAATGGCTCGAGGGCAAGGGCGGCAGCGGGAAGATCGCCCTTGAATGCAGCTCGGAGGAGGACGCGCTGCGCCTGGCTGAACACGTGGCCGGGGTACGCGGACTACGGCCCACCGAGCGGGCGGCCGGTCGGTGGCGCGCGATCGGCAATGGTGTGATCGGTCTGCTGGTGAGCCTGGCCCTTACAGCGATCACCTTCGGCGCGGCGAAGGAGATCGAGGCCGGCGGCGAGATCCACGTGAGCGGGCGAAGGGCCTGGCTGAAGGTGGTCATCTGGGGCATCGCCGAAGCGCTCGGCCCGGTGGGCAGCCTCGTGCTCGGCCTGTTGGTCTCCGCGCTCTTCGCGCTGTTCGTGTGGAAGCGGTTGAAGCGGCCGCCCACCGAGCGAGTGTGGGGCTGAACCCTAACGGACCTCGCTCAGCTGCCACCCATCAGGCCCTTCCAGCACGACCCGCAACCCCTGCTCCCTGGCCCGTTGGAAATTGACCCACGGGTTCGTGCCGGTCCATTGCTCACGTAGGTCATGGGGACGCACCAGCATCAACGCACCGGGCTCGAACGCCTCGATGGGCGCATACCATAGCTCTGTGACCGCGACGGAGGGACACCATGTGCGGATGGCCGCGCCCATTCCATGCGTGTACACCTGATGGGCCCCGCTGGCGCAGACCTGTTCCGCCCAATGACGCTCCGACCGCTCCTGCGCGATGAAGGGTCGGATGGCGCGGGCGAAGAGCGCCAGCTGCACGAGCACAAGAGGAATGAGCACCAGCGTCACGGGGCGCACCCGCTGCTCCGTCCAACGCACGGCGCGGCCGAACGCAGGGAACAACAGGACCACCACGAAGGGCTGCGCGAACAACAGCACACGGTCGTTCTGGAAGGGCATGCCCACGATGAAGAGCAGGTAGCCGAGCACCATGCCGGCCGCGATGCGCTGCGGCGCTTCGCCAAGGTCTGACCGCCGGAAGAAGGGCAGCACCAGGGCCCCAACCGGCACGAAGCCCGGATGAACGAGCACGGCCAGCACATACACCATGTTCGGGAGGTGGTATCGCAGCAGTCCGTCGTCGCTGAAGTGCTCAGCGCGGAACGCGTTCAACGGCGACCAGTGGGCCAGCGGGCTATCGGACCGGGCGAAGACCCAGGCCCGCTCCTCGGCGAGAACGGCAAGCAGCAGCAGGCCCGCCACGCCGACCCCCACCAGAGCCCAGCGCTGCCAGGACCTTGCACGGTGAAGGACCATCGTGGCAAGACCGCCCAGCACCAGGGGAACAGCGGCCATGCGGGTGAGCACGGCGGCAGCGAAAAGCACGGCCGCGAGGGCCGGCAGCCACCAGCGCCGGCTACGCTCCCAGCGGACCAGGACGGCCCATACGCCCACGCACCAGGCGATGCCCGGCAGGTCGCTCATCACCGTGCAGGCGTGCCGGAGCAGGAAGGGACCGGAGGCCAGGAGGATCAGCTGCGCCCACAGGAACACGCGGTCACCGCTGCCGTGCAGTGTTCGGCGGATCACCGTGATGGCGACCAGCAGGGCGGCGAACGACAGAATGCGCAAGGCCACCAAGGGACCGCCGGTGAGCAGGCCGAGGCTGGCGCCCAGGAAGGGGTAGCCTTGCGGGTGCTCCGTTCGCACCGGGGCCGGCGCACCGTGCCACCAGGCCGTCCAAGCCCGCGCCGTGCGCAGGTAATCGTTGGCATCCTGCCCCTGAAGGCCATGATACCCTTCAACAACGCACCACAGCACGGCCAGCAGGGGTGGCAGCAGCCAGGCCCAGGCAAGGGCTCGATGAGGTCGACCTGAAATGGCCGGTTCCATGCTCCAAGAAACGAAGAAGGCCTCCGATCGGAGGCCTTCCTGCTTCAGCGGACCCGTAGGGATTCGAACCCCAAACCTTCTGATCCGTAGTCAGATGCTCTATCCAATTGAGCTACGGGTCCTTGTAAAGCGGCGGCAAAGATAGACAAGCATCCGGATCGTCCAAGGTCTTGTCAGATCCAGTCGTTCATCCAGTAATAGGCGATGGCGGCATATTCCCGCAGGCAGGTCACCTCCAGCTTCAGGTAGTTCCAGAAGGTGTAACGAACGCCGGTGTCCCCGCTCAGATCGGGCGTCCAGGGCTTGCCGCCGATCCGCCGGTGGTCGTAGTCGAAATCGTGGTACATGGCATGGTCCCAGGCGGGCGCCCCGCACACCCGATCGCCGAAGCCCGCCCGGCGGAAGGTGCGCACGGTGCGGTACATGTTCTCGGGCGCGGTCACCACGGCGATGGACGGCCCTTGGGCACCCATCAGTGAAGCAACGGCCATGGCCTGGGCCCGTGTGTTGTCGCCTTCGTTGAGCAAGGTGATGCGGCCGGGCGCCACCCCTTTCACCAGGAGCTCCTGCCGCATGCGGCCGATGACCGCCGTATCGCCGGGGTGCACGATCAGCAGGGCGGCCTCAGGCCATGTCGCCGCCAGCCCGGCCGCGTGATCGAGCCGGAGGAGCTCGGCCCCGGAGGGCATGCCACTGCCCCCAAGCACCACGATCACCCCCGGGGCCTGGGCGCATTCGCCCGCAGCGAGCCCGAGCGCCCGGTGCGCGTCGAACGGCACGCGCGTGAAGGCGAGGCCCACGAACAGGAGGAAGAGAGATCCCGCGGCGAAGATGCAGCGCACGCCCCAGCGTTTCAGCAGGCGCCAGCCCGCGCGCGTTACGCCCTTAAGCCGATCTCCAGCGCGCCTGGACCAAGGGGACCGCATGACGCGAAGGTCGGCCAGGGCCGCTTACGGCTTGTAGTACTTGAGCGCCTCGGGCATGTACGCTTGGAGGTCCCGGATGCGCGTTTCGTCACTGGGGTGGGTGCTCAGCAGCTCGGGCTGCCCGCCACCACCCTGCGCGGCCATCCGTTCCCAGAAGGTGGGCGCCACGCGCGGGTCGTAGCCTGCCAGCGCCATGAACACAAGGCCCATCTTATCCGCTTCGCTCTCGTGCTTGCGGCTGTAGGCGAGCATGCCCAGCTGCGAGCCGATGCCATAGCTCTGCATGAAGAGGTCGCTGGCATACCCCGGCTTCTGCGCGGTGAGCACCTCCAGCGTGATCCCCGCCCCTTCCACGGCCATGGCCTGGCTCATGCGCTCGCTGCCATGGCGGGCGATGGCATGGGCGATCTCGTGCCCCATCACCACCGCCAGGCTCGCCTCGTCCTGGGTCACCGGAAGGATGCCCGTGTACACCACCACCTTGCCCCCCGGCATGCACCAGGCGTTCACCGTCCTGTCATCCACCACGTTGAACTCCCACTGGAAGCCGGCGACGCGGTCGGCCGCGTGGTTGTCCGTGAGGTAGGTGGTGGCGGCCTTCGCCAGGCGGTCGCCGATGCGGCGCACCATCTGCACGCGCGGGTCGCTCGCGGGCAACGGAGGGTTCTCCGACAGGAATTGCTGGTACTGTGTGAGGGCCATGCCCATCATCTCACCCTCGCTCACCAGGCTCAACTGGCGGCGGCCCGTGATCGGCACCTTGGCGCAGGCGGTGGCCAGCACGATGACGGCCAGCACCGTGGCGATACGTCCGCGGCGTGTCATCGTCACTGGATGGAGGCGCTGAGCCCGCGGTCCTGCAGCGCGGTGCAACGCGGTTCCAAGTTGTCGAAGGTGCCGCGCTTCACGCTGCACTTGCCCTTGTAATGCACGATCCACGCGCACTGCTCCGCCTGGATGGGATCGTGCCCGCAGATCTCCACCAGGGATTCGATCACGTGGTCGAAGGTGTTCACGTCGTCGTTGTGCAGGATGAGCTCCCGTACAGGTCCGCTCTCGTAGAGCACCTCGTCGAGCAGCGCCTCCTCGGGCGAGAACAGGTGGGCCATGGGCTCGTGGGAATAGGGCGTAAAAATACGCCGGTGAGGGTCACGGCGTGGCGATGGACGGATCGGCCAGCACACTGGGACCGAACTTCTGCAGCAGGGCCCGGGCGTCGCGCATGGGGATGCGCTTGCCGTTGAGGTAGGCGGTGATGAAGGCGTCCTTCACCCCCAGCACCACGGCTTCGTCCTTCCGCCCCCGGGCCTTGTCCAGGTCGAGGAACACGCCCGTGGTGTAGCGGATCTTGCCCGTTTCGGTGCGTTCGCTGTTGAGCGGCGTGATGTTGAAGAGCTTGTCGAGGGCCGTGGGCTTGCTGTACACGCCCACCTGCACCGTGAAGAACAGGCCCTTCACGGTCTCCACCTGGCGCGCCGGAGCGGCACCCGGGACGTTGTAGTAGGACGCGGCATCGGCGGGCGGCGCGAACTGCTTCAGCAGTTCCTCGGCGGTGGCCGGATAGCTGGCCAGCACCTGGGCCTCATCAACAGGCTGCACGGCCGTGGTGGGCGCCTGGATGACGGCCGCGGGGCGGTCGGGCGCCGGCTGCTGCACCACAGCGGTGGCGGGAAGCGGCTGCATGGCGCGCACCGCCTGGGCCAGAGGCACTCGCCTGCCTTCCTCGTACGCCACCACGAAGGCATCGCGGTAGCCGCGCTCCCGCACGATGGTGCGGGCCCGCTCGGCCGCTTCGGGCGTGGTGAACAGACCGGCGGAATAGCGCACCACACCGTTGGCGGTGGTCTCCCCCGTCACCGGGCCAAGGTCGTTGAAGAGCTCCTTCGGGATCTCGTTCTTGAACGCCCCGATCTGCACCTTGAACACCACCCCCTTGGGCATGGGTTGGTCGATGGCGATGGGCTGCACCGCGGAACCCGCCGGGCGCACGCCGAAGATGTCGTTCTCCAGGACCTCCGGCGCCACGAAGGCACCGGCAGGCGGCGGAACAGGCTCGGGCGTAGGCCGCCCGGCGGCGTCCACGGGCCGCTCGCCGCTGCTTCCCGTATCAGCCCCGGTGCGCGGCGCCTGCGCGGTGGTGGTGCCGGCCGGTCGCTCGGTGGACGCGGTGGTCCGTCCGCCATCACCGCCCGGCTGTTGCACGGCCGCGTCGACCGGGCGCTGGGTGGCGCGGCCTTGTGCCTGCGCAAGGGCCAGTTCACGCGCCTTGATCGAATCGACCTGCGCGATGAGCGCGCGCGACTCGGCGATGAGGGGGTCGGTGCGTCGGGAGCGCTGCTCCAGCGCCATGATGCCCGTGCTGCGCTCGGGGGCCATGCCCTGCAGGAGCACCGCCGCCTGCCGGTCGTTCAGCTCACCGGCGCTCTTGAGGCGTTGGGCGGCACCGCTCAGCGAATCGGCGCGTTGGTTCAGCTCGACCGCCCGGTCGTTCAACCGCTTGGCCTGCGCCAGGCGCTGTTCGCTCACGCGGCCATCGGGCAGGTCAGGAGCGGCCAGCAGGGAGGTGGCCTGCACGAGGAGCGTATCGGCCAGCTGCTTGCTCGCGACCGCCTCCTGCCGCGCCAGGTCGGCCTGCTGCTGCTGCTCCATCGAACGGGTACGGGCCATGAAGTAGCGGCTGTGATCGGTCTCGCTCATCACCATCAGCTGGTCCTCAGTGCCCAGGTAGTAGTACTTCTTCAATCGCTCCTCGAAGGCCCGCGCCTCTTCGGCGTTGCGCTGCAGCAGCTCCAGTTCCTGGGCCTTGCGCTCCATGGCCAGCGAGGCCTGGTGCAGGGAATCCGAATCCAGTTGGAGGCGCACGGACTCTTTCTCCAGGCGCTCCTTGTCACGGCGCTTCGCCGTGGCCACGCTGTCGCGCTTCGCCAGGGCCAGGTCCGAAAGCGCCACGGAGCGTTGCTCCAGCCGTTGCGCCTCCTCGCGGGCCTGCCGACCGTCGAGCGCCAACGCGCTCACATCGAGCGAGCGCATCTCGGAGGGGCTGACCTGACCGTTCTCCTCACCAAGGAAAGCGTTGTAGCGCGACAGGTCGGCAAGTCGCTCCCGGGCCGCAAGGGCCTTGGCACTGTCCGGAGGCAGCGACGCCACACCGGTCTCGGTAAGGCCTCCACTGACCGCGACATCGCCGTTGTCCGCGGTGCCGAACAGACGCTGCTCCACCTGCGCATAGTCAAGGCTCTCGCCGGTGACGTGCTGTGCGCTGAGCACATAATTGTTGACGGTGATGGCCTTGTCGAGGTCGCGCAGGGCGAGCAGCTCCTCCTGGTAGGCCTGCCTGTAAAGGTCATCGCGCTTCACGATGTCCTCCAGGCGATCGGCCTGACGACGCTTCGCCTGCGCGGCATCGAACTGCGCACGGGCCGAGCGGTCCAGCTCGCCCGCCAGGAGCACCAGCGGGTCGCTCGGCGGGATGCCCTTCGCCGAAACACCGGCCACCACGCGCTGCAGGCTGTCCCTTCCGGCCTTGTACTCCTCCCTGCTGATGTAGGCCATGCGCTGCCCCAGTTCCGTGCGCAGCACCATCTCCTCGTCGATCTTGCGGTCGGTGCGGTCCCGCAGCTTGTCGTACTCCTTGCCGCGCGGCATCGACTCCAGCACGGTCTCCAGCGAGTCGATCTCGTCGCCGAGCACCACGATGCGCTCCAGGTCCCGGTCCTTCTCGGCCACAGCGCTCTTCACCGCAGGAGCGCGGTGCTCCACCACGCTCTCGTAGATGTACTCCGGGCTTTCCGGCACGCTCACGTACCGGTCCACGTGCGAGGTGGTGGAAGGCCGTTCCGCACCGGCCTCCTGCTGCTCGACGTGCTTCGCGTCCACCCCGGCCTGCACCTGCTGTTCGAGCGCGCGTGTCTCGGTGGTGGCGTATTGCTGGTCGTTGCCGGCCAGGATGGCCTCGGCACGGGACGCATGCTCCTCCTTCAGGCGGCGCAGCCGGTCCACACGAGGCAGCACCTCCCCGGCGCGACCGGGCTCCGCCTCCAGCAGGTTCAACTGGCGGGTGGTCTCCGCATCGATGCTGTCCATGAGCATCAGTTCAAGCCCATGAAGGCCCTGGGTGCGTTGTTGCGCCGTTAGCGTTGCGCTGCCGATGCGAGCGCGGTCCTCCGGGTAGTCGGGGAAGAGCATGCGCTCGATGACCTCGGAACCCGCGGCCGCCTCGAACGAGCGGGCCGCACCATCGGGAGGCTCCTCCGGGGAAGAGGGCTCCTGTGCGGTGGCGGCCTGCTGCGCCGTGCTGGCCATCCGTTGCTCAAGCGCGGTGATGCGTTGGTCGAGGCTGTCGCGTCGCGCACGGTCACGCTCGGCCTGGCGCAACTGCTTCAGTTCGGCGAGCTCATTCGCCTGCATGAAGGCCTGCTCGCCCGATCCATCGGCCACGTCGCCCACCCCGCGCATGGAGACGATCTCTTCACCGGTGCGTGCCGCAACCTGTTCGCCCGTGGTCCCCGTTCCGGTGGGAGGCGCGTTCTCCTGCCCTCCGTTCACCGCCCGTTCACCTCCCGCACCAGCGGCGAGCAAGGCCGCACCCGCATCGCTGGTCCCTGCAGCGGTCTTGCCGCCATCGTTGGCGAGCGCGGCGTTGGTCGTCCCTGCGGGTTGTGCGGTTCCCGCCCCGCCCTG
Source organism: Flavobacteriales bacterium (assembly GCA_044226515.1). Taxonomy (GTDB): domain Bacteria; phylum Bacteroidota; class Bacteroidia; order Flavobacteriales_F; family PHOS-HE28; genus PHOS-HE28. The sequence continues at coordinate 78,868 of JBGAGX010000001.1, read as the reverse complement.
TGGCGTGGAGGGACGTTCGGTCGCGTTCAGCTCGACACCGCCCTGGGTCTGCTCGGAGGCCTGTTGCCCGCTGGTGACGGCAAGCTCGCCACCGGCACCGGCACTGCCGTCGGTCACCGGTCGGTCCTGGCCGGCCCCGCCTGTTGCCTGTTGCGTGGTCGTTGCTCCGCCTCCGGCCTCCGTACCCGCTCCGGTGTTGGTGCGCGTGGCCGTCTGTGTGGCGGCCATCAGGTCCACCGTGCTGGTGCCCCCCCAATCGAAGGTACGGGCGCTGGCCGCGCGGGTCTCCTCGGCGATGTCCGCATCGTACCGTTCATCCACCGCGATGGAGGCGATGCGCGTGTCGTTGCCGGCGATCTTCTGACCGAGCGCCCCCACCCGTTCCTTGTCGAGCTCCGTGGTGGGCAGCGCCCTGCCTTCGTTGCTGAGGTACCGGGTGAGCTGCGCCTCTCCCTTCGCCACCGCACTGCGCTCCTCGGCGGCCTTGGAATGCGCCACGGCCGTGGCCACCTCTTCGCGCAGGTAGCCCAATTGCTCTTCGTACTGGGCGATCTCGCGGCCGAGCTCCTCCTTCTTGGAACGTGCACCTGCTCCGGCCTGCTCCCGCTTCAAGCGGTTGATGCGGTCCACGAGCTCGCTCTCCTCCGCGCTCTTGCTCTGCGCCGCCTGCACGGCCCTGGCCCCTTCCTTGTCCACCTCGGTGGCCGCACGCCGCGCCTTCTCGGCCGCCGTGAGCGACCCGTCCGGACCGTTCTTCTCGTCGAGCCTCGTCTTCAGGGCCGTGAGCTCCTTCAACGCCCGCTGGTCGTCGTTGGCCTTCACCGCGGTGCCCAGATCGGTCGCCAGCTTCGACGCCTGCGCAGCACGCTGGGCCGTGGCCATGTGGTCCTTGTCCAGGTCCTGACCGGTGGTGTAGGCCGAACGGGCCCGCAGGTTGGCCATGCGTGAGGCCTGGCGCTTGCGGGCCGCTTCGGTCATCAACGCGTTCCGCTGGGTCTCATCCGTGGTGGACGAGGCCTGGGCCACCAGGGAGTTGGCCTCGGTGGCGAGCCGCTCGCTGGCTGCCGCGTTCTCCAGTGCGATGCTGTAGGCGGCATCGCTCATCGCCTTCAGGTCGGCGGCCTGCCGGTCCAGCTCCGCGGCGTCGTTGCGCGCCAGCTCCACGGCGGCCTCCTTGGTCACATCGCCCGTGAAGCCCGCCTGCGTCATCACATCGCCTGTGGCGGCGGGTGGCGGTTGCTGAGCCACCACCGTGGTCGTGCCCACATCGAGCTGGGCGCGGCGCTTGATCTCGTCGAGCGCGAGCGCGATGAGGTCCTCGCTCAAGGGCTCGTCGAAGTAGTTGCGGATGGTGAGCTTCTCCTGGTCGGCCTGCGCCACCAGGCTCATCTCCTGACGGTAGGCTCGAGGAGCGTCGCTGCGGGGCACTTCCACGTAGCCCACGTGCGTGCGGCCACCGGGCCCGGCCTCCACCATGAACCGGTAACGCCCGCTCCGTGGCAGCGCGAGCACGTAGTTCCCGTTCATGTCCGTGCGTACTTCCGCCACGCGTTCCCGGGTCATCGCATCCTCCACCGTGATGTGCGCCTTGCGGTCGCTGGCATCCAGCTCCGAGGCGAAGGTGCCCTTCAGCACCGTGATGTTCACGGGGGTCTGCGTGGTGCTCACGCGGTACACGTGCAGCTTGCCCTGGTGGCTGCTGCGCCCGCTCGCGAAGCAGGCCTCGCGCCCCTCGGGGTCGACCATGTACAGGATGTCATCGTCCGGCGTGTTCACCGCGAAGTCGAGGTTCTCCGGCGCACCGAACACATCGAGCCCCTTGTCGTACGACGCGCGGAAAACATCGTACCCGCCCATGCTGTTGTGCCCCTTCGATGCGAAATAGAAGTACTTGCCTTCGGCCGTGAGGAAGGGATAATCCTCGTCCTGGTCGGTGTTCACGTAGCCGGCGAGCTTGGTGGGCTCGGCGAACTGGCCGGTGGGCAGCAGCTCGGTGCGGTAGATGTCCTTGCCCGTGCGACCATCCTTGCCGAGGCTGCTGAAGTAGATGGGGCCGCCCTTCTCCGGCAGGTAGATGAGCGATCGCGCCCCCGCCTTCTTGTCGAGCGAAGTGCGAAGTTCATCCGGTGTCACCACGATGCGCCCCCCGATGCCGCTGAGATCGTAGAAGCGGAAGAACTCCGAGGCGTCCACCTCGAGCTTGCTGTGCACATCGATGTCCTTCAGGTTGCTGAGGAGCTGTTGCCCGTTGCGGCACTGCTGTTCCAGCGCGTCCACGGGGAACTGGGCCAGGATCTTCTTGTCGGCCGTGCCCTTGAAGCGTTCGTAGGCCGCCAGGGCCTCGTTGAACCGGTAGGCCAGGTGGTAGGAGCGCCCGAGGAAGTAATGGGCGAGCGGTGCGATGGTGGGCGACTCACAGGCGAAGCGCAGGTGCCCGATGGCCTTCTCCTTGTCATCGCCTCCATACAGGGTGCACGCCCCGAACCGGTAGTTCAGGTCGCGGTCGCCGGGGGTAAGGCTCACCAGCTGGGAGTAGAGCGGGTAGGCCTCGGCGTACTGCCCGGCAGCGAAGAGCCCGTCGGCCTTCGCCCGAAGTTGCTGGTCGCCGCCCTGGCCCAGGCCGAGAAGGGGCACCGCCACGGCCAGGAGCATGCCCGTGATGCGGTTGAGCAGGAAAGGGGGCCGTATGGTGGGCAAGGACATCAGGCGGTTTCATGGGTCCCATCGCGCGGCCCCGCGGTGCGGGGTCCCGACAGGCTCATCCGGTTCTCCTCCCCCCTCCACAGGCGTCCGATGTTCTGGCGGTGGGTGTAGAACACCAGGGCGCAGAGCACGGCGGCGAAGCCGACCTTCACGGGGCTGCTCTCGTGGTAGATGAGCACCACGGCCAGCGGGAAGGCCAGCGCCGCGCTGAGCGATCCGAGCGAAACGAAACGCGACAGCGCGAAGACCGCGGTGAACACGAGCACGCAGATCACGGCCGCGCCCGGATGCACCGCCAGGATGCCCCCGAAGGAGGTGGCCACGCCCTTGCCGCCCTTGAAGCCGGCGAACACAGGGTACAGGTGGCCCAGCACCGTGGCCAGCACGAGCGCCACGCGGAACCACATCCACGGACCACTGTCGGGCTCGAGGCCGCTCCAGTTGGGGATGAGACGGACCGGCACGAAGCCCTTGAGGATGTCGATGAGCAGCACCGGCACACCGGCCCGGGCGCCCAGCACCCGGAAGGTGTTGGTGGCGCCCGCGTTCCGGCTGCCGTGCTCGCGCACGTCCACACCGTGGAACGCCCGCCCCCACCATACGCTGGTGGGGATGCTGCCGCAGAGGTAGGCCGCGATCATGCCGAGAGCACCGTACACCCAGGGGAAGTCCATGGTTCAGAGGTCGAAGCGGTCGCGGAACTCGTCCACCTTGCGTTTGTTGGTCACGATGAACTGGTAGGGCGGTTCATCCTTCTTCGATTCCAGCACGCGCTTGTCGTCCTTGAGCTCGCTGAGCATGGTGTTGAACTCGGCGCTGCTGCTGTAGGCGTAAAGGTAATTGCGCGCATACTGGAAGAACCAGTAGGTCTGGTCGTCGAGCATCAACAGGATGGTCATCACATCGCCGCTGCGCTTGCGCTGCACTTCCACCTTGCCCTTGAGCTGGCGGAAGAGCGGCTTCTTGAGCACCGTGCCCACGCCGATCGGGCCCTGGCTCTGCCACGCTTGGTCGTCCTGGTCCCACACCAGCTTCACATCGCACAGCATCAGGGCCTTCTGCAGCTCCTCCGGCAGCTTCTTGATCTCGCCCTTGAGGCTGAGCTCGCTGATGAGCTTGTCGGAGCGCTCCAGCCCCAGCACCTCACGCAGCGATTTCTCGTAGGGGGTCTTGGCGATGTCCACCTGCTTCTGGTCCGGGTAGGCCAGGATGTCGGCGGCCATCTTCTCCAGCGCGTTCTCCAGGAAGTGGAAATCGGCGTAGAGGGCCAGGTGGGCCGCGGTGCCTTTGTCCGCGCTCTGCTCGAGGGTGCCGTAGCCGTCGAGCTTCACCCGGCCCAGGTCGGCGCCGGTCACCACATGGCCATCGGCCGCGAGGCGGCAATCGGTGTTGGACAGGCTCACCAGGTCGCCCGGCAGGTTGCGCTGGCGGATCTTGTCCTTGGGACCGATCATGTACTCCTTCTTCGCCTTGTCGAAGTAGAGGAGGCCCTTGCCAGCGATCACCGTGCGGTCGGCCTTGTCCTCCTTGCGGCTCAGGAAGGTGCCGTAGACCTTGAAGGGGTCCTCCTTCGTGAGGTAGACGCCGGCACCGATGTCGAGCCCCTTGTCGTCCTGCAGGGTGTCGCCCACGGGGATGAAGACCTCGGCCGGGTCGATGCGGCCGTTGAAGCGCATCCAGTTGCGGGCCAGCCCCGGGCAGTCGTGCATGATGCGCGTGCTGCCGGTGAAGGTGAGCTCCTTCGCGCTGGCCTCGAGCAGCACGTCGCCGAAGAAGTCGAAGGCCGGGCTCAGCTGGAAGCCCTCCTCCTCGGCGATGCGCCCGCGCGCGTAGGTCTGGAAGGCGGTGTCCACGTTCACGCTCTGCAGCTTGATGCGGAAGGCCTTCTGCGCCTCGTCGACGTAGTCGTAATCACCGCTGGCGCTGTACTTGCGCTTGGCCCTGATGTCGACGGTGGCGTTGTAGATGCGGTGGTACTTGGTGACGAAATTGGCCGTGATCACCGCGTTGGTGAGCGGGTCCATCTCGGCGTTGCGGCGTATGCGCACGCGCATGCTGTCGGGCGTCACCAGCGCATCGGCCACCTGGATGTACTGCACGTCGTTGGCGGTGATCAGGTGCTTCTTCAGGTCGTACCGCGCCTTGGGCGCCATGAAGCTGAGCGAGTCCTGGTCGGGCCGGATGCTGATGAAGTTCGATCCGGACAGCTGCAGGTCCTCGTTGCCCACGGCCGCGGTGCGGTCGCTCTCCAGCTCGATGTCGCCCTGGTCCATGAACCACTTGAAGCGGTCCATGAAGCAGATGTACTGGTTCACGGGGAACTCCACCTTGGTCTCGGTGCCGTTGCTCACGAACTCGCCCACGCGCTCGTCGAGCTTCACGGTGGCGTTCACGTTGTCGGTCTTGAACGCGATGCTCGCGGTGTCCCCTTCGGTGAGGCGGAAGTCGGAGGTGTCCGCATGGATGCGCACCGTCTCGAACTGGAACAGCTTGGAGGCGAGCGTGGCGTTGGTGAAGTCCACCAGGCCGGCGCCGGTCATGCCCTTGGGGGAGAGCTCGGTGCGGCCGTGCAGGTAGGCCTGGCCGTCGTACATGGTCATGGGCCGCTCACGCTTCTCGGCCAGCAGCAGGTCGTTGCGGGGCTCCAGGCGGGTGAAGAGCCGTGCACAGTTCACGTTGGGCACGTTGAGCTGGGGGGCCTTCGCACTGAGGTTGTACAGGGTGTCTGCGATGCCGAAGGTGCTGTCGGGGCAGAAGACGAAGTTGGTGCTGGACGCGAGCGTGGTGAGGTAGCTCATGTCCCCATCGCCCTGCAGCCCCTTGTAGTTGAGGCTGATGGTGTTGGTGAAGGTGGCCTTGCGCCCGTAGAGCGGCATGCCGCCGGCCCCGGTGGGACGCTCGAAGCCGAGGGCGTAATCTTTCTGCAGCCGCAACGGTTCTCGGATGTCGGGGAATATGCCGGCGGACACCAGCGTGCCCGTGAACGTGAGGCCGTCGTTGGTGAAGTTGTCGAGGCTGTCGATCTGGAAGGGATCGCTCTTGTAGTAGAACTTGTCGCGGATGTACACGCCCTTCTGGATGGCCCCGCGGTCGTAGAACACGTAGCTCTCCTGGGTGCTGTTGAACTTGGGGAATTGCGGGTACTTCTCCTGTTGCAGGCCGCTCTTGTTGCTGGGCGCGTCGATCTCCAGGGTGCCCGTCACCTTCTCCAGCACGTTCTTCACGCGCACCAGGTGCGAGAGGCCGTTCTCGTCCTTGTCGAAACTGTCGGCCAGGAAGCCCACGCTGTCCACGTTGAGCAGGTCGATCACGAAAGGCTGGTAGTGGAAGTAGTACTCCTTGCCGTAGTAGGTGAGCTTGCCGGCCTTCACCATGCCACCGAAGCTGAAATCGCGGTCCTTCTTGATGGTGACGAGCTCGTCCTTGGGGAAGATCTTCACGTCCTGCGAATCGCTCAGCACGATGCGCGCCACGCCCTTCAGCGCCAGGTCGTTGTTGAGCAGGTTGATGGTGCCGTTCACGCCATCCTCGCTGTTGCTGTTGAACTGCAGCACGTCGTAGTCCACCTTGCCGGCGCTGGCCAGCACATGCTCCTTGAGGCGGGGCTTCACCGTCACCACCTCGGTCTCCAGGTCGTAATCGATGTAGCCCTTGTTGGCCATGTCGATCAGCATGGGGATCACCTGGGGCTTCTGCAAGCGTGTGGAGACGGCGAAGTCCGTGGCGGTGAACACGTCGCCATGGGCCTTCTGGTGATCGCGAAGCCGCACCAGCGGGTGCACCGCGTCCACCCCGAGCATGGCGTTGTAGCGCTTCTCCTTGAAGTAGTTGTAGCTCTCGAAGGAGGCGCGTGTCTGCGAGCTGCCCTGCAGGTTGCCGAGCTCCACCAGCGGGTCGCCCTGCTTCCACTTGAGCACCTCGAAGTACATGTCGAGGTTGTGGTAGGTGTCGTAGTAGGGTCCCTTCGACAGGCCCTCGTCCTTCTTGATGAGGCTGAGCTGGCGCTTGTCCTGCAGGAACCGGAGGCTTACGCTGGGGTGCCAGAGCGAGTCCTTGTCCAGGCGGATGGTGACGGCCACGTCCTGGCTGCTGATGCGTTCGGGCTCGATGGTGTAGAGCAGGCCCCGGGTGACGATGAAGGGGCGTTTCTCGCGGTAGAAGGTGAGGAAGGCGGGCTCCTCCTTGGTGCCGTAGCCCTGCAACTTGGCGCCCTGCATGGTGAAGCCGCCCTCGAAGTCGATGCCCTCCACGATGTCGCGGATCCTCATGCGGCGGTCGTAGCCCTCGAAGCGCGGGTAGCTCGCGTTGTCCTCGTCCACGTTGGCGAGCACCTTGTCGCTCACCTTGCCGAACAAGGTGCGGTCGAAGTAGGGATCGGCGAAGCGCACCGAATCGACCTCGAAGGCGGCGCTCTTCAGCTTCACGGTGTAGCCGTGCTCCCACTCGGCGAAGGTCGACTCGGGCTTGCGGCCCGCACGGCGCCAGTCCACGCGTCCGCCCTTGCCGCGCCAGATCTCCTCAACGGGGTAATACACGCCCGAGGTGTTGCGGATCACGGCGCTGTCGCCCTTGGCCAGGCAAACGAGGTCGAGCTTGTCGAACACGACCTTGGGCACACTGTCGAAGGCGAAGGTGAAGGTGCCCGAACTGCTGCGCCAGCGGGTGCTCGCGCTCTTGTACAGGGTGTTGTCGGTGAACAGCCCCGCGCACATCTCGATGAAGGCGGTGAAGTTCTTCTTCCGTCCGCTCTGCACCATGGCGTCCAGGCTGCGCATCCAGGTGTCGAACTCGGCCGCCGGCCTGCCGCTGTTCACGAAGGCGGCCACGGCGGCGAGGTAGTCGCGGAAGTGCGGAAAGGCCTCGTACCGCTTCTTGAGCATGAAGTTGGCCATCTCCACCACCTTGGTGCGCTGGGCCACCGTGAGGTAGGTTCCGCCCCATGCCGGGGCGAACACCTGCTCCACGAAGGGCTTGCCCTCCTTCTTGTCCGCCTCCACCAGGAACGTGGTCACCTCCTCCAGGAAAACGGCCTGGTCGTCGGTGAAGGTCTTCACCTGCGCCTGCGCGGCGAGCGCGAACGCGGAGAGCAGCAGGGCGGCGCCGACGCGTACCGCCAGGTGGATCAGGGATGTGGTCTTCGGCATCCGATCAGGGCCCATTCGCCTTCGTTCAAGCGTTCCTCCACGAGCAGCCCGGCCTGCTTCGCGCTCTGCACCATCATGTGGCGGTCGTCCACCACGAATCCGCTCAACAGCAGCGCGCCACCGGGGAGCAGCGCATCGCGCATGGCCTCCATGTCGCGCATCAGCGTGTTGCGCTCGATGTTCGCCAAAATAGTGCCGTACCTGCGGCCCTTCAGGGCGGCCACGGTGCCCTTTTCCACAGTGATGGCATGACAACCGTTCAGCCCCACGTTCAGCTCCGCGTTCTCCACGGCCAGCGCGTCGATGTCGATGGCCAGCACCTCGGTGGCCCCGAGCTTCTCGGCCAGTACCGCAAGAACGGCCGTCCCACAGCCCAGGTCGCACACGGCCTGCCCCTTCAGGTCGAGGCCCAGCATGGCCTGCACCATCATGCGGGTGGTGGCGTGGTGGCCTGTGCCGAAGGCCATGCGCGGGGTGATCACCAGCTCGTGCCGGAATCCCGGCTCCGATGCGTGGAACTCGGCCCTGATCCGCACCTCCCGACCCACTTCCACCGGTGTGAAGCTCCGCTCCCACTCCGCGTTCCAGTTCCGCGGCTCCATGGCGCGCACGGTGTAGCTAACGCTGGCATGGGGGTCGCGGAGGGTGAGCAGCTCAGGCAGCACCGTGCGGTCGAAGCGCTCGCTGAGGATGTAGGCCTTCAGCCCGCCGGTGGTCTCCTCGAAGCTGTCATACCCCAGCTCGCCCAGCTCCGCCATCAGCACGTCGCGCCAGGGTTCGAGCGGGGCGATGAGGAAGTCGACCTCGGTGTAGTTCATTGAATTGAATGCTGAAACGGGAAAGCCGAAAGTTGAAAGGAGGTGTCAGGAACCGTGCTTGGCTTCGCGGGCGATGCGGATGAGGGCGGTGAACTGGGCGGCATCCAGGGCGGCACCGCCGATGAGACCTCCGTTCACATCGGGACAGGCGAAGAGCGATGCGGCGTTGTCGGGCTTGCAGCTGCCGCCGTAGAGGATGGGCACTTCGGGCGTTCCGCGGCCAGTGAGGTATTCACGGATGAAGGCGTGCATCTCCTGCGCCTGTTCGGCGCTTGCCGTGCGCCCGGTGCCGATGGCCCACACCGGTTCGTAGGCGATGATGCAGCGGACCAGCTCCTCCGCGGAAAGACCGTCCAGCGCATCCTTCATCTGCGCCTCCACCACCCGGAAGTAGTGACCGGCCTCGCGCTCGTCCAGCTTCTCGCCGCAGCAGTAGATGGGCGTAAGGCCGTGGAAGAGCAGTGCCTTCAACTTCTCGGCCACCTGAACATCGTTCTCGCCGAAGTACTGACGCCGCTCACTGTGCCCTACGATGCAATGGGAGACACCGATGCTCTTCAGCATCAGCACGCTTACCTCGCCGGTGTAGGCGCCTTGCGCGGCGGCGTGGCAGTTCTGCGCCGCCACCTGGATCCCTGAACCCTTCACGGTGCGGACCGCCAGGTCCAGAAAAGGAAAGGGCGGCGACACGATGACCTCCACACCGCCAGGCTGCCCCGCGTTCGCCTTCACCAACTCATCCAGCAAGGCCAGAGCTTCCGCCTTGTCCTTGTGCATCTTCCAATTCCCGGCCACGATCGTTCGCATGCGCTTTCACCGCCCGCTGGTGCGGAAGGTGGAAGGACAAAGATGGCCTACCCGCACACCCTTCGCGAACGGGCTGGGGACAAGTGCTAACAGGGGATCGTGATCAACTGACAGCAAGGGCCTTTGCTTATGTTCGGGGGGTGAAGAAAAGCGGCGTGATCGGAGACCGAGAAGGGAATGGGCAATCGGCAAACCCTAGTGCTGGTTGGACAGCAATAGCGCAAACTCATAGAGTTGTCTTTGCGCTAAAGCACTGGCAAGCATTCCTTGTCGTGACGTGCTCGATATGCCTCGTTGGATACCCACTGTACATTCTAGCCAGACAAATTCTCGGATGGACAATGTCCTTCGTAGACTCTCCTGCACCAGCGATCATTCTTTACATCTGTCTTGGCATCTGGTTCGACGCTGTCTTGGCCACCGGGCATAAGGCAAGTCGCACCCGATTGACCTCGGTAATGATGCTGACCATGTTTGTGTGCGCCTCCCTTTGGCTTCGGAAAGACCGACCATCGCCAGACTTCAACTTCATCGCACCACTCTTCCTGTTGGCCATTGTGTGGTGCTTGCGGGTCCTGATCCCAACGGCCAACTCCCTACGCGCTTTCGACCTAAGCAAAAGGACTGCTCTTCCGATCTGGGTCGATGCGGTGTTGATCGCAGCATTCTTCCCGTTCGGCTTATGGTTCCTTCAGCCTCGCTTGAACCAATGCGCTTCCCTAAACTCCCGCACATCCCCTAACCGGGTGTCCTGCGCTCATGATGATATTCAGCATGAATAGAAGCCTTCCGGTCTCGGACAAACCGTGATCGAAGACTAGAAGCGGACCGCGTGTCAGCTCCCTCTCCGCCACCTCGCAGTTCCACCCGTTAGTCGGGCCTGCCTACCGGACAGGCAGATGCGGGGGATGAATGGCAGCGCTCCGAAGATCCTACTTCAACGCCCCCTTCGCCTCCTCCAGCGCGGGCACATCGTTGCAGTGCCACTGGCCGCGCACGGTGCCCTGCTGCAGCAGCACGATGCCGGGGTTGCTGCGGATGATGGTCTTGAGCACGGTGCCGTCGCAGCGCAGGTAGTCGAAGGGGTTCTGGTGCGTGTGGCGGAACTCCTCGATCTGCTCGTAGCCACTGGCGGTGACGCCATAGACATACCAACCGTTCTTGAAGGCGGCGTCAGCGAGGGTGTTGATCGCCGGCTGGCATGCACCTGATGCTTCCGTGATGTCCTTGCTCACCACCAGCACCACCGGCGTAGGCTCGGCGAGAATACCCTCCGTCACATCGACACCGTCCTTGTCGGTGAGCACGAAATCGTGGATTGGCGGGTGGTACCCTTCCTGCACGAGCTTGTTCTCGGTGGCCTGCCACACCCAGGTGCTGTCCTGCCAGGGGTAGTCGGCGCTGGAAAAGTCCTTCATCTCACCGGTCTTCATGTTCTTGTAGGTGAGCACGGTCTCGTACACATCGGGCTTCTCGCCGGGCGGAACGGCCATGCCCTCCGGGATGCTCTTGCCGATGGCGAAGGGGCGGTAGTCCTTCATGGGCAGGTGGTTGAGGCAGTACCACATGAAGAGGCCGCTGAGCACGGTGACCCAGCCGGCGGTGACCCACTCGCCCTTCACGCCCTGCACCATGCGCTTGATCACCAGGTAGCCGGCCATGCCCACGGCCGTGAACAGGAGGTAGAAGCTCCAGCCGAAGACCCAGCTCCAGATGGCCACCGCCACGGCCCCGAGTCCGAGCAGCCACCGGTCCTCGGCCGCGGTGTTGAACCCGATGCCGGGCTTGCGCCAGCTGGCGATGAACACGGGCAGCAGGAAGATGAACAGGATGAGGTCCTTGTAGAAGCTCTCGCGCGGGGTGAGGCTGCGGCCGATGGAGCCCTTCATGGCATCACCGAAGCAGCCGCAGTCGGTGACGCAGGTCTTGTCGTGCTCCACCTCCACCCCGTTCTCCACCACGGTGTAGGTCATCTTCTCACCGGCCTTCTGGCGCTGGTTGCACTGGTCGGTGTAGGCGGTGAGCCAGCCGAAGAAGAGGGTGAGCGCCAGTGTGGCGGTGGTGGCCAGGCGCATGCGGCCGCCCACCAGGATCGCGAAGCCCAGCACGATCTCGCCCAGGCAGGCCAGGATGGCGAGGGTGAGCGACCACGGCTCGAGCGCCGGCCAGTTCAGCGCGCTCTCGGCGAAGTACTCCTCCAGCTTGTAGCTGAAGCCGAGCGGGTCGTTGGCCTTCACCAGGCCGCTGACGATGAAGGTGGCGCCCACAAGGACGCGGCAGAGGATGAGCAGATAACGCATGATGTGCGGGGTGGTGGCCGAAGATAGCGGCAGCCCTATCGAGCCTTCGAGCGTTTGAGATTGATTAACACCAACGGCGTGTGGATGCCCCGAGAACACCGCGGCCACCAGCACCCGAAGGTGCCAGCGGCCGAGGTTCCCCATCAACCCAACTTGTCAGGGCCGGGCCTCCCGTGCGGTGGAGACGCTGGCCTGTGCGGTCATCAAGCGTTGGTAGCGTGCCATGAGGTCCTCCACCTGCGGGCGGACCTTCCGGTCGTAATCGAGGTCCCAGGTAACGAGCCCGGTGGCCGGTTCGAAACGGGCCATGCCCATGGGCATGTCGAACACGGAGAGGTCGAGGCCGATGGTGCGCTCCATCATCGTCATACCCACCCACAGGTCCTTCTCCTTGCGGTCGCCCTCCCATTCCAACCCATGCGTATCCACGGTGAAGCACTTGGTGACGAGCCCCGGTGCGCTGAAGCGGATCACGTACTCGGCGTTGTTCGCCAGGTGCACGTCGTATTGGCCGGAGGCACCGGTCTCCAGGGTCTGCACCTTCAACCCGTCCTTGTAGACGCGCACCAGCACATGGTCCATGGCCTTGCCCGTGAGGTAGTCGGTGACCACGCCCGAAATGCTCAAGCTGAAGGCGGCCGCCTGCACCTGGAGGCACACCGAACCCGCCACGATCAAGGCCTTCAACATGGCGGCAAACGTATCCGCGCGCCGATCGGGATCAAAGCGCCGGGACGGCGATCCGGCGGGGATCGATCAACAGGTCGATGTGAATAGCCGGGGCGATCTGTTTCCCGTTCGCCGCGATCCGCGATCTTCGCTGCGAACGCTCCCGCCATGCTCCGACCCGTGCTCCTGACCCTGGCCCTTGGCCTGCTCACCTTCAACGCGCACGCCCAGTCCTCGGGCGGCAAGCAACCGGCCTGGGCCACCTGGCGTGGTGCCGGCGTGAGCCTGGCGCATCCGGTCGAATGGACGGTTGATGAGAGCGGCGAACGTGGTGCCGCGGTGATCTTCCTGAGCCCCTTGGACAGTGGCGACCTGTTCAGCGAGAACGTGAACCTGCTGGTGCAGGACGCTCCGGGCGTGAGCCTCACCGAGTACGCGACCGCCACCGAGGCCCAGGTGGGCCAGCAGCTGGCCAAGGGCACCATGATCACGTCCAGCGCCACGCGCGACATCACGGGCGAGATGCACCAGTTCGAGTACACGGGCGAACTGTCAGGCCGCGCCATGCATTGGAAGCAGGTGGTGCGGATCCGCGAAGGCAAGGCCTACCTCCTCACCTTCACGGCCGAGGAGGGCAGCTGGGACGAGATGCTCTTCCTCGCCGAGGCGATCATGGGCTCGTTCAAGTGGCTGGAATAAGCGCCGCTCACGCGCCCTCCTCCATGCGGATCATGGCGAACACGCCGTAGTTGACGATGTCCAGGAAGTTGGCGTCGATGCCCTCGCTCACGAGGGTGGCCCCGGCGTTGTCCTCGATCTGCTTGATGCGCAGCAGCTTCATGAGGATGAGGTCCACCAGGGAGCTCACGCGCATGCTGCGCCAGGCCTCGCCGTAGTCGTGGTTCTTGCGCAGCATGAGGTCGCGCGCCTGCTGCAGGGCGGCCCGGACCTTCTCGGAGGCGGCGGTGGCATCCATGTCAGGTGCGTCCACCACCCCCAGTTCCAGCTGCACGAGCGCCATGGCCGCGTAGTTGATGATGCCGATGAGCTCCGGGCGGATGCCTTCACCCACCTTGCTCTCCCCCACCGTCTGCAGCGTACGGATGCGCTGGGCCTTGATGAGGATCTGGTCCGTGAGGGAGGGCACCCGCAGGATGCGCCAGGCCGTGCCGTAGTCGTGCGCCTTCTTGCTGAAGAGCGCCATGCACTCGGCGATCACCGCATCGTATTGTGCCAGGGTACGTTCCATGCGAGCGCAAAGGAACGACCTCAGCGCGGACCGAGGGTTGTGATCACCGGCTCCACCCGTTCCACGAAGTCGAACCCCAAGGCACCACGGTGCACGCAACAGCGCAGGCTGTCGAGCGAGGTAAGCCGCTCCTTGATCGCGCGGTCCATCTCCAGACGCTCGCGCTCCCCGTTGATCGCCACCCACACCTGGATGCCCTTTCCCCCATCATACACCTCCACCACCGGCCATACCCGGCACTGCTCCACCTCTTCCATGAACGAGCGGTTGAGGAAGGAGGCCGAGGCGACGCCCAGAATGGGCAGGACGAACCACCAGATGCCACCGGCCCAGATGACCAGGCGCGTGGATGAGCGCACCACCTTGGGCGAACGGATCCAAGCCACCACGGCCGCCGCCGCCAGACCCACAGCCGCCCCCATGCCCATCAGGCGCTGAACCTCCAACGTGTTCTCGAGCCCCATCATGCCTTCGAACATCAGCGCGAACAGGACCACGAAGAAGACGACGATCGGCCACCACGTCGCCCATCGTGACCCGGAGGTGGGTCCGGGCTCCTCGTCCATCATGTCCTCTTCAGCAAGAGGATCCTCATCCATCCCTATCGCATGCTCCAGAGTGGTCGGACCCACCAAGAGTTCCACCAACAACAGCACACCGGAAAGGACCGCGCTCATTGATCCGAAAAAGGCCAGGAAGCGCAAGGGTCCGGCCGCCGCCGCGAGGTCGACCACCAGGGCGATGGAGCCCAGCAACACAGCCAACAACATGAGCAGACGCAGGCTTCTGCCCAACCGACGGACCGCCCGGTCGAGGACGGTGTACAACAAGCCGATCAGCGCAAAGGACACGAACAGGGCCCATTCCGACACCAGGTCGAAGCCCTTGGACATCCAGCGTTGCAGGTCCGAGGGCCGCTGTTCCGGATAGTCCATCAAATGTGCCTCCGCCAAGGTTTCCCAACGCTCGACCAAGGGTGCCGACCGGTCCATGTCCCATGCCAGGTTCTCCTCTGCCTCGTTCCACCTGCACAGGCCCGCCGGAGCGTCCACCAGCGAGCTGTCCAGGCCTTCCATGGACGGAAAGAGCCGCATGTCCAACCTCGCTTCCAAGGCGTCCGTCCATTCCCTGGGCACGTCGGAGGCATCGAAGACCACATACCGCGGCACCATGTCCTTCGACGCGAACCGGATCACCGCGCGCTGGCCTGCGTGCAGCTCGAACCGATAGTGGCCGTCAATGCGCGTGACCGCCTGCATGGGGACCGCATCGGTCCGTTCCAAGGTGACGACCGCCCCGCGCAGGGGAAGCCGTGTGAACCCGTCGCGCACGAAGCCCTCCACCCGGATGGCCCGGACCTCGTGCGGGATGACCACGACAAGCAGGAGGAGCAGGCGCCACACCCGGAGCATTGTGCGAATTTCGCGTTCCGCATCACACCATGCCGACCCTCACCCTGCGCATCAAGGACCGCCTCGTGGAGCGCCACGCGCCGCTGGTGATGGGCATCCTGAACGCCACGCCTGACTCGTTCCATGGTGCAAGCCGTGTGGCCGTGGATGGCGCCCTGCGCCTGGCGGAACGCATGCTGGAGGAAGGCGCAGCCTTGCTCGACATCGGCGGGGCGAGCTCGCGGCCCGGCTCGGCGGTGGTGGACCCCACGGAGGAACTGCGCCGCGTGGTGCCCGTGATCGCGGCCGTGCACGCGCGCTTTCCCGAGGCCTTGATCAGCGTGGACACCTGGCGCGCACAGGTGGCGTGCGAGGCGGTGGCCGCCGGGGCCGGCCTGGTGAACGACATCGGTGCGGGGCTGCTGGATGCGGACATGCTGCCCAAGGTGGCCTCGCTGCACGTGCCTTACATCGCCATGCACATGCAGGGCACACCGGCCACCATGCAACAGGCGCCGCACTACGCCGATGTGGCCGCGGAGATCACGCTTTTCCTGAGCGGTCGCTTGAACGCCTGCCGGGCGGCCGGCATCGCCGATGTGTGGCTCGACCCGGGCTTCGGCTTCGGCAAGACCACGGACCACAACTTCGCCCTGCTTCGCGAACTGCCGCGCATCACCGCCCTGGGGCAGCCGGTGCTCGTGGGCCTTTCGCGCAAGCGCATGATCAACGAGGTGCTCGGCATCACCGCGGCCGATGCGCTCAACGGCACAACCGTGCTCAACACCATCGCCCTGCTGAACGGGGCGGCCGTGCTGCGCGTGCACGACGTGAAGGAGGCCGTGGAAGCCGTGAAGCTCGTGGACCGGTACCGGAGCTGAACGCGATGGCCGTGGCGCGCACGGTTCAATTCTCCGCGGGCGGGGCCGGTGCAGGCACCTCCCCCGTGCGCGAGGCGGAATCGGGCACGTTGAAGCGTTCCTTGGCCGGTCGACGGCCGGCGCGGCGCTTGTAGTACCCGTTGTACGTCTTCTCGTACTCGTCCATCACCTGGGCCAACCGCGGGCGCATGCGCTCGGTGTACTCCAGGTCCCAGCTCACGTTCCGCACGCTCTTCTTGTACGAGGCCTCACCGAGCGGCTGCTGGAACACGCTGAAGTCGAAATCCTCGATGTGCTCGAAAAGGCTCACCTGTACGTCCATGTCGTAGAACGGCACATCGGGGTACACCGGCACCTCCTCGGTATCGATGTTCACGTGCTTGGTGACGCAACCGTCCTTGCTGTACCACACCGAATACCGCCAGCCGCGCTCCAGTTCGAACTCGTACCGGCCGTCGCCACGGGTCACCACCTCGGCCTCGAAGCGGCCTGCCTTCAGCAGGCGCACCAGGGCACCCTTCACCGGGTCGCCGCTGAAATGGTCGGTGACCACGCCATGCAGCTTCACGTGGAACCGCTGTGGCGCCTTCTGGGCCTTCGCGACAGGCCAGGCAAGAAGGATCAACAAGAGGAGGACGACGGGCCGCATGATCGGAGAACAAAAGGCATGGAACGCGTGTCGGCCCGGTGGTACGGTGCGAAAATACCCCATTGGAGCGTGGTGCACCAGTCCGAACTTCGTGCCGATCCATCACCCATGCGTGCCCTACCCTCCCTCCGCGCCAGCGAGAACTTCCACATCGTGCTGTGGCTGTTCAAGGACCTATGCTGGGTGCAGGACCTGCAGGTGCTGGGCACCCTGATGATCGCGCCCACCGTGCTCATGGCGATCTGGATCGCCTGGCGCAGCCGGGATGAGACCGGGGAGTTCCTGCACAGCCTGGCCGTGGTGTGCTGGATCTGCGCCAATTCGGTGTGGATGCTGGGCGAGTTCTTCGCCCACGACGGCACCCGGCCGTTCGCCACGGTGTTCTTCGTGCTCGGTCTGGTGTGCGTGGCGTGGTACTACCTGGCCGTCCTGCCGCGCAGGCGCCGTGCGGCGGACCGGGCCCGCTGATGGCCCCGACTATCTTTGGCCACCCGCGATGCCGGTGCGAACACCGCCGCAAAGCCGCATGATCCGCGACCTGGAGAAATACCGCCGCCGTACCCGGCGCACCCTGCGCATTGCCCTCGCCTGGGTGGGCACTGGCCTTGTGGCCGCCGTGCTCGAGAACAACGTGCTCACCGCCAACGGGGTGGCCCGCCCCCTGATGGACCAGGTGAACCTGTATTTCTGGCGTTCGCTGCTCGGGGGGCTCGTCGGCGGTGGCATCTACATCTTCCTCCTGCGCGACCGCCTGCGGGGCCTGCCCTTCCTCCAGGCCTTCGGGGTGATGAGCGCCCTGGTGCTGCCGACCGTGGTCTTCACCCATGCCGTGGTGCCGGCCGCCGCAAGCAGCGCGCCCTTCGCACCCACCTTTCTCGCCCGCTTCCTTACCCTGCAACAGCTCGGACAGTTCCTCTACTACGGGCTGATGATGGGCGGCACCATGCTCATGGTGCGCCTGAACGACCAGTACGGCAGCGGCGGTGTGGGCTTCCTGCTCGGCCGTTACTACAAGCCCCGGCAGGAGCTGCGCATCTTCATGTTCCTCGACATGCGGTCGAGCACCACCATCGCCGAAGAGCTGGGTCACGTACGCTATTTCGAGCTGCTGAACGACGTGTACGCGGACATCACGGACCCGGTGGTGTACTCCGAAGGGGAGGTGTACCAGTACGTGGGCGATGAGGTGAGCGTGAGCTGGCAATTGCGCAAAGGGATCAAGGGACAGCGCTGCGTGCGGTGCTTCTTCGCCATCCGCAGGAAGCTTGAGCAGCGGGCCGACCATTACCGGGCGCGCTACGGGCTGGTGCCGCAGTTCAAGGCCGGGTTCCACTACGGCGAGGTCACCACCGGTGAGGTGGGCCTGGTGAAGAAGGAGACCATTTTCTCGGGCGATGTGGTGAACACCGCGGCCCGCATCCAGAACAGCTGCAACGACCACGGCGTGGACAACCTGTTGTCGAAGGAACTACTGGACCTGTTGCGGCTCCCGGACCACCTCTACGGCAGGCGCCACATCGGGCACATCCCCTTGAAGGGCAAGCGCAACGAGGTGAGCCTTTGGACGATCGAACCGCGGGCCGGCGAGCAGACCGCCACGCGCTGAAGGGTCAGAACTCGAACACGCGGCCGTTCCACCAGCAGCGCACCAGCCCGTCCGGTGTGCGCCACAGCACCACATCGCCCCAGGCCTCGAACCGGCGGCCCGCCATGCCTTCGGCGATCACCGTGCGCTTCCCCGCCGACCAGCGTCGGATACCACGGTCCAGATCAAGGTAGGTGAGCACGCCGCCGTCCACGTGCCACTGCTCGGGCACGTAGGGCTCCACCACCTCGGCCACGCCTTCGTGCTCAACCAGCAGACGCCCCCCGTCCACGAAGACCACCAGGCTGTCGCGCACGAAAAGCTCGGTGGGCGCATGGTCGAGCAACCGGTGCACCTGCCCATTGCGGTAGCACTTGAACGCTCCTCCGTTGGCCACGTACGCCAGAAGTCCGTCCGCGGCCTGGAAGGAGCGCGGTCGCAGCGGCTCCAGGTCCTTCCTGCGGCCGCGGTCCCATGCGCGGAACACCCCGCGGCGATCGTCCCAATAACCGGCCAGGTCGGTGCCGGCGGCCACCTCGGCGATATCGGTGCTGTCGAAGAGCACCTGCACATGTCCCCGGTACAGCATCGATACCCGGTGGGCCGATCGGTCGTGGAAGAGCAGCGTGTTGCCGCCTTGGGTCCAAGGGGCCTGCACTGGAAGCCCGTTCACCACGGCGGTTGTGATCAGGCGACCCCGCCACCAGGTCATCAAGGCGTGGTGGGTGGTGTCCACCCAGGCCATCAGGCTGTCGCTGGCGGTGATCAGGAAGGCATCGGTGGAAAGTGTGCGCACGCCTTCGGGCCCCGCCACCTTCAGCGTGTTCCCCACGGCCCAGGCGCCGAAGGCCCCCCCGTTGATCAGCCGCACACCCGGGCCCGGATCGAGCAGGCGCAGCTGATCCTGGTCCACGCTGTGCAGGGCGCCGGCATGGTCCACGAACAGCAGGCCTTCGCCGGTGAGCGCAAGGTCCATGGGCTCGCGCTCGTCGACCTCCAGGAACCGGCCGTGATCGAAGAGCACGAGTCGCCCGGTGGCGGTGGTGAAGGGCGCCAACCCTTGCGCCGATCCGTTCCCCACGGCGCCGGCGAGCAGCGCGGCAAGGAGCAGCGATCGCTTCATGCCACGAAGCTAGGATGACGCGGGAAGCCGGGAGGTGGGCGCGCGCGACCGCGTTGTCCTGGACCTAGTTGGTGCGGGAAAGGCGTTCCACGGTATGGACGCGCACCTCGCGTCGGCGGCCCTTCACGGGGGCCACGACCAGTTCACCGAAGCGGAAGCGCTGCTCCGCCTGCGGGATGCGGCCGAGCAGTTCAGCGCTCACCAGCAGTTCACCCTTGAGCTCCTTGCACACGCCCACCATGCGCGAGGTGGCGTTCATCACGTCGCCGCTGAGGTCGATGGCGCGCTTGATGTGCCCCACCTGCGCCACGATCACCCGCCCCCCGTGCACGGCCCCGCGGAACTGGGGCACCACCCCGAACTCGGCCTGCAGCACCTCGGCATGGGCGGCGATGCGCTCGCGCAGGTCGAAGAACAGGTCCAGGCAGTTCTGCTGCCGGATACCGTCCTCCATGGTCCAGGTGATGATGACCTCATCGCCCACGTACTTGTGGATCTCGCCCTCGTTGCGCAGCAGCGGATCGGTGAGCAGGGAGTAGGTGGTGTTGAGGAAGCGGTAGTAGCGCAGGTCGCCGAGCTTCTCGGCTAGGGCGGTGCTACCCACCAGGTCGATGGAGAGCACGATGCGCTCCTCCGCCGCCGGACGTTCGTACCGGCCGAGCAGGAAGCCGAGGAACATGCGGCGGCCCATGAGCTCCTCCACCTGCACCACTAGGATGGCGATGGAGGTGACCACCACCACCCGCAGGATGAGGCGATAGAACTGCGCCATGGCCAGCATCTCGCCCGCGCTGAAGGTGCCTTCGCGCATCAACGGGAGCTGCTGCTGGCTGTCGGAGGCGAAGGCCAGGGCCACGAAGAGGATGGTGAGGGCGTTCACCGCGATCACCTTGCCCAGGAACTGCAGCGGGATGGCGAGCGACCGGAAGCGCCGGCCGAAGAGGAACTCCTCGAGCACACCGGTCCACAGCCCGAGCAGGGCCCACGCGCCGAGCCAGCCGCGCAAGGCATCGCCGCTGAAGAGCGTGAGCACCCAGGCCGTGCCGGTGGTCACGAGCACGTACTTCAGCAGCTTGCGCAGCTTGTACCGGGTGATGGCGGTGAGGGCCATGGAAAGGGCGCGAAGGTAGCGCGCCCGACAGGCGATCTTCGCCCCGTGAAGGCCTCCCCCCTGCTCCGCCTGCTGAGCCATGTGGTACCGATCCGGCTGGAAAGGGCCGAGGGCCGGCATGGCCACCTTGAGCTCACGCTCGAACGCGGGCGCCTGGTGGTGAACAGCGCGCAGGCCAACCAGAGCTTCGGCAGCCTGCACCGCGTGTGGCAGCAGGCCCTGGACCACTTCATGCCCACCGACGGCGCCGTGCGCGCGGTGCTGCTGCTCGGCCTGGGCACCGGAAGCGCCGTGCACATCCTGCGGAAGGAACGTGGCCTCTCCGCCCCCATCACCGCGCTGGAGGACGACCCCTTGATGCTGGATTGGGGGCGCCGCCACTTCGGTATCGATGACTGGGCCGACCTGCGGATCGTGGAGGGCGATGCCCGCCGTTCGGTCAAGACCCTGGAAGGGACCTTCGACCTGGTGCTGGTGGACCTCTTCGAGGACCTATCGCCGCCCGGCTGGGCCGCGGATCCGGACTTCCAGGACGCCCTGCGGGCACGCACCTCCACCGGTGGCACGCTGATCTTCAATACGATCGTCCACAACGAGGCCACCCGGGGTCTCAGTGGACGTATCGGGTCCGAACTGCGTCTTCGCTTCGGACAGGTGGATGAACAGGGTTATGAAGGCTTGAACCGCTTGTTCATCGCCCGGTGAACAGTTTTCATCCGGAACACATTGAGCCATAGGCCTTTCGGCCCGAATTTTGACCATCGAGCACCGCTTCCTGAATTGACCTGCCCACGGGTCCATATCTTCTTGTGCGCCACCGTGGCCTTCGCGGTGCTGGGCACCTCGTTCCAAGCATCGGCCCAAGGTCCCTGCTCCATCACCATCGGGCCGGACGTGACGATCTGCCAGGGCCAGAGCACCACGCTCCTGGGTCCTCCGGGCTGGTCGAGCTACCTGTGGAGCAACGGTGCCACCACGCAGAACATCACGGTGGGAACGGCGGGGAACTATTGGTGCCAGGTGGGCTACCCCAGCGGGCAGCTCGTCACCAATGGCAACTTCGACGATGCCGGTAATACCGGTTTCAGCACCCAGTTCAACTACAACAGCAACCTGCAGGTCGACGGCAACTACTACCTCGGGTACAACGCCGGCACCTATCACCCCTTCTTCGTGGGCTGGGGCAGCGGGCTCTTCCTGATCGGGAACGGAGGGCTGGCGCAGAGCGGGTGGGACATCTGGTGCCAGACCGTGCCGGTGTGCCCCGGGCAGACCTACACCCTGGCGTTCGACCTCGCCTCCATGGTGGTGCAGAACCCGCCCCACGTGCGCTGGCGGGTGAACGGCACGCTCATCGGGCCCACCTTCATCCCGCCGGCCGGACCGAACGTGTGGGTGAACAACGTCACCAACTGGACCGCACCCGCCGGTGTCACCAGCGCAGCTATCTGCCTGGAGCTCACCAGCAGCTTCTCCGTGGGCAATGACTTCGGCATCGACAACATCGGTATGAGCGGCAACATGGTGCTGCGCGATACGGTGCAGGTGAACGTGACCCCCTTGCCGGCCGTTAACCTCGGCCCCGATCAGGTGAATTGTGGCAACAACCCGGTGAACCTCAACGCCGCAGTGCCCGGCGGAACCTACCTGTGGAGCACCGGCGCCACCACGCCCGCCATCAGCGCGAGCACCAATGGCAACTACAGCGTTACGGTAACGGCCAACGGCTGCTCGAACAACGATGCCGTGCAGCTCACCTTCCTCCAGGCGCCGAGCGTGAACCTGGGCAACGACACCACCATCTGTGCCGGCCATTCGGTCACACTGAACGCGACGTACCCGGGCGCCACCTACCTGTGGAGCACCGGGGCCACCACGCCCACGATCGCCGTGGGCAGCTCCGGCAACTACGGGGTCACCGTCACCTTGAACGGCTGCACGGCGAACGATTCCCGCGTGGTGACCGTGAACCCGCTGCCCACCTTAGACCTGGGCAACGACACCACCGTCTGCGCGGGCAACAGCGTCACCTTCAACGCCACGGTGCCCGGCGCCAGCTACCTGTGGAGC
Organism: Flavobacteriales bacterium; assembly: GCA_044226515.1. GTDB lineage: Bacteria > Bacteroidota > Bacteroidia > Flavobacteriales_F > PHOS-HE28 > PHOS-HE28. The sequence goes on along the minus strand of JBGAGX010000001.1, from coordinate 56,368 downwards.
ACCGGCGCCACCACACCCACCCTCAGCGCGAGCAGCACAGGGAACTACAGCGCCACGGTAACGCTCAACGGCTGTGCCGTGACCGATGATGTGGACCTCACCGTGGCGCCCAACCCCACCGTGGACCTGCGCGACACCACCCTGTGCGCGGGGCAGCCGCTCACGCTCAGCGCCGCCTTTCCCGGGGCCAGCTACCTGTGGAGCACCGGCGCCACCACCGCCACCATCAACGCGGCCGCCGGCGGCAACTTCAGCGTTACCGTGGACCTCAACGGCTGCACCGCCTCCGATGCCAATGTGGTGACCGTGAACCCGCTGCCCACCTTCGACCTGGGCAACGACACCACCGTGTGCGCAGGCAACAGCGTCACCTTCAACGCCGCGGTGCCCGGTGCGAGCTACCTGTGGAGCACCGGCGCCACCACACCCACCCTCAGCGCAAGCAGCACAGGGAACTACAGCGCCACGGTAACGCTCAACGGTTGTTCTGTGACCGATGATGTGGACCTCACCGTGGCGCCCAACCCCACCGTGGACCTGCGCGACACCACCATCTGCGCAGGGCAGCCGCTCACGCTCAGCGCCGCCTTCCCCGGGGCCTCCTACTTGTGGAGCACCGGCGCCACCACCGCCACCATCAATGCCGCCGCCGGCGGCAACTTCAGCGTTACCGTGGACCTCAACGGCTGCACCGCCTCCGATGCCAATGTGGTGACCGTGAACCCGCTGCCCGCCTTCGACCTGGGCAACGACACCATCGTATGCCCCGGCCAGGCGGTGACCTTCAACGCCACAGTGCCCGGTGCGAGCTACCTGTGGCAGGATGGAAGCAACACCGCCTCCTACACCACCGCGACGCCCGGCAATTACGCGGTGACCGTTAGCCTTGCGGGGTGCAGCGCCTCGGACGGTGTGACGCTCACCAACTTCAGCCTGCAGTCGGTGAACCTGGGGCCCGATGTGACCGCGTGCGCGGGATCCCCGGTACCGCTCGCAGTGAACGTTCCCGGAGCGACCTACCTCTGGAGCACGGGAGCCACTTCCAACGCGATCAACGCTTCCTCTTCGGGCACCTACTGGGTGCGCACCATCTTGAACGGCTGCCAGGCCAGCGATACGGTGCAGGTGACCTTCATCGCCCTGCCGGTGGTTGCCCTTGGGAACGACACCACCGTGTGCCCCGGTACGCAGGTACAGCTCGACGCGACCACCGCCGGGGCCAGCTACCTCTGGAACAACGGCAGCTCCTCAGCCACCATCAATGCGGGTGCGGGCAACTGGTCGGTGCAGGTGACGGTGAACGGGTGTACCGGTTCCGATGACCTGGTGATCGCCACGCACACACCGCCCACCGTGGCCCTGGGCAACGACACCACCCTGTGCCCCGGCGCAACGCTGGTGCTGAACGCCTCCGTTCCGGGTGGAACGTACCTCTGGCAGAACGGCACCACCGCTTCGAGCTTCGTGGTGAGCGCTGCGGGGAACTACAGCGTCACCGTAACGGATGCGAACACCTGCGCCGCCTCCGACGCGATCAGCGTGTCGTACGCCGCGCCCGTGCCGGTGTTCCTGGGCAACGACACCACCCTCTGTGCGGGCGCCACGCTCACCTTGAACACTGCGGTGCCCGGCGCCAGCTACCTGTGGAGCACGGGGGCCACCACGCCCTCGATCGCCGTTTCCACCGCCGGAGCGTACAGCGTGAGCGTGACCCAGGGATCCTGCGCCGTGGCGGATGCGATCAACGTGGGCACCGTCGCGCCGCCTTCCGTGTTCCTGGGGAACGACACCACCCTCTGTCCGGGGGCCACGCTCGCGCTCAATGCCACGCAGGCGGGCGTGAGCTACCTGTGGCAGGATGGATCCACCACCGCGACGTTCACGGTCCAATCCCCCGGTGCCTACAGCGTGGCGCTCACCGATGCCAACGGCTGCAGCGGCGGTGATCAGATCGACGTGCTGTACGCCTCGCCCAACGCGGTGGACCTCGGGCCCGACCAGGCGGTATGCCAGGGCACCACGGTGACCTTGGATGCGACCCTGCCCGGATCGACCTACCTGTGGAGCACAGGGTCCACCGCCGCCACCATCAGCGTGGCGAACGCCGGCACCTACGCCGTGGAGGTGATGCAAGGGGCCTGCAGCGTGACCGACACCGTGGTCATCACAACGCTTTCCGTCCCCGTGGTGGACCTGGGCAACGACACCACGCTCTGTCCGGGAGGATCGATCACCTTGGACGCGAGCTGGCCGGGCGCGCAGTACAGCTGGTCCACGGGGGCCACCGCCTCTTCCGTGGTGGTGAGCACGAGCGGCCCGGCATGGGTGGCCGTTTCGGCCAACGGCTGCAGCGCGAGCGATACCGTGCTGGTGACCGTGCTCGGTACGCTGGCGATCGACCTGGGGAGTGACACCGCGTTCTGTCCGGGCGCTTCCTTGTTGCTCACCGCACAACTTCCCGGCGGCACCACCACCTGGAGCGACGGCACGCAAGGCCCGGTGTTCACCGTGCAGCAGCCGGGCACGTACTGGGCCACGGTGGACGTGGGCGGTTGCGCTGCGAGCGACACCATCTCGGTGACCTCCGTGACCCTGGCCGACATCGACCTGGGGCTCGACCTCAGCCTGTGCGCCGGCACCACGCAACTGCTCGACGCGACCACCACGCCGGGGGCCGCGTACCTGTGGGATGATGGCAGCACCGCCGTGACGCGCACGGTGAGCACGGCCGGCACTTATTGGGCTCAGGCCACGCTTGCCGGTTGTTCGGTGACCGACTCCATCACCGTCTCCATCGTTCCCCTGCCCGTGGTCGACCTGGGCAACGACACCGCCCTCTGCCTCGGGGCCACGATCACGTTGGACGCCACCACCCCGGGCGCGAGCTACCTCTGGAACAACGGGGCCACCGCGGCGAGCGTATCGGCCCTGCCCGGAGCCTGGAGCGTACAGGTGACCGTGAGCGGATGCGCCGCATCGGACAGCCTCACCATCGGAACGCTCGCCTCCCCGACGGTCGACCTGGGCAACGACACCACGTTGTGCGATGGGGCCTCCATGGTGCTCGATGCCACCTTCGCAGGGGCCACCTATACCTGGCAGAACGGATCCACCACCGCCACCTTCAACGTGGGGCAGGCCGGCAACTATTCGGTGGTCGTCGACCTCAACGGTTGCACCGCATCGGATGCGATCGGCGTGGCCTACTACACCCCGGTGAACGTGGACCTGGGACCCGACACCATGCTGTGTCCCGGCACCACCATCGGCTGGAACTTCAGCGCACCGGGGGCCGCCTACCTCTGGTCCGATGGATCCACCACGGGCCAGTACAGCACAGGAAGCGCGGGCACGGTATGGCTCGTGGCCGGTGCGCCCGGCTGTCTGGAGAGCGACACGGTGAACGTGGGTATGACACCCCTGCCCCAACCCGACCTGGGCCAGGACCTCACGGCATGCGCGGGTGACACGATCGACCTGGCCGTGGCGGCCGGACAGGCCCAGGTGCTGTGGAGCACCGGCAGCACACAACCCGCCATCACCGCCACCAGCACCGGTACGTATGGGGTGACCCTTTCGCTCGACGGGTGCACGAGCTCCGATGCCATCGCCATCACCTTCCTGCCGATCGTGGACCAGGTGGACCTCGGCGGGGAGCTCACCATCTGCCCGGGCCAGGAGCTGGTGCTGGACGCGTTCGTGCCGGGAGCCACGTACCTGTGGAGCACCGGCAGCTCCGATGCGCGGATCACCGTGATGCAGCCGGGGATCTATGTGGTGATGGGCGTGGGCCCGTGCATCGCCTTCGAGGACACCGTGCTGCTGACCGACGGCGGCTGCGCGCCCGACGTGCATGTGCCCAATGGCTTCACCCCGAACGGCGACGGCATCAACGATGTGTTCGGTCCGGTGGTGTACGGCCGCTTCGTCACCTACGAGTTCGCCGTGTTCGACCGTTGGGGTGAGCGCATCTTCACCACCGACCAGCCCGGTCTGCCCTGGGATGGATCCTACAACGGCACGGCCGTGCAGGACGGCGTGTACGTGTGGACGTTGCGGTACAAGGCCCTGGGCGAAGACGGGGTGACGCAGGAGCGCCTCACCGGCCACGTGACGCTACTCCGTTGACGCCGGCGCCGCGTCGAAGCCCTCCTCCTTCCAGATGAAGACCCCGTCGGCGAGCCGCACGTAGGCCAGCTTGTCGTTCCGGGTGACGCGTGCGGTGCGCGCATCCATCAGCTCCACCGCGGCGAAGGCGAGCGGAACGCGCTCCCTGCCGCCGGGTTCCACCACGCCCGTGAGCCCGTTCAGCGTGGCGATCACCAGCCCGTACTGCACGTCGGAAAGGCCCGAGAGCCGCGGTGCGATCAGCTCCTTGCCGGTGCTGTCCACCAGCCCGAAGAGGTCGCCGAGCTTCACCCGCGCGTGGCCGTTGCGCAGCTCCCAGGCCTGGTCGTACCGCGGCTCCACCACCACCTTCCCCGCCAGGTCCACATAGCCCCACTTCGTGCGCTTCTTCACGGCGATCAGCCCGCCCGAGGCGCGCCCGACATCGGCGTACTGCAGTGGCAGCACCTTGGCGCCCTTGGTGTTGATGCAGCCGAACTTGCCGCCCTGCATCACCTTGGCCACGCCATCGTGGAAGTCGCCCCAGCCGAGGGTGCCTTCGTTGGCCTCATACACCATGGGGATCACCAGCTGGCCGCGCAGATCGGCGTAACCGCAGCGGTCCTTGTCCACCACCAACGCAAGGCTGTCGCTGAACACGCCCACGTGGTCGTGCTCCACCGCGAGCAGCACGTCGCCGAACGGGCTGATGAGGCCCATGAGCGGTCCCTTCCGCACGCGCGAAACCGGCAGCGCGAAACCCTCGATCCAGTCGTAGGCGAAGGGCACCACCACCTGGCCCCGGGTGTCGATCACACCGCTAAGGCCGTCCTGCCGCACCACGGCCAGGCCATTGCTGAACGTGGAGGCCGCCTCGTACTGGAAGGGCACCACCACCTCGCCTGCGGCGTTGATGTAGCCGTAGCGCCCCTCCTTCTCGGCGTAGGCGATGCCGTTGTGGAACTCCCCGACATCCTCGTACTCCATGCGCACCACGAGCGCTCCGCTTCGGTCCACCACGCCCACCTTGCCCCCGCGCTCCACGGTGCAGAGGCCCTCGCTCGGGTCCATGAGGTCGTCGTACTGGATGTCCACCACCACCTTGCCCATCTTGTTCACCGTGCCCACCAGGTCGTCGCGCCCCACCAGGGCCTGCCCACCGCTGAAGGGCTCGGCGAACTCGTACTCGGCCTTGATCTGCTCCACCCCCTCCTCGTTCAGGTAGCCCCACAGTCCGTTCTTGCGGAACGGAAGGAGCACCATGGTGGCGGTGCGGAAGTCGGCGGTGAGCTCGGTGATGAAGGGGTAGTCGGGATAGTCCTTGAGGAACTGCGTGATGGCCCCCGGGCTGAGGTCGCGCGTGTACTGGTCGTAGATGGCACGCCAGGCCAAGGGCACGTTCGGGTTGTTGGGATGCCGGCGGATGAACACATGGAGCTCCGTGGGCGTTCGATGGGGCGTGCTCAGCCGGAAGAGTTCGTCCTCCGCCTTGCGCACATAAGGGCTCTCCGGATGGTCGACCAGGAACCGCTCGTACTCGGTGATGGTGCCGTTGGGCACGGCCTCGCGGAACACGGCCTCCTGCAGGCGCGACCGGGCCTCGTACACCTCCAGCGCGTCGGGGTAGCGGTCGATGAAGCCGCGATAGGCAGCCGCCGTGTTCGTGCTGCGCGCCTCGTGGAAGGCGAGCGCGTTGCGCGACGCGATGGCCTCGGGCACGTGCCCGCTGCGCACGTAGGTGGCGATAAAGCTGTCGTACGCGGTGATCGTGTTCACCGCCTTCGTGCTTTCCCAGGCGATGCCGAACACATGTTCGAGCTGGGCGGCGATCGCCGGGCCGTCCACGCCCACCGCGGCGATGCGCGCACGCTCCTTGTCGGGCGCGATGCCATAGGCCGCATCGGCGCGCAGGATGAAGGTGTAGGCCGAATCGAGCTGGTAGAAGGGGTTGTTGTCGCGTCCGTGGATGACACTGAGCCCGTACCAGGCCGCCGCCGGGTGTTTCGCCACCTCCTTGGTGAAGAGCTCGCGGGCGAGGAAGTAGTTGTGCACGTTCAGCGCCTCGAAGGCCTTCTCCAGCCGGCCCGCGAAGGCCGTGCCAGCGGCCCCGGGCAGCACCAGGACCGCCCACACCAGCACGCGTCGCATCAGCCGTTCCATCGGGGGCCAAAAGTAGACCCGGGGCTCAGGGGGAAGACCCACCTTTGCGCACCGGCGCTGACCGGACATTGTTGATGGGCGAACGTGTGGACCGCATGGAACGCTGGCTCACCCGGGCACGGGCGCGCTGGGCCTTCGTGGTGCTCGGCGCCATCACCGTGGTGCTGGGGCTCTCGTTGCGCCATGTGCGGCTCGACTACGACTTCGAGAAGTTCTTCCCCACGAACGACCCCGAGCTCGACCAGTACCTCGCCTTCCGCCAGCGCTTCGGCAACGACAACGATTTCCTGCTCGTGGCCGCCGAGCGTCGTCCCTCGGTGTTCGACCGCTCGTTCCTGGTGCGGTTCGACAGCCTGGCCGCGCGCCTGGCCCGGCTTCCCGACATGCGTTCGGTGGCCTCGCCCACGCGCCTGGACGAGCCTGTGATCACCCCGGTGGGCGTGTTCAACGTGCCCGTGCTGCGCACCGCCACGGACAGCACCCTCGCCGCCGACTCCGCGCGCCTCTGGGCCGACGACCGCCTGCGCGAGGCCTGGTTCGCTCCGAAGGGCGATGCCATCCTGCTCGTGGCCCAGACCGCGCCCGACCTGAGCAAGCGGCGCAGCGACGCCCTGCTCGAAGGCACCGAGCGCGTGATGCGCGACAGCGGGCTCTCCGACCTGCATGTGGCGGGCCGGGTGCACGGGCAGTACTACTACATCAAAAAGATGGAGCGCGAGCTCGTGCTCTTCCTCACCAGCTCCATCGCCCTGCTCGCCGTGTTCCTCTTCATCGGCTTCCGTTCCGTGCTGGGCGTGGTGGTGCCCATCGGTGTGGTGGGACTCGCCATCCTGTGGCAGGTGGGCGCCATGACCCTTTTCAACGAGCCGCTCAGCATCCTCACCATGCTGCTGCCCAGCATCCTGTTCGTGGTGGGCATGAGCGACGCCGTGCACCTGCTGGAGACCTTCCTGGAGCACGTGCGTACCGGCACCGAACGCCGCCGCGCCCTGGCCCTCACCTACAAGGAGGCCGGCCTGCCCACCTTCCTCACCGCCGTCACCAGCGCCATCGGCTTCGCCACCCTTGGATCCGCGAGCATCCGTCCCCTGCAGGAGTTCGGCCTGTACACCGCCGTGGGGGTGCTGGTGGCCTTCCTCATCAGCTTCACCCTGCTTCCCGCCCTGCTCCTCTTCATCGACCCGAAGCGGATCCTGCCCCGCGCCCAGCACGACACCTTGTGGGACCGCTGGCTTCCGCGTCTTTTCCAATGGACCATCCGCAACCGCATGCGGATCCTCGCGGGCTTTGGCCTCATCACCGTCGTCTCCGTCGTCGGCCTCTCCCGCATCAAGGTGAACAACTACCTGCTGGAGGACTGGCCGAACAACGACCCGCAGAAGATGGACTTCCTGTGGTTCGAGGAGGTCTTCGGCGGCGTGCGCCCCTTCGAGCTGGAGATCACCGTGGCCGACAGCGGCCGCACGGTGTGGGACCTCGACGTGCTGCAGCAGCTCGAGCGCGTGCAGGACTTCGTGCACGACGAGCAGGGCGTGCGGAGCATCCTTTCGCCCGTAACGGTGATGCGCACCCTGCACAAAGCCGCCCATGGCGGGGGCGCCGACCAGCTGCGGCTGCCCGATGAAGCTTCGGAGACGCGCAGGCTCGCCCGGCAGGCGGAGGTCTTCGGTGGCCGCGAGCAGCTGCGCCTGCTGGTCTCGGCCGATGGCCGCACGGCGCGGCTCACCGGCCGGAAGGTGGACGAGGGCGGCCACGTGCACAAGGGCCGCAACGCCGACCTGGACCGCTTCATCGCCGCGCATACCGACCCGGGCACGGTGCGCTTCCGGCAGACCGGCATGGCCTACCTGATCGACCGCAATAACGAGCACCTCAGCGGGCAGCTCGTGGGCGGCATGGGCCTCGCCGTGCTGCTCACCGCCGCGATCATGATGTGGTTCTTCCGCGATGTGCGCATGGTGATCGTGGCGCTGCTGCCCAACCTGGTGCCGCTGCTGTTCATCGCCGGGGTGATGGGCTTCATCGGCATCGACCTCAAGGTGAGCACCGCCATCATCTTCAGCATCGCCTTCGGCATCGCGGAGGACGACACCATCCACATGCTCGGCAAGCTGCGGCTGCAGCTCCTGGAAGGGCGCACCGTGGCCTACGCCCTCAAGCGCACCTACCTCAGCACCGGCAAGGCCGTGAGCGTCACCAGCCTCATGCTCATGAGCGGCTTCCTCACCCTGGTGCTCAGCGATTTCGCCAGCGTGTACTACATGGGCCTGCTGATCACCCTCACCCTCGCCTTCGCCTTCGTGGCCGAGCTGCTGCTGCTGCCCGCGTTGGTCCTCCTGGTGATGCGGCCGACGCGAATGCTCCGGAAGCACGAAGCGGCCCCGCAAGGCCGCCTCGAACATGGTCCGGACCGGGACTAGTAGCCCTCGATGAAGGTCTTGAAATCAGGCTCGGCCATGAAGGCCTCCCTTCCCTGTTCCAGCATCGCGGAGCCCGCCGCCTTGTCGCCCTTGCTCTGCTTGTAGGTGGCGTAGTTCATCATGGCCGTCTTCAGCAGCTTCTTCTGGTCCTCGGGCAGGTTGGCCGCACCGCCGGCATTGTCCAGTGCGCTCTGGAAGTTCTTCATGCTGGTCTCCGCCTCCTTCGCCAGGTTGGTCTGGTACTGGCACAGCGCAAGCATCAGCCAAGGACCCGGGTTCTCCGGGTAGTAGCCCGTCATGCCATCGAACATCTGCTTCGCCTTGCTGAAGCCCTTCGCGCCTTCATCGTAAAAGTTCAGGCCGCTCTCGCCGGCCATGGTGTTCAGCTCGGCCCAGAAGTCGGCGTAGTTGTCGAAGAACTGCTTCTCCTTGTCCTTCTTGCGGTATTTCTCGGCCCACTTCACCGCGTCCTTGTCGCTCTTCTTGTACTCCTCCATGGCCCGGTACTTCTCGATCTTGCTCATCTCGTAGAGGCTCATCGAGATGTAGAGGTAGGGCAGCGGGTCCTTCTTCGTCTCGTCGTTCTCCGTGTAGGAGAGCGCCTTGGCAAGCACGTCCTCGTACTTCTCGTCCACGAACTTCACGAGTAGGTCCTCATACACGTGCTTCTGGGCGAAGGCGGGCATGGCGAGCACCGCAGCCAGACCGAGCGTCAACAGGTTCTTCATGGGTCTTGTTGTGCCGGCTTTTTCGCAAACCGGATGCCGAAAGTTAGCGTTGGCCCCGGAACCGCTCCGATCTTCGCGCCCTGAAGCCCTCCGACCGGCCCTCTCTCATGCGCATCGACATCCTCTCCGTGGTGCCCCGCCTGCTGGACAGCTGGTTCGGGGAGAGCATCCTGCAGCGAGCCCAGCAGAAGGGCCTGGCCGAGGTGGTGGTGCACGACCTGCGCGCCTACAGCACCGACAAGCACAAGCGTGTGGACGATTACGCCTTCGGGGGCGGTGCCGGCATGGTGATGCAGCTCGAGCCCATCGACCGGTGCATCAGCGCCCTGAAGGCCGAGCGCGGCTACGACGAGGTGATCTACATGAGCCCCGACGGCGAGCTGCTCGACCAGCCGCTGGCCAACCGCATGAGCACCTTGAAGAACCTCATCATCCTATGCGGGCACTACAAGGGGGTGGACGAGCGCGTGCGCGAGCACCTCATCACCCGCGAGATCAGCATCGGCGACTACGTGCTGAGCGGGGGCGAGCTGGCCGCCGCGGTGTTCAGCGACAGCCTCATCCGCCTGATCCCGGGCGTGCTGAACGACGAGACCAGCGCCCTGAGCGACAGCTTCCAGGACGGGCTGGTGGCCCCGCCCGTGTACACCCGGCCGGCCGACTACAACGGGTGGAAGGTGCCCGAGGTGCTCCTGAGCGGCCACGAGGCCCGGATCGAGGCCTGGCGCCACGAACAGGCCCTGGCCCGCACCCGGGAACGGCGTCCCGGACTACCGGGAGCGGCCCCCGATACCTTCGGTGAAGGTTGACCTTGGGGGTGAACCGGAAAAAGCCTTAATATTGCGCCCCCGTTGGAACGGGACTTCAACCGTAAAGCGCTGAGCGTCATGGACAAGATCAAGCAACTCGAGAAGGAATGGGCCCCGCTGAAGCAGCTTCCCGACTTCAAGGCCGGTGACACCATCACGGTCCACTACCGCATCAGCGAAGGGAACAAGGAGCGCATCCAGCAGTTCCAGGGCGTGGTGATCCAGCGCAAAGGCTCGGGCAGCACCGCCACCTTCACCGTGCGGAAGATCAGCAACAACGTGGGCGTGGAGCGCATCTTCCCGGTGGCCTCCCCCTTCATCGACCAGATCGAGGTGAACAAGCGCGGCTCGGTGCGCCGGGCGCGCATCTTCTACCTGCGCGGCCTGCGTGGCAAGAGCGCCCGCATCCAGGAGAAGCGCCAGCTGGTCACAGCCGGGGCCAAGTAAGCCTCCTTCAGTGAACTCCGAAAAGGCCCCGGAAACGGGGCCTTTTTCGTTCGCAGGCAGCGTTCGCCCGCCCCGAACGTCTTTCAGGAAACACGCGCCATGACCGCCGGAGCCTGCCGCGAGGACTGGAACGCCATGCCACCCGTTGCCGAAGGCCGGTTCTGCCTGAAATGCCGGCATGCGGTGATGGACTTCACGGGCTGGGACCGACGCGCGGTGGTGGCCTACAAGCGTGAACATCCCGAGGCCTGCGGGGTGTACCGGCCGGAGCACCTCGAGCCGCACCTGGTGCCGCTGGTCGAACTGCTCAGCCCCAAGCGTGGGCTGCTGGCGGCAGGGCTCACGCTCGGGTCGGTGGCGGTGATCGCGCAGGACACGCGAACTCCCGCGCCTTCCGAATACACGCGACCCGTGTTACCGGTTGACGCACCGCGGGCCGCACAGGTGGTGGAAGCGCCCGCGAGCCCGGAGGAACTGGAGAAGGAAATGGCCCTCTTCGGAACCTGCGTACGTCAGGAGCCGCTCGCTGCGCCGCGGACCAGGCCTCATCGCTTCCACCGGCTGTACGTGTCCAAGCGCTTCCCTTTCATCCACTTCCGGCGTCGCCGGCTGATGGGGCGCTTCGCGTTGCACACGAACGACAACCTGTTGCGGGGAGCGCGCGCGGACCGCTTCTGAGCGGATCAGGCCAGAACCTCCTTCAGGAACACCAGCAGGTGCTGCCAGGCCCGGTCGGCCATGCGCTTGTTGTATTCCTTGCTCGCCGGGTTGGTGAAGGTGTGCCCGCAGTGCGCGTAGCTGATCAGCTGCCAATCGGCCTTCGCTTCATTCAACTCGGCGGTGATGCTGGCCATATCCTCCTTGCTTACCGTGGGATCGGCCTCGGGGTGCTGGATGAGCACGCTGGTGCTGATGGGCCCGTTGGGGCGATCGCCCTTGCCAAGTCCGCCGTGGATGCTCACCACGCCCTTCACCGGGAGTTGGGCCCGCGCCGCCTCCAACGCGCCTGTACCACCGAAGCAATAGCCGATCACCGCGATGCGGTCAGGGTCGGCGCCGGCCTTTTTCAGTTGCTCCAGGGCCAGCGCGATGCGGTGCTGATACGCGGCGAAGTCGGTCTTGTAGTGCGTGGCGATGGTGCGCGCGCCGCTGAAGTCCGTGGGGACGTTGCCCTCTCCGTAGATGTCGGCGATGAAGGCGATGTAGCCCTGCTTCGCCAGTTCCTTCGCCGCGGTTCGAGCCTCTTCGTCGATGCCCATCCACGCGGGCAGGATGAGCACGCCCGGTCGCTTGGTGCCGTCATTGTCCGTCACCAGGCCGTTAAGCTTTTGGGGACCATCGGTGTAGGCCACGGGCTTCAGGTCCTGGGCGGTGGCGGCGGTGGACATCAGGACGAGGGCCAGGGTGTAGAGCAGCGCTTTCATGAACATTGGGTGTGCTTTACTGGACGACCGCAACCGGAACGGCGTCACCCCACCAGCTCCTTGTTCCGGTTCGGGATGTCCTCCTTGCTGAAGGGCACGCGCTCATCCTCCTCCTTCAGTTTCAGCACCAGGGCGAGCGCGTCGGGCACCACGTCGCTGCACAGGGTGACGAAGCTGCCCTTGGGCGCGTGGCCGATGGCGTGGCGGATGGCCTCCTCCTCCTTCTTGATGATGGTGTACTTCTTCTTCGGGTCCACCTCGGTGATGCCCTTCACCATGAGCGCGATGATCTCGTCGTCGGTCTTGCCGCGCAGGTTGCGGTCCTGGCGGATGATGATCTCGTCGAACATCTGCGCGCTGAGGCGGCCCAGGTTGATGGTGTCCTCGTCGCGGCGGTCGCCCACGCCGGCGATCACGCCGATCTTGGGGCTGTCGGGGATCTTGCTGAGGAACTTGCCGAGCGCCTCGAAGCCGTGCGGGTTGTGGGCGTAGTCCACCACCACCTGGAAGTTCTTGAACTGGAACAGGTTCAGGCGGCCCGGGGTCTGCGCCGCGCTGGGCACGAAGGTCAGCAGCGCCTCGCGCAGCTCCTCCACCTTCACCCCGCGCACGTAGGCGGCGAGGATGGCGGGCAGCACGTTCTGGATGTTGAACACGGCCTTGCCGCCGTAGGTGAGCGGAATGTTCACGGCCTTCTCGATCCGCAGCTTCCACTCGCCCTTGCTGATGGTGACGAAGCCGTTCTCGTAGATCGCCGCCAGGCCCCCGAGCTTGCAGTGCTGGCGGATGAGGCGGTTGTTCTCGTCGAGGCTGAACAGGGCGATCTTGCAGTTGGTCTGCTTGCGCATGGCCATCACCAGCTCGTCATCGGCGTTGAGGATGGCATAGCCGTCCTGCCGCACGCTGCGAGGCACGGTGCTCTTCACGTGGGCCAGCTCCTCCAGCGTGTGGATGTCCTTCAGCCCAAGGTGGTCCGCCGCCACGTTGGTGACGATGGCCACGTCGCAATGCTCGAAGCCGAGGCCGCTGCGCACCAGGCCGCCGCGGGCGGTCTCCAGCACGGCCATGTCCACCACGGGCTCCTTCAGCACGAACTGCGCACTGGCCGGACCCGTGCAGTCGCCCTTCATGAGCATGCGGTTCAGGATGTACACGCCGTCGCTGCAGGTCATGCCCACCTTGTGGCCCACGCTGCGCATGATGTGGCTGGTGAGGCGCGTGGTGGTCGTCTTTCCGTTGGTGCCGGTGATGGCGATGATGGGGATGCGGCTGGGCGTGCCCGGCGGGAAGAGCATGTCCACCACGGGCTCGGCCACGTTCCGGCCCAGGCCACCGGTGGGGTCCAGGTGCATGCGGAAGCCGGGCGCTGCGTTCACCTCCAGCACCGCACCGCCGCTCTCGTTCAGCGGCATGGTGATATCGTCCGTCATGATGTCGATGCCGCAGATGTCCAGGTCGATGATGCGGCTGATGCGCTCGGCAAGGAAGACGTTGAAGGGGTGCACCACCTCGGTGACGTCATCCGCGGTGCCACCGGTGCTGAGGTTGGCCGTGGCCTTCAGGTACACCACCTCGTCCTTGGGGGGCACACTGTCGGGGGTTAGGCCCTTCAGCGCGAGCAGCTTCAGGGTATGGTCGTCGATGTCGATGCGGGTGAGCACCTTTTCATGCCCGTAGCCGCGGCGGGGGTCCTTGTTCACCTCCTCGGCGAGCTGCGCGATGGTGCGGGTGCCGTCGCCGACCACGCAGGCCGGCGTGCGCTTGGCGGCCGCCACGAAGCGGTGGTTGATCACCAGCAGCCGGTGGTCGAGCCCGGTGATGTAGCGCTCCACGATCACACTGCGGCTGATCTCCTTGGCCTTGGCGAGCGCCACCTTGGCCTCCTCCACGGTCTTGATGCCGATGGTGGCACCGCGTCCGTGATTACCCCCTATAGGCTTAATAACACACGGATATCCAATCACTTGCAGCGCATCGATCAAACCTTCCTCTGACCGCACCACGCGGCCTTTCGGCACCGGTATCTCGTAGCTCTCGAGCAATTGCTTGGTCTCCTCCTTGTCGCAGGCGATCTCCACCCCGATGTTGCTGGTCTGGCTGGTGATGGTGGCCCGGATGCGCTTCTGGTGGATGCCGTGGCCGAGCTGCACCAGGCTCTGGCCGTTGAGGCGCAGGTACGGGATGCCGCGGCTCACGGCCTCCTGCACGATGCTGCCGGTGCTGGGTCCCAGGCGGCTCTCCTCGCGCAGCTCGCGCATCTTCTGGATGTCGTCGGCCAGGTCGTAGGGCTCGCCGCTGATGAGGGCCTCGGCGATGCGCACAGCGGCCTTGGCGGCGTAAAGGCCCACGGGCTCCTCGATGTAGCTGAACACCACATTGTACACGCCGGGTTCGCGGGTGCTGCGGGTGCGGCCGAAGCCTGTTTCCATGCCGGCGAGCGTCTGGATCTCGAGGGCGATGTGCTCGATCACGTGCCCCATCCAGGTGCCGCGCTTGATGCGCTCCCAGAAGCCGCCTTCGTGGTCCTCGCTGCAGCGATGGCTGTAGGTGGTGGGCAGCAGCGTGGTGATGCGCTCGTAGAAGCCGGGGATCTTGTCCGTGGGACGCTGCTCCAGTTCCTCGATGTCGAGGCGCATCACGATGAGGTGGTGGCGGCGCACCGACCAGTAATTGGGGCCGCGCATGGCTTTCAGCTCGAGGATCCGCATGGGAAAGGGCTTGATCGGTGGGTAAGATAGCAGGGCGCCGCGAACGGCAAGGCATGGAAAACCCTGTTGATGATCGGGACCATGCGGCTGGACCGGCCCGGAGGGACCCCCTACTTTCGCTGGGCCTTTCAGCCGGAAGGCATCGGGGCGGGGGTTCAACACGCGCACATGACACCCAAAGGGAAGCTGATCGCCATCGGCGGTAATGAGGACAAGGGCAACACGCCCGAGGGCGGCCACCACAGCAAGGTCTTCCACCACAACTTCATCGAGGACGGCATCCTGAAACGGGTGGTGGACGAGGCCGGTGGACCGGAGAAGCGCATCGCCGTGATCACCAGCGCCAGCAGCATCCCCGATGAGGTGGCCGAGAACTACCTGCAGGCCTTCGGCAAGCTGGGCGCCACCAACATCGACATCCTCGACATCCGCGACCGCGGCGACGTGAAACCGGACATGATCAAGCGGCTCTCGCGCGCCGACGCCGTGATGATGAGCGGCGGGAACCAGCTGCGGCTCACCACCATCTTCGGCGGCACGGCCTTCCTGCAGCTGATGAAGCGCCGCTACGAGGAGGAGCCCGGCTTCGTGATCGCCGGCACCAGCGCGGGCGCCATGTGCATGAGCAGCACCATGATCTACCAGGGCCACAGCAGCAGCGGCCTCATCAAGGGCGGCGTGAAGATGACCACCGGCGCCGCCCTCATCCACGACGTGATCATCGACAGCCATTTCGTGGAGCGCGGGCGCTTCAGCCGCCTCACCCAGGCGGTGGCCGCCAACCCCGCCGCCATCGGCATCGGCCTGGGCGAGGACACCGGTATCGTCATCACCGACGGCGACATGCTCGAGACCATCGGCAGCGGCCAGGTGATGATCTTCGACGGGCACGACATCACCTACAGCGACTTCGCCGACGTGGAGGAGGGCCACCCCTTCAGCATCGAGGGCATGAAGGTCCACATCATCAGCAAGGGCCACAGCTACAGCGTGAAGCAGCGCCAGTTCACCGCGGTGAAGGTGCCGGCCAAGGCTTAAGAAAGCCCTTGCCACCTGCGCGGGATGGCCTATTTTCGGTCATCATGCGCTGGAAGGTCCTGGTCCCGCTCTCAGCTCTGTTGGTGCTCACCGGCCTGTCGCCACGCCCGCAGGCCGGACGGTTCGTGTTCGACCACGAGCACCTCTTCGACCTGGTGCAGGGCTCGCGGCTCGACAGCCTGGTGCACGCCCACGAGCGGATCACCGGCAACGAGATCGCCGTGGTGACCACCGCCAGCCTGCACGGCCACCCGGACCTGCCCAGCTTCGCCGCCACCTTCGGGGACTCGCTCGGCGTGGGCAAGAAGGGCCGTGACAACGGCGTGGTGATCGCCGTGAGCCGGACGCTGCGCAGCGTGTTCATCGCCACCGGCTACGGCACCGAGAAGGTGCTCACCGACGCGGACTGCGCGGCCATCGTGGACGAGCTGATGATCCCGCATTTCCGCAAGGACGAGTTCGCCGAAGGCGTGTGGGCCGGAACGCTCGCCATCGTGCAGCACCTGGAGAAGCCCGGGAACCGGATCCCTTGATGATCGAGCGTCGTCACTTCGGATCGGGGCGTGGCTACCTGAACATCGATGAGCACGGGCTGTACCTGTCCGCCAGCGGCAACTGGCAGGAGGCGCATGCCACCCCGGAACGCTCCGTGAAAGGCCGTGCCAAGCGATCGGTCTACGGCCTCTTCGGCATCCTGCTGGTCCTGGCCCGTGGGGGGTTGGGGTTCGCGCACGTGGACACCGCGCGGGCCAACGGGCTCGTCCTTGCCCTCGGCTTTGCCGGGGCAGGTGTGCTTCTGGCGATGCACCGCTTCCGGCACGACCTTGCGCCCCACCTCCGGATCCCCTTCACCAAGGTGCGTGCGCTCGCGTGCGGAAAGGACCGCATCGATGTGCATTTCGTGAACGGCGACGACCGGGAGGACCACCTGACGATCCAAGCCCCGCCCGCCGCGGTGGAACTGGCCCGCCAGGCGTTCTCGGCTTCGCGGGGTGAGCGTGTTCGCTGAAGGGGCCTGGTGCGGACGCGCCATGGACCATCTTTGCGGCCTATTCCAGTCCATGGACCCCATCATCGCCCGCTTCCGCTCGGTCGCCATCGCCGAGGGCATCAGCTTCCTGATCCTGCTCTTCGTGGCCATGCCCTTGAAGTACCTCGCCGGCGAGCCCCTCGCCGTGAAGCTGGTCGGCTGGGCGCACGGGGTGCTCTTCGTGTGGTACTGGATCGCCGCCGTGCCGCTCTTCACCAAGCTCAAGTGGGACGTGGAACGCATCGTTGGCCTGGGCGCCGCGAGCGTGCTGCCCTTCGGCACCTTCGTGATGGAGCGCAAGTGGCTGCGCTGAGCTGACGGGCATCAGGTGCGTCCGCGCCGTTCGACCCTACCTTCAGGGCATCGAACCGAACGACATGGACCATCAACGAGGCAATGGGATGTTGGCCTTCCTGGCCGGGTTGGCCGCCGGAGCGGCACTGGGCGTGCTTTTCGCCCCGCGCAGCGGAAAAGAGACGCGTGAGTCGATCGCCGGCATGGGCCGAAAGGCGAAGGACCGCTTCGGCGACACCATGGACGAGGCCCGGCGCGAATGGAGCGACATGAAGGGCAAGGCCCACGACGCCGCGAACATGACCCGCGACGAGGTGGAGGACTTCGTGCGCTTCCTGTTCGAGGAAGGCCGGGACCTCGCCGACCGCATGAGCGGCGAGGTGAAGAAGGCCGCTGAGGACGTGGCCGACGAGGCCCGCAAGCACACCACCTGAGCCATGGAGGACCGCGACGACATCGGCACCTGGCTGGAGGACCTCGCCACGGAGGCCAAGGCCTACGCCGAGAGCCAGAAGGACTACTACCTGCTGGTGGCCTCGGAACGCGCCGCACGCATCGGGGGGGGCCTGCTCTTCCGGCTGCTGATGGTGCTCTTCGCGGCCATGGTGGTGCTGCTGCTCACCATCGCCGGCGCCATCGGCATCGGCCGCTTGCTGGGCAGCGCCGCGTACGGCTTCCTGGTGATGGCCGGCGTGTACCTGGCCGCGGCCATCCTGCTGTGGCTGTGGTGGCGCAACGGGCTGCGCGAGCGCTTCATCGTCACCGTGGTCAACACCGTGCACGGCCATGCGTGAGCCCTTCACCACCCTGGCGGATATCCAGCACGAGCGCGAGCGGCTCGATGCACGCCGGCGGATGCACGCCCAGCGCTTGAACCAGCAATACGGTGCCTTCCGCGATCCGGAACGGCGGCGTCGCATGGTGTGGCGCACGGTGCGCAGCCTCTTCCCCCGCGACCTCGGCACGTGGAAGGACCTGTTCTCCACGGGCGGTGCGGTGGCGGCCAGCGCCGCGGCGCGCGGCAGCCGCAGCGGGGGCGGTCGTCTGCTCTGGCTGGGCCTCAGCTTCGCCCTGCCCTTCCTGCTGCGCCGTGCCGACCCCGAGCATCTGAAGCACATGGCCGACGAGGTGGGCAACAGCTTCGACCGGGTGCGCGATCATTTCCGACGGCGCAAGGAGGCACGCCAGGGATCGCCTCCTTCCCCGGCGGCGTGAACGGATCGGCGTGCGATCTTCGTTCCTCTTGCATGAACGCCCTGCTCGCCTCCGCACTCCTCCTGATGGGAGGACCGTGCGACACCGTGCCGCCCCCCGTGAACCAGGCCGTGGCGGCCTTCGTGCGCGCCCATGCGGGTGAACGCGTGGGCCGCGGCGAATGCTGGGACCTCGCGGCCGAGGCCCTCGATGCCGCCGGTGCGGAATGGGACGGCGCGTACGGCTACGGCACCGCCATCAACCCCATGAAGGACTGCGTGTACCCGGGCGACATCATCCACTTCACCAACACCACCTTCCGGCATTACGAGAACGGCGCCACGCGCGTGGACCGGATGGACAACCACACGGCCGTGATCATGGAAGTGCGGGAGCGCGGCGTCTTCAGCCTGGGGCATCAGAACACGCAGGCCACGGGCCGCAAGGTGGGCTTCAGCGAGATCGACCTGCGCCACATCGTGGGCGGGAAGTACGTGGTGTACCGACCGGTGCGCTAGACGGGTGGCCCTTCGGCCCAATCGATGCCCTTGCGCAACAGCGCGAGCGTGCGCGCCTCAGGCGAACCGGGCTCCACCACAGCCTCGTAACGCCAGCGGGCGTCGGCGGGCAGGCTCATGAGGATGCTCTCCGTGCGCCCTCCCGTCTCCAGCCCGAAGCGCGTGCCGCGGTCGTAGGCCAGGTTGAACTCCACGTAGCGCCCACGTCGGAGAAGCTGCCAGTCGCGCTCGCGCCCGGTGAAGGTGCGGCCACGCATGGGTTCCGCCACGTCGGCGTACAGCGGCGCGAACGCCCGGCCCACCGCGCAGGTGAAGCCGAACAGCTCGTCCATCGACCTGCCCTCGGCGGGCTTGATGCGGTCGTAGAAGATGCCCCCGATGCCCCGTGTCTCGTTGCGGTGCGGCAGGAAGAAGTAGTCGTCCGCCCAGCGCTTGTAGGCGGGGTAATAGCCGGGGTCCCAGGCGTCGCATACGGCCTTCAGCCGTTGGTGGAAGCGCACGGCCGCGGCCTCGTCCACGTACATGGGCGTAAGGTCGATGCCGCCGCCGAACCAGCGTACCCCGCCGTCCACCTCGAAGTAGCGGATGTTCATGTGGATGGTGGGCACCCACGGGTTGCCGGCGTGCAGCACGATGCTCACACCGGTGGCATAGAAGGAGGAGCCCTCGATCTGCAGTGCACGGGCCGCCTGCTGCGAGAGCCCGCCATGCACCGCACTGAAATTGACGCCGCCCTTCTCGATGAGGTCCCCGCCGGCGATCACCCGCGTGAGCCCACCGCCCCCACCCTCGCGCTGCCAGGCGTCCTCCTCGAAGCGACCGCGTCCGTCGAGCGCCTCCAGCGCCGTGCAGATCTCCTGCTGGATGGTGCGGAAGGCCGCCGCGATCTCCGTGCGGTCAGGGTCCGTTCCGATCATGGCAGGCGGTGAAGCCCCAGCTCGCGGTGCTCCAGGATGAGCGCGTGCTCATTGCGGTAGCCGTTCTCCGGACCGGTGCGGACCATGCTGAAGCCCATGTGCAACGGGCGCGCAACGACCTCGTTGAAATGGGCCGCGATCCCGCGCCCGTGCTCGTGGAGCGCGGTGAGGAAGTAGAAGGAGACGTCGAAGCCGAGGAAGGCGTACTCCCGCGGCTCATCGTTGTAGCGCGCCCGGTACGCGCGGATGAAGGCCTGCACGCGCGGGTCCGAGCGATCGATGTAGCTGCTGGCCGGCACGCGGAGGTGAACCTTGTCCATGTCGGCGGGCGATACGTTCTCCATGTCCTGCCATGAGGACAGGCCGTACACGATGATCTCCTTCTCCTTGGCGAGGCCGGCGAGCTTGGAGAGGAGCGCCGTGACGTACTCCACGTCCTCACTGGGCACCAGCACCACGTTGGTACCGCTGCGCAGCAGGCCCACCACGGCGTTCACATCGCGCTTGCCGGTGCGCGCCACCAGCACGCTATCACGCGCCTTGTCCGTGCGCTGGGCGAGGGCCTCCTGCACCGCGCGCAGCAGGTGGTCCTGCAGCTCCTTCTCCGCCGGGATGTCGGGACGCGCGAGGATGAGGTTGTCCTTCGCATGGTTCGCCACCGCATGCCGGGCGAGGGCCTGCACCTGGTCCGGGCGACCACCCACCACCTTGCTCACGTTGGGGTTGCCCAGCAACACCTTGTTGCTCTGGGGCACCGGACACACGATGTGCGCGTCGCCGCTCACCTTCACCAGTTGCTCGATGGCCCCGCGCTGGAAGGGACCGATGTAGAGGTCGAGCCCGCGCAGGTCCTCGGCCTTCAGCACCTTGCCCCAGGTGCCGGCATCGGTGCCCACGTCCTTCACCCGCACATCGGCGTTGAGGCCCATGCCCTGGAGCGAATCGAGGGCCATGCGCGCACCGGCGTAGAACTGCACGGCGGCATCGGTGGCCTCGAGGTAGGCCTTGCGCTCGGGGTCGTGCGCGAGCGCGCTGTCGTTGGCCGCGGTGGCGAAGGGCAGCAGGAAAGCGATCTCGTAGTGGGCCTTCTTCTCGGAAGGAGCCACGGTGGGTGCGGCCACCAGCACCGGGGCCGGGATGCGCACGTAGGTACCCACCTTCAACCCCTGGGCCAGTCCACCGTTCGCGGCCTCGATCTCGGCCACCCCCACCTTGTACTGCTGCGCCAGCCCGAAGAGCGTCTCCCCGGGCATCACCAGGTGCGAGATGCTCTTGTCGTCGAACGCCGGTTCCGCTGCTGTCCGTGGTACATCCTTGGCCGTGGCCGGCGGGATCACCAGCTCCATGCCCACCTTCAGGCCGTCGGCGAGCTGCGGGTTGCGCGTCAGCAGGTCCGACTGTTCCACCCCGTACTTCCTGGCGATGCCGTAGAGGGTCTCCTTCTTCGCCACGGTGTGCACCAGCTCGCCGGTCTTCCTGAACTGTGGCGCGCCCTTCAGCTCCTTCTTCTCCACGGCATCCTGCGGGATCAGCAGCACCTGCCCGAGGCTGAGCCCCTGCGACGCGGCCGGATTGGCCTTGGTGATGGCCTCGATGGGCACCGCATAGTGCCGGCTGATGCCATAGAGCGTCTGCCCTGCCTGCACGGTGTGCACCACGTACCTGCGGCCGTCGACCACGCGCACCTCCTGGCCCAACGCCGATAGCGCCAGGACCAGGAGCAGGGGCAGGAGCAGGCAGCGGCGGATCATTCCCATTCGATGGTGGCGGGCGGCTTGCTGCTGATGTCGTACACCACGCGGTTCACGCCCTTCACCCGGTTGATGATGTCGTTCGAAACGCGTGCCAGGAACTCGTAAGGCAGGTGGCACCAGTCGGCGGTCATGCCGTCGGTGCTCGTGACGGCGCGCAGGGCCACGGCGTTCTCGTAGGTGCGCTCATCGCCCATCACGCCCACGCTCTGCACGGGGAGCAGGATCGCGCCGGCCTGCCACACCTGATCGTACAGACCCGCCTCCCGCAGGCCGTTCACCCAGATGTGGTCCACCTCCTGCAGCAGGGCCACCTTCTCCGGCGTGATGTCGCCGAGGATCCGGATGCCCAGCCCGGGACCGGGGAAGGGGTGGCGGCCCAGGATGGCGGGGTCGAGACCGAGCTCCTTCCCCACCCGGCGCACCTCGTCCTTGAACAGCAGACGCAAGGGCTCCACAACCTGCATCTTCATGCGTTCGGGCAGGCCGCCCACGTTGTGGTGGCTCTTGATGGTGACGCTGGGGCCGTTCACGCTCACGCTCTCGATCACGTCGGGGTAGATGGTGCCCTGCCCCAGCCACTTCACGTCCTGGATGCGGTGCGCCTCCACGTCGAACACCTCGATGAAAGTGCGGCCGATGGCCTTGCGCTTGGCCTCGGGATCGGTGAGCCCCTTCAGGGCGCCGTAGAAGCGGTCCTTCGCATCAACGCCCGTGATGTTCAGCCCCATGTGGCGGTAGCTCTCCAGCACGCTGGCGTACTCGTCCTTGCGCAGCAGGCCGTTGTCCACGAAGATGCAGTGGAGGCGGTCGCCGATGGCGCGTTGCAGCAGCATGGCCGCGACGGAACTGTCAACACCGCCGCTCAGGGCCATCACCACCTGGTCGTTGCCGAGCTGGCGCTTCAGGCTGTCCACGCTGGCCTCCACGAAGCTGTGGGGGGTCCAGTCGCCGGCGCAGCCGCAGATGCCGATCACGAAGTTGCGCAGCAGCTGCAGGCCCTCGGTGGTGTGGTAAACCTCGGGGTGGAACTGCACCGCGTAGGTGGGCTGGCCTTTGAGCTGGTAGGCGGCAACGGGCACCGCGTGCGTGCTGGCCACCACCTCCATGTCGCCGGCGTGGGTGGTGATGCTGTCGCCGTGGCTCATCCAAACCTGGGTACCCGGATGGATGCCGGCGAAGAGGGGCTCGCGGATGTGGATGTTGTCCAGGAAGGCCCGGCCGTACTCGCGCACCTTGCTGCGCTCCACGGCGGCCCCGGCCCGCTTGGCCAGCAGTTGGGCGCCGTAGCATACGGCGAGCACCGGCACCCGTCCCTGGAACCCGCTGATGTCGGTGTCGGGGGCGTTGGGCTCGTGCACGCTGAAGGGGCTGCCGCTGAGGATGACCCCCTTGATGGCGGGGTCGTCGCGGAACTGCTGCGCCTTGCTGAAGGGGTGGATCTCGCAGTACACGTTCAGCTCGCGCACCCGACGGGCGATGAGCTGGGTGTACTGGCTGCCATGGTCGAGGATGAGGATGCGGTCGCTCACGGGAAAGGGTGGCGGACCGGCGCGTTGGGCGCCGGGGCGGGCGGCAAAAGTAGCCCCCTCCCCCGATCGGTCCCGCCGTTACCGGGGGTTATCCACAGACCTTGAAAAGATGACGCATGGAATTAACGCTGGATCAACGGATAACCGCCTGATCTTACGATCTTTGCGCCAGCTCTCCAGCCTGTATGAACGCGCTTCGCTCCGCCTTCCAACGGACCCTGCCGACGCTCATCGGTGCGCTTTCGCTCTCCGGCCTGGCACTGGGACAGACGACCATCACCCCAGGCGACCTCGCGATCGTGGGCATCAACGCCAACAACGGGGGCTGCTCCGGCGTGAGCGCCCAGGACGAGATCAGCTTCATCTGCTTCAAGAACATCACCGTGAACACGGTGATCATCGTGACCGATAACGGGTACGAGCGGCAGAACGCCGGGCTGTGGGGCGACAACGAGGGCGTGGTGCGCTTCCAGCTCACGGCCGGCCCCATCACCGCCGGTACGGTGATCACCTTCCGATGCCCTTCAGCCGGGCTGCCGGCCATGGTGACCCCGGCCACCAGTACATGGAGCGTGGTGTCGCTGAACGGCGGCAGTACGCTGAACATGAACTCGGGCGGGGACCAGATCTTCTTCCTGCAGCCCGGAGTGGGCGGTACCTATTCCGCCGGCACCGCGGCCACCAACGACGGTTTCTTCACGAATTGTACGATCCTGTACGCTTTCAACACCAAGAACGTCTGGAGCTCCTTCGTGAACACCACCCAGGACAGCGGCCTCCCGCCGGGCAGCCTTTGCTTCAGCATGAACCCCACCGCGGCCACGGACTTCGTGAAGTTCACGGACCTGGCGGCCGGCGGCGGCTTCCTCACGCGCACCCAGCGACAGTGGATCATCGACATCGACAACAGTGCGAACTGGAGCACCTACGCCAATTGTACCGCCTACAACAGCGGGTCGCCGAACTATGCCGGTGGCTTCACCTTCCCGATCACCGGCTCCACCTTCCAGAACGGGTTGTGGACCGGGGCGAAGACGCAGGATTGGTTCGATTGCCGGAACTGGGACGACGCGGAGGTGCCGAACGCTGCGAGCAACGTCATCATCAACCAGACGAAGCTCCAGGACTGCGTGGTGGGGATCAACGGAACCACACCGCTAACGGCCCAGTGCGCCACGCTCTCGGTCTCGTCCAATAACGCGGCACAGCCGATCCTCACCATCGACAACGGCCGCCAGCTGGTGGTGAGCGGGGGGGCTTCGGTGGTGCGCACCATCAATGCCACTCCGATGGGCATCCTGGTCACCAACGGCAGCTTCACCGCCGGGGCCCTTACCATGGTGGGCAGTGCCGGCGCGGCCCAGAACGCCTATTTCCGCAGCAATTCCGCCGCCAACCAGGTGCAGATCAACGGCGACGTGCTCATCAGCTCGGGCGGCATGCTGCACCTGATCAACGGGACCATGAACCTCACGGGCAACTTCCGCAGCATGGACGCCCTTGCCACGTCCACCCCGTTCTACGAGCTCAACAGCGTGGTCACCTTCAACGGATCGGGGCCGCAGAGCATCATCACCACCGGCTTCGAGGAGTTCTTCGGCACCTTGCGCGTGAACAAGTCGGCCGGCGACCTCACGCTCAGCGCGCCCATCACCGTGAACGTGAACCTCGACCTGCTGCAGGGCCGCGTGTTCAGCACCACCACCAACCTGCTCACCGTCGGCCTGCTGGGCACCAGCACCAACGCGAGCAACAGCAGCTTCGTGAGCGGCCCGGTGATGAAGGAGGGCAGCGCCGCCTTCACCTTCCCCATCGGCAAGAACAGCAATTACCGCCCTGCCTCGCTCACACCGGTGGCCGGTCTAGGCAACGACGCGTTCCGGGCGGAGTACTTCCCCGCCACGGCGCCGAACACCCCCGCGGTGCTCTTCGGGCCCACCCTCGCCCCCACGCTGGACCATATCAGCGAATGCGAGTACTGGCAGATCGACCGCACCTTCGGCAGCACCAGCGCGTTCGTGACCCTGAGCTGGGACGCCGCCACCAGCTGCGGGGTGACCCTGCTTCCCGACCTCCGCGTGGCCCGCTGGAACGGCAGCCTGTGGGAGGACCAGGGCAACGGCGGCACCACCGGCAACCTGCTGAGCGGCACGGTCACCACCACCGGGGCGCAACCCAACTTCAGCCCCTGGACCCTGGCGAGCGTGAGCGCCGAGAACCCGCTGCCCATCGAGCTCATGTACTTCGTGGCCCGACCCGAGGGCGCCCAGGTGAAGCTGGAATGGGCCACGGCGAGCGAGCGCGACAACGCCCACTTCACCGTGGAGCGCAGCGCTGACGGGCTCGTGTTCGAGAACGTGCTCCAGCGACCCGGGGCCGGGAACAGCAGCTCCGTGATCACCTACGATGACCTCGACCGCGCACCGCTGCCCGGTGTGAGCTACTACCGCCTGCGGCAGACCGATTCCAACGGGGAGAGCACCGTGAGCCCCGTGGTGGCGGTGACCTTCGAGGGCTGGCATGGCGCACCGGTGGTGCTGTACGGCACCGATGGGCTCACCGTGGTGCACGATGCGCGTGCGGGTGCCTCGTTCGACGTACTGGACCTCATGGGCCGCCTGATCACCGGCGGCACCATCGTGCAACAGGGCCGGCTGGACCTGCCCCTGGACGGCCTCGCGGCGGGCACCTACGTGCTACGGCTGCGCGACGGTGAGCGCGTTCAGAGCGTGCAGTTCGTGCACTGACCGGTCAGTCCTCCACCAGCAGGCTGAAGCGCGGGTCCAGCGGGTCCAGGTGCTCCAGCAGTTCATCGAGCAAGCCCTCGCCCCTGGCGGCCAGCAACGGCAGCATGTTGTCGTGCCGCTCCTGCAGGCCACCGCCCGGAAAGAGCGCCTCGTGCACGCGCGCCATGCGGTCGAGCGTGGTGCGCTGCTGGCGCTTCGCGGCGCGCACCAGGCGGTGGGCCAGGTGGTCGAGCCCCTGCAGGGCCCTTGTGCGACGCGCCTCCACGGCCCCTTTCAAGGTGGCATCCGCGGCCACGGCGCGCGCCAGCAACGCATCGTAGATGGCGTTCAGGGCGGCCCGCTCGGCGTCGACCCCGGTGTCGAAGGTGGCGCCGGAGATCGCCAAGCGTGCTTGCAACGGTTCCAACGGGGCGAAGAGGTCCACGGTGGAAAGGCCCTCGGCCTCCCACAGGCGCAAGAGCTTCGACGGCACGAAGGCCGCGCTCGTGCGCAGCACCACCGCCGGCATGGGCACCTGCAGGCCCTGGAAGAGCCAGCGCAGCTGCATCCAGTAGGCCAGCTCACCGCCGCCGCCGATGTAGGCGATGTTGGGCAGGATGGTCTCCTGGTACACCGGCCGCAACAGCACATTGGGGCTGAAGTCCTGCGGGCGCAGCTCCACCCCGGCGAGCAGCTCGTCCACGGTCCAGATGGGGCCACCGTCAAGTGCGCGATAGCGGCCCTCCTCCTCCACGATGCGGGCGCGGTGGCCCGGCCGCAGGTGGAAGAGGTTGATGTCGCGCGCGTGCGCCTGCACCCCGTAATGCTGTTGGAGGCGCTCGTTCGCGTAAACCACGGTGCGTTGTGTCACCCGGTTCAGCAGCTCCTCCTGCATCACCGGTACGAAGGCGCGCTTCAGGGCGGGGTCGTCGGCGTCGATCACCACCAGGCCGAAGCGACCGAAGAGCGCATCCACGAAGTGGCGCGTGGCCTCGGCGAGCGTGCGTTCAGGACGGTAGCAGGTGCGGAGCAGGTCCATCAGCCGCATGGCCTCCGCACCGGGGCCCAGGTGCTGCGCCACGGCATCAAGCACCGGCCCGATGCCCTCCAGCGGCATGCGCCCCACCGGTCCGCCGACGGTCCCCGGCCATTGCACCTTGTGCGTGCCCAGCCAGGCGTGGTCGATCTCGGCGCGGTCGTGGTCCTCGGTGGCCATCCAGAACACCGGCACCACAGGGCGGCCCAGCTCGTGCGCAAGGGTACGCGCCAGGCGCACGGCATTGAGCAGCTTGAAGGGCACGTACAGCGGCCCGGTGAAGAGGCAGAGCTGATGGCCGGTGGTGACGGTGAGGGCGTCGTCGCGCCGCAGGGCGTCCAGGTTGGCGGCCACCGCCTCGTGCACGCGCATACCCTCGTACTGGCGGCGCAGCACCGCGCTCAGGGTGAGGCGGGAGGCGGGGTCGAAGCGGCGCTGGCCGGCGGCGGCCTTCATCCCGGCCAGGTCAGCGCGGAACAGCTGGTGCTCCGCGAGGGCCGGCGCACCGTCCAACAGGTCGCACACCAGCGGCGTGAAACGCCCGGTGGCGCGGTACGAAAGAGGGATGCGCTGCATGCGCGGCGAAGGTAGCTGTGGTCCTTCCACTACATTCATGCGCGGCCTGTGCGCCTTTCTTTGCGTTGCACCGTCACCATGCTCCACCTACGCCCCCTCCTCCTTGCCGCCTCCACCGCCCTGGTGATGGCCGCGAGCGCACAGGACACCCTCCGTGTGCAGACGCTCAGCTTCGACAGCATCACCGCGCGCCGCGGCTGGTACGTGTTCCCCGACACCACGCACCATTACCGCAAGGTGCTGATGCACCACACCCTGAAGTGCGACGCGGCCACCACCCAGGACCAGTACCCCTGCGGCGAGTGGGACTACCTCACCTACAACTTCATCCACGAGCACACGGGCCAGTTGGACAGCAACGCCTACGAACACCCGTGGTTCGAAGTGGGGCGGCTCGGCCTGCCCAGCGTGGAGCTGTCACCCGCGCCCACCGCCGACACCTGGCTGGAGCCGGTACCACGCCGCACCATCACCGGGGTGGCCACCGAGAGCGAGCACGTGATCGGCGTGAGCGACGCAGCCGACGGGAACACGTTGCTCGCGGACCGTGGCACCGTGCGCTCGCAGTTCATCCTCACCGCGCAGGACCTCGCCGCGGCGGGCCTGGTGGCAGGCCTGCCCATCGACCGCCTGCGTCTGGAGGTGAGCCTGCCCGGCGCAGTGGAGCGGATCACGCTCCGACTGAAGAACACCGCCGCCACCACGCTCAGCACCTTCGATGAGGCCGGGCTTGTAACGGTCCACCAGGGCGATGGGGCCGTGTTCCAGAACATGGGCATCGCCACCCTGGAGCTCCATGCCCCCTTCGCGTGGGACGGCGTCAGCAACCTGCTGGTGGAC
The DNA here is from genome assembly GCA_044226515.1 of Flavobacteriales bacterium. GTDB lineage: Bacteria > Bacteroidota > Bacteroidia > Flavobacteriales_F > PHOS-HE28 > PHOS-HE28. Next base: position 28,113 of record JBGAGX010000001.1, on the reverse strand, counting down.
ATTGCGGCCGCGAACTGGACCGGCGGGCAGACCCCGGTGCTGGTGGGCACGAACACCGTCATGGGCGAAGGCGTGCAACAGGTGGGGCGCGACGGGCATGTGCGCGTGGACAACGACTTCATCGGGCTGGCGCCTGCTCCGCTGGCCACGCTCAGCACCGAGGTCACCGTCATGTTCTGGGCCAAGGGCGGTGTGTCGCTGCCGCTGAACACGAGCGCTTTCGAGGCGCGCAACGCGCAGAACAACCGCGTGCTCAACATCCACCTGCCGTGGAGCAACGGCAATGTGTACTGGGACGCCGGCAACACCGGCGGCTCCTACGACCGGATCTTCAAGGCCGCCCTTCCCGCGGAGTACCAGGGCCAGTGGAACCATTGGGCGTTCACCAAGAACACCACCACGGGCACCATGAAGATCTACCTGAACGGTGTGCTGTGGCACAGCGGCAACGGGTTCACACGACCGATGGGCGGCATTGTGCGCGCCAACTTCGGCGCCGACGCTGACCGCAACAACCCCTACCCCGGTGAGCTCGACGACCTCGCCATCTTCGACCAGGAGCTCGATGCCGCCACCATCGCCCAGCTCGCCGGCCGTGCCATCGACCCGGCGCATCCCTCGTGGAGCGCCATCGTGTGCGCCTATGGCTTCAACGAGACCACGGACCTGCCGCACAAGGCCGAGAACCTGGCCGTGTCCAGCGCACCGGGCTGGCTCATGGGCACCGTGCAGCGCGTGTACGAGCGGCCCGAGGACCTGCGCGGCGCCGAGCTTACCGTGAGCGTGCGGCCCGACATCACCTTCGTGCAGGGCACCTACAGCGACGTGCTTGACACGCTGGTACGCAGTTGGCCCGAACCCCTTCCCGGTACGGCGGTGGAGCACTTCCAGGTGAGCGGCAACGCCGTGGTGCCGGTGGACACCGTGTTCGGCTACGGCACGGGGTGGCAGTACACCTACGCCGCGGACAGCTCGGCCCAGGACAGCACGCTCGCCACCGGCGCGGTGCTGGTGAACGACACGCTCCACTACTTCGGCGTGCCCTTCGAGCTGGTGCGGGACTGGGAGATCGGGCGCTACATCACGCCGTACGGCATCGGGCTGAACCTGGGCGCCAACGGCTTCACGTGGACCTTCGACGTCACCGACTACCAGTTCCTGCTGCACGACAGCGTGGAGCTTTCGGCCGGGAACCAGCAGGAGCTCATCGACCTGGACTTCGAGCTCATCGAAGGCGAGGCCCCGCGCCCCGTGGTGAACGTGCAGCGCCCCTGGGGCCCCTTGGCCAGCCGCAGCTACGGCGCCCTCAGCGACGATTCGCAGATGGCCGCCATCACCGTGCAGCTCCATCCCCAGGCCACGCAATGGGCGTTGCGCTCGCGCCTCACCGGCCACGGCCACAACAGCAACGACGGCACCTACCCGCACTGCTGCGAATGGAAGGACAACACGCACTACCTCTACGCCAACGGCTTCCCGGTCGATGAGTGGCACGTTTGGCAGACGAACGACTGCGCGTTGAACCCCGTGTACCCGCAGGGCGGCACCTGGCTCGGCAGCCGCGAAGGCTGGTGCCCCGGCGATGTGGTGAAGGACCACGTCACCGAGCTCACCCCGTACGTGACCTCCTCCGCACTCGTGCTCGATTACGCCATCACCCCCGTGCCCTCCACCAACATCGGCATGGCCGGCGGCAACTACGTGATGAACATGGACCTCTTCGAATTCGGCCCGGCGACCCACGCGGTGGACGCGGAGATCCACCACGTGAAGCGCCCCAGCGATGAAGGCTACCAACGCCGCGACAACCCCATCTGCAACGAGCCCGTGGTGGTGCTCCGCAACGCCGGCGCACAGGACCTCACCAGTGTGGAGTTCGCCTATGGCGTGAGCGGTGGCAACCTGAAGTACCACACCTGGACCGGCCTGCTGAAGCACATGCAACAGGAGGAGGTGACGCTGCCGGTGACCGACGGCGCCTTCTGGGCGGGCGACAGCGACCAGCTCTTCACCGTGAGCGTGGTGAGCGCCAACGGCGGCGCGGACGGTTACGCGGCGAACGACAGCTACACCACGCACTTCGCCCTGCCCGCGATGTACAGTGATAATTTCATCGTGTACATGAAGACGAACAACAGGCCCGCCGAGAACAGCATCACCATCCGCGACATCGTGGGCACCGTGGTGTACAGCAGGACCAACATGGCCGCCAACACCGTTTACCAGGACACGCTGGAGCTGTGGGACGGCTGCTACAGCATCGAGGTGCTCGACACCGGCAACGACGGGCTCTCGTACTGGGCCGACCCCGATGCGGGTGTGGGCCAGTTCCGCCTGAAGAAGAAGAACGGGGCCACGCTCAAGAGCTTCCAGTCGGAGTTCGGGCGCAGCCTGCACTGGTCCTTCACACTGAACGGCTTCGTGGGCATCAACGAACCGGAGCGGGCCTTCGCGCTCTCGGCCTTCCCGAACCCCACCTCCGGCGAGGTGCGCCTGCATGTGGAGGACATGGACGGACCGGCGCAACTGGAGGTGATGGACGTGCAGGGGCGTCGGGTGCACGCGCGTTCCCTCGAGCTCACCGGTACCACCGAAACGCTCATCGACCTGTCCGGCGAGGCACCGGGGCTGTACCTGGTGCGCCTCACCTGCGAGGGTCGCAGCGCGTCCCTGCGTGTGATGCGCCGGTAGACCTCCTTCCATGCTCGGCGCATCCGTTGGGCCCAGGCCCGGCGGATGCGTCCTATTTTCGGCGAGCCCCGCCCGCGCGTCCGTCCCGTGTGCCGAGGCCCAACTCCCCAGCTCATGCCCATCCGGATGACCCCCGACCAAGGTCCCAGCGGACCGCAGCGATCACGTCCCACAGGCGGTGGTGGCGGAGGATCCATGGGCGGTGGACTTGGTGGCCTGCTGCCCATGCTGCTGGGCCTGCTTTTCCGTCGCCCGAAGCTGATGCTGGTGCTGCTGGTGGTGCTCGGCCTGTTCTACCTCCTGGGCGGAAGCCGCGGCTGCAACGCGGGGGATGCCGGTGGCGGACTTGTCCAACAACTGCTGCAGACCAGCACCGGCGCCAACTTCGACCCGAAGCTGTACGATCAAGCCGAGGTGTACGAGCCGCTGGCCGACAACGTGAAGGCCCCGCTGCCCGAACGCGTGAGCCTGGAGCCGTTCGCGCCCAAGCGCCTCAACCAGGGCCAGCAGGGCAGCTGTGTGGCGTGGGCCAGCGCCTATGCCGCGCGCACCATCGTGCAGGCCAGGGCCACGCAGGAAGCGCCCGATCGCACCGCCTTCAGCCCCAGCTTCCTCTACAACCAGATCAAGCTCGACGCCAACGCGTGCCAGGGCAGCTACATCTACCGCGCCATGGAGAACATGCTCAAGGGCGGTGCACTTCCCTTCAGCCGGTTCGGGTACACGGACCAAAGCTGCGCCAAGCTGCCCAACGAGACCGAGCGGCAACAGGCGCTCCCCTACCGCATCAAGGGCTTTCAGCGGCTCACGCTGGGCGCCGACGAACAGCGCACCGACATGCTCGCCATGAAGCAGCACCTGAGCCAGGGCAGCCCCGTGGTGATCGGCATGATGGTGGGCGGCAGTTTCATGCAGGAGATGGAAGGGCAGGACCTGTGGCAGCCCACGCAGAGCGACTACCGCATGCCCGGCTTCGGTGGCCACGCGATGTGCGTGATCGGGTACGACGACTACAAGTTCGGCGACGAGGGCGGCTTCCAGCTCATGAACAGCTGGGGTCCGGAATGGGGGCGGAACGGGCTGGCCTGGGTGCGCTACAGCGACTTCGACCATTTCGCCAGGGAGGCCTATGCCGTGTACCCGCAGGGCGACGGTGTGGACGCGAAGCCGCAGCGGTTCGACATCAGCTTCGGCCTGGTGATGGTGGATTCGAACGGCAAGCCCACGGGGAGCATGATCCCGTTGACGCACGTCGGGGAACGTGTGTTCCGCACCGCACGACCGGTGGCGAAAGGCACGCGCTTCAAGGTGCAGGTGACCAACAACACCGCGTGCTACACCTACTGCTTCGGCGAGGAGACCGACGGCAGCACCTACGTGCTCTTCCCCAACACGCCGAAGCACTCGCCCTACTGCGGCATCACCGGCACGCGGATCTTCCCCAAGGACCAGAGCATGACGGTGGACGAGGTGGGCACGCGCGACGTGATGGCCGTGCTCGTGTACGACCGCGCCATCGACTTCCCCAAGCTCGATGCGGCCCTGAAGGCCGATGCGGCGAAGGGGCTCGACGCGAAGCTGGCGGCCGTGCTGGGTGACGAACTGACGGATGCGGCCCAGGTGAACTACAGCGATGCCAGCGGCGCCTTCGCGGCCAGCTGCGCGGCACGGCGCAATGCGGTGGCCTTCGTGATCGAGGTGGAGAAACGGTAGACGCTCAGACCGGCACGGCCTCGAGCTCATGCTCGCGCGCCGAAGTGATGCGCACCTCCGCGAAGTCGCCGATGCGCAGGTGGCCCGCTGCGGTGGGGATGAGCACATCGTTGTCCACCTCGGGCGAGTCGTGCTCGGTGCGCGCGTGGTAGAAGCCGCCCTCGGCCTTGTCCACCAGCACCTTGTACACCTGGTCCACCTTGCGCTGGTTGAGATCGAAGCTGATGCCGCCCTGCAGTTCCATCATCTCCGTGGCCCGTTGCTGCTTCACCTCGAACGGCACATCGTCCTCCATGGTGAAGGCGTGCGTGTCCTCCTCGTGGCTGTAAGTGAAGCAGCCCAAGCGGTCGAAGCGCATCCGTTCGATCCACCGCAGCCCGTCCTCGTGGTCGGCCTGGGTCTCCCCGGGGAAGCCGGCGATGAGCGTGGTGCGGATGGCGATGCCCGGCACCCGGTCGCGGATGTCACCCACAAGTTTCTCGGTCTTCTCCTGGGTGATCCCGCGGCGCATGCGTTTCAGCATGTTCGAGCTGCCGTGCTGCAGGGGCATGTCGAGGTACTTGCAGATGGTGGTGCGTTCCTTCATCACATCGAGCACCTCCATGGGGAAGCCGCTGGGGAAGGCGTAGTGCAGGCGGATCCACTCGATGCCCTCCACGTCGCTCAAGCGCCGCAGCAGGTCGTCGAGCGTGCGCTTTCCGTACAGGTCGAGGCCGTAATAGGTGAGGTCCTGGGCGATGAGGATGAGCTCCTTCACGCCCTGGGCGGCCAGGGCCCTGGCGTTCGACACCAGCTGGTCGGCCGGGGTTGACACGTGCTTCCCGCGCATCAGGGGGATGGCGCAGAAGCTGCACTTGCGGTCGCAGCCCTCACTGATCTTGAAGTAGGCGAAGTGGGCCGGAGTGGTGAGGAGCCGCTCCCCCACCAGTTCGTGCTTGTAGTCGGCCTTCAGGGTCTTGAGCAGCCGCGGCAGGTCGCGCGTGCCGAACCAGGCATCGACCTGGGGGATGCCCTCCTGGAGCTCGGGCCCGTAGCGCTGGCTGAGGCAGCCGGTGACGTACACCTTGTCCACCAGCCCTTCCTCCTTCGCCTTGGCATAGGCCAGGATGGTGTCGATGCTCTCCTGCTTGGCGTTCTCGATGAAGCCGCAGGTGTTGATCACCACCACGTTATGGTCTCCGCCGGTGGCCTCATGCTCCACCGCGATGCCGTTGGCCTTGAGCTGCGCCATCATCACCTCGCTGTCGAAGGTGTTCTTCGAACAGCCGAGGGTGACGACGTTGACCTTGGTGGGCTTGAGGGTGCGGGCCTTCATGGGGCTGCAAAGGAACGGCGATCGGGCGGGACGCCAACACCGCGAACCAACTGAGCCTGCGGCGCGTATGAAGCCCGCCTTCAGTCCCCCACCCGTGGCTCGACCGCGCAGATCCCCGCTTCGGAACACCAGGTTCACCGTGCTCGTGCTGGCGAATTGCGTCGCGGTGCTGGTGCACGGACAGGTGGACAGTGTGGCGGCATTGCACAGTTCGCTCCGTGATGTGCTCGGGACGGACACCATGGTGCAGCGGGCCTCCCTGGCCACGGAGATCACCGACCAGCTCGCCCACGACCTCCACGAGGCGCCTGGCATCGTTACGGTGCTGCAGGCCGAGGAGATCCAGGCGGCGGGCGCACGCGACCTGCAGGAAGCCCTGCAACTGCTGCCGGGCGTGGTGGTGGCGCGCGATGTGGACGATGCGCTTGGCATCGCCATCCGTGGCAACTGGGCCCATGAGGGCAAGTGCCTGGTGATGCTGAACGGGACCTACCTCAACGAGAACTCCTACGGCACCTATGCCCTGGGCCAGCGTGCCGGCCTTGATAACGTGAGCCGCATCGAGATGATCAGCGGGCCCGGTTCGGTGAACTACGGCGGCGTCGCGGCGCTCGGTGTGATCAACATCGTCACCAAGGATGCCATCGAGTCGGAGGGCCTCACCGTGACCATGCAGAACGGCATCTCGGGCGACCGCTGGTCGCGCAATGCGCTGGAGGCCTATGGCGCCCACCGCAGCGGCCGAACAGCCATCACCTACTCGGTCTTTCTGGACCGCGGCCTCCGCGCCACCCGGAAGGACACCCTCCCCGACGGACGTGCGATCGACCGGGCCGACAGCACGCAGATCCACAGCGGGCAGTTCACCTTCGGGCTCCGTTCCGGGCGCACCACCGCACAGTTGATCGCCGGGGAATACACCCACCACATCAGCGACAAGGGCTCGGAAGTGCTGCGCCGCGACCTCCTGGCCGACCTCGGCCATCGCTTCGACATCGGCCGGTACACCACCGTGGATGTGCGTGGCGGCGGCCGTGTTCAGCTCCCGTGGAGCAACATCAACGACACGTCGATGGCCTTGCTGAACACGAATACCATCGACCAACGTCTCAGCCTGGCCGGCGCCATCACGCACACGCTATCCCCGCAGGTGACCCTCCGCGGTGGTGTGCAAGGCTATCACGAAAGCAGCCGCTTCGTGTGCCCAAGGCCGGAGAACGTGTTCACCTGGAACGGATCGCCCGCGCTGCGCACCAGCGACATCGCCACCTACATGGAGATGCTTGTGAAGCACCGGCTGGGGAACCTCACGCTCGGCGGGCGCTACGAAGTGAACAGCGCAGCGGGCGATGCGTTCGCGCCCCGCCTTGCCTACACCAGACCCATCGGACGATTCCACCTGAAGCTGCTGCTCAGCCGTGCCTTCAAGCTGCCCACGCTGCAGAACCTCAACAACGGTCCGGCGGATCACAGCATCACCGGAGAGATGGTGCGCACCCGCGAGCTTGAGCTCGGCTACCGCATCGCTTCGGGCACCGAGCTGGTGGCCAACCTGTTCAGTGTGGATATCCGCGACCCCATCGTGTACGTCTACGAGGAGGAGAGCGGCACCGACAACTACTTGAACCGGTCGCGCTCAGGCACCTCGGGCGCCGATGTGAAGTTCCGGTGGCGCAAGGGCCGCTTCAACGTGAACGCCCATCATTCCTACTACGCCGTGGATCGTCGACGCACCGACCTACCCGAGGCCGAGCTCGAGGTGGATGCCGGTGCCTACCAGGCCGTTCCACAGCATGTCACCAACATCGCCACCTGGTACCGGACCCGCGATGGGCTGCAGGTGGGCCTCGTGCTCGACCACCGCAGCAAGGTGCTTTCCTATGGCACGGCAGCCTCGGGCGATCTGGTGCTCATCACGGAGAACGCCGACGCGGTGGTGGACCTGAACCTGCGCTGGGCGCCGAAAGCCATACCGGACCTGATCCTGCTCGCGGGGTGCCGCAATGTGGCCGACACACGGCGCAGCATCCACAGCGCCTACGCGAACGGCTCGGCACCGCTTCCCTTCATGGGGCGTGAATGGACCTTCGGCATCAGCTACCGCATCCAGCGATGAGGCCCGTCATCCTGCTCCTCCTGCTGCTGGTCGGCGGAAGCCTTGCGGCGCAACAGGCGGCCGGGCTCGACGATGCCTGGCTCGCCATGGAGCAGGGCCGGACCCGTGAGGCCGTGCGGATCGCGACTTCCGAGCATGACGCCGCGATGGCCCGGAACGACACGGACTTGGCCGTGCGCAGCGCCGTGCTGCTCACTACGCTCCTGCGCCAGAGCAACGAGCCCGTGGCCGCCTACGAACGCGCCATCCATGCACGGGCCCTGTCCCCGTTGCACCCGGGCCTCCGAACGGCCGATCACCTGAACGACCTGGCCGCCCTGGACCGCGACATCGGGCTGTACGCAAGGGCCGAGGAACGCCTGGACCGCACGCTGATGCGGTCCGACCTCACGCCTGCGCAGCGCACGGAGGCCCTGGCCATCCGAAGCACGCTCCATCCCGATGACGCCGGGCTCGTGGACGAGGTGATGCTCGCCCTCGACAGGACCGGTGCGCGAACCCCCTCGCGCCTGATCCACCAATTGCAGTCCATGGCGCCTGCCGACCAGCTCCGTCGGGCGCGGTTGGAGACGCGTCTGGCCGAGCTGTGCCGTGCGCGTGGTTCCATCGCTGCGGCCGCCACGCACCTGAACAATGCCGGCCTGTCCCTGATGCGCACGGGTTCGCGTGCCGAGGCCGGACAACGGTATGAGCAAGCCCTGGAACTGTTGTCCTCCGTGGCCAGCGTATCCCGCGTACGGCAGGACGTGCTGATGAACCAGGCGGTGCTCTTCAACGAAACGGGCCGGCGTGCCGAAGGGCTTCGCCAATTGGAAGGCCTGGTGCGCTGGGCGGAACGCGAGCAGGCCTCATCCGTGCTCGGGCGGGCCCTGCTGTTGCGCGGAGGTCTGCACTACCTCGATGGACGGCTCGCTCAGGCCGCCGACGACGCCACACGCGCCGCGGACCTTGCCGAAGGGAACGGAACGCCCGAGGTGGCGCACGACGCCTTCGAACTGCTCGCTGCGATCGCCCGCACACGCGGCAGCGAGACCGAGGCCCTGCAGGCCACCGCGCGGGCGGCGGCCCATGAACGCCGCATGACCGACCGCACCCGACTGGCGGAGGAAGAGCGACAGGAACGCGCGATCGCCGTGCAGGAGCTGGAACTGGCGGCGATCGAGGCGCTCGCCGCACGCGAACGCGAACGCAGCCGTTTCGACCGGCTCGCCCTTCTCGCCGCGGACCGTGACGAGGAGATCGCGCTCCTGCGCATGCGACAGGAGCTCGAGGGCGCACGGATGCGGGAGCTGGCGCTCGCCCGGGAGAAGGCGCAGCACGAGCTCTTCGCCGCCAAGGCGGCCCTGGACGCCGAGCGTCGCGACCGCACCATCGCCGCACTGAGCCGCGAGCGCGACCTGGCCGCGATGCGGGCCGGACAACGAACGAAGCAGGACTCCCTTCAGCTGATGGCGCGGAACAACATGCTGCTCGCCACCGAGGCCAGGCTCATCGCCTCGGAGAACGCCGAACAGCGCGCCGCGAGGCGGAGCATGATGTTCCTGCTCGCCACGGTGCTCACCATCTGCGTCGCGCTCGGCGTGGCGGTGGTGCTCACCCGCAGACGGAACCAGGCGATCAGCGAACGTGGAAAGGCGATCATGGACATGAACAGGCACCTCAATGAGGCCCACGGCAAGATCATGGGCAGCATCGAGTACGCCCGGCAGATCCAGGCCTCCATCACACCGCGTGAGGAACAACTGCGCGAAGTGGCGCCCGGCAGCTTCCTGTTCTACCGTCCGCTTGATGTGGTGAGCGGCGACCTGCCTTTCTTGCTGCGCGTTGACCATGCGCTTTATGTCGGTGCCATCGACTGCACGGGCCACGGCGTTCCCGCGGCGATGCTCAGCTTCATCGCACATTACACGCTCACCGGGCTGCTGCAGCAGCACCGCAACGCTTCATGCGGCCAGATCCTCGCCGCCCTGCACGACGAGGTGCGCGAAACGCTCAAAGGACAGAACCCGGAACTGCCGTTCAACGACGGCATGGACCTGAGCCTGTGCCGCATCGATGTAGGTACCGGTCGGATCCAGTTCGCCGGCGCGCAGCTGCCCATCCTCCTGAGCACGAGCACCGGCGTGGAGGTGGTGCGCGGCGACCGCGTATCCATCGGCGACCGGTCGTTCAAGGGCAAGGCCACCATCACCACGCATGAACGCCGGCTCTCCGCCGACGACCGCCTCTACATCCTCAGCGACGGCCTCATCCATCAGTTCGGGGGGCACGACGGCCGGCGCAAATTCAGCCTGCAGCGCCTTGCGGACCTGCTCAACGAGGTGCGTCACCTGTCGCCCGACGAATCGGCCCGGCGCGTGGCCGAGGCCATCGATGCCTGGCGGGGCCAGGTGGAACAGACCGATGACATGCTGCTCATCGGGGTGGCGATGCCCGTGTAACCCTGCACCCCAACGAACCGTTCAAGCCGTCCGATCATGGACACCAACAGCAACCTGATCCGATACGAGGGCCTTCTCACGAGCGAGGTGCGCGTGCAGCTCACCGACCTCCTGATGGCCATCGCCCTCTCCAACCTGGGCACCCGCAGCGACCTGAAGAAGCTCTTCGGCGTGGCGGTCGAACTGCTCGACAACGCCCAACGCTACTGCAGCTCGGGCAGCGTGTCGTTCCAGTGGCGCATCGAGGGGACCGAGCTCGTGATCTCCATCACCAACAAGGCCTCCAAGGCCGATGCCGAGCGTCTAATCGACCGGGTCACGACAATCCAGGCCATGTCCTCGGTGGAACTGGCCGACGCCTTCCGCCAGCAGCTGCTCGATCCCTCGTTCGGGGAGAAGGGCGGCGCCGGGCTCGGCATGCTGCAGATCGCCCGCAAGGTGGGCCGGTCCATCAATGCACGGATCCAACCGGACGACAACGGTGACTACGTGTGCACCAGCCAGGTAACGACCACGCTTCGTCCCCGCTGAAACCCATGCAACCGTTCCACATCCCCGCCACGCGTTCCACCCCGGAGGTGGTCATCGACGCACAAGGCCGGCAGCTGCGCATCAAGGGCATGTCCATCCCCGAGAACGCGGCCGAGTTCTACGCCCCCGTGCTCCGTGCCCTGGAAACGGCGCTTTGCACCCAGCCCACCGAGTTCGAGGCGCGCATCGACCTCACCTACTTCAATTCCTCCTCGCTGAAGGCCATCTACATGGTGCTGTCGCGCCTGAAGGAGGCCCGCGTCATGGGCACCAGGCTCTCGATGGTGTGGGTGGTGGAGGAGGAGGACGAGTTCATGCTCGAATCGAGCATGTACTTCCGCGACCTGCTCGGCATCGACATGCACATTGAGCACGTCGACCTCCGCGACGAGCGGGAGCGCCGGGCATCGTGATCGCGCTCAGGCCTTGAACAGCGCGTCCACGAAGGCTTTGCGATCGAAGAGCTGAAGGTCGTTGATGCCCTCCCCGATCCCGAGGTACTTGATCGGCACCTTGAACTGATCGCTGATGCCGATGGCCACGCCGCCCTTGGCCGTGCCGTCGATCTTGGTGAGCGCAAGGGCCGTCACCTGCGTGGCGTTGGTGAAGTGCTTCGCCTGTTCGATCGCGTTCTGGCCCGTGCTGGCATCGAGCACCAGGAGCACCTCGTGCGGCGCGTCGGGCACCACCTTCTGCATCACGTTGCGCACCTTGGTGAGCTCGGCCATGAGGTTGACCTTGGTATGCAGGCGCCCCGCGGTATCGATGATCACCACGTCGGCGCCCTTGGCCTTCGCGCTCTCCACGCTGTCGTAGGCCACGGCGGCGGGATCGGCGCCCATGCCCTGGCTCACCAGGGGTACGCCCACCCGCTCGCTCCAGATGCGCAGCTGGTCCACCGCGGCGGCGCGGAAGGTGTCGGCCGCGCCCAGCATCACGCTGTACCCGGCCTGCTTGTAGGCGTTGGCGAGCTTGCCGATGGTGGTGGTCTTGCCCACGCCGTTCACGCCCACCACCATGATCACGTGCGGCCTGGTACCGCTCACCTGGAAGGGCGTGTTCACATGGTCGTGGTCGCGCATCAGGGCGGCGACCTCCTCCCGCAGGATGCCGTTCAGCTCGTCGGTGCCCACGTACTTGTCGCGCGCCACCCGCTGCTGGATGCGCTCGATGATCCGCAGGGTGGTCTCCACGCCCACGTCGCCGGTCACCAGCGTCTCCTCCAGGGCATCGAGCACCTCGTCGTCCACCGTGCTCTTGCCGGCCACCACGCGCGCCAGCTTGGCGAAGAAGCCCGAGCGGGAGCGCTCAAGCCCCTTGTCGAGGTCGTGCTGCTCCGCCTCCTTCTGGGCCGAGCTCTTGTCCTTGCCGAAAAGACCGAAGAATGCCATGTGGGGTGTTGATGCAAGAAAAGGCCTCCGCCGGGGCGAAGGCCTTCTCCTGGGATGCGGTCGATGCGGCGATCAGCCCTTCTTGGCGAGGAACTTCTCCACCTCGTCGTTGGGCATCACCTGTTCCTGGAACTGGAACCCGCCGGTCTTGGGGTTCTTCACCATGCGGATGACCTTGGTGAACACCTTGGCGTCCGCTTTCTTCAGGGTAGCAACTACCTTCTTTGCCATGTCTCACGCGCCGCAGCGCTGGTTGAATGATTGCGTGTCCGCGTAAGTGCGGCTTACTTGATCTCCTTGTGAACGGTCATCCGGCGCAGGATGGGGTTGTACTTCTTCAGCTCCATGCGCTCGGTGGTGTTCTTCCGGTTCTTGGTGGTGATGTAGCGGCTCGTGCCGGGCTGGCCCGAGGTCTTGTGCTCGGTGCACTCCAGGATCACCTGTACGCGGTTCCCTTTCTTGGCCATTGGTCAGGGGGTGTTCGGGGTTGGATCAGGCGGTGAGGTAACCCTTCGCCTTCGCGCGCTTCAGGGCCTCGGCGATGCCGATCTTGTTGATGGTGCGCATACCGGCGGCGCTCACCCGCAGCGTCACCCACTTCTTCTCCTCCGGGAGGAAGTAGCGACGGTCCTGCAGGTTCGGCGCGAACGTGCGCTTGGTCTTGATGTTCGAGTGGCTCACGCTGTGGCCGGTGATGACCTTCTTGCCGGTGATCTGACAGACCTTGCTCATGGCGATGCGATTACATACGGGGGCGCAAATGTATGCATTTCCATCACCCGGCGAAACTGCGGCGGAAAAAGCTGACCCTCAGGCCCTGGCGCAGGGCCCGCTCAGCCCTGGTCCTCCCCCATGAGCCGCTTGCGCAGCAGGTTCAACGCCGCCAGGGCGCTCCGTTGGATCACCAGGTCGCGCGTGCCGGGGAAATAGCCCTTCACCGAGCGCACCCCCTCCGGACCGGCCACGGCCATCCACACCGTGCCCACGGGCTTCTCCTCGGTGCCGCCATCCGGGCCGGCCACCCCGCTCAGGGCAACGCTCCAGTCGGTGCGCAGGGCCTCCCTGACCCCGGTGGCCATCTGCTCCACCACCGGCCGGCTCACCGCGCCGTTGAGCTCGAGCATGCCTGCCGGGATGCCCAGCTCCTCCATCTTCACCGCGTTCGCATAGCTCACCAACCCTCCGGTGTAATAAGCGGAACTGCCTGGGACCGAGGTGATCAGATGGCTCACGTATCCGCCCGTGCAGCTCTCCGCGAGGCTCAGGGTCTGACCGCGCTCCTTCAGCAGCCGGCCCACCACGCGCTCCAAGCGGTCGTCCCCCTCGCCGAAGACCAGCTCGGGGATCAGGGCCAGCAGCTCGGCCGCCTTGCGGTCCACGCGGGCCTTCACCTCGGCGGCGTCGACCCCGGCGTAGGCGCTCAAGCGCAGTTTCACGATGCCCGGGCTGGGCAGATACGCCAGTTTGATGCCCTCCCCGGCCAGGCTGTCCTCCCAGGCCTCGATCCGGGTGGCCAGGTGGCTCTCGCCCAGGCCGGTGGTCAGGATGGTGCGGTGCACGATGGCCGGCGGACCGAAATGCCGTTGAAGCCGGGGCAGGACCTCCCGCTCCATCATGGCCTTCATTTCGTAAGGCACGCCGGGCATGCTCACATAAACGCGACCGTCCCGTTCGAACCACATGCCACTGGCGGTTCCCCGGTCGTTGGGGATCACCGTACAACCCTCCGGCAGGTCGGCCTGGGCACGGTTGATCTCCAGCGGGTCGCGACCGATGCTGTGGAAGAACGCCACCACGCGCTCCTCGATCGCCGGATGGCGCACGAGCCGCATACCGAAGAACGTGCAGAGGGTATGCTTGGTGATGTCGTCCTTCGTGGGCCCCAGGCCGCCGGTGATGAGCACCACGTCGCACGTGGCGGCGCCCAGTGCCTGCAGGATGGCCCCCTTGTCGTCGCCGATGGTGCGCACCTCCCTGGGTCGGATGCCGATCAGGCCGAGCTTCTCGCCCATCCAGCCGGCGTTGGTGTTCACCGTCTGCCCGATGAGCAGTTCATCGCCGATGCTGATGACCTCCGCTGTGATCTCCTTCGACATGGCTCCCGCCTCGGCATGGGAGCGTCGGCGTTCGGGGCGCGAAGATCGCTCCGCCCGGCGATGGCCGGTTATCTTGGCAACCATGCATCGTTCATTCCGCCCCGCGATCGCCGTCCTCGCCTCCACCGCATGGATCAGCGTGAACGAATTCACCCGAAACCAGTTCGTGCTGCAGGACGAATGGGTCCGACACTACCAGGACCTGGGGCTCACCTTCCCGGCCGGACCGGCGAACGGAGCCGTGTGGGGCCTGTGGGCCCTGCTCTTCTCGGTGGCCGTGCTGGTGATCGCCCGCACGCACGACCTGCTGCGCACCGCAGCCCTGGCCTGGACCATGGGCTTCGTGCTGATGTGGGTGGTGATCGGCAACCTGGGCGTGCTGCCCTATGGGATCCTGCCGGTGGCCGTGCCCTGGAGCCTGGCGGAGGCCTTCGGCGCCGCGTGGATCGCGAAACGCCTGGCCTGAGCGGACGCATCGGCCCGGGTGCGGCGCCCCATTGACATCTCCGATAGTTTTGGCGCGCCCATCGTTCCTTTCGATATGACGCTTCAACAGCTCCAATACGTGGTGGCGCTGGCCGACCACGGCCAGTTCGTGAAGGCCGCGCGGGCCTGCCATGTCACCCAGCCCACGCTCAGCATGCAGGTGAAGCAATTGGAGGAGGAGCTGGGCGTGGTGCTCTTCGACCGCCGGCAGCAGCCGCTCCGGGCCACGGCAGAGGGGGCGCCCATCATTGCCCAGGCCCGCGTGGTGCTCCGCGAGGCCGGACAGGTGCGCCAGCTTACCCACGAGCTCCGCGGCGGCCTGGCCGGCACCGTGCGCCTGGGGGTGATCCCCACCCTCGCTCCCTACCTCCTCCCCCTCTTCCTCACCCGCTTCGCTCAGGACCATCCCGAGGTGACGCTCAGCATCCAGGAGCTCCGCACGCAGGAGATCGTGGAGGCCCTGCGCCAAGGCCGGCTTGACCTGGGGCTGCTGGTCACACCCATGGCCCTGGACGACATCGAGGAGGTGCCGCTCTTCCAGGAGCCCTTCCTGGCCTACCTGCCGGAAGGCCATGCCCTTGCCGGCCGCAAGCGGATCGCGCGCAAGGACCTCCGCCGCCAGCCGCTCTGGGTGCTCGGCGAGGGTCACTGCTTCCGGGAGCAGATGCTGAACCTGTGCGACCGGCCGCAGGCCGCAGGGCTGGGCAATGTGCTGTACGAGAGCGGCAGCATCGAAACGTTGAAGCAGCTCGTGGTGCATGGTGACGGCATCACGTTGGTGCCCGCCCTCAGCGTAGGATCGGGCGACCCGCACGCGCGGCGGTTCGAGGCGCCCGAGCCGGTGCGCCAGGTGAGCCTCGCCTTGCGGCGCCCGTTCGTGCGGCGCCGGTTGGTGGGGACGTTGGCCGCGGCCATCAAGGCCGCAGTGCCGCGGTCCATGCTGCACCAGGCCGGACCGGTCGTACCGGTGAAGGGATAGGCCCGAGCACCGCCGCGGCTACATTTGGCGCCCACCCCTTGCGCATGGGACTCGGCAAGCTCCTCATCGACACCTTCGGCCTCAAGGTCCGTTACCAGCCCTTCTTCGAGAACCTGGTGCGCATCGGCGCCATGGGCATGGGCTACGGGCTGCCCATGACCCCGGAGGCCTCGCACGTGATCGAGAAGGCCGCCCTGAAGCGCGCGATCGATGCCGTGAAGGGGGATGACCCGGTGATCTTCGACGTGGGCGCGAACAAGGGCGATTACGTCGCCCTCATCCTCGAGGCCGCCGCTGGCAGGCCAACCGTGATCCATGCGTTCGAACCCGACCCGGTGGTGGCCGACCAGCTGCGCCAGCGCTATGCCGGCCTGGACCGCTTCACCGTGGTGACGAAGGGCCTGAGCGACAAGAGCGGCCACTTCGAGTTCACCCGGTACGCGCAGAACACGCTCAGCAGCTTCCACATGGACGACGAGATGCCCGGCTCGGTGCGACGGGACCTGCCCCGGGAAACGGTGCGCATCGAGCTCTCCACCGTGGACGAGCACTGCGCCGCCCACGGCGTGGAGCGCATCGACCTGCTGAAGGTGGACACAGAAGGCCACGACCTGTTCGTGCTGAAGGGCGCGCGCCGCATGCTCGCCGAGAAGCGCATCGCCCGGGTGCAGTTCGAGTTCAGCGCCATGAACCTGTACGCGCGCTCACCCTTCGTCGACTTCTGGAACCTGCTCCACCCCAACTACACGCTGCACCGCATCTGCAAGGACGGCGACCACGAGCTGAAGCGGTACGAACCGCTGGTGGACGAGCTGTACCACCCCATCAATTTCCTCGCGATCCGCCGGGCGTAGGCCAGTGGGGCAACGGGCCGATGCCCGCCCAAGCCGCCCGACGCGGTGTCAGTTCGTGCTGAACGCGCTCCGATCGAGGCCCTTGTTCACATCAATGGACACGGCCTTGAACTCCAGCAGCACACCCGCGCTCTGGTTCACCGTCCACGGGAACTTCACACCGCCGGCGGCCTTGTAGTCGGCGTAGGTGGTGTTCACCTCGATGTTGCCCTGCGGGGTCACCTGCACTTCGGTGCGCTTCACCTTGAGCCCGGTCTCCACATCGAAGTAGTCGGTGTAGCTCTTGTCGCTGAGCGTGGTGATGCGCACGCGGTAGGCCTTCCGGCCCTCCACCTCCACCACGCCCATGAGGCGCAGCTCATGGCCCATCTGCTTGTAGGCCGCCTCCGGCACGGGCCAGGCGTTCTCCTGAGCCTCCTGCAGCATCTGGTCGATCAGTTCCACCCGGCCGTCCATGCCCTCGGTGTAGCCCTTTCCGGCGCTGTACACCAGTTTCTGCATGGTCATCGGCCCCATGGTCATGCGCATGGCATAGTTGTCCGGAACGAGCACCTGCTCCACCAGGTCCACCTCCATTCCCTGCATGGTGGCCTTGTACTCCTTGCGCACGTCCTTCAGGCCTTCGATCGCGGGCCGGCCGCCGATGGCCTTCAGGTAGGCTTCGATCACCTGGTCCGCGGTCATACCCTCCGGGGCCCTCTCGGCCGTTTCGCGGTACGGATCGCCGTTGATGTCGAGGTAGAGCACGGTGTTCTGCAGGCTTAGGCCTGTGAGGGCGTTCGCCACCTGGGCCTTGTCGCCCACCACGAGCACCATGGCGTTGTCGGGCTGCAGGAAGCGGCGCGCGGCGTCGAGCACCGCATCCGTGCTCACGGTGTCGAGGCGCTGGAGGTAGGTGTCGTAATGATCGGGCGCGAGCTGGTTCAGGTAGGTGTTAAGGGCGAACCGGGCGATGGTGCGGGGGTCCTCCAGGTTCCGCGCGAAGCTGCCGGCCATGTAGCTCTTCGCCAGGTCGAGCTCCTCGGGGCGCACCGGTTCCTCGCGCATCCGCTCCATCTCCAACAGGATCTGCGTGATGGCGCTGTCGGTGACCTCGTTGCGCACGCTGCACCCCCCGTTCCAGTTGCCGACCCGGCGATCGGGCTCGAGGCTGCTGTACGCACCGTAGGTATAGGCCTTGTCCTCCCGCAGGTTCTGCATCAGGCGGGCGTTGAACACGCCACCGCCGAGGATGGTGTTCATTACCTGGCCACTGATCGTCGCGGGATCGTTGGGCCGCAGGTCGACGGGATAGCACACCTTGATCACGCTCTGCGCGCTGCCGGGGCGGTCCACGAAGCACACGGCGCGCGGCTTGCTCGGCTGGGGGATGGTGGCCGGGCGCCGCACCGGGCCGAGGGCACCGACGAGCTCCACGCCGTCGGGCGTCTTCTGCACCGGCACCTGGGCTCCGTTCCAACCTCCGAACAGGCGCTCGGCCACGGCCTTCGCCTCGGCCTCGGTGATGTCCCCGACGAAGACGAGGTAGCCGGTGGAAGGCTGGAAGAAGCGCTGGTAGTAGGCGTACAGGTGATCGCGCCGCACCTTGCCCAGCGTGGCCTCCGTGGCGACCTCGCCGTAGGGGTGCGACTTGCCATAGGTGATGGCGCGGGAAACGGCCTCCGCGATCTGGTCCGGGTCGTCGGCGCGGGTACGC
The DNA here is from genome assembly GCA_044226515.1 of Flavobacteriales bacterium. GTDB lineage: Bacteria > Bacteroidota > Bacteroidia > Flavobacteriales_F > PHOS-HE28 > PHOS-HE28. Next base: position 9,804 of record JBGAGX010000001.1, on the reverse strand, counting down.
ACCGCACTGAGCGCACGCGTACGCGCCTTCTCGAACTCGGCGGGCGGGAAGGTGGCGCTGGTCACCACCTCGTACACCAGGCCCATGAGGGCGTTGAAGTTCCTGCTGAGCACCGATGCGTACAGGCCGTCGTTCGCGGTGCTCAGGGTGGCGCCCAGGCCGTCCACGAGCTCGTCGATCTCCTCCTTGGTGTGCCGGCTCGTACCGGAGGCGAGGAGCTCGCCCACCAGGTCCTGGTAACCGGCAAGGTCGCCCTGGAGCACCGGCTCGATGTCGAAGCGGACCTGCACGCTCACCATGGGGAGCTTGTGGTTCTCCACCACGATCACGCGCATGCCGTTGGCCAGCATGAAGGTCTTGTGCGCGCCGACGTGCACGGCGGGCGCCGGTCCGGGGGATGGGGCTTTGCTGCGGTCCACTTGGGCGGTGATGAGGGCCGGGGCCAGCAGGGCGGCGGCCAGGTGCAGGGCGGTGGTGAGGTTGCGGGCCATGGCTTCCGGTCAGTTCGTCGGGCGTTCCATCGGCAGGTAGTACAGCACCACGCGGTTGGTGGGCACGAAGTAGGTGCGCGCCGCCCGCTGCAGATCGGCCGGGGTGACCGCCAGGTACTGTTCGATCTCGGTGTTGGCCTTGGCCGTTCCGCCCAGGAAGACGTGCGCGGAGGCGAGCGTTTCCGCGATGCCCGAAACACGTCCGTTCCCACTGACGAACTCGGTCTCCACCTGGGCCTTCAGCTTCGCCAGCTCCTGTTCGGGCACGGGCACGGTGCGCACCCGCTCGATCTCGGCGTTCATGGCCGCTTCCAGGCTGTCGGGCGTCACACCCATGTTGGCGATGCCGAAGGCGATGGCTAGGCCCGGGTCCTCGAAGGGCAGGCTGAACGAGCCGACGTAGAGCGCCTTCTGCTGCTCGTCCTTCACGGCCTTGTTGAGGCGCGAGCTGTTGCCGTTGCTCAGGAGGCGGTTGAGCATGTCGACCGCGTAGAAATCCTTGGTGCCGTAGGCCGGTATGCGGTAGGCCATGACCACGGCGGGAAGCTGGATGCGGTCGTGCACCACGTCGCGCACCTCACCCTTCATCGGCGGCTCCACCACCTTGTTGCGGGGGATCGCACCGCCCTTCGGGATGTCGGCGAAGTACTTCCGCACCAGGTCCGGGGCCGTCGCCGGGTCCAGGTCGCCCGCGAGCACCAGCGTGGCGTTGTTGGGCACGTAGAAGGTCTTGTAGAACTTCTTGTAGTCGGCCTCACTGGCCGCGTTGAGGTCCTCCATGAACCCGATGGTGGGCCACTGGTAGGGGTGCTTGGTGTAGGCGCGCTTCAGCACCTCGATGAGCAGACCTCCGTACGGCTGGTTCTCGTAGCGCTGCCGGCGCTCCTCCTTCACCACCTCGCGCTGCGTGTCCACGCCCTTCTGGTCCACCCGGGCGTGCATCATCCGCTCGCTCTCGAGCCACAGGCCGAGCTCCAGCTGGTTGCTGGGCAGCACCTCGTAGTAGTAGGTGCGGTCGCCGTTGGTGTTGGCGTTGAGCACGCCGCCGGCCTTCTCCACGTAGCGGGCGAACTCGCCGCGGCCGATGTTGTCCGACCCCTCGAAGAGGAGGTGCTCGAAGAAGTGCGCGAAGCCGCGCCGGTCGGCCGCCTCGTCCTTGCTGCCCACGTGGTACATCACGCTCACCGCCACGATCGGGGTGCTGTGGTCCTCGTGCAGGATCACGTGCAGCCCGTTCGGCAGATCGAACTCGGTGAACGGGATGGGGCGCATCTGGGCCGAGGCCGTGATCGCGGTCATGGCGAGAAGGGGTGTGAGGGGCGTGGTGCTCATCCCGGAAGGGGTTCGGGGGCGGCGAAGGTAACATGGTCGCCCACCGCGGAAGCTACCTTCGCGAAGCATGCGTCCCGCGCGACCCGTCCGGACCCGCCTCCGTGCCCTGCGCTACACCGCGGCCTTCTCGGGCCCCCTGCTGGCGGCATGGGGCCTCACCGGGCATGGCGCCGCCTGCTGGGCCTTTCCGCTCTACGGCTTCGTGCTGGTGCCGGTGTTGGAGCTGCTGATCACCGCGCGCCACGTCAACCTCACCGACGAGGAGGAGCAGGCCGCGCTGAACGATCCGCTCTACGATGCGCTGCTCTACCTGTTCGTGCCCGTGCAGTGGGGCATGGTCGTGCTGTTCCTTGGAAGGGTCGGCGAGACCGGGCTCTCCCCCACCGACCTCATCGGGCGCGTGGTGACCATGGGCATGATGTGCGGGATCTACGGCATCAACGTGGCGCACGAGCTGGGGCACCGGCGGAACCGGTGGGAGCGCGACCTGGCGCGCACCCTGCTCCTGAGCGCGCTGTACATGCACTTCATCATCGAGCACAACCGCGGGCATCACGCACGTGTGGCCACGCCCGACGATCCCGCATCGGCCCGCTTCAACGAACCGCTCTACCGCTTCTGGGCCCGGAGCATCGCGCACGGCCTGCGTTCGGCGTGGCGCATCGAGGCCGATCGCCTGCGCAAGGAGGGCCACGCGCCGTTCGGGCCGCGGAACGAGATGATCCGCTCCCTGGCCATCGAGCTCGCACTGGTGGTGACCATCGGCGCGGTGTGGGGTGGCATGGCGCTGGTCTGCTTCCTGGCGGCGGCGCTCCTGGGCATCCTGCTGCTGGAGACGGTGAACTACATCGAGCATTACGGGTTGCGGCGCGTCCGCACCGGCGCAGGGCGCTACGGCCGCGTGCGGCATGTGCACAGCTGGAACAGCGACCTGCTGCCCGGGCGCCTCATGCTCTTCGAGCTCACCCGCCACAGCGACCACCATTACGTGGCCAGCCGCAAGTACCAGGTGCTGCGCAGCCAGGCCGAGGGGCCGCAGCTTCCCACCGGCTACCCGGGCATGATGCTGTTGAGCCTGGTGCCCCCGTTGTGGTTCCGCGTGATGAACCCGATCGTGGAGCGGATGCGGTCCACGCACACCGCCGAGCTGGACGTGGCCCGCTGATCCGCACGCCTATCTTGCCGCGCCTTCCCATGAGCGCCGCCTGGATCCCCGTGGCCGAACGCCTGCCCACCGATGGCCAGCGCGTGCTGTGCTACCTGCCGCGGAACACGGTGTACCTGCCTGGCAAGACCGGCGCCAGCGAGGAGCGCAACGTGGTGGTGCTCCGGTTCGCGCAGGACTGGTTCGTGAAGAACCCCAGCAAGACCGGCAAGGCCACCGGCACCCACTTCTGGCTCGGCGAGGGCTCCAGCAACCACTTCTTCGAGGATGTGACGCACTGGATGCCGTTGCCCACGCACCCCTGAGAAATGCGGAAGGCCTCCCGCGGGAGGCCTTCCTGTTCGTTCATTGCCATCACTTGCCCGCGGGCTGCACATCGAGCAGCTCAACCTCGAAGACGAGCACACTGTTGGGCGGAAGCTCACCACCGGGGCCGCGGGTGGGGCCGTAGGCGAGCCCGGCGGGCACGTACAGCTTCCAGCGCGAACCGGTCGCCATCAGCTGCAGACCTTCCTGCCAGCCCTGCATCACCTGGTCCAGACCGAAGGTGGCGGGACGGCCGTAGCGGTACGAACTGTCGAACTCGGAGCCATCGATCAACGTGCCCTTATAGTTCACCGTGACCCTGTCGGCCATGGTGGGCTTCGCGCCGGTGCCGTTCTGCAGCACTTCGTACTGGAGCCCCGAGGCCGTGGTCTGCACACCGGGCTTCTTGCCGTTCTCCAGGAGCCAGGCCTCCCCTTTCCGCAGGTTGTCCTCGGCCTCGGCCTGCTGGCGCTGATTGTAGCGCTGCTGCATGGCCAGCTGGAAGTTCACCAGGGCCTTGTTCACGGCGCTGTCGGCGAAGAGGCTGTCCAGGCCCGCCCGGAATCCGTTGGCCATGGCATCCATGTTCAGGGTATCGAGGAACTCCACCTCGCGCAGTTGTTCACGCAGGCGGTGGCCCACGTCGTTGCCGATGGCATAGGCCACCGAATCGGTGCTGGTCTTGAGCACCACCTTGCCCCGGTCCTTCTGGCCCGTGACCTGATTGCAGGCGCTCAACACCACAAGGGCGAGCAGCGCGAAGAGGAATCGTCCGTTCATGGTTCGCATATGGCCGGCGAAGATAGACAGGTGCACCGCCCCGCGTCCGTGCCTTCGGGAATGTTAACGCAAGGGCGGCCCTTCCTCCAGCAGCACCCTGCGCAGCACGCGGCGGTAGCGGCCGAAACGGCCCAGGTCGCTGTGGAAGCCCCGGGCGAAGGTGATCATCTCGCGGTGCACCCCCGCAGGCACCAGAGCGTACAGCCTCAGGGCGGTGGCCAGGGGCACCACGGGATCACGGCTGCCATGGAACATGTACACCGGGCAGCGCATGCGCAACATGGCGCGGTCGTTCCGCAGCGGGTAGCGCAGGATCCACCGGTACGGCAGCACCCACAGGTAGTGGCGCGCCACCTCGCGGAAGTTGGCGAAGGGCGATTCCAGCAGCAGGGCGCGTGGCTTGTGCGCGGCGGCCAGCGGCGTGGCGAAGCCCGTGCCCAGTGAGCGGCCGTACACCACGATGCGGTCCTCCGGCCATTCCTTCAGCAGCTCCTGGTACCAGCGCTCCGCATCGGCATGCAGCGCGGCCTCGCTGAGCCTCCCCCGGCTCTTGCCGTAACCGCGATAGTCCGGCATCAGCACATCGTGCTCGAACCGGAGGAAGCGGCCCGCCACCGGGCCCCAGCGCCGCAGGCTGCCGGTGTTGCCGTGGAAGTAGAGCACCACGCCGCGGGGAGCATGGGCCTTGAAGTACAACGCGTGCAGCTCGGCCCCGTCGGGCGCCCTCGTCCAGCGCTCCACGAACGGCAGGTCGAAGGTGAAGGTGTACGACCGACGGACGCTGAACCGCACGAAGATGAAACGCTCCTGGAACCACCAGTAGAAGAGGCAGAGGCCGCCGTACAATGCCGCCAGCACCACGAACGTCCAACCCAGCAACTGCATCACCCGGTGAAAGTACGGCGTGCGCAGTGCGGTGGTCCAGCGTCAACGTGCGTCGCGCACGAAGGTCCACTCGTCCGCCGTGCTCAGCTCCGGCGCGAAGCGGTACCCGTCGCCGTCATAGGCCTTCAAGGGCTCCGGCTCCATCACCCGGTGCTTCACCATCCAGCGGCAAAGGGCCCCGCGTTGGTGCTTGGCGTACACCATCAACATCCTGTAGCCCGCGCCCACACGGTCCTTGAACACGGGCGTCACCACCCTCGCCTTGAGACCGCCGGCCCGCACGGCCTTGAAGTACTCGCTGCTCGCCAGGTTCAGCAGCACGTCACTGCCGCTCTCCTTCAACGCGGCCTGCACCGCATCGCGGATGGTGTCGCCCCAATAGGCATAGAGGTCCTTCACGCCGCGCCCCACGCCGAAGGACGTACCCATCTCCAGCCGGTAGGCCTGCATGAGGTCGAGCGGGCGCAGCGCGCCGTGGAGCCCGCTGAGGATGCGCACGTGGTGCTGCGCGAAGCGGAGGTCGCCCGCATCCCAGGTGCCCGCCTCGAGCCCACGGTACACCTCGCCATTGAAGGCGAGCACGGCCGGCTTGGCGTTCGCCGCGGTGAAGGGCCGCGCCCAGGCCTGGTTGCGCGCGTGGTTCAGCGCGGCCAGCTTCGGGTTGATGTGCATGAGCGTGGCCAGCTGCCTGGCGGAGAGCGTGCGCAGCTTCGTCATCAGCTGTTCGCTGCGGTCGAGGAACGCGGGCTGCGTGGGCGCCACCGGCGGCTTCACCGGGGTCATGTCGAGGTCCTTGGCAGGGCTGAGCAGGGCGAGCATGGGTGCGAATATCGCAGGAACAGCGGCGGCGCCCCGATGGTTCAAGCGGACCGTATCTTGGCCGCATGGCAACGGAGCGGACCCAGGTGCTCGACCACGACAAGGTGCAGCGGAAGCTCGAACGCATCGCGCACCAGCTGCACGAGGAGAACTTCGGCGAGCGGGGCATCGTGATGGTGGGCATCGCGCCGCGCGGCCTGAAGCTGGCCCAACGCCTGGGCGAGCGCCTGCAGGAGATCAGCGACCTGAAGGTGGAGCTCGTGGAGCTGAAGCTCGACAAGGACGACCCGCTGGGCGCACCGGTGAGGCTGGGCATCGACCCCGCCGACCTGAAGGACCGCGTGGTGGTGCTGGTGGACGATGTGCTCATGAGCGGCCGCACGCTGATGCACGCGGCGGCCCACCTTGTTCGCGTGCCGCTGCGCAAGCTCACCACCGTGGTGCTGGTGGACCGCCGGCACCGCACCTACCCGATCCGCGCCGACATCGTGGGGCTCACCCTCAGCACCACCTTGCAGGAGCACATCAGCGTGGAGCTGGGCCGCAAGGACGCCGTCTACCTGGCCTGAAGGCCCAAGGCGGCCACGATGCGCCGCGCCACTTCCAGGGGCTCGGCATCAGCTTGGACCACCACATCGGCCTGGGCGTACACCGGCATGCGCTCGGCCAATAGCTGTTCCACCCGGCCGCGGAGCTCCTCCCCTTTCAGCCCCAGCAGCAGCGGCCGGTCCAGGCCAGCGCGTTCGATCCGCGGCATCAGCGCGCCCATCGGCACATCCAGGAACACCACGGTGCCGGCGGCGCGCATCCGCGCCATGTTGTCGAAGGCCTGGGGCGTTCCGCCGCCCACCGAAACGACGGTATCACCGCTGTCCAGCAGTTCGAGCAGCACCTCGCGCTCCCGATCCCGGAAAGCGGCCTCGCCATGCTGGCTGAAGTAAGGCACCAGCGGACCCACGCGTGCCTCCACCAGACGGTCGGTATCGGCATGGGGCCGGCCCAGCTCCGCGGCCAGCTCGCGCCCCACGCGGGTCTTCCCGCTGCACATGAACCCGATCAGGAACACCGGCATGGCGCAAAGGAACGGCGTGCGCCCTGCGGTGCGATCTTCGCGCCATGGCCCTGCGCATCGAGGAAGTGAAGGACGCCCGGTCCCTGCGGGATTGGATGCGGCTGCCGTGGAGCATCTACGCCAACGACCCCAACTGGATCCCGCACCTGCGGCAGGACGTGGAGAAGGTGTTCGACCCTGCGAAGAACAAGTTGCTGAGCACAGGGTCGGGCCAGGGGGGCAAGGCGTGGCGTTGGGTGGCCTACGACGGGGAGCGGCCCGTGGGCCGCGTGGCCGCCTTCATCAACCCCAAGACCGCGCACACCGAGAAGCAGCCCACCGGCGGCATGGGCTTCTTCGAGAGCATCAACGACCAGCGCGTGGCCGACCTGCTGCTCGACACCGCGCGCGACCGGCTGAAGGCCGAGGGCATGGAGGCCATGGACGGCCCCATCAACCTGGGCGACCGCAACATGTTCTGGGGCCTGCTCATCGAGAACTTCACCGACCCGCCCATCTACGGCACCACCTACAACCCGCCGTATTACAAGGACCTGCTGGAGCGCTACGGCTTCCAGGTCTACTTCAGGCAGCTCTTCTTCAAGCGCTCCGCCCTGGAGCCCGTGCAGCCCATCTTCCACCGCAAGTACAAGCAGCTGGTGGACGACCCCGCGATCCGCATGCACGATGCGCGGGGCATGAGCGTGGAGCGCATCGCCGAGGACTTCCGCACCGTGCTCAACAGCGCCTGGGTCGACCACGACAACTTCAAGCCCATGGACGCGGCCACGGCCCTGAAGCTGGTGAAGGCCATGAAGCCCGTGATGGACCCGCGCCTGGTGATCTTCATCCGGCACAACGACGTGCCGATCGCCATGTACATCAGCCTGCCCGAGCTGAACGAGATCTTCCGGTACGTGAACGGCGACCTCAACTGGCTGGGCAAGCTCAAGTTCCTGTGGCACACGTGGCGCGGCACGGTGAGGACCATGACCGGCATCGTGTTCGGCGTGGCCAAGGAGCACCAGGGCAAGGGCGTGGAGGGCGCGCTGATCGTGTACGCCGAGGAGCACGTTGTGAAGAAGAAGCTCTACCAGGACACCATCCTCACCTGGATCGGCGATTTCAACCCCCGGATGCTTCGGGTGTGCGAGAACCTGGGCGCCACCAACTACCGCACCCTCGCCACCTACCGCTACCTCTTCGACCGCACCAAGCCCTTCGAGCGGCACCCCATCATCGAGAAAAAGGCCGGTTGAAAACCTCCACTTGGAGCGTTGCGAACGATCGTTACATTTGCACCCGCTTTTCCCCAAAAGCAAGGCTGACTCTGTAGCTCAGTCGGTAGAGCACAACACTTTTAATGTTGGGGTCCTGGGTTCGAGCCCCAGCGGAGTCACAGGAGCCTCGGCGCAAGCCGGGGCTTCTTCCATTTCACCCATCGCCAGCTCTGATGGGCAAGGCGACGCGCCTTCGATCGAACCGGTCCTTGTGCGCAATTCTCCACCGCCCGGTGTCGGGCGCACGGGTGTGAAGGATACGTTCGCATACCCGTCCATGCCGAAGGATCCGAAGCCCACCATCCCCTTGATCCCCTACGCGGTGACCGAACGGCTCAGCGACGAGCAGCTGTTGGAACTGTGGGACGAGGAGTACCGGGAATTGGAGGCCGCCTTCGCCGAAGGCACCAGTGCTGAACACCCCATGGTGCTGCACGGCGACCACCTCCGGGTGGTCCATGTTCGGGAAGCGTGAACCGGATATCGCACGTTCGTTCCGCGTTGTTATCTTCGCGGCCCCGTCCGCCGAAAGGCGCACACCTGCCCAGGTGGTGAAATTGGTAGACACGCTACTTTGAGGGGGTAGTGGCCGAAAGGCTGTGCTGGTTCGAGTCCAGTCCTGGGCACTTGATGATGAAGCCTCGCCGCGAAGCGGCGGGGCTTTTTCGTACCTGAGCGAGCCGAGCTTGCTCGGGCGAGCGAGGGCACGAAAAAGCCCGGAGGGCGCGCAGCGACCTCGGCTTCGATCCACTTCACGGCCAAACCTGGTCCGACCGCGCCTCGCGGTCAATCCAGTCACGCGGGCTCGCGAGGAAGCGGACGAAAAAGCCCGGAGGGCGCGCAGCGACCTCGGCTTCGATCCACTTCACGGCATGGTCTGGTCCGCGTCTACCTTCGCCACATCGCCTTCGCTCTTCGCTTCGGCGCGCAACGCATGCTCAAGGACCTCCTCGTGATCGAGACCGCCGGCGTGCTGGCGGGTCCGGCCGTGGGCATGTTCTTCGCCGAGCTGGGCGCCACGGTGATCAAGCTGGAGAACCAGCGCGCCGGCGGCGATGTCACCCGCAAGTGGAAGCTGCCGTCCGAGGATCCCGCCTCCCCCGTCAGCGCCTACTTCAGCAGCGTGAACTGGGGCAAGGAGCACCGCCTGGTGGACCTCTCCTCCCTCGCCGGACACGCGGCCTTCGATGCGCTCATCGCCCGCGCCGATGTGCTCATCACCAACCACCTCGCCGCCGATGCGGAGAAGCTCGGCCTGCAACGCGACCGCCTGCGCACCCTGAACCCGCGCCTGGTTCACGGTCACATCAAGGGCTTCGCCGACCAACTGCACCGACCGGCCTTCGACGTGGTGTTGCAGGCCGAGACCGGCTACATCAGCATGACCGGCACCGACGGCGAGCACCTGGCCAAGCTGCCCATCGCGTTGATCGATGTGCTGGCCGCCCACCAACTGAAGGAAGGCCTGCTGCTGGCCCTGTTGCAACGCGCATCGTCCGGGCGCGGCGCCTATGTGGAGGTCTCGCTGGAGGAGGCCGCGCTCACCGGGCTCATCAACCAGGGCAGCAACTGGCTCATGGCCGGGCACGTGGCGAAGCCCATCGGCACCCTGCATCCCAACATCGCGCCCTACGGCGAGCTCTTCGCCTGCGCCGATGGCGGCCGCATCATCCTGGCCGTGGGCAGCGACGCGCA